>NZ_LT907980.1:2535136-3168920 GCF_900215155.1 Marinobacter sp. LV10R510-11A
GCGTGGGAGTTTTTCACTCCCATTGTCGTTACTCATGTCAGCATTCGCACTTCTGATACCTCCAGCAAGCTTCTCAACTCACCTTCGCAGGCTTACAGAACGCTCCCCTACCCCGCATACAATGTATGCAGCCGCAGCTTCGGTGACCAGTTTGAGCCCCGTTACATCTTCCGCGCAGGCCGACTCGACTAGTGAGCTATTACGCTTTCTTTAAAGGATGGCTGCTTCTAAGCCAACCTCCTAGCTGTCTGAGCCTTCCCACATCGTTTCCCACTTAACTGGTACTTCGGGACCTTAGCTGGCGGTCTGGGTTGTTTCCCTCTTCACGATGGACGTTAGCACCCATCGTGTGTCTCCCGGATAGTACTCACAGGTATTCGGAGTTTGCATCGGGTTGGTAAGTCGGGATGACCCCCTAGCCGAAACAGTGCTCTACCCCCTGTGGTATTCGTCCGAGGCGCTACCTAAATAGCTTTCGGGGAGAACCAGCTATCTCCGGGCTTGATTAGCCTTTCACTCCGATCCACAAGTCATCCCCTAGCTTTTCAACGACAGTGGGTTCGGTCCTCCAGTTGATGTTACTCAACCTTCAACCTGCTCATGGATAGATCGCCCGGTTTCGGGTCTATGCCCAGCGACTAAATCGCCCTATTCAGACTCGGTTTCCCTACGGCTCCCCTAAACGGTTAACCTCGCCACTGAACATAAGTCGCTGACCCATTATACAAAAGGTACGCCGTCACAGAACAAGTCTGCTCCGACTGCTTGTACGCATACGGTTTCAGGATCTATTTCACTCCCCTCACAGGGGTTCTTTTCGCCTTTCCCTCACGGTACTGGTTCACTATCGGTCAGTCAGGAGTATTTAGCCTTGGAGGATGGTCCCCCCATATTCAGACAGGATATCACGTGTCCCGTCCTACTCGATTTCACTAGACTCAGGTTTCGGATACGGGGCTATCACCCACTATGGCGGCACTTTCCAGAGCCTTCTCCTACCAGTTGTCTAGCTTAAGGGCTAGTCCCCGTTCGCTCGCCGCTACTTAGGGAATCTCGGTTGATTTCTTTTCCTCGGGGTACTTAGATGTTTCAGTTCCCCCGGTTCGCCTCTTACACCTATGTATTCAGTGCAAGATACCTAGCCGAAACTAGGTGGGTTTCCCCATTCAGAAATGCCCGGATCACAGCTTGTTTGCCAGCTCCCCGAACCTTATCGCAGGCTTCCACGTCTTTCATCGCCTCTGACTGCCAAGGCATCCACCGTATGCGCTTAGTTGCTTGACTATATAACCCCAAGACAACTGCTCTCCATGGATCAACATCCTGGTAAACCAGGGGGCCAATACGTGGAGACAGTGCCTTGACGTGATATAACAACCACTTCAACGACAACACCGGATAACGCTTGAAAAAATCGTTATCACATTGAACACTTTCTCTCGGAGATTATGAGAAAAAGTCTTCGTGTTCTATCTCATCCAATTTGTTAAAGAGCAAATCTGACCCAGTGATCAGAAAGAAAAACTTCAGACTTAGCAGACGCTAAACTGAAATACTTGTTTCTGTACACTGACCGAAGTCAGGTAAATAATGGTGGAGCTAAGCAGGATCGAACTGCTGACCTCCTGCGTGCAAGGCAGGCGCTCTCCCAGCTGAGCTATAGCCCCATTTGGTGGGTCTGGGTGGATTTGAACCACCGACCTCACCCTTATCAGGGGTGCGCTCTAACCAACTGAGCTACAGACCCGGTTTTGCTTGTCACTGACAAGACCGTCGGGTCTACAGACCCTTGCTCTCTTTACAATTAACCAAGTAATTCGTGTGGACTCTGACCGAAGCTTCAACTTCGTTTAAGGAGGTGATCCAGCCCCAGGTTCCCCTAGGGCTACCTTGTTACGACTTCACCCCAGTCATGAACCACACCGTGGTGATCGTCCTCCCGAAGGTTAGACTAACCACTTCTGGTGCAATCCACTCCCATGGTGTGACGGGCGGTGTGTACAAGGCCCGGGAACGTATTCACCGTGACATTCTGATTCACGATTACTAGCGATTCCGACTTCACGGAGTCGAGTTGCAGACTCCGATCCGGACTACGATGCGTTTTGTGAGATTAGCTCCCCCTCGCGGGTTTGCAACCCTCTGTACGCACCATTGTAGCACGTGTGTAGCCCTGGCCGTAAGGGCCATGATGACCTGACGTCATCCCCACCTTCCTCCGGTTTGTCACCGGCAGTCTCCCTAGAGTTCTCAGCCGAACTGCTAGCAAATAGGGATAGGGGTTGCGCTCGTTACGGGACTTAACCCAACATCTCACGACACGAGCTGACGACGGCCATGCAGCACCTGTGTCAGAGTTCCCGAAGGCACCAATCCATCTCTGGAAAGTTCTCTGCATGTCAAGGCCAGGTAAGGTTCTTCGCGTTGCGTCGAATTAAACCACATGCTCCACCGCTTGTGCGGGCCCCCGTCAATTCATTTGAGTTTTAACCTTGCGGCCGTACTCCCCAGGCGGTCAACTTAGTGCGTTAGCTGCGCCACTAAGGATTCAAGATCCCCAACGGCTAGTTGACATCGTTTACGGCGTGGACTACCAGGGTATCTAATCCTGTTTGCTCCCCACGCTTTCGCACCTCAGTGTCAGTGTTGGTCCAGGTAGCCGCCTTCGCCACTGGTGTTCCTTCCTATATCTACGCATTTCACCGCTACACAGGAAATTCCACTACCCTCTACCACACTCTAGCCGAGCAGTTCGAAGTGCCGTTCCCAGGTTAAGCCCGGGGCTTTCACATCTCGCTTACTCAACCACCTACGCGCGCTTTACGCCCAGTAATTCCGATTAACGCTTGCACCCTCCGTATTACCGCGGCTGCTGGCACGGAGTTAGCCGGTGCTTCTTCTGTGAGTGACGTCAATCCTCAAGCGTATTAAACTTAAGGCCTTCCTCCTCACTGAAAGTGCTTTACAACCCGAAAGCCTTCTTCACACACGCGGCATGGCTGGATCAGGCTTGCGCCCATTGTCCAATATTCCCCACTGCTGCCTCCCGTAGGAGTTCGGGCCGTGTCTCAGTCCCGATGTGGCTGATCATCCTCTCAGACCAGCTACGGATCGTTGCCTTGGTGAGCCATTACCCCACCAACTAGCTAATCCGACTTAGGCTCATCCAATAGCGCAAGGTCCGAAGATCCCCTGCTTTCCCCAAAAGGGCGTATACGGTATTAATCCGAGTTTCCCCGGGCTATCCCCTACTACTGGGCAGATTCCTAAGCATTACTCACCCGTCCGCCGCTCGACGCCTGGTAGCAAGCTACCTTCGTTTCCGCTCGACTTGCATGTGTTAAGCCTGCCGCCAGCGTTCAATCTGAGCCATGATCAAACTCTTCAGTTTAAATCATACAAGATCCGAAGATCTCAATTCTTGCTCAAGACAAAACTCAATGTTCGACGAGTCGCTTGCCTTGGTATTTCTTGTCGAAATACTCCAGCCAGCGCCCACACGAATTACTTGGTTAATTTGTTAAAGAGCGTTTGAGCCGTGGCTCAATCAAGGAGGCGAATTATACATCGTTTCGCTACCCTGTCAACTGCTTAATTAAAGAAACTTGAAATTCGTTTTCTTCAATACTTTCAAACAGTTGCCGTTCTCGGAACTCCCCGCCTCAGCGGTGCGTCCCTCGACCGAGATGCGCATTCTACAGACACACGCAGATCTGTCAACGGCCATTTTGAAAAACCTCAAAATGACCTGAAATCGTTCAATCCGCGATCAATACCCGGGCAATTTTCTTCTTTCCGGCCTGTATCACGCAACGATCCCCCTCTACAAAGGTTCGATCGCCCTCAAACTTCTGACCGTCCACGAACACAGCCCCGCGACTCAGCACGTCGCGGGCTGTCGCGCCATTTTTTACAAGACCGGATAAGCGTAGCACTGCGGGCATGAGCATGCCGGACTGCCCATCAAGTGAAACGGTCACATCGGGTATGTTTTCAGGGATTTCCCCCAGCGCCACCCGATTGCCCGCAGACTTGTGAGCAGTTTGCGCCGCCTCTGCATTATGGAAGCGAGTAATGATCTCTTCTGCGAGGAGCTTTTTGTAGTCCTGGGGATTAGCTCCCTCATCTACCGCCTTATGGAACTCGCTCACCTCTGAAAGTGGGCGAAAACTCAGAAGCTCAAAGTAACGCCAAAGCAGTTCATCAGGAACGGAAAGCAATTTGGTGTACATCTCACCGGGTGAGTCATTCACGCCTATGTAGTTGCCCAAAGACTTGGACATTTTCTGAACGCCATCCAACCCCTCAAGGATCGGCATGGTTAACACCGCCTGGGGAGACTGGCCATAATTTTTTTGCAGAATGCGCCCCATCAGAAGATTGAACTTCTGATCTGTACCACCCAACTCAACATCCGCCTCTAGCGCCACGGAATCGTAACCCTGTATCAACGGGTAGAGAAACTCGTGAATCGCTATAGGCTGCTCTGCACGGTAGCGGTTGGTAAAATCATCGCGCTCCAGCATTCGGGCAACCGTATACTGACCTGCCAGCCGGATCATGTCCGCGGCAGTCATTTTACTCATCCACTCAGAGTTGAAGACAACGCGAGTTTTCTCGCGATCCAAAATCTTGAACACCTGCTCCTTATAGGTAATCGCGTTCTGAGCTACTTGCTCATCCGTCAACGGAGGTCGGGTGACACTCTTACCTGAAGGATCACCCATCTTCCCAGTGAAATCCCCAATCAGAAAGATAACCTCATGACCAAGGTCCTGAAACTGCCGCAGCTTATTGATGAGCACCGTGTGACCGAGATGAAGATCAGGGGCCGTAGGGTCGAAGCCCGCCTTGATACGCAAAGGGCGACCTTCCTTCAGCTTGGCGATCAAATCATCTTCGGGTATCAGCTCGTTTACGCCTCGCTTGATAACGGCTAGCGCTTCATCAATAGATGCCATGTATTCATCATCCCCAGTCAGTGTCACAAATTATCAGTTACAGACTTCAACAAAAGAAATCTGTGCGTTACCCGGCGCCCTGCTAAAGTACAAATGCTCAGTTTTTAAACAAAACTATGCAGTCTGGGCGTGCGCATTATATCAATGACGCCACAATAAATCCGACCGGCAGCGCAACAACCGTAATGTTCCGCGCTGTTCCACATACTTTTTATACGGTATTCTGTTGGTATACACCTGAACAACAGCTTTAACTAGGTAGCACAAGCTGCCGGAATACCGATTAAAACGGATGCGATACGTGCTGAAAATGCTCCCAAAAACACACATTACCATTGCTGCCGCTGCAACCGTTGTAGTGACCGCCGCCATTCTGATGAGCCCCAGCGCGGGTGTTGAGGCCAAACGAATGTCCTACACCCTGGATCTTGAACAGGGGAGCGCGTCGAAGATCATCTCGCAAAAGCCGCAGCAAAAACTCAAAACTTCTCCTGAGCAATCCGTTGCCGAGGTTCAGCCTGAGGCAGCACCGCAAGTGCCGGAGCAGTCTAATCTCGAGCTGACATCAGGTTTGGACTGGCAAACGTTCGATATCAAATCAGGCGACACTCTGTCTTCTCTCTTTAAGAAGGCGGGGTTTAATGACGGCATAATGCTTTCTGTTATTCACGGCGAGGGAGAGGCAGATAAATTGCAGCGCCTCTATGCTGGCGAGACCATCCGCTTTGCGACTAATAGTGAAGGCAATCTTACTTCGGTTGAACTCAAGCGCAGCTTGCTGGAAACGCTGAAGATCGAGAAGCAGGAAGAGTCATTTAAAGGCCAAACGGAAATGCGGGAACCCGAGCCTAAGCCAGCATTTGCTTCAGGCACGATTGACGGCTCGCTTTACCTCGCAGCTCGCGAAGCCGGGCTTAACGATCGGCTGACAATGGAATTTGCCGGAATATTCGGCTGGGATATAGATTTTGTCTACGATGTCCGCAAAGGCGATCGGTTTGAGGTGGTTTATGAGGAACTGTATCTCGACGGAGAAAAGTTCAGCACCGGCCGCATCCTGTCGGCCCGTTTTATAAATCGGGGCGAGGAAAACATTGCTCTGCTGTATACAGACAGCAATGGCGACAGTGACTACTATGCGGCCAATGGCAGAAGCATGCGCAAGGCTTTTTTACGTACGCCGATCAGTGCACGCATTTCTTCTTCGTTTAATCTGCAGCGCCGCCATCCGGTTCTGGATGTTGTCCGCCCCCACGAAGGCACAGATTATGCCGCGCCTACGGGCTCTCCAATCAAGGCAGCGGGCAATGGCAGAGTTCAGTTCTCCGGCTGGAAAGGTGGCTATGGTCGCACAGTCGTTCTGAAGCACGGCGACAACATTACTACTCTGTACGCGCACATGAGCCGGATCGGCAAAGGCATGAAAACGGGGGCACGGGTAAAGCAAGGAGACACTATCGGATATGTTGGCTCATCTGGAATGGTAACCGGGGCACACCTGCACTACGAGTTTCGGGTTAATGGCTCACCGCGCAACTCCCGAACCGTAAAGCTGCCAGACGCTCAGCCAATCCCAGCCTCTGAAATGGCTCGATTCAAGAGTGCTACAACGCTGCAGGTTGCGCAGTTTGAAGCTTTCAGAAACAACTACCAGCACCTTGCTGCCCTAGCCTCGGAAGACTGAGGCCCATGGATACCTGGATCGGGTTGATGTCCGGCACCAGCATGGACGGCATAGACGCCGTGCTGGTGTCTTTCCAGGAAAAAACTGTCCGTATTCACGAAGCACTCTCCACCCCCTACCCCGAAAACTTGCGCCAACGCTTGGTCCTTGCAAGCCAGAACCAGGCAACACCTGATGAAGTAGGTGAGCTTGATACACTAACGGGAACCCTTTTTGCAGACGCTGCGGAAAACCTAATCCGCAAATCCGGTATAGAAAGATCCTCGATTCGTGCGATCGGAAGCCACGGGCAAACTCTGCGTCACCAACCTTCAGGCCTTGGCCGCTTCTCTCTTCAGGTAGGCAATCCCTCTATCATTGCGGAAAAGACCAGTGTCACAACCGTGGGGGACTTTCGTAGCCGGGACATGGCCGCAGGCGGGCAGGGCGCTCCACTGGTGCCAGCTTTCCACCAGCATTTCTTTGGCTCCGAAAGCGAAGACAGGTGCATACTGAATCTCGGTGGCATCGCCAACATTACTTGGATTCCTTCTGACCAAGACAGCCCGGTAACAGGATTCGACACAGGCCCCGCAAACGCGCTGATGGATGCCTGGTGCCATGAACAAACCGGCCGCGCCTACGATGAACATGGTCAGTGGGCCCAAGAGGGGATAGTCGACCAGGCGCTGCTAAGCGATATGCTCTCAGATGCTTACTTCGAGCGTCTGCCGCCAAAAAGCACAGGGAAAGAGAAATTTAATCTCGAATGGGTCAAAACTCTGGTGCTGCGGCACAGTAAAACCCGGCCGGAAGACGTTCAGCGCACACTGCTCCAGCTGTCAGTGATCACGGTCGTTCGGCAAATGCCTCAGTCGCCAGGTATGGCGGTTTATGCTTGCGGAGGGGGTACGCGTAACCGGCTGCTGATGAGGGAGCTTTCTCAAGCCCTTAGCCCCATTCGTGTGCTCAATACCGACGAGCTGGGCCTTGACCCTCAATGGGTGGAGCCAACGGCGTTTGCATGGCTGGCCCGACAAACGATGGAACGCAAGCCGGGAAATCTACCAGAAGTGACCGGAGCTAAAGGCCCCCGGATACTTGGCGCCATCTACCCCGCCTGAACCCTAGATGTATTCTCCGGGTGCAGGCCACTAGCAAAACTCAAATGGTGAACGAGCTTCCGCAACCACAGGTAGAACTGGCATTGGGGTTTTGTACCACAAACTGGGAACCCTGCAGTCCTTCTTGATAATCGACGGTGGCTCCCACCAGGTATTGGTAGCTCATCGGATCGATCAACAGAGTCGCACCGTCCCGTGCAACAACTGTATCTTCCTCATCCTGGCTTTCATCGAATGAGAACCCGTATTGAAACCCGGAACAGCCACCACCCGTGACAAACACCCGCAGCCTGAGATCGGAGTTACCCTCCTCCTCAACCAGTTCACGTACTTTATTGACCGCACTGTCGCTGAAAAACAGCGGTGCTGCCATTTGCTGCTGAACTACACTCAAGTTCGCCTCCAGATTACCTGATACAACTTAAGTGATTATGGTATTCCTGACTAAAACAATCAACTATTCGGATTTTCCACCATCCTCTTCCGATGGCTCGCCGAACCCCGCATCGGGCAAAGCATCGTCTGTCGGCGTTTTATCTTGGGTTAGCAGCCCGGAAGATTCACGCTGATGAACAAGATTGCCATTTACTGACGACCCCATGGCCATCTGGATGAGGTTATAGTAAACGCTGCCGTTAATAGCGGCCTTTTCTGCCAGCTCAAGGTGAGCCGTCGCATATACATCGCCGTTAACAGTGCCGTTGATGATCACATGCGGTGCCGATATGTCGCCGGTAATCTCACCGACCTCCGAGACCCGCAAGACAGCATCACTGCCCTCCTCAGCCAGCACCTTGCCGCGAATATGGCCATCTACATGCAAACCACCAGAAAAGTGTATATCGCCTTCTACGGTAGTACGTGATGAAATCAGTGTGTCAAAGTTGCCAGTGGGCCGGCGGGGCTTCTGTTTCTGCTTTTTCTTGCCAAGCATCTTTAATTCTCCGTTAAATCATCCCAGTTGAATGTGCGTTCAGCCTGCGAGGATTTGCTTCCTTCGGCTTGGGCAACCACCTGCACTTCGAATGGCTCGAAACCGTCAGGCAGCGCCAGTTTACCCTCCACGTCCTGAAAATACCGAAAGCGGAATTTTACGCCGAGATCTTCAATGTCCTGAGACAGATCGCGCAGTGCGATGATTTCTTTCTCATCACCACGCTTACCGATTATGTTGACGGCCACGACGCCGGAAATATAGCTCTTGTTGTTGCCAACCTGTGTCAGCACCAATTTAAAGTTATAAACGTCAGCCTCGCGGTCGCTGGCCAGTGAAAAGCGATCAACCTGCAACCCCTTGCTGGTCTCGGATGGCGCCATGATATTTTTATAGAACGTAAGATCAGACTTCAAATCGCCAGTGCGGGTTTCCAACTCAACAATAATTTCCCGAGCCTGGTTCAGCGCCTGCTCATCGATCAGCTTGCCACGTTCAAGATTAACCAGTTGCTGTCGGGCCTCGCGATAACGGGTTTTCAACGTCGCGGCTTGATCTTCCAATCGCTCGTTAGAAGCCTCCGCACTGGTGAAGCGAAAGCCACCCTGCGCAAGCCCAGCAGCATAACCGGCGGCCGCAGCAATAATCGTGAACGCCAGCAGAATCAACGTTCGCTTCAACTTGTATCCCGGCCGATGGCGGATAACAACATATTCCTCGGCCGGCTTGCGTTGTTCACTCACAGGTGATCCTTAAGGCAGCAATGCAGGGGCTTCAAGACCCAAGGTTTCTTTGAGGCCAAACATAATATTCATGTTCTGGACTGCCTGGCCCGCTGCACCTTTTACGAGGTTGTCAATTACTGAGGAGATGATAACAACGTTACTTTGCTCCTGGCGATGCAACGCCATACGGCACAAGTTGGCGCCCCGGACACTTCGAGTTTCCGGATGGCTACCGAAAGGCATTACATCAACAAATGGCTCATTACGATAACGCTCTTCAAACAGCAACTGTAGACGATCGAAATCAGCCGGATTCTTCAGTTCCGCGTACAGAGTTGCCTCAATGCCGCGGATCATCGGGATAAGGTGCGGCACAAATGTAACGCCTGTCGCAACGCCTGCAGCCTCAGACAAGCCCTGGCGAATTTCGGGTAGATGGCGATGACCCGACGCACCATAGGCCTTAAAGCTTTCTCCTACCTCACCGTGCAACATGCCGATTTTACCCTGCCGGCCACCGCCGCTGGAACCGGATTTCGCATCGGCAATAAGCCGCGACGGATCAATCAAGCCTTGCTCCAATAGGGGCAGAAAACCAAGTTGCACCGCCGTGGGGTAACACCCAGGATTAGCAACCAGTTGCGCCTTGGAGATTTCATCGCGAGCGACTTCAGGCAACCCGTATACCGCCTTTTCAACCCACTCCGGCGCTTCATGGGGCATGCCGTACCACTCAGACCAAACCTGCAAATCCTTAAGGCGGAAGTCCGCCGAGAGATCAACAACTCGCACACCAGATGCCATCAGTTCCGGAATCATTCGCATAGCAACGCCGTGGGGTGTTGCAAAAAACACAAGATCGCACGCAGCCAAAACGCTAGGATCCGGCTCTGAGTAGGCCAGATCAAAATGTCCACGGAGGTTCGGGAACAGATCGGACACTGGCATCCCGGCCTCCGACCTTGAGGTAATACAGCTAACCGTAACGTCCGGATGAACGGCGAGGATTCTGAGCAGTTCGACGCCGGTATACCCGGTGCCACCTACGATACCTACTTTAATCAACTTGCTCTCCAGCGTATTCGTATCAGGATTTGGGAGTTTAATAGTTTAGTCTAGCATGATAAACCAACGACTTATTGCAGCTTACAGGGCGACAGTTACAATGTTGTGAGAAACCCTTTGGCAGACCACCGGAATACCGGCATCCATGAAAAAAACTTGGCATGAGATTAGAGAAAACTTGGTTAATGTCTTTTCGCGCAGGCTTTCTGGCGTCGACTCGTTACCCCAACTCGCCGTACTAGGTCTGCTATCTGGCCTAGTGACTGGCGGCGTTATTCTGATCTTCCGCCTCGCGATCGAGTGGCCCCTTGAGTATTTCCTGCCGGGGGACGGCTCTGAAGTTTATGCCTCTGAAACATTCGAGAACCTGGACATTCTCACCCGAGGGTTGCTGCCGTTCGTCGGGGCTCTTGGTCTGGGTCTTTTTTTACACCGTCTTGCCACCCAGGATCGCAAAGTTGGCGTCGTTCATGTCATGGAACGCCTAAACTACCATCAAGGTTACATCTCCGCCAAAAGCGCCTTTATTCAATTCATCGTGGGCGTTACAACCGTTGTTACCGGGCAATCGGCGGGCCGTGAAGGGCCAGCCGTGCATTTGGGAGCTGCGTTTTCAAGCTTGATGGGGCAGTGGATGCGACTGCCTAATAATAGCATCCGCACTCTTGTGGCCTGCGGCTGCGCGGCCGCTATTTCCGCATCGTTCAACACCCCCATTTCGGGAGTCATTTTCGCTATGGAAGTGGTGATGATGGAGTACACCATCGCGGGCTTTACACCCATTGTGCTTGCCTCTGTCAGCGCGGCGGTAGTAACGCAGGTTGGGTATGGCACGGAGCCCGCCTTCAGCGTTCCTGCACTGACTATGAATTCGCTACTTGAGATACCCTGGATTCTGGTCCTTGCAGTCATAATTGGCGTTTCGGCGGCGCTGTTTATACATCTGGTTGATTCCATGGGGCGATTCAATCACCGGCCGATTCTGCTCCGTGTCATTATTGCCGGCGCGCTCATGGTGCCTGTCGCTGTGTTGGTGCCCCAGACCATGGGAATTGGCTACGACACCGTCAACGCGACCATTAATGGCGAATTAGGCTTCTGGCTTTTGCTCAGTGCAGGGGTGGCGAAACTCGTGATTACCGCCCTAACGGTTGGTTTGGGCATGCCCAGCAGCATTATCGGCCCAACGCTATTCATGGGCGCAACGCTTGGCGGGGCTCTAGGACTGATTGGCGCGGAGGTTATACCTGGCCATGCCTCGTCCGTTGGATTTTACGCCATGCTCGGAATGGGAGCGATGATGGGCGCAGTGTTGCAAGCACCTTTGGCGGCGCTTATGGCGTTGTTAGAACTAACTCGCAACCCCAACATAATTCTCCCTGGCATGCTGGTTATTACCACCGCCACACTGATCACCAGTGAAGCATTCGGGAAGAAGTCACTGTTCCTGACCGTACTGAAAAGCCAGGGCCTGAGCTATCAAAGTTCGCCAGTTATCCAGGCCTTGCGCCGGGTGTCCGTGGCGGCAATCATGGATAAGGGTGTTCTTCGCATTAATCGACACCTGACGGTTGAAGAGGCCCGAAAAGCCCTTAAAGCGGAACCTAAATGGCTGATAGTCGAGGGCAAAAACGGCCCTACATCTCTGCTACCCGCAGTTGATCTGGCCCGCTACTTGGAAGACGCTGAGGAGATGGCGGCTGAAGAGGCGGGTGAGCCAATCGAATCCATTGATCTGATGGACATCCCGGCTAACCGGCGTGATATTGCACCGGTACAATACCAAGCCACGCTCGAAGAGGCGTTGCACGAGTTTGACGCTACCAGCGCAGAGGCCCTGTATGTGCAGCGCCATGTGGCGCCAATGATTCAAAGGGTTTATGGCGTAGTGCTTAAATCTGATATCGAAAGCTATTACCAATATCGACGGAGCTGACCAATGCTGTGGGTTAAGGCCTTTCACATAATTTCTCTGGTGTGCTGGTTTGCCGGCATCTTTTATTTGCCAAGACTGTTTGTTTACCATGCCGCCTGTGAGGATGAGCCGGGGCGCGAGCGTTTCAAAATCATGGAGCGGAAGCTCTATCGGGGTATTACCACACCTTCGATGATTGCCACTGTCATATTTGGCATTTGGTTGCTTAGCTACAATGTATCAGGCTACTTCAGCCAGGGCTGGCTCCACGCGAAGCTGGTGCTCGTCGCACTGCTGATCGTTTATCACTTTTATTGCGGACACCTGGTTAAGGTGTTTCGCGACGACGGCAACACTCGCGGGCACGTATTCTATCGCTGGTTCAATGAGCTGCCGGTTTTCGTTCTGCTAGCCGTTGTTATTCTCGCCGTCGTTAAACCTTTCTAGGGAGTTTTAGCCATCTCACACTACACCCGCCCTCAGGTTCTTGTTCTCTCCGGCCTGGATCCGTCCGGTGGTGCCGGCATTCAGGCTGACATTCAGGCCATCACGTCACTGGGATGTCACCCGTTGCCGGTGCTCTCCTGCCTGACCGTTCAGGACACCCGGAATGTATACGGTGCCGAAGCTGTTAACCCGGAACTGATTCGCCAGCAACTTAGGTGCATCTCTGAGGACGCCCCCATACACGCGATTAAAACCGGCGCCTTGGGCAACTCAGCGGTAGTGGAAGTACTGGTGGAGTTCCTCGGCAAGTACCCGGACATTCCGGTTATAACCGACCCGGTAATCAAGGCAGCGGGCGGCGGTGATTTGGCCGATGACGAGCTGCTTGCCACCATGAAAGAGCGGCTATTTCCACTGGCCGAAATGATCACCCCTAACGGCATAGAGTTGGCACTACTGGGGGAAAGTGATAACGCGGACGAGGCTGCGCGCAAACTGCTCGAGAAAGGCTGCACATCGGTGCTTGCAACTGGCGGGCATGGCACGGGTATACGCATCACCAATACACTTTATAACCATTCGCCTACGCCCATGACGTGGGATATCGAGCGCATTGGCGGCGAGTATCACGGTACTGGCTGCACGCTTGCAGCCGCGATTGCGGCCGGGCGAGCTCAGGGGCTTTCGCCCCGCGCCGCAATTGCCCAGGCTCAGAACTATGTGCACCGTACCATTTTGCACGCTCTTGCGGTGGGCAAGGGCCAGCCAGTTCCAGATCGAGGCATTCTGTGGGAACGATGAACACGCGCGTCCCAATAGGGCTTTACGCGATTACCGACAGCCAACTTACACCTCCGGCGACATTGATTGCTTCCGTGGAGGCGGCGATTCGCGGCGGTACGGTGATGGTACAATACCGTGAGAAATTAGCGCCCACCGCAGAACGCCTTGCACAGGCAAGAAACCTCCAATCAATATGCGCTGCTGCCGGCGTTCCACTGCTCATTAACGACGACGTGGAACTTGCCAAGCGGGTAGGCGCAGCAGGCGTACACTTGGGCCAAACAGATGGCTCTGCAGCAGAGGCGCGTTGCCTGCTTGGAGATAATGCCATCATCGGTATTACCTGCCATGCGGATCTCGCACTGGCACAAACAGCGATAGACGCAGGCGCAGACTATCTGGCTTTTGGCCGCTTTTTTACATCTTCAACTAAGCCCGAAGCTTCGGCAGCTTCAACCGATATACTGGCCAAAGCAAAACGCTTCAACCGGCCAGTTACCGCGATCGGCGGCATCACCACACAGAACGGTGAGCTGCTCATCCGCGCAGGTGCTGACTTGCTGGCGGTTGCCGGCGGGCTTTTCGGGGGCAGCCCCGAGGCGACAGAACAAAAGGCAAAAACATTTCAGAGGCTGTTTGCCAGCCACCACCCACTTTTTCAATCCCCCGATAACTGGAGCTCTCACAAATGACGCACTCCGAAACCCTGTTCGAAGAGGCTCAAAAATACATTCCCGGTGGTGTTAACTCTCCGGTTCGTGCATTTCGTGGAGTGGGCGGCACCCCCATCTTTTTTAAACATGCTAACGGCGCATATCTTTACGACGAGGACGGCCAACGCTACATCGATTACATTGGTTCTTGGGGCCCGATGATTCTTGGCCACTCGGACCAACGCATCAAAGATGCCTTGCACGCTCAGGTGGATCTTGGGATTGGCTACGGCGCCCCCACCTCAATCGAAACCGATATGGCTCGCAAAGTTTGCGAGTTGGTACCTTCTATTGACCTGGTACGCATGGTGAACTCTGGCACAGAAGCCACCATGAGTGCTATACGCCTAGCCCGCGGCTACACCGGGCGCGACAAGATCGTAAAATTTGAAGGCTGCTACCACGGGCACGTGGACTCACTGCTTGTGAAGGCCGGCTCCGGCGCACTGACCCTGGGCGTGCCCAATTCACCCGGCATACCCGCCTGTTTGGCAGAGCTCACGCTTACTCTGGATTTCAATGATATCGATGGCGTGCGTGAAACGTTCAAAGAAATGGGCGACCAGATTGCCGCCATTATCGTAGAGCCGGTTGCGGGAAACATGAACTGCATCCCCCCGGTTCCGGGCTTCTTGGAAGCGCTTAGAGAGGTCTGCGATGAGCACGGAACCGTGCTGATTTTCGACGAGGTGATGAGCGGATTTCGGGTATCACTGGGCGGGGCTCAAGAGCTGTACGGCGTAACTCCTGACCTGACGGCCCTAGGCAAGATTATCGGCGGCGGGTTGCCTGTTGGCGCCTTCGGTGGCAAGCGAGAAATCATGGAGCACATCTCCCCGCTCGGGCCGGTTTACCAAGCCGGCACACTCAGCGGCAATCCACTGGCCATGTGTGCCGGTCTTGCCACGCTGAACGCCATTTCAGAACCAGGCTTTCATGATCGCCTAACTCAAAAAACCCGTAAGTTACGTGACGGCTTGAAAGCTTCTGCAGATGCGACAGGCATTCCCTTAGCGGTTCAGGGCGCAGGCGCGATGTTTGGTTTCTTCTTCACAGAAGAGCCCAGTATCACTCGCTTTGACCAGGTAATGAAATGCGATGTAGAACGCTTTAAGAAGTTCTTCCAGGGCATGCTAAAAGAGGGCATTTACCTGGCTCCGTCCGCATTTGAGGCTGGCTTCACCAGCGCTGCACTGACCGATAAGGACATTGACGATACGGTCGTAGCTGCGAAAAAAGTAATGGCCTCCCTTTAAAAGGCGAAACTGACAGTTTTCCGAACGGGTTCCCAGCAGGATCTGACGCACTAACATGTCCTGCTGGGCTAGTTTCGCGAACATCGTCACACTTTCACGGCCAATAAATCACATTTGCCTCTTCTGCCGTTGACTTGCCCTCCCTTCTGATCAAATTATGGCCACATCTCTGTGGATCTTTAGAGATGCTCTGCCGGCATGAACCTAACAAATACAATATAGAAGTCAGCAAACAGAGGCCTCAAGCCGTTACATTCACACGTACGGCACAGGTACGCATTATCTGGGTACAACCCGTTAGGTTGGCCGCAGTTTGAATAACAAACACAATCTCAAACTGTAGGAAAAACAATGAAAATCTGGATTAAAACAATGACACTCGCCCTGACCGTTGCTTGGTCGGCCCCCTCAGCAGCCTGGTGGTGGAATGCCGAACCTTCCGGCTACACAGATACTCAGTACCCAGTAGTGCTGGTTCACGGCATGTTCGGCTTTGATTCCGTCGCCGGTGTGGATTACTGGTATGGCATCGCAGAGGATTTGCGCAAGAATGGTGCGGAGGTTTACACCACCCAAGTTCAGGCACTGGATAGCACCGTCGCTCGCGGCGAAGCCTTGCTGCCACAAGTGGAGGCCATCGCGGCCGTTCACGGCAAGGTTAACCTGATCGGTCATAGCCATGGCGGCCCTACTGCGCGTTATATATCGGCTGTTCGTCCAGATCTGGTTGCGTCCGTAACCACGGTTGGCGCACCAAACAAGGGAGCCGCAGTAGCAGACCTCCTCCATGATTCACCGGCTGAGGGCTTTGTTGGCACTCTAGGTAACGCCTTGGGCGGCCTTATCGACTTGATGTCCGATGGCGGATTCGACCAAGATACAAGTGCCAGCTTACAGTCGTTGACTACACAGGGTAGTGCCGATTTCAATCAGCTTGCGCCTGCAGGTATCCCGTCCTCTGCATGCGGTGAAGGCACCTATTCAGAGAATGGCATCCGTTTCTACTCTTGGGGCGGCACCGGCGTTCTAACCAACATGCTGGATCCTTCAGATGTGTTGCTGGGCGTAACTCGCTTGGCTTATGGACTAGAGCAAAATGATGGTTTAGTAGGCCGTTGCAGTAACCACTTCGGTAAGGTAATCCGCGACAACTACTTCATGAACCACTTGGATGAAGTTAACCAACTGCTGGGGCTTCACAGCCTGTTTGAGACAGACCCTAAGGCGGTATACAAGCAGCACGCCAACCGGCTGAAGAACGCCGGGCTGTAAGCGTAACTAACGCCCGCCCGGAGAGCACTTCGGGCAGGCGTTCAGCACTGCATTTATTAAAGGTTAGACGCCCTTTCTTCTGCCTGATTGGCCCCGGCCACGTTACCCCTAGCCCGGCGGATATCCGCCAGCAACAGCCAGCCCGCACGCTGCAGCCGAGCATCATTCCCCGCCAGCGATAACCCCTTCAAGGTAAACTGCTCTGCAGGCCCAAATTTGTTACCGGCCACATACGCTTCCGACAATTTAAAGTATATCTCTGCCGATCTAGGCGCGATCCGCTGCGCACGCTCCAGCCGCACAATGGCTCCTTGAGCGTCACCGTTTTTTAAAAGATTGTCCGCTTCACGAACCAAGCCAAGGGCCGCGGGGGAAAGGTCGTCCCCGGCATCCTGATAACTCGGTTTATTACTGCGCTGAGGCCGCTGACTTGGCTCCTGGCCTTCAGCCTGTTCGCTTTTGCGCCAGACCTGCGATTCCTCTTTGTCTTCAGCCGTCTGTGGTGGTTCCGGCGCGCGCGAGCCGCCCCCTGCGGGCACGTAAATAGAACCACCCGGGCCGGAGGCACAGCCCGCCACGCTCAGAAGAGCCGCCAACATACCTGCATGAATAACACCTTGCCTACTCATTGGAACAATCCTTCAAACCAACCTCGAATTTTCCGCTCAAAGGTACCAGAACAGGACACAGTCTGTGTCGGCTCGCTACCCGCTATAAACGGCAGAAGGCGCGCATTATCGCAATACTCATCGGTTAATGCCTGCTTTTCGGGGTTTACCCAGTGATAATTCACGCCATCGGGTACCACCGGTGAAAACCCATGTTGTGGCACCTGCGCCATGAATCGCGACCACACCGGCAGGGCCCCGGTGGCACCGGTCAATGCCGTCGGGCCATTATCGTCCCGCCCTACCCAGGCAACTGCCAGTAAATCACCGCTGAACCCCGCAAACCAGGAATCACGACCGTCATCCGTTGTTCCCGTTTTCCCAGCAAGCGTCAGCTCTTTGGGAACCGAATAATAAGCCGAACGCCCAGTCCCTTCCTGCATGGTTTCCTGCATGGCGTACTGCACCAGATGCACTGCGGCCGGGTCTGCGACCTGATCCACTTCTAGCCTATAGCGCGAAAGCACATTCCCTCGGGAATCCGTCACCTCCCGAATAGTGCGCAAAGGGGTATTAAACCCGGAGGTGGCCAGCCCCTGATAGATCTGGGCGACTGTTACGGGGCTCATGGAAACCGAGCCCAGCAGCATGGAGGGGTAGTCAGAAATGGGCGTGACGACACCAAAGGCTCGCAAGGTCTTACGAACGGCCGGAACGCCAACATCCAACCCTACCCGAACCGCCGGAAGGTTATAGGACTTCGAAAGAGCACGATGCAAGGGAACTTCGCCCCGCTCCTTGCCATCGTAGTTTTTTGGCTCCCAGCGCCGCCCGTCGTCAAATTCGAGGGTGAACGACTTGTCCAACACCGGCGTCATCAAGGTATAGCGCTCCGGTTGCTCCAGCGCGGTGAGGTAGGTGAATGGTTTAATCAGCGACCCAATCAGGCGATTAGCATCCAAAGCCCGGTTGAATCCTGCAAACTGTGGGTCTTTCCCACCCACGATGGCCAGTACCTCACCGGTATCCTTGGCGGTGACTACAAGGGTCGCTTCCAGTGCTTCGGCGGCGTCGCCACTGGCCAGCCTCGGCAAGGTATCGGTAACGGCATACTCAGCGGCATACTGAATAGCCGGGTTGAGTGTGGTGAATATTCGGAGCCCCTCGCTGCGCAGATCCTCTTCTTTGTAATCCCGCGCCAGGTGTCTTCGAACAAGATCTATATAGGCAGGATAACGGTTTTCCGAGTACGACGGTTTGGCGCTAACACCAAGTGACAAGCCACGAGCACGAGCCGCTTTCGACGAATCGATTAGGCCTGCATCTTCCATCTCGCTGATAACCAGATTGCGCCGCTGCGTAGCCCGCTCTGGGTGCCGGCGGGGATTGTAGTAGCTTGGCCCTTTGACCATACCCACAAGCAGGGCGATCTGATGCACATCCAGATCTTTCAGTGATTCACCAAAATAGAACTGGCTGGCCAGCCCGAACCCATTAATGCTCCGGGTGCCTGCCTGCCCTAAATATACTTCGTTCAGATAGGTTTCCAGTATGTCGCCTTTCTCGTAATGCAGCTCGAGCAAGATGGACATCAAGGCCTCATTGCCCTTGCGCAGTAGGGTTTGATCCTGGGTAAGGAAAAAGTTTTTAACCAGTTGCTGTGTCAGCGTACTGCCACCCTGAACAATCTGCCCGGCGCGCATATTGGCAAGCATGGCACGGCCAATGGAGGCAGGTGCGATTCCGATATGGTCATAGAACTTCCGGTCCTCCACCGCCATCAGTGCGGCGGGTAACTGAACCGGAACTTCATCCAGGCGCACTAGAACCCGATCCTCCTTGTGCGCTGGGTAGATTCCGCCAATACGGGCCGGTTCCAGCCGCACTATTGCAGCATTATCACCGCCCGCCACAGAAAAGTCCTGAACGCGGTCCCCGTATATATTCAATGAGAGCTTGCGCCTAGGCTCATTACTATCAGGAAAGCGGAAGCCTCGGGTGCCGATAATAAAATGGCCGCCATTGCGACGATAACTGCCGGGTTTTGCACCATCGCCTTTGCGATAACCCGAAAGCGCCAACTCCCGCTCCAGCGCGCCGGAACTCAGACCGGCGCCGTTATAAAGTTCCAGAGGCCGCGCATAAACCCGCGAGGGCACTTCAAAACGCCGCCCCTCGAATCGGTCGGTGACAACCGCATCGAGATAGACCATCCAGCCCGCCAGCAATACAGCGCCAATGGCGAACACTCGGATAAAAGTTTTCCAGAACCAGGAGCGACGTCCGTTCCGGCCGTTTTTACTTTGGGGCTTTCTATTGGGCTTCGAAGGAGATCTGTTTTTTTTCATCCGCGGATTATAACGAAGCCTGCACGACATAAGGCAGGCCATCTATGTGTTATTTATGTAACCTGCCCGTTATGATGGGCCAATAAAACTTCAATAAGTTCAGGGAAGCGAGGAGCGCACCGTGAGTGAAACATCCCCCGGCAATTTGTTACTGGCAATGCAGAACCCGGCTCTGTACAACCATCCGGTTGACGGATTCCAGATTATCGAAACCCACATTTCCCAAGTGGTCCTAACCGGTCAGTACGCCTACAAGATCAAAAAACCTATGGATTTCGGGTTTCTTGATTTTTCCACACTGGCGCGTCGGAAACACTTTTGCGAGGAAGAGCTGCGCCTGAACCGCCGCCTGGCCGAACCCCTGTACTTGGAAGTACTCCCGATTACCGGAACCCCCGAGCAGCCCGTTATCGGCGGCGAAGGCGAGCCGTTTGAATACGTGCTGAAAATGCGCCAGTTCCGCCAGAACGCGCTTTTTGATCAGCAACAGGAAGCGGGCTCCCTCAAACCGGAACTGCTTTCCAGCCTCGCGCAGCAGGTAGCCGGCTTCCACGACAGCCTGGAACCGATACCAGACGATAAACCTCTGGGTACCCCAGAAGCTGTGTACGCGGCCATGCAGGAAAACTTCGACCAGCTTCGGCCGATGATCGACGATCGCGCTCTGCTGAGCCAGCTCGACAACCTTGAGGCATGGACGCAGACCACCTTCGATCGCCACCGTGATCTGATTGCACAGCGCAAACGCGATGGTTTTGTGCGTGAATGCCACGGCGATCTACACCTGGCTAACATCACCGTTTACGACGGCAAGGTCACGGTGTTTGACTGCATTGAATTCAGTGAGCCCTTCCGCTGCATCGACGTAATCAATGACCTTGCGTTTTTGCTGATGGACCTGGAGTCCCGAGGTGAAGCAGCTTTGGCCAACCTGGTTCTGAATACCTACCTAGAGTACCGGGACGATTTCGATGCCCTGCCCCTACTGCCGCTTTACAAGGCATACCGGGCACTGGTGCGAGGGAAAATTGCACTGTTCACCCTGGCCAACCCAGCACTGGGCGAAGAAGAAAAAGAGGCCCTGATGCAGCGCTATCGCGATTATGCTCAGCTGGCAGAAGACTACAGCACCATCCCGAACCGCTACCTGCTGGCCACGGTAGGCCTCTCCGCTAGCGGCAAGACCTGTATCAGCGCATCCATGGCGGGTGAGCTGGGGCTTATCCGCCTGCGGTCTGATATTGAACGCAAGCGCCTGCATGGCCTTGCACCACTGGAAGACAGCCAGTCGCCCGCCGGGGGAAATCTGTACTCTACCGAGGCCAATGAAAAAACCTATCAGCGCTTAGCAAAGCTGGCCTGCGACCTGCTCGCCGCAGGTTTGCCCGTCATCGCCGACGCCGCCTGCCTAAAAGAGAAAGAGCGGGCACTGTTTGCCGCCGTTGCAGAAAGCCAGGGAGTGCCCTTTGCCCTGGTCCACTGCGAAGCACCTGAAAAGCTTCGCAAAGAATGGGTACGCAAACGCAAGGGCGACGCCTCCGAGGCAACAGAAGAACTGCTGGACGCCCAGAAAGATTGGTTTGAACCTCTAACGACGGTGGAAAAAAGCCATACGATGCACCTGCGCAGCGACCAGGAACACGTAGCGCAGGCTGTCGCAGACCGCATACGTCAGCACTTTGCAGGCTATACTCGCTGAAGAACCGGAACTGAACGCCATAAGGAAGAATCATGGAAACTGACTCAGTGCGCCATATCGATGACCCGCTCTACGAAACTCTTCGCAAGGAAGATATCGAGGCTTTCAATTCCGAGAAATCAGCGCGGGTTGACTTGCCCAGCTTTGCGCACGGGGACTTTCGAGGGTTGGATTTACGCGGGCTGGACGCCAAGGACCTCGACCTGAGCCACGCTTACTTCCGAGGCACGGATCTCCGGGGTATAGACCTCAGCCTCTCGAAAATGGAAGGTGCCAGCATTGCCGGCGCCAAGATTTCCGGGTGTTTTTTCCCGCACAGGCTTGAAGCAGACGAGATTGTGATGTCCTTAAACCACGGCACGCGGATGCGGTACAGCGCCAGCAAATGACAGGTATGCAAATGAACCCATGGCAGCCGGTGTGCGCCAGGCAAGAGTTGCAGGCTGGCAGGTTTGTTGAGTTCTCGCTGGCCGGCCCTGAGCACAACGTTGAGACAAGCGCCGACACCCTGCCATTAACAGGCTTCGTGTTTCTCGATGGCACAGCGCCCCGAGCCTACTTGAATCAATGCCCTCACATGGGCGTTGAGCTGAACTGGATGCCCGGTCGCTTCATGGACACCGACAACCTGTTCCTTCAATGCTCCACCCACGGCGCCCTGTTCAAGCCAGGAGACGGTGAGTGTATTGCTGGGCCTTGCCAGGGTGACGCGCTCACTGCGTTAGACCTGCGAGAAATCGAGGGTACTCTGGAAGTCAGATCTCCAGAATAACTGGGACAGGTTCCATTAAAGCCATCCCGCCAGACGGACGGCCGTCGTCTCGACCTAGGCTTGCCCGATAGGCCAAGACTTCCACGCCGGCGTCACACGCCTGCCGCAACAGCTGACCGTAATGCCGATCGATGTGATCGGCAGGCCGCACAGTTTCAATGCCGGTATGGTTAACCACAAAAAGCAGCACAGCCCTGTCGCCGAGCGCAACCTGCGCCATAAGCTCTCGCAAGTGTTTCTGGCCGCGAGTTGTCACTGCGTCTGGAAAGAAACCCTGACCGGATTCCTCAAGGGTTACGTTCTTCACTTCTACCCAGGCATCCGGTTCCGACCCATGCCCGGAGAGTAGCAGATCGATCCGGCTTTTCTCCGCACCGTACTTTACCTCGGGGCGGCAATGGGTATAGCCCCTCAGTTCGCCAATACGACCAGCTGCAATGGCTTCCCGCGCCTGCGCATTGGGCCTTGCCGTATTCACACAGGCCAGCACGCCCGGGGCCGTTTCGACAAGCTCCCAGGTATACGGCAATTTACGCGCAGGATTATTGCTAAGGCTAAGCCATACCCTGCCATCGGTCGGCTGGCAGCCGAGCATGGAGCCGGTATTGGGACAGTGGGCCGTTATTTCCGTGCCATCAGGCAATCGCACGTCGGCTAAAAACCTTTTATAACGTCGAATTAAACGCCCTTCAATCAAGGGTTCCGGGAACTTCATAGGCTCTCCAAGTGCGAAGTAGGCATCACAGGGCTGGCACCTCCGTGACTAATCTGCTATTTTCCGCAAAATCCCGTTTCAGGACGACTGCTTCATCCAAGTAATAACCGCGCCGCGGCGGGGGCTGGCGCGCAGGGAAGCACAGCGTTCTTGTGAGGTATATACAAAGAGGCCAGGTCATATGGCAACCACAGCAGACCAATCACGCGAACGTTTTACAAACTTCACCCCTTATGAAATGAAGAAGGGTGAAGAATACATGAGTGCGGAGATGCTGGGGCACTTCAAAAATCTGCTGCTGCAATGGAAGCAGGATCTGATGGAAGAAGTGGACCGCACCATGCACCACATGCAGGAAGATGCAGCAAACTACGCAGATCCCAGTGATCGCGCAACCCAGGAGGAAGAGTTCAGCCTGGAACTGCGCACCCGTGATCGTGAGCGCAAGCTGATCAAAAAAATCGACCAGACGAACGATCGTATCGACAAAGACGACTATGGTTTTTGCGATCAGTGTGGTGTTGAAATCGGGATCCGTCGCCTTGAGGCACGCCCAACCGCAACACTATGCATTGACTGCAAAACCCTTGCCGAAATTCGCGAGCGCCAGACTGGCATCTAAGGCGGCAAGTTTGACCTGGCCGGCGCAGCCTAATAAGGTCCTGCCGGCCACATGGTCTGATTCATGACCAACTCTCGCACCTATTCTCACACCTATCGGGGCCGCTTTGCCCCCTCCCCCACAGGCCCGCTTCATTTCGGCTCGCTGGTTACAGCACTGGCAAGCTACCTGGAAGCTAAGTCCCAGAATGGGCAATGGCTAATTCGCATTGAGGATCTCGACCCTCTGCGGGAACCCGCAGAGGCCACAGGCCAAATTCTTAACAGCCTTGACGCCCACGGGCTGTTTCCCAGCGAGCCGGTACACTTTCAGTCGCGGCGCCATGAGGCCTATCACACTGCTATTGAGCACTTACTGAGCCAAGGCCACGCCTATCGCTGCATCTGCTCACGCAAACAGTTGCAAGCCAATCATGGCAGGCACCCGCAACATTGCCGAGACGATGACAGCGCCCGCGATCAGCCCTTTGCCATACGCTTTGCACTCAACGAAGACCAATGCCTCTGGCATGATCAGCTACTGGGGCCGCAGCATCAGGTTGTCCGCGCCGAAATAGACGACCCGGTTATTTTGCGCAAAGAAGGCTTTTTCGCCTACCAGCTTGCCGTGGTGGTAGATGATATCGCCCAGGGCATTACCCATGTGGTGCGCGGCTCAGACCTACTGGACATGACGGCCCAGCAACTGCAGCTTTACCGGGCTTTCGAAGCAAAACCACCAAACTGGTTTCACATTCCTGTGATTGTTAATGACAAAGGGCAGAAGTTATCCAAACAGAACCATGCTGCCGCGCTGGATAATCGCACTCCGGTAGAGAACCTGATTGCCGCATTGAACGCTCTGAACCAACAGCCTCCACGATCACTATTGACTGGCCCGGTGGAAGATTTGCTGCAATGGGCCTGTGCGCACTGGAACCGCGGGGCCGTTCACCTGACATTCGAGTGACTGTCGTGGTATAAAGCCTTTCACAAACTTCAGCGCGGATCGCATGCCTGATGTATATCTACCGACTGGTTTTTTTGCTGGTTCTGGCCATTTATATCTTTTCACCCAACATGCTCGACTGGTGGACTTCCCCCGGGAACGCCTGGTACAGCCCTTTCCTGATCTGGGCAGGCCTTATTGCTATCGGGTTCTGGTTGGAGTGGCGGCGGGATCCCAATGAGTTTTAGCGCTTCCGGGCTGTTATTTGCCAGCCTATTATACCTTGGTGTCCTGTTCGGCATTGCTTGGATAACCGAGCGAGACATCCTGCCCCGACATTGGGTTCGCCACCCATTGGTCTACACACTCAGCTTGGGCGTTTACGCCGGAATTTGGGCTGTGTATGCCTCTGTCGGCCTAGCTGCGGAATCCGGTTACGGCTTTCTAGCCTACTATCTCGGGATCAGTGGCGCCTTTTTGCTGGCCCCCATTCTGCTCAACCCGATCATGCGGATTGGCCGCGCCTACCAACTGACGTCTCTGGCAGATTTGTTCGCCTACCGATATCGCAGCCAATGGGCAGGCACGCTGGTTACTCTGTGTTCCGGCGGCGCCATATTGTCTCTGCTAAGCATGCAGATACAGGCGGTTTCCACATCCGCCAGCATTCTTGCGCCCGACACCTCCCCGCGCCTGATCAGCATTATGTTCAGCCTGATCGTTGTATTATTTGCCATGCTTTTTGGCGCACGACGCCACCACGAAGCAGACAACCACCCCGGCCTAGTTGTGGCCATTGCCTTCGACTCCCTAGTTAAGCTGATCGCCTTGCTGGTTATTGGCGGCGTTATTCTCTTTAGCGTATTTGACGGCATGAGCGGCTTGGAAACCTGGCTAGAAAGCAACGCCGCCACCTCCATAGCGACCATGTCGCTGAGTATCGACGATGGCAGCTGGCGCGCGCTCATGCTGATGTCCTTTGCCGGTGCTCTGGTCTTGCCGCACATGTACCACATGACGTTCAGCGAGAATCCATCACCCAAAGCACTGGCGAAAGCCAGCTGGGGACTGCCACTTTATCTATTATTTCTAGGCATTCCGGTGCCACTGATTCTCTGGGGAGGCCAGGCACTAGGCGTCACCACCGGCCCCAACTTTTACACGATTGGCGTTGCTCAGGCGCTGGGAAGCCCCGCACTAACCTTGCTCATGTACATTGCCGGGCTGTCCGCCGCCAGCGGCCTGATGATCGTGAGCACACTGGCGCTGGCCGGCATGGTTCTGAACCATGTGGTTCTGCCCCTTAAAACCCCAAAAGATCAGGGTGACATTTACCGCTGGCTGCAGTGGGTAAAGCGCCTGCTGATTGCCGCAATCATTTTGCTGGCCTTGCTGTTCCATGAAACTCTTGGCAAAAACCTAGATCTGTCTATTCTCGGAGCCATCTCACTTGCGGGAACACTGCAGCTATTGCCTGGTGCCCTAGGGGTGATCTACTGGCCCGAAGGCAACCGACGCGGGCTGATTGCCGGGCTGGTTACAGGGCTGGTCATCTGGCTGGTCACCTTGGTACTGCCGTTCTCCCACACCGCCAACCTGCTGGGCTGGCTGAACGCGCCCATGGTCCCGGATTACAGCAACTGGCACATATTTACGTTTGTCAGCCTAACGGCAAACGTGTCGGTGTTCGCGCTGATTTCAGTTCTCAGCACCAGCACCAGCGAAGAAACCAGCGCGGCCCAAGCCTGCTCCGTGGGCGCACTTTCACGCCCGCAGCGGCGGGAACTGCTGGCGGGGTCTTCCGCCGACTTTGTACGCCAGTTGGCCGAACCTCTTGGCTTCGATGTATCCAGGCGTGAAATAGAACGCGCACTGGGGCAGCTAAAGCTTCCGAGCGTGGAATACCGGCCTTATCAGCTGAGGCGCCTGCGGGATCAGGTTGAGGTCAACCTATCCGGATTACTGGGGCCCGCAGTCGCACGGGATATGGTAAAACGCCACATCGGCTTCAAACCTTTAGCCCGGGGCGGCACAGCCCAGGATATCCGGTACGTGGAACGTGCACTGGGTGATTATCAGAACCGCCTTACTGGGCTGGCGGGTGAACTGGACAACCTGCGGCGGCACTACCGACAAACCCTTCAGAACCTCCCCATTCCGGCCTGCTCCGTTGGCGAAGACGGTGAAATCCTAATGTGGAATCAGGCTATTGAAGAACTCACCGGCATCACCGCTGATGATGTTGTCGGTGCCCGGCTGATGGCGCTACCGGACCACTGGCATCACCTGCTGGATGACTTCAACAGTGGAGAAGACCTGCACCGTTACAAGCACCGGCTGGATCTAAAAGGCAGGCCCCACTGGCTGAACCTCCACAAAGCTACCCTCAGCGGCCCGGATCACCCGGATGGGGGCAGCGTTATTCTCGTGGAAGACCAAACCGAGACCCGGTTACTAGAAGACGAGCTGATGCACAGTGAACGCCTGGCGTCCGTTGGGCGCCTGGCCGCCGGCGTTGCCCACGAGATTGGCAACCCGGTTACGGGCATCTCCTCGCTGGCTCAGAACCTCAGGCTTGAAACCGACAACCCAGAGATCCTGGAAACGGCTAGCCAGATTCAGCAGCAGACCCGTCGCATATCAACCATTCTGCAGTCGCTGATGAACTTCGCCCGCACAGGCAATCACTCCCAGGCCAATCTATATGAGCCTGTGAGCATTCGGCGCTGCGTGGACGAATCCATAAACCTTTTGTCTCTGAGCGACCAAGGGCTTCGCATTCACTACATCAATGATTGCCCTGCAACACTTCTAATACTGGGCGACGAGCAGCGGCTTTTGCAGGTGTTTGTCAATTTGCTGGCCAATGCTCGGGATGCCTCCCCAAAGGGTGGCTATGTTCGGGTTACTGGCAAGGCAGACGGCTACTCGGCTATCATCGAGATCGTTGATCAAGGCTCGGGCATACCCGTGGATCAGCTAGATCATGTGTTCGAGCCCTTCTACACCACCAAGGCGACCAGCAAAGGAACCGGCCTTGGTTTGTCGCTGGTGTACAGCATTATTGAAGAGCACTACGGCAACATTCAGGTTGAAAGCCCTACAGACCCGGTAAGCGGGCTCGGCACCTGCGTCAGACTGAAGCTACCCGCTTTTGAGCCGGAGACAGACAACTCCGCCATCCGCCCGAACGAAAGGTTCTGAGACTGTTATGCCCCGAATTCTGATCGTGGAAGATGAAGACATTATTCGCTCCGCTGTTCGCAAGCTGCTGTTACATGCGGGCTATGACGTTGAAGATGTCGGCTCTGTGGAAGAAGCAGAGCAGCACCACGAACCTGATCAGTTTGACCTGATTATTTCAGACCTACGCCTCCCCGGTGCCGCCGGCACGGAGTTGATCAACCGGGCGCCGAACACGCCGGTGCTGATCATGACCAGTTACGCCAGCCTACGCTCTGCCGTCGACTCCATGAAAATGGGGGCGGTTGAATACATAGCCAAGCCTTTTGATCACGATGAGATGCTGGCAGCCGTGGAGGGCATTCTCGCCCGCACTATGTCATCAGTCCCCGAACACCAAAGAGACGACACCGCACAGTCAGAAAACGGCGACCCAGCCAGCATCATGTACGGGCAATGTGAGCCCATGCAGCGGGTGTTCACACTTATACGCAAAGTAGCACCCACAAAAGCAACGGTACTTGTGCAGGGTGAATCCGGTACCGGTAAAGAGCTTGTTGCCCGGGCTCTACATCTTTTAAGCCCGCGCGCAGCAAAGCCACTGATCTCAGTAAACTGCGCGGCCATTCCCGAAAGCCTCATAGAATCCGAGCTATTTGGCCATGAAAGAGGCGCATTTACCGGCGCTGTGTCTGCAAGAACCGGCCTGATTGAAGCTGCGGATGGCGGCAGCCTGTTTTTAGATGAAATCGGTGAGCTACCGCCCGAAGCACAGGCAAGGCTGCTGCGGGTGCTTCAGGAAGGCGAGATCCGCAGGGTTGGCTCAACTCAGAGCCGGAAAGTGAGCGTGCGAATGATCGCCGCCACACACCGAAATCTGAAAGCAATGACCCGCACCGGCGGATTCCGGGAAGATCTTTACTATCGCCTGAACGTGATGCAGATACGGATTCCGCCCCTGCGCGAACGCCAAAGCGATATTCTGGGGCTCGCACGGCGTTTTCTGGTTTCCCAAGGCAACAAGGTGGGCAAACCTAACCTAAGCCTCACCCCCGAAGCCATGCGGGTGCTCGAACGGTACCGCTGGCCCGGTAACGTACGAGAACTGGAGAATGCTATTGAGCGTGCCAGTATTCTCTGCGACGGCGACATAATCACACCCTCGCTGCTGGACCTCGACAGCGAGGGTGATGACGAATACATTCCCGAAACACTCGTGGAAGGTAACAATGAGCAGCGCCACTCCCGAGGTGCAGACAGCGCCAACGACCTTTCCCTGGAAGACTACTTCCAGCACTTTGTTCTGGAAAACCAGGACCGCATGAGCGAAACCGAGCTCGCCCAAAAGCTGGGTATCAGCCGAAAGTCTCTCTGGGAGCGTCGGCAGCGCCTCGGCATTCCCCGCAAGAAAACCTCTGGAAACTAACCCTTTCAAAGCAACGCGATAACCCACCCAACCAAAAGTGTGAACCTTTGCTCAGTTGTTACCGTATGTTCCTCTCGGTAACACTTCACAGAGAAACTACCTGTTACGGGTAACACTTATATTGAGTACGGGGTAACACTTACCCCTTACAAAAACATAACCTCCTGTTAATAAACAAATTCCAAAAACTGGCACACCAACTGCAAACTATTAAGCGCACAACAACAAAAACAACAGTGACAAAGCAGCGACTCAACAAAAACAAAAAGCTGCGGGAAAACGTTCAGCAACAAAAACAAAAATAGAACGTGAGCGAACTGAGTGTTTTGGGTAC
This sequence comes from Marinobacter sp. LV10R510-11A, assembly GCF_900215155.1. Classification (NCBI taxonomy): domain Bacteria; kingdom Pseudomonadati; phylum Pseudomonadota; class Gammaproteobacteria; order Pseudomonadales; family Marinobacteraceae; genus Marinobacter; species Marinobacter sp. LV10R510-11A. Next base: position 2,564,629 of record NZ_LT907980.1, read on the forward strand.
TTTGCTTTTTTGGTAGTCCCTTGGCACGTGTGAGTTGTAGAGATGCAAAAAGAATCACCCTTGAGGTGACACCGCACCTACCAATGACTTGCTCGATGTCTTTGACTGCTCATTGTGTTCAAAGCCTTCCGTTTGCACTGCTGAGAAGCCCCAGCTTTGGGGATATACAGTGGGGTACAAAAACGAAAAAAATCCCGGCAAAAAATAAAAACAATGCAGATCGTCAACGTTTTGAGGGCGGATTCGCGAAAGCGGATCCGCCTTTTGATTATCTGGCGTATGTTAAACGTGTGCAAATCCTGCTCAAACCGTTAAACTCTCGGTTTTGCTCAACGCAACCACGGATTTCAATGCCTAAAAGATTCTCCTCCATCCTCGAGCAGTCCGTTGATAAGCTCCGCTCACTCATTCCCCGAAACGGGAAAAAAAAGGCACGAGTCTACCAGCGACGGGAAGTCCCCAGAGACCAGCATAACGTCTCGCGCTCGGTTATTAGCGAGCCTGCCAAGAAGGTTCTCAGCCGGCTCAATAAATCCGGTTATGACGCCTACCTTGTAGGCGGCGGTGTGCGCGACATCCTTCTGGGCCAGCGCCCCAAGGATTTTGACATAGCCACCAACGCTACCCCAGAAGAAGTGCACGACCTATTCCGCAACTCCCGCCTGATAGGCCGGCGCTTTCGGATTGTGCACGTCGTGTTTGGGCGTGAGGTCATTGAAGTGACCACGTTCCGTGGTAGCGCAAGCGATGCCGACAAAGACAGCGCCCATGATGACCGCAAAACCAGTGAACACGGCCAATTGCTGCGAGATAACGTATACGGCAATCAGGAAGAAGACGCACTGCGCCGCGATTTTACGGTCAATGCTCTTTACTACTGCATTCGCGATTTTACCGTCGTTGACTTTGCCAACGGCATTGAAGATCTCCGAAACCGGCAACTGCGTTTGATTGGCGACCCAGAAACCCGTTACCGGGAAGATCCGGTGCGCATGCTTCGTGCCGTCCGTTTTGCTGCCAAGCTGGGCTTTGACATAGAGCCAAAAACCGAAGCTCCCATCAGGGAACTGGCGCCGTTACTGACTCACATTCCATCTGCGCGACTGTTTGAAGAAGTTCTAAAGCTGTTTTCTGCCGGTCACGGCGAAGCCACCTACGAGCTTCTCTCCCGTTACAACTTACTAGCGCCGCTATTCCCCGAAACCGTGAGGGCTATTGAGGCCGGCGAGCCTGACGAACTGATTCGCCAGGCCCTGCGCAACACCGACGCCCGTATCGCGCAAGGAAAATCCATTACTCCTTACTTCCTATTTGCGGCCATGCTCTGGCCCGCACTGCAAAGAGAATGGAACCACCGTCAAGACAACGGCGAGCCGGTGCAACCCGCACTCCACGGTGCCATTGGAAAAGTCATTGGGCGTCAGGTGCAGGCAACCTCTATACCCAAGCGCTTCTCAGGCCCCATGAAAGAAATCTGGGAACTTCAGATGCGCCTGCCCCGCCGTCAGGGCAAGCGGGCCTTTGTAACCATGGGCCACCCAAGGTTTCGTGCAGCCTATGACTTCCTGCTGGTTCGGGAAGCCTGTGGTGAAATCGAACCAGGGCTGGGTGAATGGTGGACTGAATTTCAACGCATGGATGAGCGCGGGCAGGAACGCATGCTTTCAGAGCTCACCAGCGACGCACCCAAAAAGCGCCGGCGCCGTAAGCCAGTTCAACGGCCTGCGCCCTAATGAAAACGGACGCCTTCATTGGTCTGGGCAGCAACCTGCAAGAACCCGCTGCCCAGCTCGCAAGGGCTGTAGCTGAACTAGCCGCGCTGCCCGACACCAAGCTGATCGCGCAGTCGCCGTTTTACGCCAGCCGCCCTGTGGGCCCACAGGATCAGCCAGACTTCGTAAACGGCGCGGTATGGCTCAGCACCAAGCTTGCTCCGCACACCCTGCTCAATCAGCTTCAAGCGATCGAGCAGGCGCACGGGCGCGAGCGACTCAGGCATTGGGGCCCACGAACCCTAGACCTCGACCTTCTGGTATTCGGCAATCAGTCGCTGAATGACGACCGGCTTACCGTTCCCCACCGAGAACTTCCTAACCGGGACTTTGTTCTTCAGCCGCTGCTAGATCTGAAACCCGATCTAACGCTGCCAGAAGGCACCGCAATTGCTACCCTAAGGGCACAATGCCCAGACAACCGGTTGCGCAGGCTTCCTCCTCCGGATTACCCTTAGCAACTGAATGCCGGTTATCTCGGCACGGTCTTGGCCCACCTACCCAAATGGCAAGGATTTTATGGCTGTTACCATCAACACCCTGCGGGAATACAAGCAAAAGGGCGAAGCCTTCTCCGCCCTCACCTCTTATGACGCAACGTTTGCCCAGGTAGTCAGCGAAGCAGGGGTAGACGTTATTCTGATTGGCGACTCGCTCGGCATGGTTCTTCAGGGCCACGACAGCACCTTGCCGGTTACCATGGATCAAATCGTGTATCACACCCGCTGTGTGGCCAAAGGCAATCGCGGTTCGTTGATCATGGCAGATATGCCTTTCATGAGTTACGGCACAGTGGATGCGGCCTTGGAGAATGCCGCAGAGCTTATGCGCGCAGGCGCCCACATGGTGAAGCTGGAAGGCACCGACTGGATGAAAGAAACCATCACCGCACTGAGCGACCGCGCGGTGCCCGTGTGCGCCCATTTGGGCCTGACACCGCAATTCGTCAACAAATTTGGCGGATACAAGGTTCAAGGGCGCGATGAGAAAGCGGCAGAACTGATGATAAAGCACGCCTGCGAACTAGAAGCTGCGGGCGCTGACGTTATCCTATTGGAATGTGTCCCAGCACCGCTGGCAGCCCGGATTGCCCAGGCCGTTAAAGCGCCTGTCATCGGCATTGGCGCAGGCTCGGATACCGACGGCCAAATTTTAGTACTACACGACATGCTGGGCATTACGACAGGCCGCAAGCCACGTTTTGTGAAAAACTTCCTGGCCGAAACCGACTCTATTCCCGAAGCCATTACCGCCTACGCAAAAGCCGTGCGTGAGCGCACATTCCCCGCCGAGGAGCATACGTTCAAGGCATGAGAACCGTCCATACACTGAAAGAACTGCGTGCCATTCTCCGCGGTTACCGCCAGCAGGAAAAAACTATCGGCTTGGTACCCACCATGGGGAACCTGCATGAGGGCCACACTTCACTGGTTCGCAAGGCTGCCGAAGCGGCAGATATTGTAATCACCAGTATTTTTGTCAACCCGATGCAGTTTGGTGCCAACGAAGATCTTGAAACCTACCCTCGCACCCTAGTTGGTGATCAAGAGAAACTCGGCGCTGCCGGAAACACGTTGGTATATGCACCTTCTGCCGAAGAAGTCTATCCAGACGGTCTTGCCCGGCACACCCGCATAATCGTTCCAGAAGTCAGTGAAGGGCATTGCGGAGCCAGCCGTCCCGGACACTTTGAAGGTGTCGCAACAGTGGTGTCTGTGCTATTCAATATGATCCAGCCCGACTTTGCAGTGTTTGGTGAGAAAGATTTCCAGCAACTGGCCGTCATTCGTAAGATGACGCGGGACCTAATGATGCCGGTTGAAGTTATTGGCGCACCGACCGTCCGTGAAGAAGATGGTTTGGCAAAAAGCTCCCGTAACGGCTATCTCTCTGAAGAAGAGCGCCAGATGGCTCCCGTTATTTACCAGGCCCTACAAGCCACCGCCGCGAAGATCGTCGATGGACGGGATGATTTTCAAATGCTTGCCCAAGAGGCAGGCGACAGCCTGCGCGATGCGGGCCTAAATGTGGATTACTTCAACATTGCCAACAGCCAAACCCTGAAGCCTGCCACACCGGAAGACAGTGGCATTACACTACTGGCTGCGGCCCTACTTGGCACCACCCGGCTGATTGATAATATCTCAGTCACTCGCTGAGATATTATGTTAATCCACCAGGAAAGGACTCTCTGATGACCCCGCCACACACAGCACTGACAGCGTCACCCGAATGGCAAAAATTGATGGCCTACCGGGAAAGCTTGAAAAACAGTCCTATGAAAGCCCTCTTTTCGGACGACCCAGAAAGGGCAAAGCGTTATTTCATCGACGGTGCGGGCTTGTCTCTGGATTTCTCCAGAAACCGGCTGACGGATGATGTGTTCGAGGCCCTGATAGCGTTGGCTCGCAGCTGCAAGCTGGAAGAGCGCCGAACGGCACTGCTTCGCGGGGAGAAAGTGAACGTTACCGAGAACCGCCCTGCACTGCACACTGCCTTGCGCAACCCCGGGACAGAAGCCATCGTCATCGATGGCCAAGATGTCATCGCCGAAGTAAACGCGACGCTGGCCCGCATGGATACCTTCGTACAAGAGGTACTCAGCCAGTCACGCACCGGTTATACCGGCAAGGCGTTTACCGATGTGGTCAGCATTGGCATCGGCGGCTCGTTTCTGGGCCCTAAACTGGTGACCGAGGCGCTGCAGCCGTATCGGGCACCCGGGCTTCGCTGCCACTATGTGGCCAACATTGATGGCACGGAAATCTGCGAAACTCTCGCAAAGGTAAACCCAGAGACCACACTGTTCCTGGTTCAGTCAAAATCGTTTGGCACGCGGGAAACCTTAGAAAACAGCAAAGTCGCCCGAACATGGTTCATCGAGCGCAGCGGGAATGAGCAGGCGGTTGCCAGCCACTTCATGGCCGTAACAGCCAATAAGGCTGCTGCCCAATGCTTTGGCATTGATCCTGACAACGTATTCCCCATGTGGGACTGGGTCGGTGGGCGGTATTCCCTTTGGTCCGCCATCGGACTACCCGTCGCACTAACCATCGGCATGAACAACTTCCGAGCGTTGCTCGCCGGGGCCCACGCCATGGACACCCACTTCCGCGACGCACCGCTGGAAAAAAACCTGCCTGTTGTTATGGCTATGCTAGGCGTTTGGTACAACAACTTCTGGGGCGCGGAAACCCACGCCATACTGCCTTACGACCACTACCTACGCAGCTTGCCAGACCACCTGCAACAACTGGATATGGAAAGCAGTGGCAAACGGGTAAACCAGCACGGCGAAGCCCTAAAGTATCATTCAGGGCCTGTCATCTGGGGCGGAGTGGGCGCCAACGGTCAGCACGCCTACCATCAGCTGATCCACCAGGGTACCCGGTTGATTCCGGCAGACTTCATCATCCCCCTGCAAACTCATAACCCAGTTGCAACGCACCACGCAGACCTTTTCGCCAACTGTCTGGGCCAATCCCGCGCGATGATGACTGGAAAAAGTCTGGAAGAGGCCAAAGCCGAGCTGGCAGCCAGTGGCGCGAGCGAGGCAGACATTGAACGCCTAGCGCCACACAAGGTAATCCCCGGAAATCAGCCCAGCAACACGCTTATGATGAAAAAGGTGACACCGGAAACCGTGGGTGCGCTGATCGCGCTGTACGAGCATCGCACGTTTGTGCAGGGCGTAATCTGGGACGTTGATTCGTTTGATCAATGGGGCGTTGAGCTAGGCAAACAGCTGGGCCAAGACATTCTGCCAAGGCTACTGGAATTGATCCCAGCGGGCGAAGCAAGTGACAGCGCTACGAATAACCTGATTGAGTTATTCCGCTCAGCAAATCGCCTGTGAAATGATTCGCCCCTGCCAGTTAAAATCCACCGGCCACAATTTCTGGCCGGTGTTATAATTCTGCCAGAGCTCAAGGTAACTCTTCCGGCACACCGGGTGCTTCACTGTAGGTACAAGATCTGCCAAAGGGCGCAGTACAAACGCATTATTAAGAATCTCGCTTCTCGGCAGCTCCACACCGTCCATCCGGCCTACAGCCTCTCCGTATGTCAAAATATCGAGATCCAGCGTTCTCGCGCTGAATTTTGGGGCTTCTGGGCGGCGGCCGTTTTCCGCCTCCAGCTGCTTAAACTGCCGTGACAGCTCGCCCACAGACAAGCTTGTTTTCACGCCAACCACTAAATTGAGAAACGGCGAGCCGTCAAACCCTACGGCTTCGCTTTCATACACCGGGGAAATGCCCAACTCGCCAAACCAACCGGCCAGCGCATCCAAGGCCGCGCGAACATAGCGCTCCCTGTCGATATTAGTGCCAATACTGATATAAACCGGAACCTGATTTGGCATTACCGAGCTCCCTTCAAAGCAGGCCTTTCAATGCAAACACCCACAGACCGGGCAGTAGGCACAGCTCCGGGTTTGCGCAAGGTAAGCCGAAGCCAGCCAACGCCGAACTCCCGCTGCAATACCTCTGCCAGAACCTCCGCACCGTGCTCAAGCAACCTCGGCTGAAGCTCCTTCAGGCAGCGTTCTGTGCGCTCGCTAACAGCTGCGTAATCAAGAGCATCTGCCACATCGTCAGACGCGCCGGGAATACGGTTATCCCACGCCATCTCAAGATCCACAACCAATGCCTGGGTTACTTCACGCTCCCAGTCGTATACACCCACCACGGTCTCTACAACCAGTCCTTCGATCAAAACACTGTCTGCCAAGGGGTGCTCCCGGGAAGATCCCACTCACTGCTGATTGAATAACGTACAGACTGCGGATACTGTAACCACACCTGCCTGCGAATTTAGCGCCGGCATTTTCGCACACATTACCCTGATACGTCTTTGTCTCCGAGCTCGCAAAATGGCCCTGAGTGATCCAGTACTAACTGTTCTGCTATGTATGGCTGCTTATTTGGCCGGCTCGGTGCTGTTTGCACTACCGGTTTGCCGACTTATGGGGCTACCCGACCCTCGAGCACAAGGCTCAGGAAACCCAGGCGCCACCAACGTGTACCGAACCGGTGGCTGGCTGCCCGCCGTGCTCACCCTGGCCCTGGACGCAGCCAAGGGCTGGCTGCCCGTTTGGCTGGCACACCACGCAGGGTTATCTGCATTGGTTCAGGCAATGGTCGCATTGTGTGCGGTTACCGGGCATATGATTCCCGCGTTCTACCGATTCAAGGGTGGCAAGGGCGTTGCAACGGCCCTGGGTGCAGGCCTTGCCCTAGCACCGGCGACCACGGCTGCAATGGCGGCTCTGTGGCTGCTGGTACTGTGGCGCTGGCGAGTTTCCGCACTGGCATCTGTAATAGCCATTGTTAGCGGGCCTCTCATCAGCGCGTTCCTAGAGCCAGAAAGCCTGCCTATGTTCGGCCTGTTGGCAATTCTCATTGTTGTGCGTCACCGGAACAATCTAATCCGGCTCGCCCAGGGGCGAGAAACCGGCTTTTAGGCCGACTGCTGCAGATCAATCAATAAGCCCTGCAAGCCGTGCCTCAGTAAGAGGTGGCAACATATTCATCGGCCACCTCGGCACCGCCATAATCCGCTCGCCATCTCGTTGCCCTGCCTTCATGCGCTGGGCGCCGGCGTAGGCAATCATCGCTCCGTTATCCGTACAAAACTCCGGGCGGGCATAAAATACATGGGCGCGCCGTTTTTCAGCCATTTTTTCAAGGCTGGCCCGCAACCGCTTGTTAGCACTTACCCCTCCAGCTATCACCAAGCGACTGCAACCTGTGTGCTCCAACGCCCGCCGGCACTTGATCATCAGGGTATCCACCGCAGCCGTTTCAAAAGCCAGGGCAATGTCCGCACGGATTTGATCAGTCAGCCCGTTCGCGGATTTCTTTTCCGCATTCACGGTATTGAGAGTGAACGTCTTCAAACCACTGAAGCTGAAATCCATGCCCGGCCGGTCCGTCATTGGCCGCGGGAACCGGTAGCGACCAGACTCACCTTTTTCGGCCAGCGCCGCCACTCGAGGGCCGCCGGGATAGTCCAGCCCCAGCATCTTGGCGGTTTTGTCGAAGGCCTCACCGGCGGCATCGTCTAAAGACTCGCCGAGCATTTCATATTCCCCAATGCCGCCCACACGCACCAGCTGGGTGTGTCCGCCAGACACCAGCAGAGCAACAAATGGAAAGGCAGGCGGGTTATCTTCCAACATAGGTGCCAGCAAGTGGCCCTCCATGTGGTGCACGCCAAGCACGGGTATGCCAAGGGCAAACCCTAGGGCATGGGCAACTGAGCCGCCTACCATAAGGGCCCCAATCAGGCCCGGGCCGGCGGTGTAAGCAATACCGTCAATATCCTTACGGCCAAGCTTGGCTTCAGCCAGCACCTGATCACACAGCGGCAGCAGTTTGCGAACATGATCACGGGACGCCAGCTCTGGCACCACACCACCGTAATCGGCATGCATGTCGATCTGGCTGAACAGCGCGTGGCTCAAGAGCCCTTTATTTGTGTCAAACAGAGCAACGCCGGTCTCATCGCAAGACGTTTCAATACCCAGAATCAGCATAAAGCCTGGCCACATCGGTTAACATGAATGAATAATCGAGGTGCATTTTAGCAGAAACCCTAAACTCACTGGCAGTTTTGTGGAACAAACATTGACCTTGCCGGGATCCAAGCGCTATCATTGCCGCCCTAAATTACGAACTGGTCGAGTTTTAGTCAATCGGGCCGGGGATCGAGCCAGTCTGGCACCGCCGGATGCGCATTAAATTGAAACCGAATCTATCAGGTAGGTGATTTTCGAATGCCAGCTGTTAAATTGAAAGAGAACGAACCGTTTGACGTAGCACTGCGTCGCTTCAAGCGTTCATGCGAAAAAGCAGGTGTACTTTCCGAAGTACGTCGTCGTGAGCACTATGAAAAGCCAACTGCCGTGCGCAAACGCAAAGCAGCCGCTGCCGTTAAGCGTCATCTCAAGAAGCTTCAGCGGGAACAGCGCAAGTTCGAGCGCCTGTACTGAGTTACCGTAGACGCCGCTTGACTGCAAAGCACTGATTGCCTGTTCAGCCCAGGCTGCACAGAGCGATCAAAATGCCGCCGGGGCTTGGCTTCGGCGGCATTTTTGGCTATTGGCCCTTGTGTGTAACGGGCCTGATGTGGAGCCACTATGAGCGGACTGATCCCCCAACGCTTTGTTGAAGACCTGCTCGACCGGGTAGATCTGGCAGAGCTGATCGGCTCGCGCATTACACTCAAAAAGGCCGGCGCCAATTACAAAGCGTGCTGCCCGTTTCACGATGAAAAAACGCCATCATTCAATGTGAGGCCAGACAAAGGCTTCTATCATTGTTTTGGGTGCGGCGTTCATGGCGACGCCATCAGTTTTATACGTGAATTTGAGGGCCTCGGCTTTACAGAGGCCGTTGAAGAGCTGGCTCGCAGAGCCGGGCTAGAAGTACCTTACGACCAAGCGGCCAAACAGGAAATCCAGCAGGCGCGAACGCTGACCGACGCGCTAGATTTTACTAGCCGCTTTTATCATTCGGCGCTTCATAGCGAACAAGGCACCTACGCCCGTGATTATTTAAAACAGCGGGGGCTGGACGACAGCGTTATCCAGCAATACCAAGTGGGTTACGCGCCAGCCGCAGGCACCTCCTTGCTTGACGCTGCAAACAAGGATCTGCAGGGGCCGCTTATTGAAACCGGCACCGTCTCTGATAAGTACGGCAAGCCGCGTGATTTTTTTCGAAACCGGGTCATGTTCCCGATCCGCAACAGCCGAGGCAAGACCATAGCCTTCGGCGGACGGACGCTCGGCGACGACAAGGCAAAATACATCAACTCTCCGGAGTCGGATGTCTTTCACAAAAGCCGGGAAATATATGGCCTGTTTGAAGCGAAACAGGCACTGAAACAGTTAGACAAGCTGCTCGTAGTAGAAGGCTACATGGATGTAATTGCTCTAGCCCAGCACGGCATTCATTACGCCGTGGCGACCTTGGGCACGGCAACGAACCAAGACAGCCTAGCTGCACTGTTACGACAAGTGCGGCATGCAGTGTTTTGTTTTGATGGCGACAAAGCCGGATTTAAAGCGGCTGACCGGGCGATGGATAACGCTTTGGAGTTAATGGCAGACGGACTACATCTGCAGTTTTTGATGCTCCCGGAGGGCGAAGACCCAGACACGCTGGTGCGCAAGGAAGGCCCCGAGGCATTCCAGAAGCGCATTGATGGTGCCACCCCGTTTTCACGGTATCTGTTTGACCGCCAGAGCGAAGGCCTGGATCTGACACTGCCAGAGCACCGCGGCGAACTCAGAGCCAGAGCGGAACCGCTGCTGAACAAAATGCCCAAAAGCACCCTACGGGATGCCATGTGGCACGAAATGCTCCGCCTTTGCGGAGGCCGCAATCCGTGGCAAAACCGCCAGCCCCAGCAATGGAACAAATGGAAGGGTGGCCGGCGGGATCGTGTTACTGAAGAACGTATCGACGTAAAACTGAGCAAAGACAGCATTTTGTGCCTAGCCTTACTAGAGGCTCCCGACTTGGCCAGCGACGTCACCGAACTGGCAAGCGGTTCGCGCAAATATAAACAGGCTGGAAATTTTGCCAGCTTTATTCTAGAACGTGAAATCCGGGATCGGAAATCACTTATAACGGCACTTGCTCTGGATAGCCAGGTGCGTGGGCAGTTCTACAATCTGTTTGACGGCATTGAGCACATCCCAAGCCGGGAAAGCACTCTAGCCGCAGCACGAGAGCTGCTTAGCCCCAATGAGGAAGCATCCAGACAGCAAAGACTGGCCACACTTTTACGCAACTTCGCAAACCTAACCGCCGAAGAACGGCAGGAGCTGCGAGAGCTAAGCGGGGGAACCCCGGATTAGCAGCACTTGAAACTTGGCGCACTGATCACCATCTAACCATTCGGTGGCAGAGCATTAGAGCGACAGCTATAATGGCTGTTTCATTTTTTCTTATTTAAGCGAGTTCACAGGGTGTCTATGTCAGGCAATTCGCAGAAATCACGTTTGAAAGACCTTATCGCAAAGGGCAAGGAACAAGGCTACCTGACTTACGCCGAGGTGAACGACCACCTCCCGGAAGACATTGCCGATCCGGATCAGGTCGAAGACATCATTCGCATGATCAACGACATGGGCATTCAGGTGTCTGAAGTAGCACCAGATGCCGATACCCTGCTGATGACCGATGGCGACTCCACTGCCGACGAAGCCGCTGCCGCTGAAGCCGCCGCTGCCCTCGCCGCTGTGGAATCCGATGCCGGCCGCACCACCGACCCAGTACGCATGTACATGCGCGAAATGGGTACCGTGGAGCTGCTGACCCGTCAAGGCGAAATTGTTATCGCCAAGCGCATCGAAGAAGGTATCCGGGACGTCATGGCAGCCGTTGCCCACTTCCCGGGCACCGCTGGCACGGTTATCCAAGCCTACGATCGCATTATCGAGAACGAAGGTCGAATCACCGACATCGTAACCGGCTTTCTGGATCCGGATGGCGCTGAGCCGTTCATGCCAGAACCACCTCCCAAACCCGAAAAATCAGAAGAAGAAAAAGCTGAAGACGATTCGGACGAAGAGGAAGAAGAACCCGAGAGCGGCCCAAATCCCGAAGAGACCCGTCTGCGCTTTGAGCTTCTCAGAGAAAAGCTGGCAGCCGCAGAAGAATCGCTGTCAAAGCTTGGCCGTGCTGACAAGAAAACCCAAGCTGCACTTAACGAGCTGGGAAAAGTTTTTGCACCGTTCAAGCTAGGCAATAAAGCGTTCGATGAACTGGTCAACGTGGTGCGCTCTACCAACGCGCTGGTACGCGAGAACGAGCGGGCAATCCTGAAGATCTGCGTTCGCGAATGCAAAATGCCACGCAAAGACTTCATCAAATCATTCCCGGGCAATGAAGCAAACCAGGAATGGGGCGCGAAGATCGGCAAAAGCAAAAAGCCCTACGCTGCAGCAATAAACGAGCGTATGGATGAAATTGTCCGCCTTCAAAAGCGCATCATGAATGTGCAAATCGGCGTGGACTTGGCCGTAGCCGACATCAAGGAAATCAACCGTCGCGTATCCATTGGCGAAGCAAGAGCCCGCCGCGCCAAGAAAGAGATGGTTGAAGCCAACCTGCGCCTGGTTATTTCTATTGCCAAGAAATACACCAACCGCGGTTTGCAGTTCCTAGACTTGATCCAGGAAGGCAACATTGGCCTGATGAAGGCCGTAGATAAGTTTGAGTACCGTCGTGGCTACAAGTTCTCTACTTATGCCACTTGGTGGATTCGTCAGGCCATAACCCGTTCTATTGCGGATCAGGCTCGCACCATCCGTATTCCGGTGCACATGATTGAGACCATCAACAAGCTCAACCGTATCTCCCGCCAGATGCTTCAGGAAATGGGCCGCGAGCCCACGCCGGAAGAACTGGGCGAACGCATGGAGATGCCGGAGGATAAGATTCGTAAGGTGCTGAAGATCGCCAAAGAGCCGATCTCCATGGAAACGCCAATCGGCGATGATGAAGACAGCCATCTTGGCGACTTTATCGAAGATATCCAGGCGCTCTCGCCGGTAGATGCTGCAACGGCAGAAGGCCTGCGCGAAGCTACCCGCTCCGTTCTGGCCGGTCTCACCGCGCGCGAATCCAAGGTACTGCGCATGCGGTTCGGTATTGAAATGAATACCGACCACACACTGGAAGAAGTCGGCAAGCAGTTCGATGTAACCCGTGAGCGCATCCGCCAAATCGAAGCAAAGGCACTGCGTAAGTTGCGCCACCCTTCACGTTCCGATCACCTGCGCGGCTTTATTGACGATCAGGGCAACAGTTAAGCACCACAACAGTAGCGGGCGCCGCACCTCCCCGGTATAATGGCGCCCGCTTTGTTTCCAACCTAGGAAACACACCAGACAGCGTTCGCTGAATGGGCCTTTAGCTCAGTTGGTTAGAGCACTCGACTCATAATCGATTGGTCGCTGGTTCAAGTCCAGCAAGGCCCACCATTATTTTCAACGACTTAGCCCGCTTCTTAGCGGACTTTGTTGTTTATTGGGCATAAGTATCATCCAAAGGATGGGTGATTCAACGAGTATATCGATGATGGCTTCAGTTATGGAAAACTCAAGTAGAGAGCATAGAAAACTGCTCGGCTTTTCAGGGAACGAGACTAGGCTGGTGAGACATCCTATCGCCCCGTTTATACCAACGATACTGAAGTTGCAGACACACAAAGCGTGCATTTAACGAACTTCCCGATTTCCCAGAGCCTTCTGATAAATCTTTACACAACGGCCTTCTGTTCAACCCTAAACAAACAACCGTCGTGACATCTTATTCACCCTCTTCCCCGGCGGCAGTGACGTTTTATTTCAGTCACTTAGGCACCTTTCCCGGCACCATAACGCTGGTTCACACAGGCGCCTCACCCGGGTTTATTGCGAATGCGTCATGGTCGATCGCCAGCTGGCTGCTAAGCTTAAATAAGGTGCGCATGGCACTCCGCAGTTTTACGGTATATCTCGCCGTTCATAAGAGCCCGTCAATCCTGACTTCAGGATAAGGAGATCAATGATAATATTGAATCTCTTCGCCAGCAAATCAACCAAGACCAGTAAGCGCCCTATCTGGAAAGGAGACCGTTATGAACAAACGCAACATAACATTGGGCATGGCTATGGGCTTGTCAGTACTGATTGCCGGCTGCGCCTCAACACCGCCAAACAACACAATGGTAAACGAGGCACGCGCCTCTTACGCTAAAATAAAGGACGACCCAGATGTTGCCCGTAGTGGCGACAGCCATCTGCGCAGTGCAAGAGATGAACTCAATCGGGCAGAGTCTCTGCTCAAAGACGGCGAAGACACAAACCGCATTGAACAGGCCGCTTACCTAGCGAACCGGCACGCGCAAATCGCCAGTGAACAGGGCGAACGTGCAAGGCTGGTAGATCAGGTTGATTCTGCCGAAGAGCGCCGGCGCAAGCTAATGCTGGACAGGAGTTCCGAGGAAGCCACCCGGGCTCGCGATGAAGCCGAAATGCTGCGCAAAAGAATGGAAGAGCTGCAAGCTGAGCGTACCGACCGCGGCATGGTACTTACGCTCGGCGATGTTCTCTTCGATCTCAACAAAGCCGACCTGAAATCATCGGGAGAGCAAACCATAGGTCGCCTTGCACAATTCATGCGGGAGTATGAAGACCGGAGAGTTCGCGTAGAGGGCTACACCGACAGCACCGGTGACGACGGCTATAACCAGACGTTGTCCGAGCGCCGAGCTCAGGCAGTGAGCGCTGCACTGGTAACTCAGGGAATTGAACGCCGCCGGGTAGAAACCAAAGGCTACGGTGAACAATACCCTGTGGCTAGCAATGACACCTCCGCTGGCCGGCAACAAAACCGCCGCGTAGAGATCGTTATTTCGGACGAAGAAGGCGAGATCGAGACTCGGTAAAACTAAGCGCTACCGAGCATTTGAGGAAAAAGGGGGAGAGCTCTCTCCCCCTTTCAAAAATGTCATTTCAGCCCGCCCACTTGAATTCCGGAGACATTGACGGGGATCAAGCATGTCGATGCGAAACGGCCTAAACTAAAGCTGACCAATACGCTGTCATACCTAGGAGCACTAACGAATGTCACTTGAAAAACACAATCTTGCACATGAACTGCCAGAGTCGAAAGAAACCATTCATACACTGAAAACGACCGATCAGCATTTTGCGAAGCTTTTCGAAACCTATCATGACACCGATGATGAGGTGCGCCGCATTGAGCAGGGTGTCGAGACCACTTCTGACGAGTATCTGGAAGAGCAAAAGAAAAAACGGTTGGGCCTGAAAGATCAGCTCTACGGAATGATTCGCGATTATGAAGCTTCAGTAGCAAGCTGAGCCCAATGAGTTTTGGCGTGCCCTGCAGTTGCCTGTGGGGTGTGCTTGCTCCTTCTATTTCCTCTTTATTTCGCTTTTCCGCCTGTATCCTGCCCCGGCTCACAATACACGATCACCCCAACAGGATACTGTGTCGAAAAGACCATTATTCTAATGCGCAACGTTTCGATCTTAGCCAAACAGACAAATGTACACGCTCTATTCAAAACGACATTCGCAGCACTATTGCCGATGCACCTCTCGTGCTACAAGCAGAAGCCCCATGGCCTTTTAAGCCACTGGATTCAACCTCACCGACGGGCGTCCGCGCGCGTATGACCCAGACGGCCTCAACAGATGTTGGAAAGCTGGCGTTGTCTGGCGAAGAGTATAATTCGGTTGGCCTGAGTTCCTTACTACTGGGCAGCAACAACACCACCACTGCAACCGGTACCTTATTCGCAGAGCTAGGTTTTATTCCAAAATTCGAAAACGCAGGAATGAGCGTGCCACTTCGTATCGACCGTGGCTCGCTGATGACCGGATCTGACGTGGTGGTTAACGTCGCCGGAGCATTACCTGCCGGATTCTCATCTGAAGCAGTAGAGGTTCGCTTTCTGTCCGATGCCAACGGCTTCCTAATGCCTAACCCTTACACAGACAACGAGAGCGCACCCCGGACGATGCGCCCTCAGCGGCAAGCTTTGCAGATAACGTAGCGCCCACTATTAAGAGCTGGGTGCCCGGTGAAGACAATCAGGGCAAGATACGCCCAGGCGATCCGGTGATTGTGTATTTTTCGGAGCCGGTGCTGCCTAGTTCTGTGACAGCGGATACATGCGTCGGCGGCAAGTCTTCAGACGATCGGATACCAGACGCCACGCACCCAAGCAACAAACCCTTGGTAGTGCGTTTCTCGCAGAACATGGATCCGACGACTATCACGGCGGGTGGGCGGCAACCCATTGGTGAATAAATTCAGAGCCTCCGCACCCTCAAATAATCGTGTCGCTCTCCCCCTGCGAAACCTGCCAACGGCAGACGCAAACGCTGACCTTGCCTATCAAAAGGGCGTCGAGGCTGGCTCCATTTCAGGAGAAAGCATACCCAACAGCATTCGCATGAAAGCAACGGATGTCAGCCCCCTCAACGACAAAACACTGGTACAAAGTGCCAACATTGGCTGTAAGGTCGGGAGTGACTGCAAGAACGATCAGCACATCTATTTAAACGGCATGCTTGACGTCCTCGTGGCAGGCGAGCCACCGGCCCTATGTTAATGCGCATCCGGTACGATAAGGATGGCGATGGCAACTTCGTTCCACCCAAGGGCAAGATCAAGTTCATGGAGGATGGCAGGATGCAGATTACCCTCGCAAATGAAAATCCAATCCTAATCGATGTTGAGGTAAGGGGAAAAATCAATATCACCTCCAGTAACACCAGCGGTCTGTGCAGTAACGTTTTGTTCGCGTGGCTGTGTGAAGCCGTCGCAAACGGAGTAGTTGATGCCAACACCCGCATCCGCCTAGAAATATCGAAAGAGCAGCTACATCTCAACTACATCTTCCCCTTTACTCAGCAATAAACAGCTCCGTAACCCGAATGCCCATGGCGATGTGGTTTCCAGCTCCCCCAGCCAACACGTATTGGTCGGCATGAAAACCAACCTAGGCTCCCTTACTCGCTTTGGCCACCCTATTTATCTGGGCTTCATTGCCGGCGTTGAAAAGCACGGTAAGGAAATGCTGGCCTTCGATTCGCAGACCTCCTCCAACGGCCAATTCCTGCAATATGGCAAAGAACCTCTGTTCCTGAACATCGGCGGCGCTACTCCAATTTGGCGGGGTATTTCCGTGGGCGTATCTGCACGCATAACGTTGGATGCAACCGCCAATCTCACCGCAGTTTCCACACTTGGCGGAGAAACCAGCCGCGAGCGTTTGGCCGTAAATGCTGAACCACAAGTCAAAACCATTTTTGGCACTACGGTTGATCTCGGTAGCACTTTCTGCCCCGAAAGTAATTGCTTCCTGCAGGGCTGGGAAACCGCTTTCACCTATCGCACCAAATCATCAGCTTCAACAGCCGTTGACTCAAACATCCTTGTTACACAAACCATCCCCGACCCAGGCCTTAGCCTTGTCGTATCCACCATCGATTCTTTCCAGCCAGAAACCTTTGGGTTCGGTACTCAGTACAAAGGCGATAACTGGCGCATCGGCGGCAGCATCGAACAGCAGAACTGGTCCGAACTGTCGAAAGAGTTCGAAGGCGATACAATCAAGAACCAATCAACAATTCCCGCCGCCGACCGCATACAGTTTAACGACACGATTATTCCGCGCCTCGGTGCTGAGTACGATCTCAACAAAAACTTTTCCATTCGAGGCGGTGTGGCTTATGAAGAGTCACCTCTGAAAACCACCCGAAATCCAGAAGTTAACTACCTGGATACCCCTGTGTGTCAACCTCAATCCATACACTTGCTCTATGAGTTAGCATAGATTTCAGGGCGCAAATTGAGGAGCCAACGTTATGCCAAAACCCGAGTCACAGATGCCCGAGAATCAGGTCAGGCCCGATGCTCAGCTGGAGAAGCGTACGCGCCGTCATTTCTCCACGAAGTACAAGCTGAAGATATTGGCCGCAGCCAATCAGTGCGCCTACGGTGAACTGGGTCAGCTACTGCGCCGCGAGAACCTCTACAGTAACCAGCTTCGCGACTGGCGAAAGCAGCTGCAGCACGGCGGTGAGGATGCGCTGTCCAAGTCATCACCGGGTCCGAAAGCCTCAAAGACACCGGAGCAGAGGCGCATCGAACAATTGGAGAAAGAGCTGGCCCGAACGCAGCGAAAACTGAGGCTAACTGAGGACTGTGTCGGGCTCCAAAAAAAAGCCTTGTCGATGCTCGATCTGTCGAACAATGGGAACGATCCGTCATGATCGTGCTTGAAGAACGCCCGGATCATGTTCCGCTGAGCACTGCCTGTGACGTGCTGGGCCTGAACCGCAGCACGGTGTATGCCTGGCGGCGGCATCAGAATACGGCGGCGGATCCGGCCAGGCGCTCCCGCAAAGAGGCGCCGCAACCTCGAGCGCTCTCGGCGCTCGAACGCCAGCGCATACTGGAGCGGATGAACCAGCCCGAGTTCTGGGACCAGACGCCGTATCAGGTGTATCACACGCTGCTTGAGCGCGGTGAGTGCCTGGCATCGCTCAGCACGTTGTACCGGGTGCTCAGAGAAGCCAACCAGACCGGCGAGCGACGCAACCAGCGTGCGCCCCAGTCGCATGCCATACCGCGGCTCACTGCCACGCGGCCAAACGAAGTTTGGACGTGGGACATTACGAAATTGGCGACAACCCGCCGAGGCGGTTACCTCAACCTGTATGTGGTCATGGACTTGTTCAGTCGCTACGTGGTCGCCTGGATGGTCTCTCGTAAGGAGAACAGCCAACTGGCCCAACAACTCATTGAGGAGGCGCTGACGCGCTATGGGCTGGAGGACCAGAAGGTGACCCTGCATCAGGATCGTGGGTCACCCATGATCGCCAAGAGCTTTCTTGACCTGATGGCCGATTTCGGCGTGGTCTGCAGTCACAGCCGCCCCAGGGTTAGTAACGATAACCCGTACAGCGAAAGCCAGTTCAAGACGCTCAAAACCCAGCCCGATTTCCCGGGACGTTTTGAAAGCCTGGAACGTTCCCGGCACTGGGCTTCGGACTATTTCGCCTGGTACAACCACGAGCACCATCACAGCGGATTGAATGGTTTTACTCCGGCCCAAGTTTGTACCGGCGAGTACAGGACCGTCGCGAAGACACGGCAGGCTGCTCTGATCCGGTATCACCACGAACACCCAGAACGCTTTGTACGCGGCAAGCCGGAATCGACACTGCCGCCTGAGGCGACCTACATCAACCCGATCACGTCGGAAGAATCAGACGGTGAGGACAGCACCGCTGTAAACTTTCCGACACTGCCCGCCGCACGTGACGCATTGAAGCGGGCAAATAGACATTAACTTTTTAATGATCTGTCCATATGAGGTTGACACGTTCCGATACCGACAAGATTGTAGTTGGCCTGGGTATTAGCGCCACCTACGACCGCACTCGTTTACTGGCCTTTCCAGTCCGTTTAGACCTGGGCTACCAGTACCAGCAGTTGCAAGAGCGCGACTTTACCCTGGTGGATTTTGACGGCAACGAGACCGCCGTTACAGCCGACGGCGACGTCCATGTTATCAGCGGCTCAGTTACCCTGAAGTTCTGAGGAGAAGTTTGCCATGAAGTACAACAAGACCCTGGCACTGATTCCCGCTCTGCTGCTTGCAGCTTGCAGCCTGCGGCGGGGATGAACAGACGATGAATCCGAAAACCTCACCTGGTTCAGTGATTTATTCGTACCCGGCGGACGGGCAACAAGGAGTCAGCCCGAAAGCAGACATAGTGCTGAAATTTTCTGACCCCATAACTGATGACGACATTGCCGTCAAAATCAGCGTAACAAATAGCCAAGGGCCGGTTGGTTACTCGCCAGAGCTCATTGATGGCGGTCGGAGCCTCAAACTGACGCCCAACGCGCCTTTTGCAGTCAATAGCAGCTACAGCGTTGAATTTAAGGAAGGGCTGCTCGCTGAAGGTGGCCGTGTTATGGAGAACCCTAACTCCAAACACGACAGTGTACCGGGCATTCAATTTGACACCAGAAGCTCATTTTCTGGAAGCAAAGGGCTCGCAAACTTCAAAGAGAGCTTTGAAGTTACCAACATGGTGCCGGAAGTTGGCAGCGAATTTGAGCCGATGAACTTTTCGACATTCCGCTTGACCATGTCCCACCCTATCCACCCAAGGTGGCAGGCAATGGGCGGTAGGATTGAGCTCGTCGATAAGGACAATAATGCCGTGCCTGCAACCGTTCTGGTTAAAGGCAACCGCATCACACTAGACCCCTGCGTAACAGATGATAAAATGCTGTGCGGAAGTAAGCAGGACGTGCTGAACGCTGGTGAGGCCTACAGATTGGCGATCACCGATTTACCAAGCCTGACCGTGAAGGGCACACTCTTCTCGGAGTCCTATGACTTCACTCCGCGCGATACCGGGCCCACCGTAGTATTGCAGCAAACAGCGATAGACTCCGGCATTGGTAATGGCATGTCTGAAGGCGCTGCCACTACATCAATCCTAAATGGGCAGGCCATTAATGGAGTCAAGCTAAACTCGGTACTGCTTGGCACAACCGCTGCCTCACAGCAAACCGGTAACTTGTTTGCCGAACTCGCCTATGCGCCGGGGTTCGAAGCAAACGAAGCCCTTCCCCTGAGAATAGCCAAAGGCAGCGTACTCAACAGCACCAGCCTAGATGTGAAGGTTGGCGGCATAGTAAACGTGATAGACGCAGCGACAGGGCAACCGCAAACCACGGGCAATATAAAAGTAACCATGCTGTCAGACGCATCTGGTTACATGAGCCCGAACCCATACACCGATGACATTAACGCCCCCCGCCAGATCACGCTGTTTATGGATGTATCCATGAACGCGGAGAACGCTCAGCCGAACGCCTCTCTCTCTCAAGATCTGCTAGGCGTAGAGTTGCGTGGCATTGCACTGGTGCGTGACGGCGTACTAACCATCGACGCCATTGGCATGGTTGAACCCAACCTTCTGGGCCAAGAGCACGCCGACTCTACCATCGCGTTTCATTTGGAGGCGGATACTGATATAGATTCTGTTCTCGATGCAGCGCCCTGGTGACCCGATAATTTTGTTCTTTGATAAGCCATTGGATCCAGATTCAGTAGCTGAAGGTGTTTCGCTTTTCGGCCCTATTCAAGAGGGCGGTCTCGGTACAATAGAGGTCGGTAACGGACTAAACGCTGAAGTTGACGGAACAGCCCTGATATTGAACCCCGAAGGTGGCCTTATACAAGGTGCAGCTTACAAAGTACTTACCCCCAGCCTCAAGGGTATCAACGGCAAACTTGTCGACGTTTTGCAGCGAGACTTTAGCCTTGCTCAAGCTGATGATGCTAGTAAGCCCGTAACTCAGCAGTCTCCGTTTGCTTTGACAACATACCCCGGATATCCATGCGTAACCGAAGGGCGAAATTTGCCCGACAATCACGGTCACTGTAAAGATGGTGCAGGTGATGAACTCCCTGACGACAATAACGGGAACTCTCAAACCCGCGACATTTTGCCTGTGACAACCTTACCCAAAGATCGTCCAATTACGGTGGTTTTTTCTCAGTCTATGAAGTTAGAGTCAATTAACGGTGAAACCTTTATTGTTGAGCGTGTAGACGGCAGCGGAAATCCGTTAGCTGAAGGTAACCCAGTTGAAGGGCGTCTTGAGAAAAACAATCAGCGCATTCGTTTCTTCCCCAATGAGCCCTGGGAACCAAGCCAGCTGTATCGCTACAAAATGGTTTCTGCAGTCGACGGTGATTGCAACGATGTTATTTGCGGTGAAAACGGCCGAGCATTCCCCTGTGTGTCAACCTCAATCCATACACTTGCTCTATGAGTTAGCATAGATTTCAGGGCGCAAATTGAGGAGCCAACGTTATGCCAAAACCCGAGTCACAGATGCCCGAGAATCAGGTCAGGCCCGATGCTCAGCTGGAGAAGCGTACGCGCCGTCATTTCTCCACGAAGTACAAGCTGAAGATATTGGCCGCAGCCAATCAGTGCGCCTACGGTGAACTGGGTCAGCTACTGCGCCGCGAGAACCTCTACAGTAACCAGCTTCGCGACTGGCGAAAGCAGCTGCAGCACGGCGGTGAGGATGCGCTGTCCAAGTCATCACCGGGTCCGAAAGCCTCAAAGACACCGGAGCAGAGGCGCATCGAACAATTGGAGAAAGAGCTGGCCCGAACGCAGCGAAAACTGAGGCTAACTGAGGACTGTGTCGGGCTCCAAAAAAAAGCCTTGTCGATGCTCGATCTGTCGAACAATGGGAACGATCCGTCATGATCGTGCTTGAAGAACGCCCGGATCATGTTCCGCTGAGCACTGCCTGTGACGTGCTGGGCCTGAACCGCAGCACGGTGTATGCCTGGCGGCGGCATCAGAATACGGCGGCGGATCCGGCCAGGCGCTCCCGCAAAGAGGCGCCGCAACCTCGAGCGCTCTCGGCGCTCGAACGCCAGCGCATACTGGAGCGGATGAACCAGCCCGAGTTCTGGGACCAGACGCCGTATCAGGTGTATCACACGCTGCTTGAGCGCGGTGAGTGCCTGGCATCGCTCAGCACGTTGTACCGGGTGCTCAGAGAAGCCAACCAGACCGGCGAGCGACGCAACCAGCGTGCGCCCCAGTCGCATGCCATACCGCGGCTCACTGCCACGCGGCCAAACGAAGTTTGGACGTGGGACATTACGAAATTGGCGACAACCCGCCGAGGCGGTTACCTCAACCTGTATGTGGTCATGGACTTGTTCAGTCGCTACGTGGTCGCCTGGATGGTCTCTCGTAAGGAGAACAGCCAACTGGCCCAACAACTCATTGAGGAGGCGCTGACGCGCTATGGGCTGGAGGACCAGAAGGTGACCCTGCATCAGGATCGTGGGTCACCCATGATCGCCAAGAGCTTTCTTGACCTGATGGCCGATTTCGGCGTGGTCTGCAGTCACAGCCGCCCCAGGGTTAGTAACGATAACCCGTACAGCGAAAGCCAGTTCAAGACGCTCAAAACCCAGCCCGATTTCCCGGGACGTTTTGAAAGCCTGGAACGTTCCCGGCACTGGGCTTCGGACTATTTCGCCTGGTACAACCACGAGCACCATCACAGCGGATTGAATGGTTTTACTCCGGCCCAAGTTTGTACCGGCGAGTACAGGACCGTCGCGAAGACACGGCAGGCTGCTCTGATCCGGTATCACCACGAACACCCAGAACGCTTTGTACGCGGCAAGCCGGAATCGACACTGCCGCCTGAGGCGACCTACATCAACCCGATCACGTCGGAAGAATCAGACGGTGAGGACAGCACCGCTGTAAACTTTCCGACACTGCCCGCCGCACGTGACGCATTGAAGCGGGCAAATAGACATTAACTTTTTAATGATCTGTCCATATGAGGTTGACACGTTCCGATTCCAGACCAGCTTGCTAGTTAGTCCGGAAGAAAATGGTGGTGAGTCTCTAACAATTTACTTCAGAGGCGAAGAAAGTGTGTCGTCGGTATTTACCGCACTCCGCAATCTACCCATTCGTGACACAAACTCAAACTACTACATCGACGAGTTTGAAACTTTTGACTTTGAAAAGGCTACGGGCAGAGACGAAGATGGAAATCTGGTCGAGTTCGAACACAATGTAACGCCTCCAAAGTTACCAGAAGGACGCATTATCACCGGTGAGAATGGGGAGCCAAAATTCCAAGTGACCGCTAAACTGCTTCTAGATGCTCCAAACTTGCACCTACCGATTGAGGGCCTTCTTGCGCACAATCTGTACAGCTATCCATTTGAGCTGGAGCTAGATGGCCCAGTCACGTTCTTCGATGACGGTAGGATGCAGATCCAACAATGGACTAAGAATACGCCCAAAATTACTGTAGATGTCGCAGGCTCTGGCGGTGTGGTTAACGCTGGACTTGGCTTTATCGGTTGCTTGGGTGGTATTTTCACTGGCGGCGGCATAGGAGCATGTGAAGATTGGGTCAATGGCGAGTCCAAAGCAGTTCGCTTACCACTCAAAATTCCACCCAGAGGCGTTCACCTCAACTTCGTGACGGATCCGGTCAAAGACCTGCCCGCACACTTCAACTAAATATTTGTTCTGCAAAGCCAGCCTCCGGGCTGGCCTTTTTTATCCCCCAAACCACACCCAGTTTCCCCCGCTACCGCTTTCCTGATAATCTGCGCTCACCATCAAACCTCGCTTCAAAATAGGAAGAACAGCATGCCCCAATGGCTACAGTGGAGCCTTATTATTGTCGGCGCTATCGCCATCATTGCGCTGCTGGGCTTTATCCGGCGGAAAATGGTCATGTTATCTGAGGGCCGCAAGCGCCGGCAAAAGGCGGAAGCCTTTCAGGCAAAGCGGCGTAAAGATATGATCGACAGCATCCGCATTATCGCGATGGCCATCGAGGAAGAACAGGTCGAATACTCGGAGGGTTGTCTGCGCATCAAGGGTCTGCTTGACCATGTTGCGCCGGAGCTGATGGAAAAGCCGCCCTTTCAGGTGTTCATGGAGGTATATGAGCAGCTTCGCCATATGCCCACTCACCAGGCCCGTCAGGATACGGAAGCGCGTTTTGTTGCGAAAATGGACAAGGAGCGGTTGGCGGTGGAAAAGCACCATGCGGAGGAAATTCGCCGTGCCGCAACGGCTATCCGAAATCACGGGTTTTAACCGGTTTTTTTACTGGTTCATCATGCCTGCCATGGCCATCACGTTGTCTTTTCTGGCCACCAGTTCATCGAACTGCTCTTCTACCAGCTCGCGGTTCAGGCCCAGCTCGTCATAGACCTCCTGCCCAACGGGCTCACTGGCACCCATTGCCACCCCTCTTGCAGTTAGCAGTTGACGGCCCAGCCAAAGAAGCCTTGCGTAAACGCTGTGTGCGCCTTGGTAGTCGCGATTCTTCTGATACCGTATAGCCAGCGTGACCTCATCTGGCATCCCCCAGTTTTCCATAAGCTGGGCTGCGATCTGTTCACGAGTTATTCCCAAAAGATAATGCTCTGTTACCGAAGAATCGATAACGGCATTCACCTCCAGCGAGCGGCATACCAGCTTGAAATGGGGAGGGAAAACCTGGGCCAGCAGAAGGTGACCAAAATTATGCAAAAGACCTGCAAGGTAAGCCAAGCCGAACATGGGGCGCTCACCCCGGGGCATCATGCTCGCCAGAATACCCGCCGATTGGGCCTGCCAAATGGCCTGCTGCCAATAGTCTACATAACCATCTGGGTGGTCTTGGGGCGGTTTAAGAGCGCGCCCCAAGGATAGGCCCATGGCGAGGTTCATCACCATATCAAACCCGAGTACTCTCGATACGGCATCGTGCACAGAGCGCACTTGGCCTGCGGCTGCGTAAAAGGATGAAGATGCCCAACTGACAATTTGGGCTGCCAGGCTGGGGTCACTCTCAATAATGTCGACCAGATCCCCCATAACGGCGTTCGGATTCACGCGCAGGTGAATAGTGCGTTGGGCCGTTTCTGGTAATGGCGGAAGTTCCAGCGTGTCTTCCAGGCGCTGTTGAATACGCAGGCTGGTGAACCTTTTGATAGCGGATTTCAGCTGGTTGCGGTCGCTGGCTGGGTCGTTCAGGTTTACCACGATAGCTTCTGAGGCCACTGTAAATGACAGACGATCTGCTTTTTCTGTCAGCGCTCGGAAATCCTCGGCAGGCATCACCATGGCCAGATTTTGCTCGCCCAGCTCCAACGCTACGAAGGGCAAATCATCTACCCGACGATCCACTACAGTGGGCCAGCCTGTAAGCGAGGGCAGCGCTGGGAGTTCCCGCAGCCCAGCGCGCTCTTTCACGCGAATCTGCTCCCGGGGCTTCATAAGATGAAAATCACGCTTCAGTTGCTTGTTCAGCTGTTCTAGGTCGATCAGATCGTCCTTGCGACACACAACTTGAAGGTTGTCTTGCCCATCGTTTAGCAACACCATCCGCAGCATTTCCTGTCTGCTCGCTTGGCGCACGTCTCTAAGCGAAACGCCCTTGGCGGCATCGCCCAAAGCCTGCTGAACTGTGACAGGTAATTCCATCATCTTCTCCCAAGTATTGCTGGATGCGGTTGTCGCCTATAGTAAGCACTATGGCAATTTAGACATCTCCGTAACGTATTTTTTCTCCAAGCCAACGCCGGATCAGTGCCTGCACCAACCGCGGATGTTTCATCAGGCCAGGGGCCATCTCACGTATTGGTTCAATCCAGCCTTTGTCGCGCTCAAAGTCTGCCAGCCGAAACTGCATCATGCCAGTTTGGCGGGTGCCAAGCACTTCTCCTGGCCCGCGTATTTCCAGGTCTTTCTCGGCGATCACAAAGCCATCTTGGCTGTCACGCAGGGCCTGTAACCTTGCCTTGCCGTTGGCCGACAGGGGTGGGTGGTACATAAGCACGCAGAAGCTGGCCTGCTCGCCCCGGCCCACCCTGCCCCGGAGCTGGTGAAGCTGGGCTAGGCCCAGCCGTTCGGGGTTTTCAATAATGATCAGCGAAGCATTAGGAACATCCACGCCCACCTCAATCACCGTGGTGGCAACCAGCAAGTCCAGTTCACCTTGTTTGAACTGATTCATCACGGCCATTTTTTCGGCCGACTTGAGCCGCCCGTGAACCAGCCCGACCTTCAGGTTTGGCAACCGCTCTGTCAGCTCTTTCTCTGAGACCTGTGCCGCTTGGCATTGCAAGGCTTCGGATTCTTCAATCAGGGTGCACACCCAGTATGCCTGGCGACCGTCGGTGCAGGCACTGCGCACGCGTTCAATTACATCTTCGCGGCGGCTGTCGGGGATTACGATGGTTTCAACAGGCTTGCGGCCCGGCGGTAGCTCGTCAATCACTGAGGTATCAAGATCTGCGTAGGCGCTCATGGCGAGCGTGCGCGGGATGGGGGTGGCGGTCATGATGAGCTGGTGTGGTGCCAAGGTTCCGCCTGCACCTTTCTCTCGCAAGGCCAAGCGTTGGTGCACGCCAAACCGGTGCTGCTCATCCACAATAACCAGCGCCAAGCGATGAAACAGCACATCATCTTGAAACAGCGCATGAGTCCCTATCACCACGCCGGCTGCACCCGTGTGCACGGCTTCCAATGTCTCTTTCCGGGCTTTTCCTTTTACCTTGCCAGACAGCCAGGCCACCTGAACACCTAAGGGTTCAAGCCAGCCACAGAAGTTCTGGTAGTGCTGCTCAGCCAGTATTTCTGTCGGTGCCATAAGCGCTACCTGGGCCCCCGCGCCTATAGCCTGAAGCGCAGCGAGGGCGGCCACCACAGTTTTACCGGAGCCCACATCACCCTGCACCAATCGCAGCATAGGCAACGGCTGGCTGAGATCCTGTCGAATTTCACTCGCAACTTGGCGCTGGGCACCCGTAAGCGCAAACGGCAATTCCTCCAAAAAACGTTCAGAGAGGTCGCCCGTTGGTAGCAAAGGCAATGCTTGGCGCGCCTGAATCTGCTCACGAACCTGCAGCATGCTCAACTGATGGGCGAGCAGCTCTTCCATCACCAGCCGCTGCTGCGCTGGGTGGAGCCCTTCCATCAGCAGATGAACCGGCGCATTGGCTGGGGGAGAATGCACCAACTGGACGGCTTCGGTAATGCCCGGCAACTGGTAGCCTGCCAGCAGCTCGGCTGGCAACCAATCACGTATAGGATGGCGCTGAAGATACTCCAGCGCCTGCTGGCACAACCCTCTTACACGGGGCTGCTGTACGCCTTCGGTCAGCGGGTAGACCGGCGTAAGGGTTGCCTGGTCGCCTGCAGGCATGGGCGGCGGGTTTATCTGGTATTCCGGGTGGTAAAACTCATATCCAGCACGGCCCGGGCGCACTTCGCCGAAACAACGAACCCGGGTGCCTTCCGCCAGCTGGTTTTTCTGGGCAGCGTTGAAGTGAAAGAACCGCATCACCAGAAACCCGCTGTTGTCTTTCAGGGTAACCTGCAGGCTGCGGCGGCGCCCCATCATCAGATCCGCCTTCATCACCTCCCCTTCCACAACGGCGACATCGCCTACTCTCAAGCTACCCATGGGTATAATGCGAGTGCGGTCTTCGTAGCGATGAGGCAGATGAAACAGCAAGTCCTGCAGCGAGGCGATGCCCAGCCGCGCAAGCTTCTCCGCCAAGGCGTTCCCTACGCCCTTAAGCTCAGTAACCGGGATATCATCCAGTGACGCCATGGCTAAGTTCAGTCCGTTCCAGTAACAACCGGGATGTCCACTTTCGCTTTCTCAATCACCCGGCACTGGTTGGCTGCAAGAGAGAGCACATCAATGGCCTTAGGCCTTGGGAAAGTTACCCGCCAGGCGAGAGCGACGGTGCGCGAAGGCACTGGCGGCGCAAAAGGCCGGGTTACAAGTACATCTTTGTGATAATGCATAACGGTGGCTGCGGAGAGCGGGAGCACGGTAATCCCCAAGCCAGAGGCCACCATGTGACGAATGGTTTCCAGGGAACTGCCTTCAGTTACCAGCGAGGGCGAGCCGACATCGGCACGACGAGTAACCGCATCCACCAGAGGCGGGCAGGATTCAAGTATTTGATCCCGAAAGCAGTGCCCGGGCCCAAGCAGGAGCAATTGCTCGCGAGAGAGCTCGTCGCCAGTGATCTGTTCTTTTTTGGCCAATGGATGATCCGCCGGCAAAAGCACCACAAAGGGCTCGTCGTATAACGGCAACGTTAGCACTTCCGCTTCTTCGAACGGCAGCGCAATGATAATGGCGTCCAGTTCAGACTGGCGCAGCTTCTGTCGCAGATTGGCGGTGTAATTTTCTTCGATGTAGAGCGGCATGTCCGGTGCTGCACGGCGCAGCTCAGGTAACAAATGCGGGAACAGGTAGGGCCCAATGGTGTAAATGGCACCGACCTTGAGTGGCGAATTAAGCTGGCTTTTGCCATCCTGGGCCATATCACGGATCACACCCACCTGGTCCAGAACACGCTGGGCCTGCTCAACAATGCGCTGGCCGGTTTCCGTAACGCGAATGCTGCTTTTGCTGCGCTCAAACAGGGGAACACCCAACTCATCTTCCAGTTTTTTGACCGCAACGCTGAGCGTCGGCTGGCTGACATGACAGCGCTCTGCCGCCCGGCCAAAATGCCTTTCGCGGGCAAGCGTAACGACGTATCGTAACTCGGTAAGAGTCATGGTGATCTCCGGTCAAAAGGATACGGGTCAAAGTTTCACTGATTTATGGGTTAGAGGATAAGGATTGAAATTGTCTATGGCAATCGCTGAACGCAATAGTATGCCGGGAATTCTCATCGCCGGTTGCGGCAACCTTGGTGGCGCCATCGCCAGCATGCTGAAAGAGTCTGCACAGGTTTACGGATTACGTCGTAATCCCGACAAAGTACCTGAAGGCGTAGAGGGCATAGGTGCAGACCTGACTCGCCCGGAAACCTTGGCCGGCACGCTGCCGGATAATCTAGATACGGTGATCTACTGCCTGACCCCTTCCAGTTATGACGAACAGGGGTATCGCGATGCTTACGTTAATGGCCTTGCCAACCTGCTTGAGGCACTAGGCACTCAGCAACTCAAGCGGCTCTTTTTTATCAGCAGCACCAGCGTTTATGCCCAGAATGACGACAGCCTGGTAGATGAAACCAGCCCGGCCGCGCCCTCCCGGGTTACGGGCCAGCAGATACTTGCCGGTGAACAAACCGCATTGGATAGCGGCCACCCTGCCACCATTGTGCGCTTCAGCGGAATTTACGGGCCTTCAAGGAGGCGTTTTCTGGAAGAGGTTGTTGAGGGCCGCATGAACCCCGAAAGGCCGGCGCCGTTCAGCAACCGCATTCATGAGGAGGACGCAGCAGCGGCCGTTGCCTATCTCAACGGGCTGGCGCTTTCAGGAAAGCCGCTGGATACCTGTTATGTGGCAAGCGACTGCGAGCCGGTTCGTCTTGATGAGGTGGTTGATTGGGTGCGCCAGCAGGTTCCCTGCGCTGAGCCTGTGGCAGACGCCAGAAAAGGCGGCCGGGCTGGCAGTAAGCGCTGCAATAATCAGCGGCTGCTAAAAACCGGATTTACTTTTCGCTATCCTGATTTCCGAGCTGGGTACCGTGAGATGATCGAAAAAGGTTAGGTTCAGAACGAACAAGGGCGGCCAAGGCCGCCTTTGTTCTATAAATCGTTCTGCAAATCTTATCTTATCGGCTGGTGCTAACTCAGCTCAGCACCATCACAGCTTCCACCTCTACCGGTACACCTTTGGGCAAAGCTGAAACTTCCACAGCGGCTCTAGCCGGGTATGGCTCTGGGAAATACGTCACCATGATTTCGTTAACCGTGGCAAAGTTCGCCAGATCGGTCACGGAGATGTTTACTTTAACAATATCCTTCAGCTCACCGCCTGCGGCCTCGCATACAGCTTTGAGGTTATCGAACACTTGGCGGGTTTTGGCTGAAAAATCGCCGGCGACCACTTCCATGGTTTCGGGAACCAGCGGAATCTGACCAGAAATATAGACCGTGTCACCTGCCTTTACGGCCTGGGAGTAGGGACCAATTGCCTGAGGTGCGTGTTCAGTCTGGATTACGGATTTGTTGGCCATACCGTGTAATTTCCTCTCGTCCAAAACGTAATCCTCCCCCTTCCACACGGGAGCTGTCAACCACGCAGCCTTGGCAGGGCTCAGTATTTCACACGATTGATAGAGGTAACGGCTTTGATGTTACGAACCCGACGCATTACGCGAGCCAAGTGTTTGCGGCCATGCACCTTAACCACAACGCTGACCACGCCGAAACGGGCATCCTGCTCGTCCACGTTGATGCGTTCGATATTGCCATCCGCCATCGCCACCGCATTGGCAACTTCGGCAATCACACCGCGCTGTCGCTCCAACTCAACGCGCAACTCTACGGAGAACTCATCGGTGATATCCTTGGCCCAAGTGAGATGGGTTAGGCGGGACCGGCCCTCATTGTCTTCTGGCAAGCGGGAGCAGGTGTCGGAATGGATGACCATGCCACTGCCGGAATCCATCACCCCAACAACCGGATCCCCAGGGATCGGTTTGCAGCAGGCGGCAAAGTGAACCAGCATGCCTTCGGTTCCCTTTATGGTTACCGAGACATCACCACCCTCAATACCCTTGACTGACTGGTTGGGGCCTACGCTTTCAGCTCCACTCACAAGTTGACGCGCAACCAGATAAGCCATTCGATTGCCCAGGCCAATATCACTGACCAGATCCTCAAAGCTGTTTACCTGATTGTGATTAACAACGGCTTGTTTCTGGGCCTCAGCAATATCCGACAAGCGAGTGCCAAACCCATTGAGGGACTTTTTCAGCAGAGTGCGCCCCAGTTCTAACGACTCCGCTAATTTTTGGCTCTTAAGGGTATGGCGAATGCTGCTGCGCGCCTTGCCAGTGACCACGAAACTGAGCCAGGCCGGGTTAGGCCGGGCGCCGGGTGCCGTAATGACCTCTACCGTCTGGCCACTTTGCAGAGGCCTGCTCAGAGATCCCAGGTTACGGTTGATACGGCAGGCTACGGTGGCATTGCCGATATCCGTGTGAATTGCATATGCGAAATCTATCGGGGTTGCGCCTCTGGGCAACTCCATGATTTTGCCCCTTGGGGTAAACACATAGATTTCGTCGGGGAAAAGGTCCACCTTTACGTGCTCGATAAACTCGAGGGAGTCGTCTGCGCGTTCACGCATCTCCATCAAGCCTTTAACCCAGCGATCCACCCGTGTCTGGTTCACGCTGGTAACACTGCTAGGCTCGTTCTTGTACATCCAGTGCGCCGCAATACCATCGTTGGCAATGTGCTCCATTTCCTCAGTGCGGATCTGGATTTCGATGTTTACATGCATGCCAAACAAGGTGGTGTGCAGCGACTGGTAACCGTTGGCCTTGGGCATGGCGATATAATCTTTGAACCTGCCCGGCATTGGCTTATAAAGGCTGTGAACCGCCCCCAAAATCCGGTAGCAGTCGTCTTCGGTATCGGAAATGATGCGGAAGGCGTATACGTCCATGATTTCGTAAAACGATTTCTGTTTGAACTTCATCTTGTTATAGATGCTATTCAGGTGCTTCTCGCGCCCAAGTATGCGGCCTGGCAGGCCGCGCTCTTCCAGTTTTTCCTGCAGGCAGCCTCGGATATCTTCGATTATCTCACGGTGACCGCCGCGCAGTTTATCCACGGCCTTGGAGATGTAACGGGAGCGCATCGGATGCAGGGATGCAAAACCCAGGTCTTCTAACTCGGTGGAGATGGCATGCATACCAAGGCGATTGGCAATAGGGGCGTATATATCGAGGGTTTCTGTGGCAATGCGCTGGCGTTTTTCGTAGGGCATGGGCCCAAGGGTGCGCATGTTGTGCAGGCGATCCGCCAGCTTCACCAGGATAACCCGGATATCCCTGGCCATGGCCAAGGTCATTTTCTGGAAGTTTTCCGCTTGGGCTTCGGCGCGGGTGCGGAACTCTATTTGGGTAAGCTTGCTTACGCCATCGACCAGCTCCGCTACATCCTCGCCGAACTGTTCGGAAAGCGCATCTTTGGGAATGCCGGTGTCTTCGATTACGTCGTGAAGCATGGCTGCCATCAGGCTCTGGTGATCGAGCTTGAGGCCGGCAAGAATGTGGGCGACCGCGAGAGGGTGGGTAATATAACGGTCGCCGCTCTTACGCATCTGACCTTCATGGGCCTGTTCAGCGTAATAGTAGGCCCTTCGCACCTGATTGATGCGATTGGTATCTAAATAGGTGCTGAGCTCAACTGCCAGCCCCTCTACCGTAGCCTCAAGCGACACCGCGCCTCCATCATATGTCCGCAGTCGCTTTACTCTTCTTCGATCTCATTAAGCAAGTCGCGGGAAACCAAGCCGGCGGCAATTTCGCGCAGGGCGATAACCGTAGGCTTGTCGTTTTCTTCTGGGACCATCGGCTCGGCACCTTTGGTAGCAATCTGGCGAGAGCGTTTAGTAGCTAGCATAACCAGCTGGAAACGGTTATCTACGTGTTCCAGACAATCTTCAACGGTAACTCGTGCCATGATTTCCCCGACAAATTAAAATGACTGATTTAGCAGACCGCGTAGTTTACCGCCAGCGGCACAATTTGTATACAGCAAAAGCCCGTATCAGGCCGAGCTATCCGTTGGATCTGACAGCCCGCAAAGCAGCCGCGTGTGCTTAGCCTGCTGGGTAAGCATTCGTAGTCGCTGGCTACGCGCAATCGCCAGCAGATCGGCCAGAGCTTCTTGGAAGTCGTCATTCACGATCAAGTAATCAAACTCTCCAACGTGTCGACACTCTTCTCTGGCTTCAGACAATCGACGCTCCACGACTTCCGGCGCATCTGTGCCTCTACCCACAAGGCGATCCCGCAGAATTTCAGACGAAGGAGGCACAATGAACACACTTACGCACTCAGGAACAAGACGACGCACCTGCTCCGCACCCTGCCAATCAATTTCGAGGATGACATCTCGCCCACGGGCCAGCATCTCCCGAACCCACACCTGAGACGTACCGTAATAGTTACCGAAAACATCGGCATGTTCCAGGAAGTCCCCACGGCCAATCATCGCCTCAAACTCATCACGGCTGACAAAATGGTAGTTGATGCCATCTTTCTCGCCTTCTCGCATGGGGCGAGTGGTATGGGACACAGACACTCCCAGCTTTTGATCTGCATGCAACATTTCTGCTACAAGACTGGTTTTGCCAGCGCCCGATGGAGCAGAAATAACAAACAGAGTACCCGTTTCACCGGCGTGGCTCATGACTCGACAACTCCTGAACTGGATCTGGCCGCCATTGCGGAAGGCCCGGAAAACCGCCAATTATACGGCCTTTGACCAAACACCGCATCCCGGATACCTCGACAACTGGTAACATAAGGATCGCAGCAGAAATACCGCAGCATCAAACTCAAGCACAGCAAAACGACGGAACGGCAGCATGGATACACTTCTGATTGCCATCAAACCCGCGGATGCCCGCCAATAATGCGCAAAAAATTCGACATTACGACCGCCCAGCCCGAAACCGCGAGTGAAGCCCTGAGCCAAGCATCAGGGCTTTCGCGCCAGCGTATCAAAGACGCCATGAACAAAGGCGCGTGCTGGTGGATGCTTAAAGGCAAGCAAGTACGGCTTCGGCGAGCGACCAAGGAGCTCAAACCCGGCACCCGGCTGCAGCTTTACTACGATGAGACCGTACTGGCCCGAAAGCCTGAAACGGCAACCCTAGTAGCAGACAACACTCGCTATAGCGTCTGGTTCAAGCCCCACGGATTACTGGCACAAGGTTCACAGTGGGGAGATCACTGCAGCCTGTTGCGCTGCGTGGAGCTTGAGCTAAAACGCCCTTGCTACCTAATCCACCGGCTGGATGCCGACGCCGCTGGGCTTATGCTCATCGCCCACGACTCGAAAGCCGCAGGCGCTCTCTCTCAGTGCTTTGCAGGGCGCACTATGACCAAGCATTATCTGGCTCGGGTGACTGGCCTTATTCATACTCAGGATCAACTGATCGATACACCGATTGACGGCAAAGACGCCATCAGCCGCGCTTCCACACTAACTACCAATGAAACGGATGACACCAGCCTTCTGCAGGTCGCCATCGAAACAGGCCGCAAACACCAGATCCGTAAGCACTTGGAAAGCATAGGGCATCCCATTGTCGGTGACCGACTCTATGGAGAGCCGGCGCGAGTACCCTTACAACTGTTGGCTGTCAGCCTAGAGTTTGACAGCCCTTTCAGCCGACAACGGGTGAAGCTGGAGCTGCCAGAGCCGCTGAACAACTTGGACACCCACGTATCCAAAAACTAGTTATACAGGCTATGATGGACACCAGTGTGTCTAACCGGTTAAGTTCATGGCTCATTTTTTACTGCTTGACGATAACGATGTGCAGCAAGCTTTTGCTGCGCACCTGCGCCAATTGCGCGAACAGGCAAAGCTCTCTCGCAAAGCGCTTGCCGAACGCAGCAGTGTGCCCTCCTCAACGATCAAAAAGTTTGAACTAACCGGGCAAATCTCATTCCGGCAATTGCTGCTACTCTGGCAAAGCCTAGACGACCTCAAACGCCTGCATGAGCTAACCCAGCAACCCAAGCGGAGCGCTCGCCTGCCAACCTCAATCGAGGAGGTGTTAAAAGATGAGTTTTAGAATGTTAACCCATAAGATCGACTGCACAGCGCCTGTGGCTTGCTCGACGCAGACTTTCGTACACCAAGCTTGGACTACGAAGACTTAATAAAAGCCAGCCGCCAGTTGTGTAAATCACCTGCGGTTGGGCAACTGCAGTTTCGCCGTGCGATGTTTAATTTATTTGCCTGCAACCAGGACGATCACAGTAAAAACTGGGCCTTTTTACAATCCGATAATGGCCAGTGGCAACCCGCTCCGTTTTACGATGCCACATACAGCCCGCACCCATTTAACGAGCATGCCACCGCATTTTTGGGTTACGGCAAGCAGCCCCCACTTAAAGCGATCCAGAAACTGGCAAATACCGGTCAGATTGAACTCACGCACTGCAACCGGTTGATCATCTTGTGGCTAGGGGGCAATATCAGCTGCTCAATTCTGACAGTCGCATTTCCCTGGTGGGATGAACCTCATCAGCATCCAGCAAGACCAAACGGAAGCACCCATGGCATTAACGCTCCAACAACTCGAACGGCACTTGTTCAAAGCCGCCGACATTCTACGGGGCAAGATGGACGCCTCGGAATTCAAGGAATACATTTTCGGCATGCTGTTTCTCAAGCGCTGCTCCGACGTCTTCGAGCAACGCTATCAGGAGGTGGTTGCAAACCAGCTGGCCAAAGGCAAGGGCCAGTTTGAAGCGGAAGCCATTGCGGACATGGAGAACTGGTACAAGTCGACCTTCTACGTGCCCAAACAGTCCCGCTGGGATTTCCTGATGAACGACGCCCATCACGGCGTCGGTAACTACCTGAACAAGGCATTGGCGGGGCTAGAGGAGCACAACGTTAGCCTGGCGGGCGTGCTGGAGCATATCGACTTCACCCGTAAGGTAGGCTCTACCACCCTGCCAGACAGGAAGCTGCGGGATCTGATCGTCCACTTCAGCCAATACCGTCTGCGCAACGAAGATTTCGAGTTCCCGGATTTGCTGGGTGCAGCCTACGAGTACCTGATCGGTGAATTTGCAGATTCTGCCGGCAAGAAAGGCGGCGAGTTCTACACGCCGCGTTCCGTGGTCCGAATGATGGTGCGCCTGGCGAACCCTCAAGAAGGCCAGAGCGTCTACGACCCCTGCTGTGGTTCGGGCGGTATGCTGATCCTGTCCAAGGAATACCTGGAGGAACAGGGCGGCGACCCGAAACACCTGTCACTGTTCGGGCAAGAAGCCTCGGGCTCCGTCTGGGCCATTGCCAAGATGAACATGCTCCTGCATGGCATCACCAGCGCCGATCTGCGTAATGAAGACACCCTGACCGACCCCCAGCATGTGGAAGGCGGTGAGCTGATGCGCTTTGACCGCATCCTCACCAACCCACCCTTCTCCATCGGTTTTACGCCCAGCAACCAGTTTCCCGAACGGTTCCAGTACGGCCAGGTACCAGAAGGCGCCAAAAAAGCCGACCTGATGTTCCTGCAACACATGGTCGCCAGCCTGAAATCCGACGGCATGCTGGCCACCGTCATGCCCCACGGGGTGCTGTTCCGGGGTGGTGATGAAAAACGCATCCGTGCCGGCCTGCTGGAGAACGATCTGGTGGAGGCTGTGATCGGCCTGGCGTCCAGCCTATTCTACGGCACCGGCATCCCCGCCTGCATTCTGGTACTGCGCAACAAGGGTGCCAAGGCGCCCGAACGCAAAGGCAAGGTACTGTTCATCAATGCCGACCGTGAATACTACGAAGGCCGCGCCCAGAACCACTTGCTGCCGGAACACATTGAAAAGATCGTCAGCACCTACGAAGCCTTTGCCGAAGCCGACAGCTTTTCGCGGATTGTCAGCCTGGAGGAATTGCGGGAGAACGACTACAACCTGAACATCCGCCGCTATGCGGACAACGCCCCGCCGCCGGAACCCCAGGATGTGCGGGCGCATCTGGTGGGCGGCATTCCTCTGAAAGAGGTTCAAACCAAACAACCTCTGTTTGATGCCCTGGGCCTGGAGCCCATGGATCTTCTCGCTCCAAAAGAGGGCGAAGAAGCTTATGTGGAGTTTCGAGAAGACCTCACCGACAAAGTCACCCTGAAACCAGCCATCGAACAGAATGCCGGCGTCCAGCACAAAGAGGCCCGGCTCAAAGACACTTTCGAAACTTGGTGGCAGCAACGGGGTACGCACATTGCCCAACTCTCCGGCAATGGCCAGCAACTGAGCACCCTGCGAGATGAACTGATTGGCACTTTCACCCACGC
Source organism: Marinobacter sp. LV10R510-11A (assembly GCF_900215155.1). Classification (NCBI taxonomy): domain Bacteria; kingdom Pseudomonadati; phylum Pseudomonadota; class Gammaproteobacteria; order Pseudomonadales; family Marinobacteraceae; genus Marinobacter; species Marinobacter sp. LV10R510-11A. The sequence continues at coordinate 2,601,350 of NZ_LT907980.1, forward strand.
CCTCGACCCCATCGGCATGCTGGACAGGTTTGCCGTGCGCGGCATCATCGCCGGCTTCTGGGACCAGAACAAGAACGAATTCCGCACCCTGCAGGCCCGTGGCGTGCTGGGTGTGGTGGATGCCTGGCGCATCAGCATCATCACCCTGCTGGAAGACGACCAGAACAAAACCAACCCGCTGGACCACAAACTGGTGACCTTCCTGTTGGCGGATTACGTGGCCGAACTGGAAGACCTGCAGGCCCATAAGACCGAGCTGGATGCCCGCATCAAAGCCGCCACCGCCCAGCCGGATGAAGAAGACGATGCCGAACCGGATGAAGAAGCCCCAACTGATGCGGATATCAAAGGCTGGAAGGCTGACCGCACCAAAGCCGCCAAGACCCTGAAAGCCAAACAGGCGAGCTTTGAAGCGCACCTGAACGAAGCGGTGGATGCACTGGACGAAGCCGGAGCCAAAGAACTGATGCTGACGATTCTGCATAACGACATACTGGGGATACTGGACACATACATTCGGAAACAGCAGCAGGAAGTGATTGCTGCGTTTGAGACCTGGTGGGATAAATATTGGGTGACTCTGGCAGATATTGAGATAGAGAGGGCTGCAGCTGCAGCCGAACTGAAGGGGTTTCTGACTGGGCTCGGGTATGTTTGAAAAACGCTCACTGGAATCACTCGTAGAGCGACAGCAGGGCGGTGGCACCCCAGAGCGGCACAATCCCCGATTCTGGAACGGGCCAATTCCCTGGGCATCTGTTAAAGACTTTGCAGATAATCAGTTGATTCTTAACTCAACTGAGGAGTCAATTACCCAGCAAGGCCTGGCAGCAAGCTCTACCAATTTGATCCCGGCAGGAACACCTCTCATCTGTACAAGAATGGCCGTTGGTCGATGTGCGATTAGTAACAGCGATGTGACGATCAATCAGGATGTGAAGGCATTGTTCCCCAAGGCCAACGTGAGTCCACGGTACCTTTTAAGGTTGCTGGACAGTCTTAAATTCCATGCTGAAAGCGTGTCTGTAGGGTCGACAGTTAAAGGCATTCGAATCTCTGACCTACTTGGCATCCAAACACCCATCGCCCCCCAGCATGAACAGACTAAAATCGCCCAGATCCTCGACACCCTGGACACCCAAATCCAGAAAACCGAGGCCATGATCGTCAAGCTGGAAAAAATCAAGGACGGCTTGCTTCACGATCTTCTCACCCGAGGCATCGACCAGAACGGCCAGCTCCGCCCCACGCCGGAACAGGCGCCAGAGCTTTATAAGGAGTCGGCTTTGGGGTTGGTTCCCAAAGAATGGCATAAAGGCACAATCTCCGACTATTTACTACAAAATGGCGGAATTAAGCCCGGGCCATTTGGTTCAAGCATCACAAAAAACATGTATCGAAGCAGCGGATACAAAATTTATGGCCAGGAACAGGTCATCCGGGCAGATCCTACATTTGGCAACTACTACATCGATCGCAATAAATACTCGGAACTTATAGACTTCTCAGTCCAACCCCGAGACATTCTGATAAGCCTTGTGGGAACCGTAGGTAAGGTTCTGATAATTCCTGAGAGTCATGAACAAGGCATCATAAATCCACGCCTGATGAGACTTCGGCCGAATCAGAACATCTGCAACTCTGAGTTTCTAAGCCATGTTCTCACCTCTGTTTTGTTCACTCGTAAGCTCACAGCGCTCGCTGGTGGCGGCACTATGCCTGTCATTAATAAACGCATAGTTCAAAGTGTGGTTTTGCCAGTGATCCCGCTCACGGAGCAAAATGAAATCAGATCGAAGATTTCCTCTTTGCTTGGAAGACTTGTCAATGAAAAGGCAATGTTGGCTAAACTTCAAGCTCAGAAAATAGGGCTGATGGACGACCTCCTCACCGGCCACGTCCGCGTCACCACCCTACTCAAGGATGCAGTATGACTACCTTCGACAGCACCAAACGCTCGCTCCCCGAGCTTCTCAAGGACATCAACAACGGCAAGATACAGCTGCCGGATTTTCAGCGCGACAGAGCCTAGAGTCATGAACATGTGAAAAGCCAGCTGGTCAGTATCGACCGGCCCTTTCCAAGAGGCCCGGCAGAAAGACGATTGGCTGGAGGAATCGGCTAAAAAATCCGTGGATCAAAACCGGCTGATGGGTAAGAGGCATCTGATTTGAGGCGCAACTCATGATTGAGTATTGTCGAGGGAATCTACTGGAAGCGGACGCAGAAGCCCTGGTGAATACGGTTAATACTCAGGGAGTCATGGGCAAAGGGCTTGCCCTGGCATTCAAAAAAACGTTTCCGGAAAATTTCCAAGCCTATGCCCAGGCCTGCCAGTCCGGCCAGGTAGAGACCGGAAAGATGTTTATAACCGAGCAACAAGCATTGCTCGGTCCGCGCTGGATCATCAACTTTCCAACCAAGCAACATTGGCGTGCTCCATCGAAGCTGGAATGGATAGATCAGGGGCTGGCAGATCTCAAAAAAATTCTGACCGAGAACCAGATCCTATCCGTTGCCATACCGCCACTTGGGTGCGGTCTTGGTGGTCTGGACTGGCAACTGGTCAAACCGCGAATTGAAGGTACGCTTGCTGACCTCGCTAGCACCCGGATACTGATCTATGAGCCGTTGCAGCGTTGGCAGGCTTGATCCTCTACCGCAGGCGACTGCACTAGCTCTTGAAAACGGCACCGCTGGTGCGAATAAGCTGCAGGAACTTAATACAAGTTACCCCTACATCCTGCAGCTCGCAGACCGCTGGAATTTTGTACTTGGCGAGAATAATCGACGACGCATCAAATAGAGGCATGCGTGTCTTCCAGCTGCCGCAGGTCTGCTATTTTTAAATTATCCAGATAGGAACTGGCCCTGGCTAAAGTGATGCGCTGTTCATGCAAAGCGTCCAACACCGTACCGACATAGCTTTTGCCAAAGACCCTAACCGGCTCCTTGAAACGATAGCGAGCGCCGCCACTTCCCTTACGCTCAGGCACGGGCAACGATTGTTTCCATTTACGGTAGGCTTGGTAGTCTTCCTGAGAAAGGAGCCCGGAATCAGTCATCCTCCGCAGAATGACTTCTGGGCTGACACTCCAGCGACGGGAATAGTCTTCAAGGAACAGGTCATACGCTGTTACGTCATCCGCAGGAAACCGCTGGAGGTCTAGTACTTCGAGGAACTTATCCGGCACAAGCAGATTCCCAGCAAACCGATTAGCCGCCACTTCATTGGAACTATTGCTATAAAAATCGTCTTCGTCGTCGACAAAACTCTCGCGGTGGAGCAGGAGGTGCCCCAGCTCATGCATCATGGTGAACGCTTGTGCTCCCTCGGAAAGCTGCTTTTTTATAAAAATAACCGGGAAACTGTCGAAATACAGAGAAAAGCCCCGGATGGGACTTTCTTTGGGGATCTGCCACTTGCCGGCATATCCGTTGCTCAGAAATACCAGAATGTTTTTGGCTTCTACAGCCGTCCGCATTTCAGCAAAACTCTGTCCAGGCTGAAGCCCAAGCCAAGCGCGAGCCAACTGCGCTGCGCGCTCTGGTCGCGGAGCATTCCCCGCAATTTCTTCCGGGTACCAAGCCGGATCAACCGGCTCTCCCAACTCCTCCCGGAGACTCAAGTACGTCAAACGCTGGCGTTCTGTTCGCTCAACCAAGGCCCGGAAACGCGGGCTCAGTTGTGGCTTTTGATTGTTCAGTGTCCGGAACTGCACGGAATGAACTTGCCCCTCACTTACGGGGCCGTCTTCCAGGAAGAACAGCAGCCCCCGATTAAAGTAGGAGGCCAGTTTCTGTAACTGTTTGACGGACAGGGCTTCTTTCCCCTCCAATGCCTTTTCGAGGGTAGCGAGGGCAATATCGGTCTCGTGGGCCAGTTCCTCAACAGAAACGCCCAGATCATTACAACACCAAAAAATTCGAGACGGGTTGATACCCTTGATTTTGTCCATAGCGCGAATGATAGCAGGAGATTTGTAAGTTATCAGTGACGACTTCCGATAAACGGGCCACAGCAAACACTTGGCCAAGTAGTGGATCGACATAGAAAAATGCGACTTTAGCCAAACTGCCCTACAATGACCGAAATAACATCAAGTTAATGGACTGACACGCAGGAGTAGTAATGCCTGGCCCCGAATTTACCGAAGTTGAGCTCCCCTTTATTCAGCAACTGGAGCACGAGGGCTGGGGTTACATCGAAGGTTCCGTGGAATCCCCGTCGGTCACATACCGCGAAACCTTCGCCCAGGTCATCATGGAGCCACTGCTGCGTGAGCGGCTGCTGACCATCAACAGCCGTAACGGCAAGCTCTGGCTCGATGAAAGACGTCTCGATCAGGCCGTATCCGCGATTACCCGCCTTCCCGCCAACAAAGTAATGGAAGCCAACCAACTGGCAACCGAACTACTCCACGGCGGCATTACGGTGGAGGGCCTGCCAGACTGGGATGGTGGTCGAGGGCAAACCGTCCACTTTGTTGATTGGGCTAACCCTAAGAACAACACCTTTACCGTGGTGAATCAGTTCAAGGTCAAATGCCCGCCAGGGCATGATGGCTGGAAGGGTCACGTCATTCCGGATCTGGTCCTGTTTGTGAATGGCATTCCCCTGGTGGTCATCGAGTGCAAAAACCGAACTGTTCCCGAGGGCATTCCGGAGGCGGTGGATCAGCTACGCCGCTATTACGATCAGCGTCATCAGGATCTTGAGGTAGAAGAACACGAAGGCGCCCCCGCCCTGTTCTTCACCAACCAGTTTATGGTGGCTTCCAATTTTGATGATGCCCGGGTTGGAACCATTGGCGCCGGGTTCAGCCATTACCTGAACTGGAAGACCGTGACGCCACGCTCCGAAGAGGACGTTGCCGAATCACTGGGCGTTGCCTCGCTCTCCTCACAGCAAAAACTGATTGCGGGAATGCTGCCTCCCGCCAACCTGCTGGATATCATCCGTCACTTTACGTTGTTCATGACCATGGGCGGGCAAACCATCAAACTGGTGTGCCGGTATCAGCAGTATCGGGCCGTCAAACGGGCCGTTCAGCGCTTAAAAACCGGTAAAACCCGGTCTGAAGATGGTGAGCACGACCGGCGGGGCGGGATTATCTGGCATACCCAGGGCAGCGGTAAAAGCCTGACGATGGTATTTCTGGTTCTCAAACTCAGAACCGATCCTGAACTGCGCCGTTTCAAAGTCGTCGTGATAACTGATCGGAAGGACTTGCAGGATCAGTTGTCGGACACAGCGACGCTGACCGGGGAAACCGTCAAGATCGCCAGCAACACCGGCAAACTGAAATTGTTACTGGGTCAGCCCGGGCCAGGGCTTATTTTCGGGACAATCCAGAAATACCGCGAACACGAGAGTGCATCTTCAGCCTACCCTCCTCCAAAGAAGGAACGCGGGCTGGAGCTCAATCGTCGCGATGCGGCAGAGGAGCCTGACGACGAACCCAGGAATCCTATCCCCTCACGCCCCCTGAGATTGCTAAATGAAAGCCCGGATATCCTGGTGATGATCGACGAGGCTCACCGGACACAAGCCGGTGACCTGCACGCCAACCTTTTACAGGCCGTGCCCAACGCTGCGCGAATTGGCTTCACAGGCACGCCCATCATCATGGGTAAGAAAAAGCAGACCAGCGAAATCTTCGGCGAATACATCGACCGCTACACCATCAAGGAAGCGGAAAACGATGGTGCCACGGTACCGATTCTTTACGAAGGCAGAACGGCAGAAGGCGCAGTCAAGGAAGGTGCCAACCTTGATGATCTGTTTGAAGACCTGTTCAAAGAACGCACCAAGGAAGAACTGGAGCTGATCAAGAAAAAATACGCCACCAAGGGCCAGATTTTTGAGGCGCCTCGGCTGATTGAAGAAAAGGCGGCTGACATCCTGCGTCACTACGTCACCAACATCCTCCCCAATGGCTTCAAAGCTCAACTGGTTGCCTACAGCCGCCGGGCAGCCATCCGCTACCTGGAAGCGCTCAAACAGGCCAAGTCGAAACTTCTCGAAGAGGCCATGGCGTTACCTTCTGAAGACAAAAACATCGGTGAAACCGAGCTGATTACCCGGCCCCCGAGAATCAAGGCAGCCATTAAGGCTTGGCAATATCGTGAATGTCTGCAGCAGCTTGAGTTTGCCGTGGTGTTCAGCAGCAGCAACAACGATGACAGCGGCTGGGCCCAGTGGAGTGATCGGGCGGAGATTGAGCAGAACATCAAACGATTCAAGAAACCGCTGTTTCACAAAGACCCGGAGAAGTCCGACCCGCTCAGTTTCCTGATTGTAAAGTCCATGCTGCTGACCGGTTTCGACGCGCCCATCGCGGGCGTCATGTATCTGGATCGCCCGATTCGAGAGGCCGAACTGCTGCAAGCTGTTGCCCGGGTAAACCGCACAGGCTTCGGGAAACGCTGCGGTATCGTGGTGGACTACTATGGCGTTGCAAACCATCTGAAAGAAGCATTGGCGGCATATAGTGACGAAGATATTGAAGGAGCGCTCCAGAGCCTGAAAGATGAAATCCCATTGCTACGGGATCGTCACCTTCGGGTTGTCGATGTGCTAAGGAAGCAGGGCGTCGACAGCCTCGCTGATGTTGAAGAAGCCGTAACCGCGTTAGGGGACGAGCGACTACGAGCCGAGTTCATCGTGAAGCTGAAGGAATTCAGCCGGACGCTGGATGACGTCCTGCCCCGCCCTGAAGCACTGGAATTCGTGAACGACGCCAAACAACTGGCCTACATTCATGCCCTGGCGCGGAACCGTTACAAGGACAGCCCGGAGTTAGGCAAAGACGTTGGCAACAAAGTCCGCAAGCTGATCGATGACTACATGATCTCACTGGGCATCAATCCCAAGATTCCCCCAGTGCAGTTGACGGACACCCACTTTGACCAGCACATAAACCGGCAGGTAAGCGATCGGGCTAAGGCATCAGAAATGGAGCATGCGGTTCGCTCTCATGTGCGTAAACACCTGGATGAAGATCCGGTGAAATATACCAAACTCAGCGAGCGCCTGAAGGAAATTCTGGAGCAGATGGACGGGCTCTGGGAGGAGCAGGTGGACGCCCTCTCCGGCTTGATTAGAAAACTACAGGACGACGAAGCAGCGGATGACGAAACACCCACAGGCCTTTCACCCCATTATCTAGCGTTTCTGCGTTTAATGACGGAGACCAAACTGGGCGATTCAGCCACGCCTGATTTGGGGGAGCAGGAAAACCTGGAGCAAGCGACAGTCTCAGCGGTCCAGATCATCACTGAAGAACTGCGTATTCCGGACTTCTGGAAACCCTCCCACCTACCAGACCAGGAACGCCTGAGAGGCCGGCTATTCGAAGAACTTTTCGAACTGGATCTGCTCCCGGTTAACAAACTGGACAGCCTGTTGGACAAACTACTGGACCTTGCACGGGCGAATCACAGCAAGCTGGTGAGCGCCTGATGGAATTGCAGGTGGATGACCTGACCTTTGAGGTACGCCACAGTGCCCGGCGAAAAACTTTGGAGATCATTGTGGACCGCGAAGGCGAGCTCGTACTGGCTGCCCCCAGAAATACCGACGAAACGCTACTCAAAGACTTCGTTCGGGAAAAAAAATTCTGGATCTACCAGAAGCTGGCCGAGAAAGCCCAGCTTCTAAAACCACAGCCTCGCAAAGAGTACGTGAATGGTGAGGGATTTCTGTACCTGGGCCGGAGCTACCGGCTGAAGCTGGTCGACGATCAAAAAACGCCTCTCAAACTGATAGCTGGCCGATTCTGCCTGCGAAAAGACCTGCAGCCCAAGGCAAGATTCCACTTCATTCACTGGTACAGCACCAAGGCACAGATATACCTGAACGAGAAAGTCCAGGCACTGGCTGCTCGAATGGACGTTGAGCCTGCTGGCGTCAAAATTCAGGACCTGGGCTATCGTTGGGGATCTTGTGGCAAGGGCAACCGCCTTTACTTCAACTGGAAGACGATCCTGTTGCCGCGAGAGATCGTGGAGTATGTGGTGGTGCATGAGCTTACCCATTTGCACGAGCCACATCACACAAATCAGTTTTGGAAGCGGGTTGAACGGGTTATGCCGGATTATGAGCGGAGGAAGGATTGGTTGGCCAAAAATGGGATTGAGGTGGAGGGGGTTGATTAAGCATTGCTCCGACTAACAGCTGACAGGCCCCACCTCAGGCGTCGGCAGTGAACTCACAGTTAGGCGTCTCTTTGCTCCACCCGCTTGACGCTTTCGGCAACGATGAAATTTATGGGCGAGCCCTTAGAAAAGTAGTCGAGTGCGTAATTACGTTCTGCCTGTTTAAGTGTGCGCGTTCCCGCCGCCGAGGCCCAAGAGAGCCAATCTGACTGTCCAGTCTTCAGGTACTCACTTCGTAGTTCTTTCAGGCCGAAACCTTGCTCCGGAATCTCAAGAACCTTAGCTCGCGCAATACGAAAGTCTTGAGATAGTTCGTAAAGCTTTACGAGAACCTCCCCGTAGCAACCTGCACCCAGCAGATGATCCTCTACAAGGCAGGCAATCCAGAACAGCTGGTACTCGACGAAGTAGGATTCACTCTTGAGATGTTCCAGTATGATGGCGGAGAGGGCGACCTTATCGGTGACTGTAGCGCAGAGTGCGTACAGGTGCTTGATGAGATTGGGAAAACGTCGAAGTAGGACAGGAAGATGTTCAAGGATGTCGTCACTATGTGACCGCAAGAATCCCAGAATGAGATCTGCGTCAGCTTCCTCAAGCGAATCATCTCGTAGAAGGGCAAGTAGCGAGGTGACTTGTTGTGACGTGAGGCCAGACACGACTTCCTTTTCAACGTCCACAGTGTCGAACCCAGAGGCCCCCTCAACTACTTCAACGCCGTCAACGATTTCAATCAGCGACTCGTGAAGTTTAGAGAGCGTTTCTTCGACGTTGTCTACACTCTTGTCAAAATGGGTCTTGCTGGGGTTCACATTTAAGCCAAACTGGCCAAGTAATTGTTGGATGCGGAAGAAGTCTTGGCTAAGTACCGACGGGTCATTGTCAAAAAGGTTGAAGTCATCCATGAATCTTGAAATCACAGAAGACTTCAAGATGCCAGACAGATCGATAAGCTTAAGAAACTCGTTGCCAATCATTTTTGCTGGATAAATGCCATGGGGCAAGAAGTCTACACTCCGGCCAGCATTGATCTCTCGGAAGAACCTGCCAACAGATCCAGCGTCTGCTTCAGTCACTCCATTGCTGGCTGCGAACCAGTGCGCAATGTCGTGGTGGTATAGGGTGTTGAAATACGATGCTATATCAAACTGCAGACGATGTTTGTAATTGGCCGCCTGTTCGACAAGGCTTGCGGTGTACTCCATGTAAGCAGCGTGAACTGATACGTGGTTGCCATCTTTGAACCGATACCCAAAACTCAGTCGCTGCGGACTAGCCTGAGGACGAAAGATCGTCCTGTTCCTGTAAACAACGTCGTAGAGGAAGAACTCAGCAACAGGATCAAGCTTGACCGTGCGACGGAGGTGCCCACGAGGCTTAGTCGCGTGCACCCTCTGCTGAGGCAAGAAGTTGTCTGCCGGATGATCTTCTGACAGGACCCGGGTAGAGATGTATTCTGCCAACTCCTGCTCGTAATGCTCGAGAACGATCAGGTTGGTCTTCATCGGGAAGAGAGTACCGGAGAAGTCGGCCTTGATGAAGTCTGCTGTGCCTGGCATGGATAACGTCCTGGTAGCTCTTGGTGAAGCCTAACTATGCAAACGCACTCAGAGATATTGCGGAAACGTTCCTTCTGGATAACCTCACAAATAACCAGTACGCACACGCAGCTCGTTCTAACTAATCAGCAGCTTAAACCACTTCACGGCTCCTGACCAAGTGATCGCTTGGCGTCAAGATTAGCCCCCTCTTAAACTTAACGACAAATAAAATATACATCGCCCTATTCCTAGGATAGCGCCGCACCCCAAAAAATGAGTGCTGCTTTAACAAGATACGAGTGACTGGGGAAACAGCCACTCGTTCAACCCTTACCGAGGAACTGACCGAACGGAATCAAGGTTCTCTCGGAATTTCGACACGACTGAAAAACTCCCCGGCAGACCTTCATCTGCCGCAGCAGGATAAAATTCCTCAATCACCTGCGTCATTTCATCCTCATCATACTCAAACAGCGCATCCCCAAATCCCTTGACCGCAGCTTCATCCAGCGCAGCCTGATCAACGCCCTCCTCTTTCATCTGCCTGGCTTTTTCCTGTGCCTCAGCCACCGCTTTCCGCAGAGACAATCCTTCCTTGATTACCAGATTCACATAGTAGATCTGCGTCCGAAGGCTCTGTATCGTGCTTTTACCTCGTAGCTTCAACTCCAACGGCATATACGCCAACAGACCACCAGAAACTGCCTGAAGTGGTTCAACGACATCCGGACACTAACCTGTGGTGCGACACGAATGTTCGGTAGCTACAAGGACTGCCTGTACGGTAGACACAGCAGGACTAATTTGGCTTACCCTGATGGTCGACCGGGAAACCACGCACCGAAACAATAACAAGGTGACCCGTCTGCTCAAGGCCGCCCGCCTGAAACTACAGGCCCATCCCGAAGAGATCGATTACCAGCACCCCCGCGGCCTGCATCGAAGTCAATTCGCAGACCTGCTAAGCAGTCGCTGGATCCACCAGCACCACAACGTCCTCATCACCGGCCCCACCGACTCGGTGTGGTAAGACTTATCTGGGATGTGCCCTGGCGAATCAGGCCTGCCGGCAAAGCTTATCCGTGCGCTACCTCCGGACCTCTCGACTGCTGGAATCGCTCAGCATTGCTGATGGCGATGGGCGCTTCGCCAAACTGACTCAGCAGTTGGCCAAGACGGATTTACTGGTGCTGGACGACTGGGGGCTGGAGAAAATGACCTTGAGTCAGCGCAACGCTTTACTGGAAATCATGGAAGACCACCATGGCTTGCGCTCCACCTTGATCACCAGCCAACTGCCGGTCGGTCAATGGCACAAAGCCATCGGCGATGCGACCCTGGCGGACGCCATTCTCGACCGCCTTCTGCACAACAGTCACAAGCTGAATCTGAAAGGAGAGTCCATGAGAAAAGCCATGAGTAAAATGGGGCAATCCGATCACGCCGAGTGATAGGATGACCATCGGCGCGTTAGGTTGAACAGGTGATCGGAATCACCGGAATATGCAACTCACCCAGGAGTCTCCCATAGATTCAAATTTCTCGAACTTGCCTGTGATGCAGGATCGTGCTCGCCAGGCATCTTAGCACTGAGTAAGCTACTCCAACCCCAGGCGGCCATCATGGACCAAGGTAATAGCATGGTCATTGACGAGCAATGACTCCATCGATACTCTAAGCCCTCGATCGCGGGTTCACCCCGTGGTTATCGGCCAGTGGTGGAATTGGTAGACACAGCGACTTGCCAAGTCGCCGCCTTCAGGCATGCGGGTTCGAATCCCGCCTGGTAAATAGCTTTGCCGTTAAGGTTATTTACCAGGCGATATTCACATATATTTCAACTTTATTTTTTACCCTTCACAATACCGCTCAAAAGCAGTAGTCACTCATCTTGTGAACGCTCAAATCGCAAGAAGTGTAATTTAGGGAGTCTTTGCGGGCTCAGAAATCCAATGCTCCGGCACCAGTTTCTGTCCATGACGCCATTCGTAGCGAACCATCTTTTCAAACCAATCGTCGCCAAACTTAGCATGATCCATCACGATGATCTGGGAAAAACCTTCTTTAGTGGTCATTTCATCTAAGAGGCGGTAAATATCGCGAACGCGATTCGTGTCTTCCTCATCCTCTGGCACCAGCTCACCCTCCCGATTAGTAGTGCGCAACTCCTCTGGAAACCAAGCTTGACTCGGCTGGTCAATCAGTAAAGTTCGGGGTACCGGGCATGCGTTGCGCGACAAGTGATCGTGAATAGCGAGAATCCCCGCCAAGTGGTAACAGACCCAGTTGGCCCCACTACCGATCTCGGCCAAACTTGTCATTTCATCGCTGTCTGGATCAATCTGGACCTTTATGGAAAGGTCCTCCACCGAGATAGAGGCGTTGCCTTTCTTGAATTCGACTTCCATCCACCGAGCGAGCCCAGTCATCGTCCTATTAATAGATTCCTGGGTCTTCTTGCGACGCATGGCGATGGAGTTGATTTTTCTTTCCAGCACATTAATTTCATCTTCCAGCGAGGCAAGGTTTTCCTCATCATCATCCATTTCACCAATATCCACTGTCCGAATGTACTCCGATATTCGGCCCAGCAGACGATCAATTTCCCGGTCTGCAGTGAAGTACTCCGCGTTTTTCGAGATAGTTGTTATCGCCTCACGAAGCCTGCTCCGAGCGGCCTCGTGTTGCTCCTCAAGGGGTACAAGTTCTTCTTCCAGTCGCACCCGAGCTTTTCGGGCTTTTGCGTCCACTCGGAGCGGAACCGCACGGATTCCCGTCAAAGACGAAAGAGTTTTCATCAGTTGATCGCGCTGTCGCTCTGGGTGAAATGCCTCAGACTCGCAGATCGGACAGCCCCCCTTGTTTGTCTGGGTCGGGAGAAGCTCAGATATAGATAGCTTATTGAGCTGTCGAGAAATCACATCTTGATGAACTCCGGCATTACGCTCGAAATCACGAAGACTCCGAACGTGTTTTCGGGCCTCTTGGACTGCGTTCCGAGACTGCAGTTCATTTGCCTCCAATTGGCGGATGTTCGGAATTGCGGTCGCCACGTCAAACCGCTTATTTTCATCGACCTGCACATCTCGCAATATTCCCAATAGCTCTGGAACCGACTGGGGGCTCTCTCCACCTAGCAAGCCAATGCCCTGAGTTTCAAGCCACAATTTATGGCCGCGAGCAAAAGTGTTGGCTCTCAGTCTCCCCCGTTCCTTGCGTTTCATTCTGAGCGCTGCCAAATTGGACTTCAACTTACGCAGATGCACTCGCGCCTCAAGAATCTCGGCATCTTCGATACCAAGCAGGAATGGCAGTGCATCCAGCATGTGCCGTCGGTGCTCATCTCTATCCAAGCCAGGAACACTCACATGGCGGTTGGCGATAACGTCTTGGGGTTGGAAGATAAGTGGAGCAGCGTGCCGAATATTCGCCTCTGCCAAAACCTCTTCCCAGGGCTCTCTAGAATTTGAGAGGACAGCTGCTCCCGCAATTCCAGTGAAGGAGGAGAGAATGTCACGTATTTGGGCTCGATTGGATATCATCTCCGGAAGCTCATTAGGGAACACAAGATCCTTTCCCAGTTGGTACCAACCTTGTGTGGATACCTTGGCACCGGGGGCTGGTAGCGGCCGAATAATCAAGAGCTCGCCATCCGGCCCAACGAGATGCCCCCCGACGTGTGAAACAGCTTGACGAATGATTCCCTTCGGAATGGGACATGACTTACTCATCAGGATGTAGTTCAGAATATCCAAGACCGCCGACTTGCCGGTTTGGCTGTTACCCGTAATGACATTTACCCCGTGGAGATTAAAACTTAGTTTTCGGCGATCCGCTCCCCCTCGTTGGTAAAGAACGAGGCTCTTGATTCTCCAAGTCATACTAAAAACTCCAACCCTAAAGCACTGGCAACACGCACATCATCCTGCTCACCTCCGAGGGTTCCACCAACGGCACGGGCCACGCGGCGAACAAAATGAGAGCGACTATGGGATTTAGCAGAATTAACTTCTCCCTTCGCAACGAGCCGGCCATCTCGTATGGCTAGGATTCCGGCTGCTTCGCCATGTGCAAGGGCAGTCCAAAACGTGTCTTTCCAGGCGACGATGGTCTGCTTCGAATATCCACGCCAGCTTCGCGCCCCTTCGCTTCTGAGCCAGCCCGCAAGCGTTTGTTTCTTTTGTGGCAAAGATTCTAGAGTCGTTTCCGTTGCGACTAACCCAATTCCGAGCATCGCCCAAGGAATAAAAATCCCCTCGTGGAGATCTCGTGCTTTGGCATGACTTTCCGCAAGCCAGAACAGAATCACTGCTGCAGCCATAGGCTCTTGATGAATTTCTGTGTCCAGGAATTGCTGCACCTATTCCTCCTCGCCGTATGACGGATTCCATTTCAATCGTAACGCGTTGCTCATCTCGTGATAGCTTCCTTGCGTGAATTGAAGTGGAGGGTCAGTACGCCCCAGCTTCGATTGATGTTTCATGCAGCTTGAATGGACGCCCCGACCAACTTCTCGGGCATGTTCAGCATCGTTAACCGGCAGGTGCTCCTCATGTAATGTCTGGCAGTAATGCTCCAAGTCCTTATCATGTTTTCTAAGATCTTGGATTTCATGAGGCGCACCATCCATAAATTTTTGGCGCCGGGCACGAGCATGGAACCAGTTGCCCAGTGCACGGGCAATTGTGCTGGGCTGGTCTCGCTTGATAGCAACGAGCTGTGGAATGAGGTGTTGGTGGTGTTCTGCCTGAAGGGCGTGGATTTCATCATCTGTGTAATCCAGATCTGGGAATTCGTATTTGCCTAGTTCCACGTGACGAGCATGGGCCTCAAGGAAGTCCGCATTCATATGCTTAACGGTCACTTCGAAGCCACCAGAGTCTAATGATTTCGTTAGACGAGCCATAAAGGCCCCAACCAAGGATTCACGAACCTGCGATACTATTACTGGAGAGACGCCGCGATCCATCAGAGTTTCCTCGAGTTGGTCATTCGTGGCTAATAATCGACTTTGCGCGCTAGCAATCTCAATTCGAGTGAGCAATTCGCGTTGAGCGTGCTTGAGGTTCGTCCAGCGGTCATACACGCCTTTCTTGGCAAGCTGCTTATTGGACGCTTCGGCAGCTCGCTCATTCATCTCGTCGAGCAAGGACTTCCATGGAGCCAGCCCAGTTGGTTGATAGCATGAAGCCAAAAGGGAATTTGGCTGCAGCTTGCTTGTAGTTACCAACCTCAATCTAGACTTCTTTGGAGCAGGCCCCCGAATCCAGGCGTCTATGGCTTGCCACCAAACCGGACTATTTTCGCTAATGGCTTGATTATATTCACTATGCTTTAACTGCTCGCACGACAGAATAACGCCTTCCATGGTCGCAACGGACAAGTCATCGTCAATTTCGATTTTGACGACCGCGTCATGTGGAGCAGTCAAGGCTCGCCGGCACGCTTCTGCAGCCTGCCACAGATAGCCTGCCATCTGGCCACCTGCGCTTGTCGTCGTCATAGCCGCTCCTAGTATTGTTTGATCAGAGACCTTTTCGACAGCATGAATACAAGTGATAGTAAGTTCCGTTGCCCTGCAAACAGCGCCGTTTAAACCGGCACAAATACACATGCATGTCATCAACTAAGTTAATCAATAGCTTAGACTACGCCATAACTCCCTGCCATACAGCCATTTGAGAATCTCCTCCCAGTTGGACCATGCGTAATACGATGCATTGCCAATGATTAACACCCCCCCAAAAAAGAAAAATTGCACACCTCGGGTAAAGAGGAGTGGCCGAACGCGGCCACTCCTCTGAATCTAGCCAGAAACCGATCTTGTAGCATCGACGTCTTTCCTCAGCTTTGACACAACAGAGGAATTATCCACCGGCCCCTCGTCCGTATCTATGGTAGGTGGATAAAACTCTTCAACCACCTGGCTCACCTCATCCTCATCATACTCAAACAGTGCATTCCCAAATCCCTTTGCAGCGGTTAGATCGAGCGCAGCCTGGTCAACGCCCTCCTCTTTCATCTGCCTGGCTTTTTCCTGTGCCTCAGCCACCGCTTCCTGCAGTGGCACCCCTTCCTTGATCCCCAAATCCACGTAGTAGATCGGCGTGCGGCGGCTTTGCGTCGTGCTTTTTCCTCGCAACTTCAGTTCTAACGGCATATAGGCCAGTAGGCCACCAGAGACTGCCTGGTAGTAGCTCAGCCTGGCTGCCAGTGTCCGTATGCTGTTATAGCCAGTCGTGCGGAAGATGAACGTACCCAAGTCATCATCATCGCCGACCTTCACATTCAGACGGCCATAGGGCTTGCATAACCCGCCTTTGCCAAACTCGCACAAGCTTGGTGAGGGGCAAGGCAAAGACTGTACTCCTGACTGCGTGCGGCGCTTACATGTGTCGCCGTTGCCTACACACATAGGTCGGCCGCTTTTTCGATCGAACATGGTGTACTCAGCCCGCAGGTTGAGATCCGCTTCGTTGAAGAGCATGCGTACCGGAATGGTTCGCAGCTTGCCGTTTGGAGCATTCTTTCGTAGCTCTTCATCGAGTGGGTGCAACAGCCAGCCGTTCTTTTCAACGACCCGACCAATGCTGATGCGCCCCAACACCGGGGGCGTAATGGCTAAACCTTTAATCATGATAACTCTCCTGGAAAAAGGGCCACGGGGGCACTTGTCATACCCGCCTGGCCAAGGGGTGTTTATGCTTGAATGAGAAATCGTCGGCTTCCCGACTTGGTGAGCGGGTATTGATCCAGAAGCCCTGGCTGGTCCTGAAGCAGTTTCTTGGAATTCAGCCCTACGGAATCCTTGCTTCGTTTCCAGCTGACGCTCCCGCTTGGGAAGGTGGCTTTTGAGGCTTCACCCATTTGGCTTTGGATGCGCTGCTTCAAATGCGACTCGGTGGACTTCAGGGTTTCCATTTCAGATCGGATCGCCAGAAGCTCATCGAACGCGTCGGACAACTCCTTGCTCTGGCTGAAGTCCAGGGTTTCCCCTTGATCTACCGGGTACAGATGGCGCAGCGCACGGTCTGCAGAATCGGTTCCGTCTGTAGGAGGCGGTGTATCCGTTTCAACGAAATCCCAGAACTGGCGCTCAAGCACAATCAGTGCGTCGATGAGCTCTTCATTCCGCTCAATCCGGTAGATTTTCAACTGCTGGCCACACAACAGAACGCAAACATCAGCAGCCTGCTTGCCAGTTACTGCCAACTGATGCTGTACCTGGCACTGGATGTAGTCCGGCACACCCTCTTTCCAAAGGCGTGAACCAAACTCCCCGGCGGTTTTGCACTCCAGGATCTGCACTTCTTCATCGCCTGCTACGGCGTAATCAAGGTTCGCCAACATCCAGTGCTTATCCGGGTCAGAGTGCTGCAGTACCGCATTCACTCGGCGTACCTTTCTGCCTGTCTGCTGGCTGTATTGCTCAGCCACGATGGGCTCCAGAACATGGCCCCAATACACCGGAGAACTGGGGTCGTCTGAATCCGGCTTTGGTAAGCTCGCATCCCGTCCGGTTTTGACCATCCACAGCTCAGGCTGGGATTGATAAGGGTTCATGCCCATGATGTTTCCTCCAGACATAAAAAAGCCCCGCAAGAGCAGTAGGCTCAAGCGGGGCTTTATGACGTTTTGGTGTTTAGTAAGGGGTGTTAAACCACAAGAGACATGGCCTGTTCGAGGGCCCGGTTCTTGACGGCAGCGCCGGTTCCAAACCAAGCAGAGTCCACCCGATGACGCCAGCGGCTTTCTTACCGTAGTTGTTTTTGCCGATCCGAATCGACAGGCAATTGGGACATTGTTCAGACATTAAAGTGACCTCTGTGAATGGAGGGAAGGCACGGTCAGTGCCTTGGTTCACAGAGGTGATATAGGTTTGAAATCTCGTTGAATCAGGTTCCAGTATTGCTAAAGAGCCAATCGCGCTTCCCTGCCCTACTTCTCAAGATTTTAGCCTTTTTTTCAGTTGAATTTGTGCCATAGGGACTGAAGTCTATAACCGCATGTTCCGGGAAATTTTCTAAGGGATCATCCTTGGTTTCAAGCTCTAGCTCCTTACACTCCTGACAAGTCACCGCCATCACTCCGACTGATGATTGTTTTAACGACGTGGTGTAATGTTCATATGCATCTGAGGCTGCGATAGCATGGCCGTCGTACACGGACAGCTTTTTATCGTCCTTGGGAGTAGGCCTAAAAACCTGAGAGGAAACTCTGCCATTCTGGATAAAGCTTGGGTGGACTTGTCTCAGCAGCGGTGTGTCTTCCTTCACGATTACTCTCCGTTAAATTCTTCAAGCAGGCCGGTAACTCTTTCCCAGCCATCATCTTCTGAGAGGTTCACTTGTAATTCAGTTTCCTGTTCAGTGAGCATATGCAGGGCATTAAGGTGGCCTGACTTAGTAGCCAGATCAATATCCAGAGTTATTTCATGACCACAGATACTCCACTCTAGCTGCACACCACCTTCATCGGTCGGATATAAATAGGGAGAGGGGAGCGGGTCATTCAAATATGAATCTAGGCGGCCGTCTAGCCAGTTCAATTGGTCAGAATCAAGAGCTTTGCCTAATTTGCCATCCAGCCAGCCATTCTTGAGCAAACGCAGTTCATCGATTCGGGCGCCCACATCACGTTCGTCTAGCAACGTGACGTGCTTAACTTCTTCCATGCTCTTCAACTGGCCGTTTCGATTATAGAGGCCAATTCCTTGAATGCTTACTTGAAGCCCATTTCGATACCCGTTGAAAGCTTTAACAATTATCTCGAAGTGCTGCACTGGGATGGGCCCTGAAACTCTCTGTCCGCCAATAGTCTCGATTTCAAAGGTAAGCTTGGCCTGATCAGCTTCAGGAATCACCCCCCTGAGACTAACCTCCTCGGTCAGCTCCTGCAGCTGCGTTGAAGCCAACCTCAATGTTCTTCGCGTGGCCTGATTCAACCTCGCACTTCGTCCAACTGCCTCTGGAGCGAAATCAATAAATTCATCCTGACGCAAACCTCTTCCAAGCTTATCGAAGTAACCTAGCAGAGATTCTGGAAGATGGTTTCTAATTTCAGCGTTTTGCCCCGCCGCCTCTATGGCGTCGACGATACTGTCTCGGGCACGCTCAAAATAAGTCTGATTTGCTGGGGCTATTAATTGACGCTGATCGACGAATAGCGACATATCTGGCATAGCGCTGCCTTCGTCAACAGCAATTAGCTTGACGGAAATACCTTTTGTAAATCCTCTCGGTGAGCGTTTCGGGTGATCGTTAAGATAGTGCCACTTGGCCACCTCGACAATCATTTCCTCCAATACGGCGAACTCCTTGAGCATATCAAGAGGAATCGCATGATCGTCAAAGCGACTGCCTGCCATCCTTGGTTTGAGAAAAGGTATTCGCTCCATGTTGAGCAATGCTCCTTCATGCACTGAAGTTATCTAACAGATGATTCTCTTGCTTGCTGACCAGAAATCATCATAGGCTGACCTCGACCATAGTGCATTCGGGCTGGTTTTTCCTGTACTTGGACCGACCAACAGTCTTTTAAATCCAATATGGTAGAAAATCTGGTTGGTAGGATTAGCATCCAACGCAAAAAATACCCCGGTTTTATGGACGCCGTCCCACCAACTTCTGAGGCACCGGGATTACACCGGAACTCAAAGAACTTTAAAGCCCCGCTAGTCGGGGCTTTTTCTGCCTGGCGGAGGCTGCATGAAGTCTCTCTTGAATACAGGGTTTGCGCTCTTTAGTGCTGCACTGATCGTCATCAGCTACGGGCTCGCGCGCTTCGCCTTTGGTCTTTTTGTACCCCCCTATCCGGGCCGAGCTGGGACATGTCCCGGGTCAGCCAGGCACCGGCGCCGAGCAACATGGCGCCACCGTACAACATGCTGAGTGCCGGCACTTCGTTGAAGATCAAAAAGCCCCACATCGTAGCGACTGCGGGCGAAACGATAATATCAATCAGCGAATAAACGTTGGCGTTAATGGACTTGAGCACGATCGAGATACCGAAATAGGCGAACCCCATGGATATCAGGCCCAGCCCCGCAGCCCAGAGCATAACAGGCAAGGACATCCCGAGACTCTCATAGCGAATCATGCCGGTGATATCCCCGGGGCCCACGACGAACACCGAGGGTGACATGATCAACGCCGCAAACAGCAGAGACCAGGCAATATCGTTGCCGGTTTCGGTTTTTCCCTCATGGCGCATATAGGTGATCATGGCCGCATAGATCGCACCCACGCCCAGCGCCACCATGTTACCGAGCATGTAGCCGTCCTGCAGCGGTTTGGCAATCACAATGCCAGCCAGCGCGATCGCGAAAATGAGGATATAGCTTTTTTTCGCTTTCTCGCCCAGAAAAAGCCACTCTGGCACGCAATCAGTGCTCCGATAAGAAAGGTGTCTTTCCAGTTGCCACGGGGCAGTTTAAGAGGCTGTTTGTTGGCCCACGGCATGACCAGCATCAGCAATGCCGTTGCAAAGAGAAAGGCGTAAAATGTCAGTGTCTGAACCGGTATCCAGCCGTCCGTCAGCTTGACGAAAACACCAATGGTCGCCTCCGACATGGTGATCAGAACCAGCAATACCCAAGTTTTCATCGGAGCCTCCCCGTTGATTTGGCTGCAAAGCAGTGCAGGTCATTGACGAACGTCGAAAGCTGAGTAGTCTGAATGTTCAGAATGAACCAATGACATCCACATTCATCATAGATGATTACCTGCATGTCCTTGGAAAAGCATGACCTTATTCACGAAATGCCCGAATCTGCGTCGGGGCGTTATTTGTCAGAAAAACCGGTGCAGGTTTATTTTTAAACACCATCTCTGGTACAACTAAATCTCACGTTGCGCCTATAAATCTGACCCGGTTTCCGCGCTCCTGTTTCCTCGAATCCTCAATTCCTGACTGGCGGAGGCGGCATGAAGTCTCTCTCGAATACAGGGTTTGCGCTCTTTGGTGCTGCACTGATCGCGATCAGCTACGGGCTCGCGCGCTTTGCTTTTGGTCTATTTGTACCCCCTATCCGGGCCGAGCTGGGTCTTACGCCAGACGTAATCGGTATCATCGGCGCGCTGCCGCTTATTAGTTTCATTCTGGCGACGTTAGTGGCACCGCTCTCTGCCGATCGTCTCGGTGCCCGCAACACGGCCGCCCTGTCGGGTGGTTTCGGCGTCGTCGGTCTGGCGTTGATCAGCCAGGCGTCTGGTGCTCTGTCGCTCGGCGTGGGCGTGTTCGCGTGCGGTATCTGCACGGGGCTTATGATGCCGGCACTCACGGCTGCCATGCAGGCGATGGTGAGCCGCTCGGTGCACGGCCGTGTCAGTTCGGTCATGAATGCGGGCACCAGCATTGGCGTGGCCGTTGCCGTACCGGTGGTTCTTTTCCTGTCTGGCGCTTGGCGCTCCGCGTACCTGTCCTTTGCCATCCTGGCGGGGATTGGGGTCGTTGCTGCGTGGTACTTTATCCCTTCCGTGTCTCGGGTCATTCCCGCGAACGCTGCGTCGACAACTCCAATCAGCGCCCTGCAGTGGTGGCGTCTGTTCAGGCTTTCGCTGTTTGCATTCGTAATGGGCTTCGTTTCCTCTGCGTACTGGATCTTCGCACCCGATTTAATGGTCACCCTCGGCGGCCTACCGCCCTCTGCAACCGGGTGGCTGTGGCTTGCGGTTGGCATTGCCGGCATCGGAGGTGCCGTGGTGGCCGACCTGGCCGATCGCAACAACCCACCCATCACACATTCACTGATGCTGGTGATGTTATCCGCGAGCTTGACACTGCTTGCTGCCAGCCCTGATCAGCTGGTGCTCGCGGCATTCTCTGCGCTGGTTTTCGGTCTGGCCTATATGAGCCTGACGGGGCTCTATCTGATGACCGGCATCCGCCTGTTACCGGGCCGAATGTCGATGGGGCCGGTACTGCCGTTCATGGCTGTCTCGCTCGGGCAGGCAACCGGCTCGCCCGTTGTCGGCATGCTGGTGAGTGAATTCGGATACGCCAATGCGTTTGCTACCTTCTCCGCGATCGGCATCCTGGTAGCAATGTTGTCGCCACTGTACCCGCGCTACATTGACGATGAGCCCGAGGAGGAGCAGATTGAAGACCAAACTGGTCTTCAGGCGGCGTACAATTACCAGCTCCTGGACGAAGATGGAGAGCCACTGGCACCTGTCGCGGATGAGACTGAAAACCCGTAGCCGATCTCTGCTTAAATAAATCTGTCCCGATTTTCAGTCCCCAGGATTATAAAGCTTTTTGCTTTTCTGATTTTTTTGCTCTAGCATGAACACTCTAATTTTTCACCATACTGTAGACCCATAGTTTGAAGTTAGACGGATCCTCGCCGACAAATTCGTTTGGTGAATCCTTCTTCAATTGCCTAATAGCGGAACCGGTGAATTATCGAGACAGATATTTATAGATTTTTATGGGTCTCGGTAGACATCACTCAATGTTCTGCACCTGCTCCCGCACCTGCTCGATCAGCACCTTCAAATCCACAGCGGTCCGGGTTACACCGGCATCGATGCTTTTGCTACTTAGGGTGTTGGCCTCCCGGTTCAGCTCCTGCATCAGGAAATCCAGCCGGCGGCCAATGGCTTCATCGCGCTTGAGAGTGTCGGTAACCTCACTAATGTGAGCATCCAGCCGATCCAGCTCTTCTGCCACATCGCTTTTTTGCGCCAGCATGACCATTTCCTGAGTAATACGTTCAGGGTCCAGCTCTATTCTGGCCTTCTGGAAACGCTCGCGCAGGTGCTCCTCCTGGGCCTTGAGCAGCCCGGGCATGCCATTGCGAACTGTCGCGATCAACGTATTCATTTGCGTCAGCCGATCCTCAAACAGCGGGCGCAAGCGCTCGCCTTCCCGCTCTCGCACAACTGCAAGCTCTTCAACCGTTTGCGCGAACAGCTTCATGGCAGATTCTTTAACTGAGCTAAAGTCTTGCTCCGGAACGGACAGCACCCCGGGCCAGCGCAGAATTTCCAGAGCATTAATGTGCGCTGGATTATCCAGCATACGATTAACGTGGTTTGCAGCCTGGTTGACCGCCTGCGCTATATCCTCATTAACCTCAAATTTTGGAACACCCGCCTCGGTAGACTGCAAGCGAATCGACACATCCACCTTGCCCCGATTAAGCTGCTTTCGCAGCTCTTCCCGGAATGGATTCTCAAGCTCGCGCAGGGCCTCTGGCAGCCGGAAAGACGGCTCTAGATAGCGGTGATTGACGGTACGAATCTCACACGTCAGCGTTCCCTGGCTATCCTGAATATCCTTCCGGGCAAATGCAGTCATGCTTTTAATCATCTCGGCTCCGGCTTTGTTAGTGGTCGCAATCATTGTTTGTAGAGCTTGAGTCTAACAGGCTGTGATCACCTGCGGCGAACGCCACTGCAGGCATTAAAGGCACCGGGACGAGCACCCCGGTACCCGTGCCCGACGTGTTACACTTCGCGGCTTTCCAACTCCAATCCGTCCGGGGCAAACTATCCGGACACCAACCTAAAAAACCAGGAATTATTATGCGTCCAAGCGGCAGAACGCCCGAACAGCCCAGAGAAATTCGCCTTACCCGGAACTACACCTGCCACGCTGAAGGCTCCGTGCTGGTTGAATTCGGCAACACCAAAGTGATCTGCACGGCTTCCGTAGAAAACAAAGTGCCGCCGTTCCTGCGCGGCCAAGGCAAAGGTTGGATTACCGCCGAATACGGCATGCTGCCCCGCTCAACCGGCAGCCGCATGGGCCGCGAAGCAGCCCGTGGCAAACAAGGCGGTCGCACCGTGGAAATCCAACGCCTGATCGGCCGTTCCCTGCGCTCAGCCGTCGACATGGAAGCTCTGGGTGAGCACACCATCACCATCGACTGCGACGTCATCCAAGCCGACGGCGGCACCCGCACCGCTGCCATCACCGGCGGCTGCGTAGCACTGGTAGATGCCCTCAACTACCTGGTTGCGGAAAAGCGCATCAAGAAGTCACCACTGAAGCAAATGATCGCAGCCGTGTCCGTGGGTGTTTACAAAGGAACGCCCGTGGTTGATCTGGATTATCCGGAAGATTCCGAAGCCGAAACCGATATGAACGTGATCATGACCGACCAAGGTGGTTTCATCGAAATTCAGGGTACTGCGGAAGGTGCGCCGTTTGTTCAGGAAGAGCTCGACAGCATGCTGAAACTGGCCAAGCAAGGCATTGAAAAGCTATTCTTACTGCAGAAAGAAGCGCTGGAAGGCTAGTCACAAGTCTGGGGAAACGTCATCGAACAGACGCTCCCCCAGATATTTAGAAACCGATTTCTATATCGTAATCCATAATCACCGGAGCGTGATCCGAAAACCGGGTCGTGCTGTCAATCCAGCCATCCTGAATGGTCTTGCGAATGCCCGGCGTCATTAGCTGGTAATCCACCCGAATGCCCGCATTCTTCCGCGAACCCTCAGTCTGCTCCGGCCACCAGGTAAACTGATTACCCTGCTTATTGATATCACGGAACGCATCCACGCAACCCATCTCATCAAAAAACCGGTCGAGCCAAGCACGCTCATGGGGCAAAAACCCCGAATAATCCAATTTATGGTACAGGGGGCTGGCATCCGTAACATGGTGTGCCGTCTGCAGGTTCGCACCAAAAATAAACTGCCGCCGCTTGCGCAGCGTTTTTTGCATGTGCAAACCGAACGCATCCAAAAAGTCATCTTTATGGTCGAGTACCGTCAGGTCATCTTCACTGATCAACTCTTCCTCACGACCCAGCGCGCAGGGAGCCAGCACACAAGCCACAGACACCTTATCGAAATCTGCCTGAATAAAGCGCCCTTCGCGATCTGCCTGCTCGTTAGCGAAACCGTACATGATGGCCTTGGGAAAATGCCGCGTGTAAATGCCCACGCCACCATCCTCATTGTTTTCGCCATCTATGAAATACGCTTCATAGCCCTCAGGAATGAGATTTTTGTCTTCAATCTCATAGGCGCGCATACGGTGATCTTGAACACAAACAACATCTGCATCCTGCTCGGCCAGCCAGTCGAAGAAACCTTTTTCAACAGCCTGGGCAAGACCATTGACGCTGATTGATACTACCCGCATACGTGTTCCCTGATTCGGTTTGTGTGTATGATACCGTTTTTACGCGTCATTAAAAGATCCACACCCGCCAGAAGCCTTACCATGCACGACTATCAGCAACATTTTATTGAATTCGCCATCCGCCGCAACGTACTTCGCTTTGGCGATTTCACACTCAAGTCCGGTCGGACCAGCCCCTACTTTTTTAACGCTGGGCTGTTTAACACCGGGGACGACCTACTACAGCTCAGTAAGGCCTACGCCGCAGCCATCGACCGCAGTGGGCTTGATTATGACATCATATTCGGGCCTGCCTATAAGGGCATCCCGTTGGCAACAGTTACTGCCATGGCCTTGGCCCAAGAGGGCAAAAGTAAACCGTTTGCTTTTAACCGCAAAGAAAAGAAAGATCACGGCGAGGGCGGTAATATTGTCGGTGCCCAGTTGCAGGGTAACGTACTCATCGTTGATGATGTTATTACTGCTGGCACAGCCATACGCGAATCCATCAGTCTTATCCGTGCAGCAGGGGCAAAACCCGCTGGCGTGCTAATCGCCTTGGACAGGCAGGAGCGCGGCAACGGCCAACTCTCCGCGATACAAGAAGTGGAGAGCGAATTTGGCATTCCGGTGGTCAGTATCATCCGCCTGGAACAAGTTTTGGACTATCTTAAGACCAACCCGGAGTTTTCTGGCCACGCCACGAAGGTAGCCAGCTACCGGGAACGCTACGGAGTCTGACTGATGCACAAGCGCCTGACCGTATTTTCAGCCACTGCGGCTCTCTTGCTGCCCATGGGTATGACAGCCCTGGCAGAATCTAGCATGTACCGCTACTCGGACGAAGAAGGCCAGCTTGTAATCAGCAACACCATTCCCCAACAAGCCACTAAACGCGGCTACGACATCCTCAATTCAAACGGGCGGGTAATGGAAACCATCCCCCCGGCGCCAACAGAGGCAGAGATTGTCGCTCGCGAAGCAGAAAAGCAGCGTCAAAAAGAGCTCACACTTCAACGCGAGAAAGACGCTCGACTTCTAAAGCGCTTCAGCCATCCCGATCAAGCAATCAAAGCCATGCACCGCAAACTGGGTGAATTGCAGGGGCTGATTCAGCTCAAACGAGGCAATATTTCCGTTATCTCGAGCCAACTGGACAGTGAACAAAGCCGCGCTGCAGATATGGAGCGTAACGGCCAGAAAATACCGGACGCAACCCTCGAAAAAATCTACCGTCTTGAATCCCAAATCCGTGATATCGAGCGGGAAATTTCCGGGCAAGCTCAGGAAATAAACTCCCTCAAGCAGGCTTTTGAGAAGGACATAAAGCGCCTTGAAAAAGTCACTGGCGAGACGCGCACTCTATCGTTGGAAGCAACCGACACCACCGATTAACCTGCACTCAGGGCACCAACCGCAAATGGCCATCGGCCAAACGCAAAAAGGGCGCCATAGCTTGAGCCGGCGCCCTTTTTGTTTATCGGTAAAAACTACGTACCGACATAACCGCTTACCTCACAATCAGGCTGAAGCAGTTGCGTTCTTCTCAGCAGTCTTTTTCTTCGCAGTTGTCTTGCGAGCAGCTGGCTTCTTGGCTTCTACAGACTTATTAGCGTCCTGAGCGGCTTCAGACACGTCGTCTGCTGCTTCAGAAACTGTGTCTGCGCCTTCGACTGCTTCTTTCTCGAGCTTTGCTACGAGATCAGCTGCAAAGTTACCAAAACGGCTGTTCAGGTTGCGCAGCTGGCCAAAAAGACCGTCGCTGTAACCGTTGTAACGATTGCGCAGGCTTTCAACGCTGTATTCACGCGCGCCAGTTTCCAGCTTTTCTGCGTACTCGAACGGCTTAGATGCAAGCTTCTTCTGCTGCTCTTCAGCTGCATTGATGCCTTTGTCTACGATTTCCTGAAGCTGTTCCTGATAAGTTTTAAGTTTACCCATGTCACTTCTCCTTAGTTTATTGAAGCTAGTTCAGACACTCCCCTTACTGCGTCTGATCTTGCTCTAGACCGCGTGATCAGTGCGAAGGTGAGTGCCTTTGTTTGATTCTATGACCAAGGTTACGGTTAAAAATTAGAATGTTCATACTAAAAACAGAAGCTTTGATCTTGAGACGTATACGTTATTTTACGGATCAGTTCCTTGTCATGCGCCCCTCGATACGCATAATGCTCGCTGTTTCGGTAGCCCGCCTCCCCCGTTTTATTCGGGCTCTACAAACGCAGTTAAAAAAAGAGGCTGTACAACACCAGCCCTAACGCGAGAGTTCCACAGAGATTGTTATGAAGAAAACCACGCCTTATCAATTCTTCTCCCAACGGAGCGGATTTACGCTGTTTGCTTGCCTGCCATTTATTGTTTTTATGTCGACACTGATGCTGCTAGCCGGTTGCCAAGAAGATGACAGAGCCAATCACTCAACGATTTTCCGGGCGTCGGAGCTGGCAAACAACCGGTTCGACACAGCGACAGGTGGATTACTCGAAACACTTGGGCAGAAAAAAACGCCTGCCAAGAACTCTGTAGCAGAACCAAAGCCAAAGCCCCCCAAAGCACTGAGCTGGAGCGCGCCACAAACACGGGAAGATGGCTCCGCGCTGAAGGCGGGGAACATTGCAGGGTTCCGAATTTACTACCGCTTACGGCATGAGAATAGCTTCAATGTAATTCCTGTGGACAGCCCAGACCGCACAAGCCAGCCACTTACCGACTTGCCGCCAGGCGCTTACGAATTTGCGATTACAACGGTTGATGCAGAGGGGCTGGAAAGCAGGCGCTCGGCGCCCGTTCTGGTTGATCTGATCTGAGCAAACTGCTTACCAGCGAAACAGTATCCAGCTTGGAACCAACACGCCAGAATCCGCTTCCCGAACCCAGCCACCGCCGTCTGCGGGCACTAGGTAATACTCACCGCCAACTTCCGGCACCACCTTTATCTCTATCAGTTGTCCGTTCACACGGTACTCGTAGAACACCTCATCGTCACCAGGGCGAATAACAATCTGCGGGCCATCGCTGGATGACTGGTAATCCGAGATCACTACTGGCTCTTTGGGCGTTTCTACAACGGTTTCATCCAGCGCACCACTTTCCTGCGCCAGCGCAGACCCCAGGCCCCATACGAGCAGAAATGCGGAACAGGCGATTCGTTTCATTTTCGTGATACCCTTTTGTTCATCAAATTAAGTACAGTTGTCCATCAAATTAAATACAGAGTTGCACAAGCCAACCCACGCTTCAATCAGAATCCGGATCCGCTTTGACATGACTGAACAAAAGACCCCACCTGTGGTGCTTGTGGACGGTTCGTCCTATTTATTTCGTGCATATCATGCACTTCCGCCACTAATCACCAGTAAGAACCAACCCACCGGTGCCATCAAGGGCGTCATCGCGATGATTCGCCGCCTGGATCAGGATTACCCGGGCTCAAAGGTGGTTGTGGTGTTCGACGCCAAGGGCAAAACCTTCCGCCACGATCTGTATGAAGAGTATAAGGCCAACCGCCCGCCCATGCCGGACGACCTCGCCGTGCAGATTGAGCCCATTCATCAGATGGTAAAGGCTATGGGGCTGCCCCTGTTGATCGTGAGCGGCGTGGAAGCAGACGATGTGATTGGCACTCTGGCCAACGAAGCTACCCACAAAGGTATTGATGTGGTGGTCTCAACCGGCGACAAGGACATGGCCCAGCTGGTCAGCGAGCACGTAACCCTGATCAACACCATGACAAACACTCCGATGGATCGGGAAGGGGTGAAAGAGAAGTTCGGCGTAACCCCTGAGCAGATCATTGATTACCTGGCGCTGGTGGGCGACAAAGTAGATAACATTCCGGGCGTGAACAAATGCGGCCCGAAAACGGCGGTAAAGTGGCTGCAAACCTATGACAACATCGACAACCTGCTTGAACATGCAGGCGAGATCAAAGGCAAGATTGGCGAATACCTGCGCGAAGCAGTTGATATCCTACCCCTGAGCCGAGAGCTGGCCACCATCAAAATGGATGTGGAACTGGCGTTCTGCCTGGAAGATCTGCAGGAGCGAGAGCAGAACGATGCGGAGCTACTGGAACTGTTCCGGGAGCACGAGCTACGAGGCTGGACGGCTGAACTAGAAACCAAGGCATCGAATGTGCCCAGCGTGAGCGAGAACCATGTCGCGGAAGACGACAGCAATAGAGCACCCGCTCCGGTAGAAAAGCGCTACAGCGTGATCACCGACCAAGAAGAGCTCGATGAATGGGTAGCAAGGCTTAAAAAATCCGAGCTATTTGCCTTCGATACAGAGACCACAAGCCTGCGCTACATGAACGCCGAGGTGGTGGGCGTGTCTTTTGCCATTGAGCCGGGCGAAGCGGCTTACGTGCCCTTCGGCCACGACTACATGGGCGCGCCAGAACAGCTCGATCGCGAACAAGTGCTGGCCCAGCTAAAACCTCTACTGGAAGACCCGAAACAAAAGAAGGTCGGCCAGAACCTTAAGTACGACAAGAACGTGTTGGCCAACCACGGCATCTGCCTGAACGGCATCGCCGAAGACACCATGGTGGAGTCTTACGTACTGAACTCGGTATCGTCCCGCCATAACATGGACAGCCTGGCGCGGACTTATCTGGGCGAAGAAACCATCACCTTTGAATCCATTGCCGGCAAAGGCGCAAAACAGCTTACGTTTAACCAGCTGGATCTTGAACAGGCGGGCCCCTATGCCGCAGAGGATGCTGACATAACCTTGCGCCTACACCAGGCCATACGCCCGCAACTGGCTAAGGTCGGCAAGCTGCAGTCGGTTTATGAGGATATAGACCTGCCTCTAATTCCGGTACTGTCTCGCATGGAGCAGCGCGGCACGCTGATCAACGCCAGTACCCTGCGCCAGCACAGCCAAGAATTGGCCGAGCGGATGGCCGAGCTGGAAAAAGACGCCCACGAAGTGGCTGGCGAGAACTTCAACTTAGCTTCACCCAAGCAATTACAGGCCATTTTCTACGAGAAGATGGGCCTTCCGGTGATTAAGAAGACTCCAAAGGGCGCTCCATCTACAGCAGAGCCCGTACTGCAGGAGCTGGCCCACGAGCACGAATTGCCCAGGCTGATTTTGGAACACCGTAGCCTGAGCAAGCTCAAGTCCACCTACACAGACACGCTGCCGGAACTGATTCACCACCGCACAGGGCGCGTGCACACCTCTTATCATCAGGCGGTAACGGCCACCGGGCGACTGTCGTCCTCTGAGCCCAACCTGCAGAACATACCTATCCGTACCGAGCAGGGCCGGCGCATTCGCCAGGCGTTTATTGCCGAGAAGGGCTATAAGCTGCTGGCGGCGGACTACTCGCAGATTGAATTGCGGATTATGGCGCACTTGTCTGGCGACAAAGGCCTGTTGACAGCTTTTGCGAACGGAGAGGACATTCACAAAGCGACAGCCGCTGAAGTCTTTGGCGTGACTCTCGATGAAGTAAGTAGTGACCAACGCCGCAGCGCCAAAGCCATCAACTTCGGCCTAATTTACGGCATGTCTGCGTTCGGACTGGCCCGCCAGCTAGATGTGGGCCGCAAGGTTGCGCAGCAATACATCGACCTCTATTTCGAGCGTTATCCGGGTGTTTTGCAATATATGGACAACATCCGAAAACAGGCCCATGACGACGGTTTTGTTGAAACCCTGTTCGGTCGGCGGCTATATCTGCCCGAAATCAACGCACGCAACAAACAGCTGCAGCAGGCCGCCGAGCGCACAGCGATCAACGCGCCTATGCAAGGCACAGCCGCAGATATCATCAAGCTGGCAATGATTGATGTGGAAAGCTGGCTACTTGCGGAGCACCCGGATACTGCCCGCATGACCATGCAAGTGCACGACGAATTGATTCTTGAAGTGAAGGAAGATGCCGTAGACGAGATTCGCGAAGGGCTGATACAGCGTATGTCTGGCGCAGTGACGTTGGCGGTGCCACTGCTTGTGGAAGCTGGCTTGGGTGATAATTGGGATCAGGCTCACTAAATAAAAACGCCCGGTGAGTGAGCTCAACCGGGCGTTTTTAATGCTAGCTAGCTAAAGCTTTGTTTAGAAGGCTTTGCTGACTTGGATGGAGGCACTCCAGGCGCTGAGTTCGTACTCGCCTTTATAGTTGGACGCACCCGCAGAAGGGTCTTTCTGTGTTGGTGCATCATGCTGATAGGAGAATTCATTCACCTTCGGATCATCAGTAAACAGCAAGGTACCCACGGCTGCATCAACAGTCCACCCTTGGCTTGCACTCTTCCATTGCCCGCCTAACGTCAACCAGTGCCGATCACTCGATGGGATACGAGCGGTTAGGTAGTTATCAACTGGAGACTCATCCCAAGCATAGCCTGCCTTCAGCGCCCACTCTGGGGTTACCTGCCAAATGGACCCAACATTAAGCTGCCAGGTGTTCTTCCACTTTTCCGTGATATGAGTAATGACCTCATTTCCAGTCACACTGGAAACGGGGCCCGTCCCACCTTCTCGGCTAACGATATCTAGCTCTTCAAAGCGGCTCCACTTGGAATATGTTGCACCCGCCAGCAAAGTTACTGTATCCGTTAATTGGTGGCGCGCACCGACGGTTATACTTTCCGGGATCGCTAGAGGTACACGAACGGCCTCGCTTGCTGCACCTTGAGCACCTGTTGGTAGTGCCTGAACACCAAGGGCACCCAAGTCAACCTCGGTCGTCTGTGGCAAACCAGAGATCTCAGCGTCACCTTTCAGCTCAAACTCGGTGCCTGTCTGAGCAGTCAAACCAAACTGGGTTCGATCCGATAGTTCATACAGGAAGCCTACGCGAAAATTAACGGCGATATCGTCGCCTTCAATATCAGCATAACCTTGTTCAAAATCTGAAGGGGCGGTAAGCCCGAGATCTGAAGGCGTAGTCCCCGTAGGAAGCCCGGCAGCTATTTTGCCGTATGCTTGCTGCCATCTGCCGTAGATACCAGAATAATCTTGGAACTTGGTTAGCTTGCCCTCTGCATACATTACATTGATGCCCACACCCATAGACAAACCTTGCCCGTTATTCACAGAGATCGCTGGCGAAAACGAGATCACACTCAGCTCGGTTTTGTCCGCGAAGTAACGCCCCGCAAAGTTATTATCATAATCAGCTGCCAGGCCATAAGGCGCATGAATGCCGAAGCCCACATGAATTGAATCATTAACCTGATGGGTCAGATAAAAGTTTGGCAAAACTGCCGGGTCGGCGATATCACCACCGGTTCTTCCGTCTACGGTGTCGCCCAATGTATTCGAGGCACTGGCGCTCTTAGCCTCAGCATCAATATCCAGAACCGCAGCACCAAAAGAAATATTGGTACCTTTGAGCTGGCTCATTCCCGCAGGGTTAAACAGCACGGTCGTCGCGTTTTCAGGGTTAGCAGCAGCGCCAGCGTTAGCAACGCCCATGGCACTAGCGCTTTGTTCGTTCAGGGAAAAGCCACCAGCAAAAACGCTGGCTGGGGCAGCGACTGCGGCCAGCGTGGCGAGGCGAACAGCACGGGTAAGCAGTGAGGGTCTCATAACAGCGGAATCTCCTTTGTAGTTTGTGGCGGAGTATACGCATCAGTGGCTAATGGCCTCAAATGCTAAAACTACTGATTTGAAACCCTAACCTTTTACAGCTTTAGTCTATGCCCGCGTCGTTAGTTATCTTGAATGGTTAGCTTGTCTACAGAGGACGACAACTGATCTGCCCCTTGGGCATCCGTACCCAGTTTTATCATAAGGCGTAGGTCGTTAGCCGAGTCGGCGTGGGCCAGCGCATCTTCGTAGGTAATAGAGCCTTCGGCATAAAGTTGATACAGAGCCTGGTCGAACGTCCGCATACCGGATTCGTTGGACCTTGCCATCAGTTCCTTAAGCTTGTGCACATCACCCTTGCGAATCAAATCTGCCACCAGTGGCGTGTTGATCAAAACCTCAATAACAGCCTTGCGGCCTTTACCGTCCGGTGTCGGGATCAGTTGCTGGGCCACGATGGCTCTTAGGTTAAGGGACAAGTCCATCCAGATTTGGTTATGCTGTTCCGGCGGGAAAAACTGGATGATTCGATCGAGTGCCTGGTTGGCGTTGTTGGCGTGCAGTGTTGCAAGACAAAGGTGGCCTGTCTCGGCGAATTGAACCGAATACTCCATGGTTTGGCGGGTACGCACCTCACCGATAAGAATAACGTCAGGCGCTTGGCGCAGCGTGTTTTTCAGCGCCACCTCAAAGC
The DNA here is from genome assembly GCF_900215155.1 of Marinobacter sp. LV10R510-11A. NCBI lineage: Bacteria > Pseudomonadati > Pseudomonadota > Gammaproteobacteria > Pseudomonadales > Marinobacteraceae > Marinobacter > Marinobacter sp. LV10R510-11A. Next base: position 2,634,374 of record NZ_LT907980.1, read on the forward strand.
TCGACGTATCAATTCCCACTTCCCGTTGCGTCACAATGCAGCCCTGGTGCTGATGTATGAACTCAATGGGATCTTCAATAGAAATAATATGCCCACGGCTGTTGCGATTACGGTGTCCAATCATCGCAGCCAGCGACGTTGACTTACCAGTACCGGTAGCCCCAACAAACATGATCAAACCACGCTTGGTCATGGCCAATTCTTTAACGATTTCCGGCAGTGCCAGATCATCAATCTGCGGAATCTTCACTTCAATCCGTCGCAATACCATGCCACACAGGTTGCGCTGGAAGAACGCACTCACCCGAAAGCGACCAATGCCCCGTGCGCTGATGGCAAAGTTGCACTCATGGGTTTCATCAAACTCGGCTTTCTGTTTGTCGTTCATCGAGCCATACACAAACTCCCTCGTCTGTTCCGGCGTTAACGCATTTTTGGTGACCGGCAGTACTTTACCGTTCAATTTCATGCTGGGCGGAACGCCGGCCGTAATAAAGAGGTCTGAGCCTCCTTTTTCTACCATCAGACGAAGCAGTTTTTCGAATTCCATTTTGATTACCTATGCTCTTTTAAAAAACCACCCGATAAAAGCTGGTGGTCAGAAATTATCAGGCATTTTCGCCTTAATTCGCGCTGCTTCTCTAGAAATCAGACCCTTCTGCAATAAGCGCTCAAGGCACTGATCCAGCGTTTGCATGCCCAACGAAGCGCCGGTTTGAATCGATGAGTACATTTGGGCAATTTTGTCTTCGCGAATCAGGTTACGGATTGCCGCAGTACCAATCATGATTTCATGAGCCGCTATCCGGCCGCCGCCCATTTTCTTCATCAGCGTTTGCGAAACAACCGCCTGCAGCGACTCAGAAAGCATGGAGCGCACCATAGATTTTTCTTGCGCTGGGAACACGTCTACAACCCGGTCGATGGTTTTCGCGGCCGAGGTGGTGTGCAGGGTGCCGAAAACCAAGTGGCCTGTTTCTGCCGCGGTAAGCGCCAAGCGGATGGTTTCCAAATCTCGTAGCTCACCTACCAGTATAATGTCGGGGTCTTCCCGCAGCGCAGAGCGTAGGGCTTCGTTAAAACCTAGAGTGTCCCGGTGCACTTCCCGCTGGTTGATCAGACACTTCTTGGAGTCGTGCACAAACTCGATCGGGTCTTCAATAGTAAGTACGTGTTCATAGCGGGTGTCATTGATGTAATCAACCATCGCCGCAAGCGTAGTAGACTTACCCGAGCCGGTCGGCCCGGTTACCAATACCAGCCCACGGGGAACCGAGGATACATCCTTGAACACTTGGCCCATGCCAAGGTCGTCCATGGTCAGTACTTTCGAGGGGATGGTACGGAAAACGGCACCTGCCCCTCGGTTCTGATTAAACGCGTTAACACGGAAGCGGGCGACACCGGGTACTTCAAAGGAAAAGTCGGTTTCTAGAAATTCCTCGTAGTCCTTGCGCTGCTTGTCGTTCATGATGTCGTAGATCAGCCCGTGAACTTCTTTGTGCTCCATGGGCGGAAGGTTGATGCGGCGAACATCGCCATCAACACGGATCATCGGGGGCAGGCCGGCGGAAAGGTGCAAGTCAGACGCACCCTGTTTCGCCGAGAAGGCAAGCAGTTCAGTAATATCCATAGACGTCCTCGGAAGGCTTTTTCTTTTATCTAGGTTGCGTCTGTCTGGCAGAACACTGCCATGATCACTTGGAATTTCAGTGACCTGCGAGTAACGTATCTTGATAGAACCAGCAGACCAAACGCGACTATTTCATATTATGAGCAGCATAGCAGACAACCTCGGGAGCGTAACCCGACTCATACAAAAAGCAACATTGCAGGCGGGTCGTGAGCCCGGCTCCGTGAGCCTGTTAGCGGTCAGCAAAACACGCTCTTCAGAGGAGCTGCGAGAAGCCGTGGCTGCCGGCCAACGGGCATTTGGCGAAAACTACCTTCAGGAAGCCCTCGACAAGATGTTCGAGCTTAGCGACCTAGCCGATATCGACTGGCATTTTATTGGCCCAATACAATCCAATAAAACCCGGCAAATCGCCTCGGCTTTTTCCTGGGTGCACAGCGTGGATCGCTTAAAAGTTGCCCGCCGGCTAAGCGAACAGCGAGAGCCCGGCTTGCCACCCTTGAATATTTGCCTTCAGGTTAATATTAATAACGAAGCGAGCAAATCCGGGTGCCAGCCAGAAGAACTGCCGGGCTTGGTTTCAGAGATAAGCCAGCTGCCAGGGCTTTCGCTTAGGGGGCTTATGGCAATCCCCGACCCGGAACAGGCAGAATCTGAATTACGGGCAAGCTTTCGCAAGCTCGCCAACACTCTAAATGAACTGAAACAGGAGTACCCGCAAGCCGGGCCACTGGACACCTTATCTATGGGCATGTCCGGCGATCTTGAAATGGCCATTGCGGAAGGCGCCACTTGGGTTCGTATCGGAACGGCTGTGTTTGGCAATCGACAGCCGAAGAGCTGAACTGGCCAGTTCCTGCTATTATCGAGCCTGATGTCTAACCGTATAACCGTTGGAGAAAACCTTGAGCAAATCACCAACCATTTCGTTTATCGGTGCCGGCAACATGGCCAGCGCCATTATTGGCGGCATGCTGGATAGCGGTTTCAAAGCAAGCAGCATCTGGGCCAGCGCCCCGAACGACGACCACCTGCAATCCATTCGCAAACGCTTTGGGATCAGCGTAACAACGGATAACCGTTACTGCGCACAGCAGGCCGATATGGTTGTGCTCGCGGTAAAACCCCAAGCAATGGCGGATGTGTGTCGCGACATAGCCCCAATCGCCCAGAATACCCGCCCGTTAATGGTATCTATCGCAGCGGGACTTAGCGCAGTTACACTGGATGAATGGCTTGGAGGCGGCCTGCCAATTGTTCGGGTAATGCCAAATACACCCTCACTGGTCGGCAAAGGTGCGGCTGGGCTTTTTGCCAGCGAAGGTGTCACCAGTGCCCAGAAACAGATGGTGCAATCGGTTTTTGAAGGCATAGGCATCGCGGTGTGGGTTGAAGATGAGGCTCTGCTTCATGGCGTAACGGCGCTTTCCGGCAGCGGCCCGGCTTATTTTTTCCTGATGTTAGAGTCTCTTGAGGCAGCGGCCATCGAAGCCGGTGTAAACCCAGAGACCGCCCGACAGCTTGCCATTCAAACCATGGCGGGCGCAGCCGAAATGGCGGCCAAAAGCGAACACGACCCGGCCCGGCTGAAGAAAAATGTGATGTCCCCAGGTGGTGTGACCGAGCAGGCTATTCATACCTTCGAAGAAGGCGGCATGCGCGACTTGGTGAAAAAAGCGTATAACGCTGCTTACAAACGCTCAGAAGAAATGGCCAAAGAACTGGCAGGCAAAGAGTAAAACAGTCACTGACAACGGAGAAACGGCTACATGCTGGCAGACATTCTGATTACGATCCTGCTGATCGCGTCCACTTTTTACATGACAATTATACTGCTGCGCTTTTTGCTGCAACTGGCTCGGGCAGATTTCTATAACCCGATTTCGCAATTTGCAGTAAAGGCCACCAACCCTTTGATTAGGCCCTTGCGCCGCGTTATTCCGGGCTGGGGCGGGATTGATGGCGCAGCTCTGGTTCTCGCCGTTATCATTCAGGCCATCACCTTCTTTTTGATTCTTGTTGCCCTTAACGGTGGCATCCCGTCGTTCAACCCGCTCACACTGCTAGTTTGGGCTGTTTTGAACGTGTTGGATCTGATCGTCAAGATCTACTTCTGGTCGGTTATCGCGGTAGTGGTTGTCAGCTGGATTGCACCGGGTAGCAGCCATCCTGCCATTCAGCTTGTGGCGCAAATTACGGAACCGGTCATGCGCCCGGTGCGTAACATGATGCCTTCCATGGGCGGGCTGGATCTGTCACCGATTATCGTTTTCATTATCTTAAACGTTCTTTCTGTTGTTATTGAGCACATGAAAGTGGCAGCTGGCCTCGGCTCTATTGGGCTAGGGATGTAAACCACTTCGCAAGTCCTATGGGAACAGGTTAGTATTAACCGTAATTAATCTGTCCATTCGTCCGTCACGCGGATCCCAGCAAATCTGCTTGGGGAATGCTGGAAGTCGTGTAGAAGGAAAGTTCGATGAGTCTTCAGGGAAATCTGACCCAGCAGGTAGAGGCCTACCACAACTGGAAAAAAGAGCTGATCCGCCAGATCGGCCGCTACCGGTTATGGCTTCAGGACAACAACCTGTTCTCTGACGACATCAGCACCCGGATTCGTCATGGCCTTGAGCTTCTTATTGAAGACGAGCTCACGATCGCGTTTGTTGGCGAGTATTCCCGTGGCAAAACGGAGCTGATAAACGCTCTGTTCTTCTCAGATTTTGGTCAACGCATGCTGCCCTCTCAGGCCGGGCGCACAACCATGTGCCCGACCGAGCTGTTCTTTGACCGCAGCGCCAACGAAAACTACCTGCTTTTACTCCCCATCGAGACCCGTACCGGTGACCTGTCATTGCAGCAACTACGCAAACAGCCAGAACGCTGGGTAAAGCACGGCCTGGATGAGCGCGACCCCGAAGTCATGCGCGAGATTCTGGGAGAAGTTGCCCGGGTAAAAAGTGTTTCCGCCAAGCAAGCACGAGCGCTCGGCTTCGATGAAGACATGATTGAGAATGACCGCAACAACCCGGGCAATGTTCTGGTTCCAGCCTGGCGCAATGCCCAGATCAGTATTCGCCACCCGTTGTTCGAGCGTGGCCTGCGCATTCTCGACACACCAGGGCTGAACGCTCTCGGCTCCGAGCCTGAACTTACTATCAGCATGCTGCCACGAGCCCATGCCGTTATCTTTGTCCTAAGTGCAGACACTGGCGTCACCGCCAGCGACATGACCATCTGGAAAGAGCACATTGATACCGAGCATGCTGACCACCGCGCTGGGCGGTTTGCAGTGCTGAACAAGATTGACGTGCTGTGGGATGACCTTCAGGGCGAGAAACACACTCACGAAACTATTGAACGGGTACGCAGCTATACAGCTGACCACCTGGGCATCCGCCAACAAGATATCATTCCGCTTTCCGCCAAACAGGGGCTGGTTGCAAGAGTGCGGAAGGACAAAGATCTGTTCGCCCGTTCCAACATCGGCAATCTGGAACAGTTGATTATTCAGCGCATTCTGATGCACAAGGAACAGCTGATTACCCAGAGCTTAATCAACGACCTGCTGGGCATGCTGCAGAACAGCCAAGCGGCTATGCAGACCCGCCTCGGCTCCCTCGAAGAGGAATTTCAGGCTTGTTCTGGCGTCACCATGGACAAAGCAGCCCTGAGTCGGCTGGCTGAGCGCGCCCAGAAAGACTACGACTTTTACTACAAAAAGCTGATCACACTGCGCTCAAGCCGCAGGCTTATGGGCTCTCAGGGTGAGATGCTGAAAAAGCTAGTAGATGAGGATCGCTTTGAGGCCCATGCCGATAAAATCCGAAAAAGTATGTCGAAAAGCTGGACCACGGTGGGCATGAACAGCTCTATGGATCAGTTTTTTGAGTTTCTCGAAAGCGATCTCAACAACCTGCTCAGCGAGGGCCGCCTTGCGGAGAAAATGGTGGGCGCTATTTATCGTCGCTATAACGATGACACCCGCGCCCGGCATCTGGAACCCATTCCGCTGCGTGCCGGCCGACATGTTATTGCGGTGAGGGAACTGCGCAAAAAAGCACGCCGCTTCCGCGCAAGCCCTAAAAACCTGCTAACTGAACAGTCTGTTTTGGTACAGCGTTTTTCTAATGTAATGGTGGGTGAAGCCAGAACCCTGCACAGCCGCGTGCGCAAGGATGTGGAGCGCTGGCCCTCAGAGGCATTGCTGCCAATCATGCAGTACTCCTTGGAGCAAAAACAGCTTCTGGAACACCAGATACGTCGCCTTCGGGATATGGTGAGAAGCGATCGCGACAGCCGCTCTGAGCGCGAACGCTTAGGCAATAGCATCAGCGACTTGCGCCGACAACTGGAGCTTGCAGATACCATGCAGCGGCAAATCCGCAAGCCCGCCCCTACCATGATCCAACAAAAAGTGGTCAATATCTCTGGCGCGATCTAGCTTCCCGCCTGGCCACTACACAGCCTGTCGGTTGCAGCCATGACGGCCCACCTTTAAACTGCTGTGCTGGTGTAGGTTTTTGTCCTATCCAGCAAAGCAGTTACTAACGGACCGAACCAGGAACCTGTCGCACCGATGCCCGATTCCCTGCCTGTGGATTCTGTCGGGGTAGTGACCCCGCAGACGTACCATTTTGAAACGCCTATTGAGCTGGCGTGCGGCCACGCACTGGAACGCTATGATCTGGTGGTGGAAACCTATGGCGAACTTAACGCTGATCGCAGCAACGCCGTGCTTATATGCCACGCCCTAAGCGGCGATCATCATGCCGCCGGCTACCACTCGATGGAAGACCGCAAGCCTGGTTGGTGGGACACTTGCATTGGGCCTGGCAAGCCTGTGGATACCCATCGCTTTTTTGTGGTCAGCCTTAACAACCTAGGTGGCTGTCACGGCAGCACCGGCCCCAACTCAAGCAACCCGGCTACTGGCAAGCCTTATGGCCCGGACTTTCCGGTTATCACGGTGAGTGATTGGGTACAAAGCCAAGCATTGCTGGCGGATCGCTTGGGTATCGAGTGCTGGGCGGCTGTCGTAGGCGGCTCTCTCGGCGGCATGCAGGCCCTGCAATGGAGCCTGGATTATCCAGACCGTTTGAAACACTCTGTGGCCGTTGCCTCTAGCCCCCGCCTGACTGCCCAGAACATCGCATTTAATGAGGTAGCACGGCAGGCGATCACCTCCGACCGGGAGTTCCATGACGGCCGGTACTACGATTTCGACACCCTGCCCCGTCGCGGCCTAATGCTGGCCAGAATGGTCGGCCACATCACTTATCTCTCAGATGCTTCCATGGGCGAGAAGTTTGGCCGTGAGCTGAGAGATCAGGCCTACAAGTTTGGCTACGGTGCTGAGTTTCAGGTGGAAAGCTACCTTCGATATCAAGGTGAGCGTTTCTCGGAAGTTTTTGACGCGAATACCTACTTACTGATGACCAAAGCGCTAGACTACTTTGACCCGGCTTTTGAATATGACGGCGACCTATCGAAGGCGCTCGCCAAAGCGAGGTGTGAGTTTCTGGTGCTGTCGTTCAGCACCGATTGGCGCTTTGCGCCGGCCCGCTCTGAAGAAATGGTGAACGCGATGATCGCAGCCCGCCGGAAGGTTTGCTACGCAGAGATCGATGCACCCTGGGGTCACGATGCGTTTCTGATTCCAACCCCCCGATACACCGCCGTTTTCACTGCATACATGGATCGCGTTGCCAGGGAGGTGGGCGCATGAGAGCGGATCTGGAAATTATTCAGCAATGGGTAAAGCCCGGCCATCACGTGCTGGATCTTGGTTGCGGCGACGGCACCCTGCTCAACTTTCTGCAGAAGGAGCGCAATGCCAGCGGATTTGGTTTAGAGATTAACCCAGACCACATAACCACCTGCATGAATCGTGGTGTGTCGGTGATTGAGCAAAACCTGGATACCCAGGGTTTGGAAAATTTTGACGACAACAGCTTTGATATTGTGCTGATGACACAGGCGCTGCAGGCCGTACGCCGGCCGGACAAGGTGCTGGATGAAATGCTGCGCCTTGGCGGTGAAGGCATAGTCACCTTCCCGAACTTTGCCCACTGGCGCCTGCGCTGGGGGCTGGCTCTTAGTGGTCGCATGCCCGAATCCGAAGCCCTGCCGTACAAATGGTACAATACGCCGAACATACGGCTTTGCACCTTCAAGGATTTTGAGGCCTTGTGCCGTCAAAAAGGCATTCGCATTAAAAGCAGACGCGTGGTGGACGGCCAGCATCAGAACAGTTGGCTGGCACGCTGGTGGCCCAACCTGTTGGGAGAGATTGCCATATACCGCATTACCCGGGAGAACAGCAATAATGAATAAAGCTCTGCACAGCATTATTACCATGGCAGCAGCTGCCTTGTTCGCCACGCTGCTTAGCCTTCCGGCCCATGCCGGCTCCGAGGGCTTCGGAGACTACCAGGTGCACTGGAGCGTTTTGCCCAGCACCTTCCTGACTGCCGAGACAGCAAAGACCAACAACCTGCAGCGCAGCAAGGGCATTGGCATAGTCAACATTTCCATCATGCAAAAGAATGAAAGCGGCATTCTTCAGCCAGTTACAGGCCAGGTAGAAGGCAAGGTTTCAAACGACATTCAGCAGGTGAAGTTTCTGGCATTCCGCAGAATACAAGAGGGCGATTCTGTCTACTTTATTGCGCAATATCAGTACGCATCCGCCGAGCTGATGACGTTCAATATTACCGCCCGCCCTGTTGGGCATGGCAAGGATCTGCAGGTGCGATTCGCCCATACTCTTTTCAACGACTGAGCGAGCTATGTCTGAGCAACTTGTTATTGCCAGTAACAACAAAGGCAAAATCAGCGAATTTACCCAGCTCCTTGCGCCACTGAACCTAATTCCAGTGCCCCAAGGCGAGCTGGGCGTCGGCGAAGCTGAAGAGCCAGCGGTTACCTTTGTAGAGAATGCCATCCTGAAAGCGCGCCATGCGGCTCGGGAAACTGGCTTACCCGCGCTGGCTGACGACAGTGGCCTAGCCGTAGACGCGCTGAACGGCGCTCCGGGTGTTCGCTCGGCACGTTACGCGGGGGTTGGAGCTTCTGATCTCGATAATCTGAATGCGCTTCTGCAAGCCATGGCCGATGTGCCCGACGGCCAGCGGGGCGCACAGTTCCATTGTGTACTCGTGTACCTGCGCCACGCCGACGACCCGACACCCATCATTTGCCACGGCCTTTGGCCTGGCTCGATCCTTAGGGCACCCCAGGGCGATGGCGGGTTTGGCTATGATCCGGTCTTTCTTTGCTCTGAAAAGAACTGCAGCGCTTCAGAACTGACCCGAGACGAGAAAAACCGCATAAGCCACCGAGGCAGAGCCTTGGTATTGCTGATGGAACAATTCAGGGCGGAGACCTGAGCCCCGTGACCACACTCACCTCAGAGCCGGTCACCCCACCCCTTAGCCTGTATATTCATGTGCCTTGGTGCGTGCGCAAATGCCCCTACTGTGATTTTAACTCCCATGCTCTTCAGGGCGATCTTCCCGAAGCTGCCTATTTGAATGCCCTGCTTGAAGACATGGATCAGGATCTTGCATTGGCATCAGGCCGCACGGTCGAAACCGTGTTTATCGGCGGCGGAACGCCGTCGTTGATGAGTGGTGGTTTTTACCAGAAGCTTTTCAAAGGGCTAAGAGAACGCCTGACGTTCGCCGCCGATGCAGAAATCACCCTGGAAGCCAACCCGGGCACTCTGGAAGAAGGTCGTTTTGAAGCCTTCCGTGAAGCCGGCATTAATCGCTTGTCTATTGGCGTGCAGAGCTTCAATCCGGCTCACCTAAAAGCCCTCGGCCGCATTCACGACGACACCGCAGCGCACAGGGCCATTGAGACCGCAAAAAAAGCCGGCTTCGATAACTTCAATCTGGATTTGATGCATGGCCTACCCGGCCAAACTCCAAGTGAGGCTCTTGAAGATCTCAAATCTGCTATGAGCCATGAACCGCCGCACCTTTCTTGGTACCAGCTGACATTGGAGCCCAATACTGAGTTCTACAGCCGGCCACCGGATTTGCCAGACGACGACCTTCTCTGGGAGATAGCTCAACGCGGCGGGGAGTATCTGCACCAGCAAGGCTTTAATGACTACGAGGTGTCGGCTTGGAGCCAGGAAGGCAAAGCCTCACGGCACAACCTGAATTATTGGACGTTTGGGGATTATCTGGCTCTGGGTGCCGGTGGCCACGGCAAAATCAGCTTCCCAGACGGCACGATCAGGCGTTACTGGAAAACACGGCAACCAGACGCCTACTTGAACCGGATTGGTAGCCGAACGGCAGGAAGCGAACACATTGAAGTGGGGGAACTCCCTCTGGAGTTTCTGATGAACGCTCTGCGTCTTCGCGAAGGCGTGGATGAAAGTCTCTTTTGCGAACGCACGGGTTTACCCCTGACCGCCGTTGGGGTACAACTCCAGAAGCTGCGTGAAGATAAATTATTGGTTAGTGACCGGCTTCAGGCGACAAGCTTGGGGCAAAGGTATCTGAACAGTCTTTTGGAGCGTTTTCTGTAATGAGCACGGATAAAGGACGACCGGCTTTACCTAAAAGCTTAAAAGCTTGCCTGATAGCAACCGTGCTTTTGCTAGCAGCCTTGGTGTTGATCAATCAGCCCCTGAAAACGGGATCTGCACATCAGGGGATTGTGAGCTATCAATTGGCGGGAAGCGCCGAACAAGCGCTGGCTATCGTACAAAGCTGGGGCGAGGACGGCCTGCAATGGGCAAAAATATCCCTGTGGGTGGATTTCCTGTTTATCCCAATTTACTGCATTACGCTCATACTGCTAACCCGACGCTGCACTCTGGACAGGCCTGGCATTCGCGAGCGCACAACCGCGCGCTGGATTCGCACACTGTTTATAGTCGCCGGCTTGGCCGATATAGCAGAGAACGTGTTACTGCTGAACAACCTAGAGACACCCACCGATGCCATCAGTATTGCCGCCGCCATCAGTGCGCTGACGAAGTTTACGGCTCTGACAATTGGCATCGCAGGGCTGGTTATCATCCGAGCGGCCCGGCGCCATCCATTGGCACCAGGATAATAGCTTCAGTACGCTAAAGAGCGTCAGCCCAAAATTTAATTAGTCCGGTGGAACAGCAAGTCCCACACGCCGTGGCCAAGGTTCTCACCACGCTTCTCAAATTTGGTAACCGGGCGATAGTCGGGGCGAGGTGAGTATTCGCCTTGCTCCTGGGTATTCGCAAACCCTTCAGACTCGCCCATCACCTCCATCATATATTCAGCGTAGTTTTCCCAATCTGTCGCCAAGTGCAATATGCCGCCCACTCTCAGCTTGTGGCGGATACGCTGGACAAATTCCGGCTGCACCAGCCGGCGCTTATGATGCTTCTTTTTGTGCCAAGGGTCTGGGAAGAACACCATAACCTGATCCAAGCCGGCATCCGGCAGGCACAGATCAATCACATCGTTGGCATCTATGTTGTAAACACGGACATTCTCCAGCCCGCGATCCTCAATTTCCTTGAGCAACGCGCCTACCCCAGGCAGGTGAACTTCCACGCCAATAAAATCCTGCTCTGGGGCAGCTTCAGCCATGTCCGCCAGAGATCCCCCCATACCGAAACCGATTTCAAGGTTGAGCATGGCATCCCGGCCAAAAATCTGGCGCGGGTCGATCATGCCGTTTTCACGGCTTAGGCCGAACTTCGGCCAGCTGCGCTCGTAAGCCTTTTTCTGGCCTTCTGTCATCCGGCCCTGGCGCAATACAAAACTGCGAATACCTCGGCGGGTAGTAATGGGTGAATCGCCGGCCTGCTGTTTCAGTGTGTTCTCACCACTAAGATCATGCGGCTCTTTCTGGTCAGTCATCTGCAATCCTTAACCGCGGGCTGCGGGTCTGATTAAGGGAATTTGTACACAGTTTAACAGAGTAGGAACAATCAGGCGGATACCACAGAGCTCTTACCGGTCTGGCGATCAAACTGGCGGTACCCCAACGCTTCTATCAGATGCGGCTGCGCAACCGCATCACACTCTTCAAGATCCGCCAGCGTACGTGCAACACGCAGTATACGGTGCAGTGCGCGTGCCGAGAGCCCCAGCTTCTCCATCGCGCCCGTGAGCAGCTTTTCCCCAGAGCGGTCAAGGCTGCAGGCTTCCTGCAACTCACGCCCAGACAAGATGGCATTAACGCACCCGCGCCGGGCCTGGCGCTCTCTAGCGTGCGCCACTCGCGTGCGCACCACCGCGCTGGCTTCACCATCACCGCCAGACTGCATTAGTACATCACCACCCTGAACGGGCACTTCTACATGCAAATCAAATCTATCCAATAACGGGCCTGAAATTTTCGAACGGTAACGCATTATCTGTTGCGGCGTGCACTGACATTCAATGGTCGGATGCCCACTGTAGCCACATGGGCAGGGATTCATGGCGCCAATGACCTGAAAGCGAGCCGGAAAAGTCACCTGACGCGCCGCCCTACTGATCGAAATCTCCCCGGTTTCCATGGGTTCACGAAGCACCTCCAGAACACGGCGCTCAAATTCCGGCAGCTCATCCAAAAAGAGCACCCCACGGTGCGCCAGGGAAATTTCCCCAGGCCGTGGGCTACTGCCACCGCCCACCAGCGCCACGGCAGAAGCGGTGTGGTGGGGGGACCTGAACGGAGGCTGGCGCCAACCGCCCACTCTTACCGAGTGCCCGGCAACAGAATGCACACTGGCTACTTCCATGGCGTGCTCATCGCTCAGATTCGGCAGAATACCAGGCAGTCGGCTGGCCAACATGCTTTTTCCTGTTCCAGGAGGACCAAAAAACAGCAGGTTGTGGGCGCCAGCCGCAGCTACCTCCAGCGCCCTTCGCGGAACGCTTTGGCCACGAACATCTGCAAGATCTGGCATGCCATCGACAGCTACGAATTCCGGCATAGATCGGGGCACAGGAACCAGGCGCGCCCGGCCACAGAGATGTTCACAAACGGCCAGTATGTGGCCCGCCGCTAGCACGTCATGCTGGCTTGCAAGGGCGGCTTCTTCGGCATTGGCATTAGGTATCAGCAAGCTCCGACCTTCTTTACGCGCAGCCAGCACAGCGGGCAGCACGCCCTTCAATGGACGAAGCGCACCATCGAGCGAGAGTTCTCCGAGGAATTCACAGGTGGACAGGCTTTCTGCCGGAATTTGTCCGGAAGCGGCAAGAATGCCTAGGGCAATCGGCAAATCAAAGCGTCCGCCTTCCTTAGGCAGGTCTGCAGGAGCGAGGTTGATCGTTATTCGACGGGCGGGGAATTCAAAGCCAGAATTCAAAAGTGCGCTTCTTACACGCTCACGACTTTCACGCACGCCGGTTTCAGGCAAGCCGACAATAGTAAGCGCGGGAAGACCGCCTGAAAGGTGCACCTCAACCGTGACCTCAGGTGCAGAAACGCCAATACTGGCGCGGGAATGGACAATGGCAAGCATAACAACCTTCCATGGTTTCTGAATATCAGTATGTGGCCAAAGCACATCGGCCCACCGAAACCCGGCGTCCTGCCGGGAATTGTTCAGGTTTACTGTGCTTTCGGGGAAAGCTCCATCTCAGCAACCTTTTTTTCCAGAGCCTCTACCTTTTCGCGGGTTTTCATAAGTACCGCCTGCTGGGCATCAAACTCTTCGCGGGTAACCAACTCCAAGCGCGATAGAACCGACATAACCGTCGCCCGGGCTTGGGTTTCAAAATCTTCACGCGCAGCGCGCGCCATATCTGGGACAAACTGGCCGAACTGCCCCTGCAACTGGGCGAAAATATCCTGTGGACCTTTCACACATCACCTCACTGATTCAAATAATGTCCGGTTTCGGCCAAAAGACTAGTGCCGTGGAAAGAGCCGTTGCCGGTTTGCAAGAGTGTATCACACCGCCAGCCCTGCCATACTGTGCGTGGTGAGCACTTAGTGGCTCTGGCCACCCCCTAGCCTGCTCTGTTCTGGCTCAGGGGTTGGTAGAGCGCACAATTCTGGTGCATAAACTGGCACTCAGATTTTTGTCAACCGTCACCAGAACTGCTCAAGATTATGATTTGGTTATATTTTTTTGCGTTGGCACACCCGGTGCTAAAGCTCTCGTACGCAATCCGCACAATTGACGTGCGAAGCGGCAGCACCCCCAGCTCAACAACTGGCCGATGGGCTCTCACTGTTGGGACGGTTTTACCAAGGAGAAAGCAATGAAACTTGTGACAGCGATCATTAAGCCTTTCAAGCTGGATGATGTCCGTGAGGCACTATCCGAGATTGGCGTACAAGGCGTAACCGTCACTGAGGTCAAAGGCTTCGGTCGGCAAAAAGGCCACACAGAACTCTATCGTGGCGCGGAATATGTGGTGGATTTTCTGCCCAAAGTAAAAGTGGAAGTCGCCATTGGCGATAACCTGCTGGATCAAGTTATCGAGTCCATCACCAAGGCTGCCAATACCGGCAAGATCGGTGACGGCAAGATTTTCGTGACCGAACTGCAACAGGCAATCCGGATCCGGACAGGCGAAACCGGCGAAGAAGCCGTCTGATCCTGCTCTGATCAATTAGCAGCTAACGCAAAAAAATCAATCTGAAGTGCCTCGTGCGGAGGGCCTCTCATGGAAAGCAATGTTTTTCACCTGCAGTACGCAATAGATGCCTTTTATTTTCTGGTGTGCGGTGCATTAGTAATGTGGATGGCCGCGGGCTTTGCCATGCTCGAGTCCGGGCTGGTACGGGCCAAAAACACTACGGAAATTCTCACTAAAAACGTCGCGCTCTATGCCGTTGCCTGCATCATGTACCTCGTGTGTGGCTACGCCATCATGTATGACGGCACCCTGTTACTGAACGGCATCGAGCAAACGGATGCCGCAACAGTATTAGGGGAATTTGCCGCCCGGGAGGATGGCTTCGAAGGCGGAGCGATATACTCCAGCGCAGCGGATTTCTTTTTCCAGGTGGTGTTCGTAGCCACCGCCATGTCGATCGTATCCGGCGCTGTGGCTGAGCGCATGAAGCTCTGGTCATTCCTTGTCTTTGCGGTTGCCATGACCGGCGTCATCTACCCGATGGAAGGCTCCTGGACGTGGGGCGGCAACGACGTCTTCGGTCTGTATAACCTGGGCGATCTTGGCTTCAGCGACTTTGCCGGTTCCGGCATTGTTCACATGGCCGGTGCGGCCGCTGCGCTTGCCGGGGTGCTGTTACTTGGAGCCCGGAAAGGCAAGTACGGCCCCAACGGCGAAATCCGCGCCATCCCCGGTGCCAACCTGCCTCTGGCTGCGCTGGGTACCTTTATCCTGTGGATGGGATGGTTCGGCTTTAACGGTGGCTCGGTTCTGAAGCTGGGCGATATCGCCAGCGCCAACTCGGTTGCCATGGTGTTTCTCAACACCAACGCAGCTGCCGCTGGCGGCGCTATCGCAGCGCTGATAACCGGCAGACTGCTGTTTGGCAAAGCCGA
This sequence comes from Marinobacter sp. LV10R510-11A, assembly GCF_900215155.1. Taxonomy (NCBI): domain Bacteria; kingdom Pseudomonadati; phylum Pseudomonadota; class Gammaproteobacteria; order Pseudomonadales; family Marinobacteraceae; genus Marinobacter; species Marinobacter sp. LV10R510-11A. The sequence goes on from NZ_LT907980.1 coordinate 2,649,472, forward strand.
TCTGACCATGCTCCTCAACGGCGCCATTGCAGGCCTTGTGGTTATCACCGCCGAGCCCTCTACACCCAGCGCGTTGGTCTCAACCCTCTGGGGTGGCCTAGGCGGTGTAGCCGTAGTATTCAGTATCATCTTTCTGGACAAACTGCGCATCGATGACCCGGTGGGCGCCATTTCAGCCCACGGGGTGTGTGGTTTTCTCGGGCTGATGTTGGTGCCTATCACTAATGGTGGCGCTACCTTCAGCGGCCAGTTGATTGGCGCTGCAACCATCTTCGGCTGGGTGTTCCTCGCAAGCCTGCTGGTCTGGGGCATCATCAAGGCGGTAATGGGTATACGAGTTAGCGAAGAGGATGAATACGACGGCGTCGACTTGTCCGAATGCGGCATGGAAGCCTATCCGGAGTTTGTGACCGGCAAGTAGCATGCTGTAAAAAGTAGCATGCTAGAAAAGGAATCGGGAAGGGGTGCCTGAGCGGGCACCCCTTCTTTTTTAAATCTCACAGGTCTAAACGCTGGTTCTGAGAAGTCCGGCAGGTGACAGTGTTTCCGGGTTCCGCTACTATCACTCTGCATTTTCCGGTCATCTAAGGATAGATGAAGGCAGCCATGACGGACTCCACAGCCCTAAGCCAGAAGGCTCACACAACCACGTCGTTTTACCAGCACGCAGACCCATCAAGCGAAGACGCCTGCGGGTATTTGGTTGATCAGGCAAAACATCCTGAGGTGTTGCGCCTGTTGTTTGAGCACGACCCAGTACCCATTTACGACTTGCCGTATATTTATTCGGAATACCGAGAACAAGCCTTTGACGGCCCACTGATCATTCAGCCCACTAAGGCCCAGAGTGAAGAATGGCTCCATAGGTGGATGACCGAAGGCAAGGCGCTGGCACTGCACGGCCAAGCATTGACGCTGGAAGAAATACGTGAGCATTTTGTAAGCCTGAACACCGTACGCACCCCCAATGGTGACAGCCTCTTTCGCTACGCAGACTCAGCAACACTCGGCAGCCTTGGCGCATCGCTATCACCCCACCAGCGCTTGCGAATTCTCGGCCCGTTAACGGCAATTCATGGTTGCTATGCGGGCGCGAACTGGGCGCTGACAAAGGAGCAACCCTCGGCGCTTCAAGATGAGTTAAAAAAGCAGCCTCCCCAGCCTCTTGAGTTGACTCAGGAGAACCTCTCCTGCGTAGAAGCTCATCGCCGACATTTGTTGGCAAAGGCCTTGGCCGAGGGCAATGGAGAGGAAAATGGATTAGAGGCCCAAACTGTCTCCTACTGGTTCCAACAACTGGAAACACTCGGCGCACCCAATGAGCAAGGCTTGGTAGAAGGAGCCGGGTTATTGATAACCCGGGGTTTTACCAGAGTATTGAGCGATGATGAGCTCGCGACCATACGCAAAACAAGGCAAGGAGCCTACTGGTCCGACACACTGAAAGCGCTTGCAACACTATCGCATTCACAGGATGGAACCTGAATGACACCCACTAGCAATCTGCCCTTCTTACCCAGCACAGCGCCTCTCGGGGCCCACGGCGCGCCCGTTTGCAAGCACGAAACCGCAAACGTGCTGTTGCGTCGCTCCGACAACCTCAGGCGACCGAGGGCTTTTATCAATGCTGGCAAAATCAAGGATGAGAGCGGTAAGGTCGTAACCGCCGAACTGCAGGATGGCACAGAACATACGCCAGACAATGCAGAAGCCCGCTTCACCAAGCTCGTGACAGGCAACGCCCAATGGTACTGGCCTGAAGAGCCGGAGGGAGAGCATTTGATCGGGTTCGACACCGTGAGTGAACAGCTCCGCTTCACCCCCGGCCAGACCCTTAGCAAAGGGGTGGAGCTAACCGTCATCCAAGGCGAGCGCGAAGCAAGGGCCATACACCTGCCACCACCGGTGATGATTAACCTGCGCGAAGCAGCGCCCGCATCTGAAGACTTGCTGACGGACGAGCAGCTGGATTACTTCCGGGCAAACGGAAATAACGCGCTCATCTACATACATGGCTACAACGTACCCCAGGGCGAATGGGGGCGATTCCTGAACCGCAAAGATAGCCAAAAAAGATATGGTGGCCATGGACCAACGCCCACCAACGCCTGGCACCCAAATAAAGCCACAACATGGCAGGATGCCGAAGCCCTGTCGGACACCAGCGCCGCCCCACCGAAAGAAGATCAATTGAATGGCACAGGCGCCCACAACTGGGCGATTCATATGGAATACCAGCTGAACCGTGCAGCGGGTTTCGATGGCCAGGACTGGATGCCTTACAGCCGCATCATCAACATTTCCTGGCCCGGCAACACAGGCTCCACCGACTTCATGCAGGCGGAGCTAAATGCCATGACAACAGGGCGGCGGCTGGCTCCGCTATTACTGCAACTGGCAGGTGCAGGCATCGCCATCAACCTGATCTCTCACTCTCTCGGTGCCCGCGTTGCGCTCACCGCCCTGAATATTTTGGGCACTATCGGGAAGAGCAACCTGGTCGATCATCTATTTCTCTGGCAACCCGCCGTTGCCGATAACGCACTTACCAACGACAGCAGCCGAGATGTACACCCTTTGGGGCTGGGTGTGTTTCCTTCAGCCCACAGCGCAGCCCGCAAAATCGTGGTGCTGCATTCCCGTGGTGACGGGATTCTTGGGTCGAATAACAGTGAAGATAATGCTTGGTGGCGATACGCCATACCACCCCATATTCGGATAGCATCCAAAGCATGGGATCTCGCAACCGCCGACGACCCCATGGACGACATACTTGGTAAATTACGGGGAGCTTACGACAAGAAATGGTGGATCTTCCCAAGTTTTCTGGATAACGGCTTCGGGCCGGCCATCGAAACACTCTACAAAGACTACTTGCCACTGACGTGGACGTTAGACTATTCCAAGCGCTCTTTGTATGTACCCGAAGCACTCAAACAAACCGTCAAAGAAAACTGGGTGAGGCTAGAAAAAGACATCTTTGCTGAAGCGAGCGCCTTGTGGCAGCCCTGCATAGATTGCCTGCGCAACGGCGAACGACCGCCTGATTATATTCTGATGGCACCACTAAACCACCGGGCCAGCGTTAGCCCCCAAGTGGCCAAGGATTACGTTCTGCGTTTGAAAAAGCTTGCGGTGAATGACTGGGTACCGGAGCAACAGCCACGGCCTGCGTTGGGGTATGTGGGGTTTGATGAGGTGGCTGGCGAACATGCGACAGAACTCGATGAATTTATCGATCGATCACTGACTGATGGGAAGTTTTTTCCTGTTGATCAATCAGAATGGCTTTTTAGCCACTCCGGGATGAGAATTCCAAGCGAGGAAGTATTCGATCGCTCTTATAGAGCAGAAATTATACGTCGTATATCAGACGAAGGAGTTGGTTTTGGCCGTTATTAACGCTAATAAAGTGCGCTGGATCGGCGCAGTGCTTGGTGCCTTTGTGCTTATTAGCATCCTGCTGAACTTCAACCTCTTGGGAGTATGGGCTGGACCGGTTATGTCCATGGGTGTATCGGAATCTGGCCGCTATATCGTCAGTGCCCACAGAGACAACAATCTCATTCTCTGGGACCGGCAAGAAAAACAGTGGGATACGCTGTCCCGTGAAGCCAACCTTTACAGCGCCTATTTTGTGCCGGGTCAAAACGCTTTTTTGTGGCAGGACACAGACAATACCGTTACTGCACAAACGATTGACGGAGAGGTGCTGAAACAATTCCAGCATTTCCCAACTTACGGCCACGTTATCAGTGGCGATCTTGAGACTTACCTGTCTGCTGATGAACATTGGAATGTGTTTTCTGGCTATGGGGACACGAAACGTACTGTCCTTAGTGATGGCATCAGCCCGAGCTTTTTAGGATCTGGTAAGCTATTCAACCTCGCTATAGACCGAAACAACACCTTCTTTGTAACAGCCGGGGTCGATAATGATCGCTCAGAAATCGCAGACCACTCACCACTTAATAGCGGTCAACGGTTCTCAAAATATGGGGGCGTCACACTTTGGAGCGCCGTGACAAAGCAGCCTGTCGCAAAACTCCGCGGAAACTCCTCCAAAACCCACGCTACCATCAGCCCGGATGGGCAGTGGGTGGTCAGCGGAGATGAAGCAGGCAATAGTATTACCTGGCGTACATCCAATCCTGAACGCCGAATGCGAGCCGCACGTTACAGTTCAGGGCTGTATATTGATGGCCTTCCTGACGACCTTCCAGATTCCGACTATTTTGATAAGAGTGGGCTTATCGAAGCTCCGCGCGGCGTGCATGACTTCACCATCGCCATAGCCTTCATCCACAACAGCGAATACTACCTCCGCTTCGGCAACAACAGCCATTTCGCCGCCCTGTTCAAAACCGGCAGTCCCTGGCCCGTGAAATATTTTGATCTTGGCGAGTCACCAAAACTGGTCACCTACGCCAGTCAGTACTCCCGTAACACCGCCATCGCTACTTCACCGGAAGCGGGCATTCTGGCGATGGGGCATCAATCTACCGGCGGTATCAGCGTGTATCAGTTTGATTCAGACAAGCTAACGTTGGAGCGGGTTTGGGTGGTGGAATAAAATGAGACGGAACAAACTTAAGGAAAAACAGGATTGAGCGTATTCAGATCAAACTACCGCTGGGCCCTGCCCTTACTTGTTGTTCTTGTCGCATTTTTAGTCGCCAGAGTAACCGGGCTCTTTGGCGTCACCTATGGCCCGATCATGTCACTTGGCGTCTCTGATGACGGGCGATACATTATTAGCTCCCATCGCAGTAACCATCTAGTGCTTTGGGATATCGAAGAAGGACGCTACAAAGCGCTGTCCGACGACGCAAATATTTACAGCGCTTATTTCGTACCAGGCCAATATGCAGTCCTCTGGCAAAATCTTAACAACACCGTGACTATCCAAACCACCGATGGAAAAGTGCTGAAGCAATTCCAGAATTTTGCGACCTACGGCCATGCAGTAGATGCCAGTTTGAATCACTATTTCTCTGCCAATGAAACTTGGAACTTGTTTCACGGCTATGGTGATTCACTAAAACCAATTCTTCGAGACAGTGATAGCCCGAGCCTTATGGGGAGTGGCAAGCTTCTGAACCTTGGCCTTTCGAACAACGAATTTTATATAACAGCGGGCAAAGGCTATGATGTCGTTGATAGACGCCCAATAAGCGATAACACTCCCACGGTTCGTCCGACCGATGATCTCCGCTTTTCATCCAACTTTTCCGGCGTAGTCCTTTGGAGTTACGAATCCTTGAGACCTGTTGCCAAGTTTGACGGCAACTCCTCCAAAACCCACGCGACGATCAGCCCAGACGGACAATGGGTAGTCAGTGCAGATGAGGCTGGAATCGGATTGTTCTGGAACACGAACCAGCCGAAAACCCGACACCGGCAAGCGTCATACTACGGCGGCATTTACCTTGACGATTCGCCTTTTGAAGCGGGCGACTCCCGAAACTGGGATGACAGTGAACTCATTGACGCCCCCGGCGGCCTCAATAACTTCACCATCGCCATAGCCTTCATCCACAACAGCGAATACTACCTCCGCTTCGGCAACAACAGCCATTTCGCCGCCCTATTCAAAACCGGCTGTCCCTGGCCCGTGAAGTATTTTGATCTTGGCGAATCGCCCAAACTGGTCACCTACGGCAGTCAATACGACCGCAACACCGCCATCGCCACCTCACCCGAATCGGGCATTCTGGCGATGGGGCACCAGTCTGCCGGTGGTATCAGCGTGTATCAGTTCGACCCAGACGAGCTGACGTTGGAGCGGATCTGGGTGGTGAAGTAGGTTCTTAAATTAACCCGGTTGCATCCTGAGATTCATGATCGAAATTTGCAGCCGTGGGCTGCACGCCAGACTGGATTAACGAGACCGGCGTCGTATCTGCCTAACGTTTACCAGCGTTCCTTGTCCCACATTTCTGGGTTAGCCCAGTATTGGGGGTTATTCCAGTCCCGTCGCCGGTTGTAACTATCGATATTGTAGGTATAGAGCGTGCGCGCTGGAATCCCTTGCAGGTACGCCTGACGCTGGAAACCCAGGCCGAGAAAGTCACCCAGTTGCCAGCCCGACTCGTTGGTCATAATCACGGCTATCCGATGCGTGCCAAAGTTGCGTAACTGGCCGAGCATCAGAGTGCCTTCTTCATGGCTCAACTGTTCCAGAGCGCCCTCAATCAGTGCCAGATCGTGGGTATCCGCCGGCGGCAGACCGTTGTTGGGCGCTGACAACAGCAGTTCGGTGTAGTGCCTGTCCGGATGCTGTTCGTGCCAGGCCCGGCCCAGACGAACCGGCAGCGTGCCGCACACCAGCAGTGTGGTGGGCTAACAGTCGTCCAGAGTTTGCGCAAGCGCCTGCTGAGGCGTCAGGCGGGGTTCATTTTGCTCGACCATTTCATTGACCTATGTACTTTGAAGCGATGGTATTCCGAAGTTAACCCTCCTGCGGGTACACTTCGTCTTCCAGCGCATCAATCATAAACTGGGGCATGGCAAGGGCGCCGTGGTGAATGCCGGAGTTGTAGTAGCGGGTTACGAACGGGCGGTTGTTTGCGTCGTCCTCGCGGAAATACTTCACCGGGTTGTCTTTACTGGCCATGGTGCAACTCCACCAGCCGGTGGGATACACAGGCTGTGGGAAAGGCAGGGTTCGCACGTGGTCGAAGCCAGCTTTGCGCATGTCGCTATGAATGTCTTTTATGATGGTTTCGGTGTGCAGCAGCGGCGACTCACTCTGCTGAACGATAATACCCCCGTCACCCAACGCGAGCATGGCATCGCGGAAAAAATCCAAGGCAAACAGGCCTTCTGCAGGGCCAACCGGGTCGGTGCTGTCGATAATGAGAACGTCGATGCTGCCGGGATCAACTTCGCGCATCCACTGTACGCCGTCGCCAAAGAAGAAATTGGCCCGAGGGTCCTCATTGGACTCGCACAATTCAGGAAAGTATTCCTCTGACATGCGAGTAACTCGCTCGTCGATTTCAACCTGCCAGGCTTCTTCCACGTCGGGGTGTTTGAGCACTTCCTTCAGGGTGCCGCAATCACCACCACCTACAATCACCACCTTCTTCGGCTTTTTGTGGGTAAAGATAGCTGGGTGAGTCATCATCTCGTGGTAGAGAAAGTTGTCGCGGGTGGTCAGCATTACGCAGCCATCCAGCACCATCAAGTTGCCGAAGGTTTCGGTTTCATATATTTCCAGTTTCTGAAACGGGGTCTGCTCTTCGTGCAGCTTCTTCTTCACCTGCAGGGAGAATGCGGTTCCCTGATCCTGGAATACTTCGGTAAACCAGTCGTTGCTCTGCATTGTCATGATGCTCTCCTGAGGAACCTGTAGGCGTGGCCAAAACGCGTATTGTAGGGGCGCGGTACTTTCAGGTGCAAAGACTAAACCTTACAATACCCGCCATTCGGCCAGCCTGACCGGCCCCGGTTTTCCCAAAAGGATAGCAGCCATGAGCAATACCAGCGCCTCCCCGGCTCATAAGGTTTATAACATTGCCCAATGGAGCGATGGCTATATAGGCGTTAATCCAGAGGGTGAGGCTGTTATCCGGCCAAACCGAGGTAACAGCGAGGCGGAGATCAACCTGCCTGAGCTCACTCGTTCGTTGGTGAAATCTGGGCTCCAGCTGCCCGTGCTTATCCGCTTTACCGACATTCTGCACGATCGGGTGAATCAGCTGTGCGGCGCGTTCAACAAAGTCGCCACAGAGCATAGCTATAAAGGGCAGTACACCGCTGTTTATCCTATCAAGGTAAATCAGCAGCGCCGAGTGGTTGAAGAGCTGATCGCCGCAGAGCCTGCTGCCAGCAACGGGCAAATCGGCTTGGAGGCAGGCAGTAAGCCGGAACTGATGGCAGTGCTTGCACTAGCACGACAGCCTGGTTCAGTCATCGTGTGCAACGGCTATAAAGACCGCGAGTACATCCGCCTAGCACTGATCGGCCAGAAGCTGGGCCACCGGGTATTTATTGTGGTGGAGAAGCAGTCAGAACTGCCACTGATTCTAGAGGAAGCCAAAAAGCTTGAGGTGTCGCCGCTTATTGGCGTGCGTGTTCGCCTGGCTACGATCGGCAAGGGTAACTGGCAGAATACCGGCGGAGAGAAATCCAAGTTTGGGTTATCCGCCAGCCAGGTTCTGGATGTAGTGAATACACTGCGCAAGGCCGACGCTCTGGACACCCTCCAGCTTTTGCACTTTCACTTGGGCTCCCAGATTGCCAACATTCGTGATATCCAGACGGGCCTGCGGGAGTGCGCGCGCTTTTACAGCGAGCTCAGGCAGATGGGCGCCCCGGTGAATACCGTGGATATCGGCGGTGGCCTGGGGGTTGATTACGAAGGCACTCGTTCACGCAGCGCCTGCTCGATGAATTACAGCATGTACGAATATGCCTATAACGTGGTGCATGTGCTGCAAGCAGAATGTGACCGCCACGGCCTTCCTCACCCGGAATTGATCAGCGAGTCCGGCCGGGCGCTAACCGCACACCACTCGGTGCTGGTTACCAACGTGATTGATCATGAAGAGCCGGAAAACCGGCCCTCCAAGCAGCCGGAGCCGGATGCACCGGCACCACTGCAGGATCTTTGGCGCGATCTAAAGAGCTTGGAAAACCCAGAGTCCCCGCGCTCGCAGGTCGAAATCTACCACGATGTGCTGCACGCCATGGCGGATGTGCACGGTCAGTTTGCCCAAGGCACGCTCTCTCTGCAGGAGCGCGCAGATTCCGAAATACTCTATATCCGCTGCTGCCGGCTGCTGCAGGGCCAATTGGACAAGAACAGCCGAGCCCACCGTGAAATCATTGACGAGCTGAACGAAAAACTGGCCGCGAAACTGTTCGTTAATTTCTCGCTGTTTCAGTCTTTGCCTGATGTATGGGGTATTGATCAAATATTCCCGGTCATGCCGGTGAACGGTCTAAATCGCCCGCTCACCCGACGCGCGGTGATTCAAGATATTACCTGCGATTCCGACGGCCGCATAGACCGTTACGTGGATGGCCAGGGCATAGAAACCACCCTGCCCTTGCCTGAGGACAAGCCCGGCGAACCCTTGTTGATGGGTTTTTTCATGACCGGCGCGTATCAGGAAATCCTGGGGGATATGCACAATCTGTTTGGCGATACTCACTCGGTGGATGTACGCCTGAACAGCTCCGGTGGTTTCGACACAAACACCCCTATCACGGGCGACACAGTTGCCAACGTGCTCCGCTATGTGAACTTTGAGCCCAACGCTCTGCTGAGGGCCTATCAAAGAAAGTTTGCCGCAAGCGGTTTGTCTGAGGATGTTCAGGCTACTTTGCTGGAAGAGCTGACCGCCGGGCTTGAAGGTTACACCTATCTGGAAGACTAGGGGCTCTCGGGGCATTTGGATGCGAAGGAATGTCCGTTTACTAAATTACTTTAGCCCAAGCTGATCTGCTCATAGAACAGGCACGTAAATACTCGAAATGACAAATCCGGGACGAGTGCATAGAATGATTAGAAGAACGAACTTAAATCATGCGACTGTCGAGGAGCGTCCGGTGACCACACTGGATACGAAACCAGCACGTGCCGAGGGCCGAAAGGATCCTTGGAGCCAGCTGTTGGTGAAAGTGGGGAAAAACCAGGATCGCCAAGCGTATCATGCGTTATTTGAGCATTTTGCCCCGAAGCTCAAGTACTACGCGATGGCAAATGGCATGGCCAGCCACGCAGAAGATCTGGTGCAGGAAGTTTTTATCTCCATTTGGAGGCGAGCCTGCCTTTACGACTGGCAGAAAGCCGCAGCTTCGACGTGGATTTTCACCATCGCCCGTAACCAGCGCATAGATATGTTGCGCAAAATGCGCCGTACCAACGTAGAAGTGCACGTGGACACTGAAGATCTATGGCAAATCCCGGGTGAGGATGAGAACCAACCGGTAACCTCATTGCACCGTCTGATGTCCGAGCGGCGCGTAAGAGAGTCTCTAAGCCTTTTGCCAGAAGACCAGATTACTGTGATAGCCAAGGTATATATGGAGCATAAGTCTCACCAAATGGTGGCGGACGAACTGGGCATTCCTCTTGGTACGGTAAAAAGCAGGGTGCGCCTCGCGCTGAACAAGTTGAGAGTATTTTTGCAGGATCAAAACGTATGACACGGCATCATCCCGATAGCCTGAGCTTAATGGAATATAGCGCAGGCAACGTGAGCGAGCCGCACGCCCTTTGCATACGGCTCCACCTCGACAAGTGCTCCGATTGTCGCTACCGAGCAGACACGTTCGACAGCCTTGGCGCTGTGATGATGGAGCAGCAGCCGGAGGTGAGCGTTTCCGAGTCTATGTTTGACCGCATTCTGGCAAAAATAGACAGATCACCGGAACCCCAACGCACGGCAAAAGCTGCACCCAGAATCAGCGTTCTTCAGAAACTGCTTGGCGACGACATCAACAATCTGCCGTGGAAACGTCAGCTGGGCGATGTCAGCATGCTGGACATTACTGAGAAGTTTCCTGGCCAGCAGGAGCAGGTTGTTCTACAGAAGCTGGCCGCAGGCGGTAAAGCGCCGGTTCATACCCATCGTGGTAGTGAGACCACTATTGTACTGCAGGGCGCGTTTGCGGACCAGAAAGGCGTATTCAATCAGTGGGACTTTGTTGTTCTCACCGACCAAGATGAGCACAAACCGGTAGCCGTTGGGTGTGAAGACTGTATTACGCTTTCTGTACTGAGCGCCCCAATCAAGTTGACCGGAACCTTCACCCGAATGCTGAACCCGTTTATTCGCTGATGTTTTTGTATTCCAGCGGCCGCTTTCTACCAAGGAAGCGCTGAGCCATCCCAGCTCAGAAAGCGGCCGTTATCCTCCGCGCTTAGCCCCTCTATCACTGACATCAGGTTCTCGGCGGTTTCGGCCGGGCTATGTACCTGAAGCTGCGCCAAAGACTGACTGAACGGATCACTCAGGGCCGAGTCGGTGGTACCTGGGTGCAGCGACACACAGGCAATGGGTTTGCAGCGGCGGGGTAATTCCACTGAAAGCGTCCGTATCAGCATGTTCAGAGCGGCTTTCGAGCTTCGATACGCATACCAGCCTCCCAGCCGGTTATCCTCGATTGAGCCCACTTTCGCTGAAATGGCGACAACTCGCTTTAAATCGCGATGCCGAAACCACGGCAGAAGCGCCTGAACCAGCAAGGGGAAACCCGTCGCATTCACCGCAAACGCCCTAGCCATGTTCTTCGCTTCCAGTTCTTCCAGGCGTTTTTCGGGAAACATAGGGCCGTCGTGCAGCAAACCGGCGGCGTATATGAACGTATCGATACCCTTGGAAGCAGGTATTGTTTTTTCCAGAGCCCGGGCAACCGTTTTCGGCGACTGATCATCCTCCGCATCCCAGGCCAGCAACGTCAGCCGGCTGTGGCTGCGCAGTGGCTCCGGCACCTTTGCTGCATCTCGGCACAGGCCCACCACTATGGATTCTTCGTCACGCGCCAACAGCGCTTGCGCCAGCGCACCGCCAATCGCACCGGATACGCCGGCTAAAAGAATGTGCTTCATGCTATCCCTCCATCTGGTTCTCAACCATATACGAATAACTTGCGCAGCAGACCGCATAAACGTGTGAACCACAGAATTGAAACAGCCGTATGAATTGGTACTGAATGGCTCTAAGAAAGCCACCCCCCCCCATTAACGCCAACCCTATTAAGGCCAGCCCTATTAAGGAGAGTGCTCATGCAATATCAGGCTCCAGCAAACGATCTTCGCTTTCTATTATTTGATGTACTGGGTGTCGACCGGCTTCATGAGCTGGAAAAATACGCCGATGCCACACCAGATCTGATTACCGCCGTTATTGATGAAGCCGGCAAACTGGCAGCGGAGGTTATTCAGCCCACTAATCAAGCGGGTGACCGCGAAGGCTGTCACTACGACCCCGAAACCCACGATGTGAAAACACCAACAGGGTTCAAAGAGGCCTACAAAAAGTTTGTAGCAGGTGGCTGGACCTCACTGGACGCGCCCCTGGAATTTGGCGGACAAGGCTTGCCCCATACTCTGAAGTTTGTCGTCGATGAAATGGTTTGCTCTACTAACTTATCTCTGGGCATGTACCCGGGGCTGACCCACGGCGCCATCAGCGCACTGCACGCCCACGGCTCCGATGAGCTAAAGCAGACCTATCTGGAAAAGCTAGTCTCCGGCGAGTGGACTGGCACCATGTGCCTCACTGAACCTCAGTGTGGTACTGATTTGGGCCTGATTCGCACCCGCGCCACGCCCAATTCCGATGGCAGCTATGCCATTGAAGGCACCAAAATTTGGATTACCGGCGGTGAGCACGACCTCACTGACAATATTGTGCACTTGGTGCTGGCAAAGCTGCCCGGTGCTCCCGATACCACAAAAGGCATTTCCCTGTTCATTGTTCCCAAGTTTCTGCCCGAGTCCGGCGAGCGCAACCCGGCGTTCTGCGGAGGATTGGAGCACAAAATGGGCATCAAAGGCTCCGCAACCTGCGTGATGAACTTTGAGGGCGCCCAGGGCTGGCTTGTGGGTGAGCCCAACGATGGCATGCGCTCCATGTTCACCATGATGAACGAAGCCCGCCTTATGGTTGGCATGCAGGGGCTTGGGCTTGCTGAGATGGCTTACCAGGAAAGCCTAGGGTTTGCCCGCGAGCGTTTGCAGAGTCGCTCCCTGAGCGGCGCCAAGAACCCAGACGGCCCGGCCGACCCTATTATCGTGCACCCTGATGTGCGCCGCATGCTGATGCGCCAGAAGGTTCTGAACGAAGGCATGCGTGCCATGGCGCTGTTTGCCGGCCACCAGCTTGATCTCTCGGTTGCCCATCCGGATGAATCTGCACGGGAGTCGGCCTACGATCTGGTGCAACTGCTGACTCCAGTGGTTAAATCCTTCCTGACCGACGAGGGTTCCAACAATGCGAACGCCGGCCTGCAAGTGCTTGGCGGCTCTGGCTTCACCACCGACTGGCCGCTGGAGCAACTGGTTCGCGACGGCCGCATTGCGCGCATTTATGAAGGCACGAACGGCATACAGGCGATGGATCTCGTGGGCCGTAAACTGAGCCTGAAAGGCGGGCAGCTTGTACGCACTCTGTTTGGCGTGTTCTCGAGCTACCTGAAGGACAACCCGGAGGCACCTCATCGCGATGAACTGAAAGGCGCCATGGGCGCTCTGGAAAAGGCCACCCTGTGGCTGGCAACCAATGCTCCGAAAGATCCGGAACAAGCCGGTGCTGCGGCCACGCCTTACCTGCGTCTGATGGCTTTAACGGTTATCGGCTACATGTGGTCGCGCATGGCTAACGTCGCGAATCAGCAAATTGCAGCTGGCGAAGGCAACACGCCATTGCTGGAAGGCAAGTTGGTGTCTGCCCGCTTCTACTTTGAAAAGCTACTGCCGGAAATTCACTGGCTGTTGAGCGACATTGAGAGCGGAAAAGACAGCCTGATGGATATGGGAGACGATCACTGGGCGGCCTAAGTCGCCAGTCTAGTGTTCTGAATTAAGCCACGCACTGCGTGGCTTTTTTTACAGGTATTTTCTGTCTGCTCCGACACTGGGGTACAATTGCGCCCTTTGATGCACCCATTGATAGTCTCCGGCTTGTACCCGGATCTGAACGGAGACCCCATGAACGCCGACGATTACGCTTTCCGCTTTGGCGGCATTGAACGGCTATACGGGCGCCGAGCCCTGCACGCGTTTCGTGATGCCCACATTGCCGTTATTGGCTTAGGCGGAGTTGGCTCATGGGCCGCTGAGGCTCTCGCCCGCAGCGGTATTGGCACCATCACCCTGATCGATATGGATGATATTTGCGTGTCCAACACCAACCGCCAGCTTCATGCTTTGGACGGGCAATACGGCCGCACCAAAACCGATGCCATGGCCGAGCGACTGAAAGCCATTAACCCCTATGCAGATATTCGAATTCATTTCGGCTTTCTTACACTGAAAAATCTTACGGAGCTGATTACACCCGAGATGACGGGTGTGGTCGATGCCATCGACAGTGTAAAGCCGAAGGCGGCACTGATTGCCCATTGCCAGCGCGCAAAACTTCCGATCATCTGCGCCGGCGGTGCGGGTGGCCAGACAGATCCCACCAAAATTCTGGTAGCGGATCTCAGCAAAACCACCCAAGACCCTCTATTGGCTAAGGTTCGCAACCTTCTGCGCAGGGAGTACGGTTTCTCCCGCAATCCCAAGCGACGCTTCGGCATTGAGGCCGTATACTCAACTGAGCAGCTCACGTACCCTGCTGAGGATGGCGAAGTTTGCCTGCAAAAGCCTACAAATGCCGGCCCCTCACGGCTTGACTGCGCCACTGGCTTTGGCGCTGCCTGCCCGGTTACCGCCAGCTTTGGCTTGTTCGCAGCCTCCCGGCTGCTGAATCGTATTGCACGACGCACCAACCAATAACTACACGGATCCCAGACCGTTATGCCAGCCAGCACAGTCTTGATTCTTGCCAGCATTGGCGTCCTTTCATTGTCTTTTCAGTGGCTCGCTTGGCGTGTGCGCGTGCCCGCTATTCTTTTTTTGCTCGCCGGCGGGATACTTGTGGGCCCGGTACTGGGCTACCTCAATCCGGATGAGGTATTCGGCGATCTGCTGTTTCCGCTGGTCTCCCTAGCTGTTGCCATCATTCTGTTTGAGGGCAGCCTGACCCTGCGCTTCGATGAAATTCGTGGGCACAGCAAGATGACTCGTAACCTCATACTCGTTGGTTCCATCGTTACCGGCATTATCGGTACCCTGGCCGCGCGTTGGGTTCTGGATATATCCTGGGCTGTCGCCCTGCTCTTCGGCGCCATCTCCATTGTCACCGGCCCAACCGTTATCGCGCCCCTACTACGCTCGGTACGCCCAAGCGCCAAGCTGGCTAATGTTCTGCGCTGGGAAGGCATCATTATTGACCCAATGGGCGCCCTGCTGGCCGTTCTTGTATTCGAAGGCATTGTTTCCTGGGGCCAAGGCAACGTGTTCGGTCACTCTCTGTATATTTTTGGCAAAACGCTGCTAATTGGATTTGTCACCGGCGCCCTGGCCGGCTATCTGAATGGCTTGGTGCTGCGCAAACACCTTATGCCGCAATATCTGCACAACGCCGCCACGCTCACTTTCATGCTGGGTGTTTATGCGCTCTCCAACGAGATGGCCCACGAATCCGGCCTGCTCACAGTAACGGTTATGGGCATCTGGATGGCCAACATGAAGCAGGTCTCCGTAGACAGCATTCTTGAATTCAAGGAGTCCCTGAGTGTTCTACTGATATCGGCACTGTTTATTATTCTGGCTGCTCGGGTGGAGTTCGCCGCGATCGCGGACCTGGGATGGGGGCTCGCCGTGGTTCTCGCGCTATTGATGCTGGTCGCTCGACCGCTCAGCGTGTTTTTGTCAGCAATCGGCACTGACCTGAACTGGCGCGAAAAACTGTTTCTCAGCTGGATTGCCCCAAGGGGCATTGTGGCTGCAGCGGTTTCTGCCCTGTTCGCGTTCCAGCTCCAGAAACTAGGCTACGAAAGCGCAGCAGCCCTTGTGCCCATGGTGTTTGTACTCATTATTGCTACCGTTACCCTGCAAAGCTTGACCGCGCGACCTATCGCCCGATTGCTGAAAGTCACCGAGCCAGCAGAGTATGGCTTCTTGATTTTCGGTGCCAACCCGGTCGCCCGCATGATCGGGCTGGCTCTCAAGAAGCATGAGGTTCCGGTAGCCCTAGCGGACACCAACTGGGAGAACGTTCGCCAGGCGCGGATGGATAACTTGAAGGTGTACTTTGGCAACCCGATTTCCGAGCATGCCTCAAGCCATCTCGATCTCACCGGAATAGGCAATCTGCTGGTGATTTCCCCTTACAAACACATGAACTCGCTGGCGACCTACCACTTTCTGGACTGGTTCGGCGATACCAAGGTATTCAGCCTTGCGGAGGGCGATCAGGATCAGAAGGCCAGATACCAAACGGCTGAAAAGATCCAGATGACTCGCGGCCTGTTCGACGGCGTAAGCTATGCAAAACTTGCCAGCTTGGCCAGCCAAGGTTACTCAATAAAAACCACTGAGCTTAGCGAAGAGTTTGAGTACAACGATTTTCTGGAAAAATACCAAGGCCAAGCCCTGGTGCTGTTTGTATTCGACAGCAAGAGCCGCATCAAACCCGTGCGCAGCATGGACGACCTGAAGCCGGATGACGACTGGATATTAATCAGCCTAGTGCCACCCCAGAACTACAAAGAAAAAAGGGGTAGGGAAAACGGTACCGAATCAGAGCCATCCGTGCGGGAGGAAGAGCCTTCGGCAGAAGGCTCAATGCCTGAAAACTGAAACCTTAACGGCAGTCCAAAACAAGCTTTCCACGCACATGCCCGCCTTCAAGAAGCTCGTGAGCCTGTATCACCTCATCGAGCGTGAAGGTTTTCTCGATATGAACCTTCACCTCGCCGCCTTCAATTAGCTCGGCGATTTCATCAAGGTGGAACACATCCGGGCGTACCGTCATGCCGTGCGCCTTTAACCCTAGTGCTTCTGCAGCACTTACAACCTCATCCGCCGTAACGGTGGGTATGGTAACGAGGATGCCTTTCTCACCCAGGGTGCGCACGGATCGCTTGCCTGTGTCGCCACCAACCAGATCCAGCACAACATCCAGCCCATAGCACTCATCGGCGAAATCTGTGGTGTGGTAATCAATCACTTCATGCACGCCAAGCTCCGAAAGAAAATCCCGGTTACCTGCTGAAGCCGTTGCAACAACATGGGCGCCCCGCGCGAGCGCAAACTGCACGGCAAGGTGCCCTACACCGCCAGCACCTGCGTGCACAAGAATCTTCTGGCCAGGCTCAAGCTCGGCGACTTCGAACAACGCTTGCCAGGCTGTAAGCGCAGCAAGAGGCAGCGCCCCTGCAGTTACCAGATCAAGCTCCTCCGGTACAACGGTCAACTCGTCTGCGGTCGCCAAAGCATACTCAGAGTAACTTCCCCCGTTCAACGGAAAGCCAACCAGCCCCATAACCCGATCCCCAGGTGCCAGGGTGGTTACTCCCCCCCCGATGGCAACCACTTCTCCGGCCACGTCGTAGCCTGGAGTCCAAGGTAGCGAGCTTTCTATCTGCTGCGCCACAAACCCAAACCCTTTGCGGGTTTTCCAGTCGATGGGGTTAAGCCCTGCGCCGTGAACGCGAATCAGCACCTGTCCGTCTTGCGGCGAAGGCACATCGGAGCTTATAACCTGCAGAACGTCACGCTCACCAAACTGTTGGTAAACCACTTTTTTCATGGAAGACTCAGAAGGCTGATCAATGGCTGTGTCCATGGGTATCTCCGAGAAGGGGCGCTGATTGTGATTAAACAGTGATTGGCAGTGACGGGGTGTTCTGCTCTTCGTTCAGATTAACAGAAGTTGGCAAAAATAGTGACTCAGCCGAGCTACAAGCCTTTTCCTCCGGCAACCGTGGCCGCTTTCAAGATATCAGCAAACTCTTTCGGTGCGCGTGAGGGGCGTTGGGTTTTCAGATCAACACACGCGTGGGTCGACACAGCTCGCACCAACGTTTTGCCATCCCCCAGACGCACCAACTGAAACTGCCGTGCAGCACGGAAGCGGCCATCAAAATCCGTAAGCCAGGTTCCCATCACCAGCCGGTCACCGGGATTGGCAGACGCCAAATAGTCGATTTCGGTGCGGGTAATCGCCATGGCTTTGCCCGTGGCCTCATGCAGCGCCCAATTCATGCCTAGAGCATCAACATGCGCCCAGCTGATGTCCTCCAGCCAACGTACATAGACCACATTGTTGGCATGCCCAAGCTCATCTGTATCGCCTTTAACAACTAGAATCTCAAGGGTGAACGGATCGGGAAGATCCCATTGTATTGGCTTCTGCTCTGTCATTACTGCTCTCCAAGGCCCGGAATAGCTTGCAGCGGCATTCGCCCTATGCGGTCGTTGTGAAGTGAACCAAAATACAGGTATCCACCGTGGGGATTAACCGACGTGATTTCCTGCAGGTGGGTGCCCTGGGTGTCGTGAAGGCTGGTGATCACCTCGCCGTCAGAATCAAACGCCACCACCAGGCCGTATTCTTGAGGCGCTGGCTGCAAGCTTTTTGGTAGCTTGGCCACCAGTTCTTTAAGCCAGGGGTTTGGGTGTATTTTATCAATCTTGGCATTGCGAAGCGTAGGGAAAGCCACCCAGAACCGGCCTTTTTCATCCACTGCAATATTGTCCGGAAACCCAGGCAGGTTATCCGCAAAAACCTCCGCTTGGCCGGCTTTCGCACCCCTTACCCAATAGCGCATGATGCGGTATTTCCAGGTTTCGTTAATCAGCACAAAATCGCCGTCTGGCGCCACCGCAACGCCGTTGGCAAAGTGCATGTCGCCAAGCAAAACCTCGGTCTCCCCCGTTTTCGGGGAGTAACGTAAAAACCGACCGTGGGGCCTCATCTCAAGCAGATCAAGCTGGTAATCCGGTTGATAAAAACGGGAGCTGGCGTCGGTGAAATAAATCCGGCCATCGGCAGCAATATCAACGTCGTCGGTAAACCGAAACGGGGTTCCTTCTGCCCCACTGGCAAGCACGGTAATATCGCCATCCGGCGTGATAGAGAGCAGGCCTTTCCATGCATCGGCGACAATCAGGTTCCCTTCCTGATCAAAAACCATGCCTAGCGGTCGCCCCCCGGTGGACAGCCAGTTTTCAACCCGGCCATCCGGAAACACACGCACGATATATCCGTCTTGGGTTCCCGCAAACACCACACCTTCAGAGTTAACCGTCGTGTCTTCGGGGCCATAGACCTGCCCCTTTGCCAGCAATTCCGCTTGGCGCAGGTGTTCATTCGGGGCCAGCAAGCCAATCAGGGTTTCCGGAGCTGGCGGCTGCCATGCTTTGGCATCGATAGGAGACGGCACCAGCAAAAAGCCGCCCAGTAAAATAAACAGGACCAGTAACCCCGCTATAAACCACTTCATACAATCAACCTGCCTGTTTATTGCTTTAAAGCTTCAGTCGCCATCCTGGCCATTCAGAAACTGCTGGCTCAGCGCTACAAAGGTGTCTGTTTTCTCAGTATGTAACCAGTGCCCCGTGCCTTCAATAACCTGTACCTGAGCCGCGGGAAACAGCCGGTTGATTTCTTCGCGGTGTTTTTCCTGAATGTAGGCGGAATCTGCGCCCTTCAAAAACAACACTGGGCCCATGTACGGCGTACCTGCTTCGGGTGCAGCCGCTAAGTTGTCGTAACAGGCATCGATGGCCTCAAGGTTCAGTCGCCACCGGTACACAGGGCTACCCTTAGTCTGTTCTTCTTGTGGAATGCGCTCAAGATTCATCAGCAAAAACTGCCGAACACCAGGTACCTCAACAAACTCTGCCAACTGCTTGTCGGCATCTCGGCGGGAACGTACACAAGTAAGATCAACCTGCTTCATGCCCTCTAGAATAGCGTCGTGCCCAGGCTTGTAAGAGACCGGCGCAATATCGGCAACAATTAACTTCTCAACCCGCTCCGGCGCTTGCAACGCAACCTGCATAGCAACCTTGCCACCCATTGAATGCCCCAGCAGGCTGGCCTTATCAAGGCCCTGTTCATCCATGTACGCAAGCACATCCCCCGCCATAGATGGGTAGTCCATGGCGTCTGCATGGAATGAGCTACCGTGATTGCGCAGGTCCAGGCCGTGAACCTGCAATTCTCTTTGGAACTGCCGAGCGATAGCCCCCAGATTTTCCAACGCCCCAAAAACGCCGTGTAGCAAAATCAAAGGGGCGCCTTCTCCGGTAATTCTGTGGTTCAGTGTAGCGCTCATGGGCAGACTGTCTCCGTTAGGAATCACAATGTTTAGATGCCAATACATTAACATTGCCAGTCAGGTGAGCAAGGGGGAGAAACAGAGATGAACGATTTTTGCAGCAAAAAAAACCGGGCAGGGCCCGGTTTGAAGGTCATAAGCTTCGTTGCTGTGCACTCAGCAGTAGCACTCTCAGCAGTAATAAATACCGCGCAGGTATTCCGCCAGTGCGGCTACGTTTTGGCGCTCAAGCTCGGTATGGGGCACAAAAATATCATTCGTCATAAACACCTCCTGATAAACCTTCCATTACTTCAACATGTTCGTTAGATGATATCGTTGTAGAAGATAAAACCCGTTGACAGACTGTCCCACTCGCTTGACATTTTGTATCAGCATCCATGACAACTCGTTAATGAGCCGGCTAATGTGACTCCTGCGCCTACGGACACCACAACAACGCCCTCCGTTGCTGCATCCAGCACGCTGGCACTGGTTCACTACCTGAAACGCCAAGGTGTGCTGGATAGCCGGCGGGTTGAGCAGCTTATCGGCTTGAATATGTCGGCACTTGAGGATCCTGACAGGCGCGTACCTGCCCAAGCACACTACAAGCTGTGGGATCACGCCGAACACGTCACTGGGGACCCGGCTGTCGGACTGCACGCAGGCCAGGTTATCGACCCGGAGCGCATGGGGCTGGTGGGGCACGTATTCTTTAATTGCGACACTTTAGGCGAAGCGGTAACCCAGTACGTGCGCTTGCACAGGTTGATCAACGAATCGGTAAATCTGAGTTTCGAGCAGGTTGGCGAGCAGGCAGTTCTGACCTGGCAGGCGGATTCACCTAAGCATTACTGCCGCCAAGATATGGACCGCACTTTAGCGGCTGCGCTCTGCCGGACCCGGCACTTTATTTCTCCCGGAATACAGGCAGAATGGGCGGAGATTGCCCACCCGTGCCCGGATTACGCCGACAAATATGAAAATTTGCTAGGAGGGCCGGTAACCTTTGGGGCGATAGCAACACGGCTGGCATTCAACAGTCGCCACCTTAGCCATCCGATTCCCCACCGCAACCCCTATGTGTATTCTGCCGTGTTGCGGCAGGTCAACAGATTGCTAACGCGGCTGCAAACCCGGCGCTCATTTGGCCGAAAAATCCACCGGTTGATATCGCGCCAGATGTCTACCGAAAAAATTGACGCAGATACTTTGGCCCGGCAATGCCACATGAGTCGCCAAACGCTCTATCGGAGGCTTAAAAAAGAAGGACTAGGCTTTCATGAACTTGTGGAGCAAGTGCGCAAGGACAAAGCCCAGCGCTACGTCGCTTCCGATCATTACGCGCTGGGGGAGATCGCTTTTCTTCTGGGTTTTTCGGAACTCAGCGCGTTCAGCCGGGCTTTCAAACGCTGGACTGGCATGGCGCCGGCTCAATACCGCGCATCACACCTTACTCAGGACACCCATGAATGATGCCTGACACCTCATTATTGGCAATCGTTCTTGGCCTGTTCTACTTAGGCTCTGTTGCCTGTATTTATCGCATTCTGCTCACCTACCGCACCACTCAGGGCGCCATTGCCTGGATTATCAGTCTGCTGGCCTTGCCCTACGTCGCTGTGCCGCTATTCCTTGTATTGGGGCGCTCCCGCTTCGGTGGTTACGTAAAGGCTCGGCGCATGGGGGATCAATCCCTAACCGACCTACTTAATCGCTTTGAGCAGCAAACAACCTCGCTCTCCACACCCGAACAACAGCATCTTGATAAACAGCTTCAGGTGCTTTGCAGGCTCGGTCGGCAACCCTTTACCGAGGGCAACCGGTGCACTTTGCTACAAGATGGCGAAGCGACGTTTGAGGCGCTGATCAGAGCCATGGAGAACGCAACCTCTTATATTCTTCTTGAGTTCTACATTGTGCGCTCAGACAAAATTGGCCAGCGCATTAAAACCATTCTTGAGCGCAAACTCGCAGAAGGCGTGCAGGTATGGTTCCTGTACGATGAAATCGGCAGTGTCGGGCTGCCCCGCGCCTATCTGAAAGAGCTCTTAAAGGCGGGAGCTCGGGTTGCCTCTTTTGGTGATGGCAATATCCGACGCCGGCGGTTCCAGATAAATTTCCGCAACCACCGGAAATTACTGGTCTGTGACGGCAAGATAGGCTTTGTGGGAGGCATCAACCTGGGTGATGAATATCTTGGGTCGGTGATAGATCAGGAACCCTGGCGCGATACTCACTGCCGAATCGAAGGGCCCGCCGTGACCGGGCTTCAGCTTGCGTGGCTGGAAGACTGGAATTGGGCCAGCAATGAGTTCCCCGAGTTGGACTGGGCGCCCCAGGACAATATACCTGGCGATGAGCAGGTACTGGTGCTTCCTACCGGCCCGGCAGACACCTGGGAAACCTGCGCGCTGTTCTTTCTTAGCTGCATAAACAACGCCCAATCCCGCATCTGGATTGCCTCGCCGTATTTTGTTCCGGATTTCCAGGTGGTGAACGCATTACAGCTCGCCGCCCTGCGTGGGGTGGATGTACGAATCATTATCCCGGAAAAGTCAGACAGCCAGCTTGTCCGCTTAGCCGCATATTCCTATCTGGTTCAGGCCAGCCACGCAGGCATTGGGATTTACCGCTACCAACCCGGCTTTATGCATCAGAAGGTTGTTCTGGTAGACGATCATTATGCCGCCGTAGGTACCGCTAACCTGGATAACCGATCCATGCGCCTTAACTTTGAAATTATTGCCATCATCACATCTGAATCCTTTATATCCAAAGTGGATGCCATGCTCACAGAAGACCTTTCCCATTGTCGCAAGATGACCGAACAGGACTACGAGGGCCGCTCCATTTTGTTCCGGCTGACCTGCCGCGCGGTTCGCTTGTTGGCTCCGCTGCTGTAGTTACGAATGAACTAAGGCATGAGTTAGGCCGTGGGCGCTGGCACCGAAACAGGGGAGTGTGCGACTATCCACCCCTCATTCAGCCAACCAAGCCCAGCGAACATCATCCATGAAGGCCTTCAAACCCAAAGTAACACTGACCGAGCAGGTCGCCCGCCATATCGAAAACCTGATTGTGTTCGGCCAGCTTGATTCCGGCGAACGTATTTACGAAGCGGCCATGGCGAAAAAACTGGAAGTCAGCCACGGCTCCATCCGGGAAGGTCTTTTGCTCCTCGAAAAGCGCCATTTGGTGAAAAACGTGCCCCGCAAAGGCGCGTTTGTCACAGAACTAGACGATTATTTTGTGCGCAGTCTTTACGAAACACTGGAGCTCTACCTAACCCACACAGGCAAAAAGCTTGCCCGACAATGGCTGCCTGAGGATCTGGAGCGGATGGAACAGCTGAATCAGCAGATGGAAGATCACTTCAACAAAAACGATCTGATGGCGTTTCTCGATCTGGGCATTGAATACACCAAGGCTTCTCTGGCCTACGCCGAAAATTACTTTATTCTCGCAGCAATCGATGACCTATGGCCCTCCGCAAGGCGCTGCGCGTTCGTTGCCTTCAAGCGCGGTGGTAAACGTGTATTAGAAGACAACTTGGCACACATGCGGGAATCCATCAGTGCCATCCGGGACAGGGATGAAAACAGGCTGGTTTCCCTTCTCCACCGTTATGCCATCCAGCAGTGTCAGCAAGTATGTGAAGCTAATAAAACAGCTGTGTGAACAAAAAGCCAATATTCAAATATGCGACCCAGTTGTCTTGGTTGTTATCTGCACTCACGGGTTGTTTGATTCGTCATCCGCCAAAGAAAGATGCGACACGTCCGGCACCATCGGCGGTGGTAAATCCCGCTCTACGCCGATATCAGTGCCGGCCGGTGCCAGTGTCCAGTCATCAAGATGCTGGAACATGGGCGGCTCTACCTCCCCTGACTCAACCAACGTGACACCCACGGGATCCAGCCCAAGCGTTGACCCTGCGAGAATGTCGTCTACCTTGTCGCCTGCTACGTGCAAACGATCACCTGGCTCAACATTCAGAGCGCCAACGCGGGGCCGTGGGCTGGCCGGCGCGGAAGCAGGCGCCGGCTCAGGTGTCGTGCTAGCCGGCGGAGCAACGGGTGCTGGTTTTGCTTGGGACTGGCTACCCGGCATGGGCTGAACATAGGCCACCATGCCGTGCTTGTTTAGCACCGCGCGGTACTTTTCGGCCTGCTCTTCACCCAGCTTGTTCCGGATCACCACCGAGCCACCGCTGAACATGCGATCTACTTGCTCAACGCTGGCTTTGAACAGCACGCGGGCATTGTCCCGCGCTGTCGCCACATCAGTGCCGGGTGCACACTCACCCTTGAATACAAGCTGAAACATGGGTCTCTCTCCTGCTATCGATTATCGTTTCATGATAGTAGATAGAGCATCGCTAGGGGAGCCCTAAGCGCTCCACGCGCTGCTGCTAATTTGTGCAAACTGCAAACAATTGAAAAAAGTTAGCTAGACTCCGCGCAATAGACGACAGTCTTTGCAATAATCGATCTTAACGAATCCTTACACTCTGTTACACTCAGTCCAGAATGTCCTTCAGGGAAGCCCACACCATGAACATCCAGAATCTAACCCGTGCTGCAGCCATGGTAGCGCTATGCTCCGCGCCAGCCATCCAGGCGGAGAATCTGGACATCGTAATGAGTCAGGTGTTCGCCCAAGATCACGCAACTTACATCGGCTATGAAAGCATTGAACGCGAAGACATTCCCACTGCCTCGGCCCTTGAGCGCAAGTACCTGATCGTAGATTTCCGCCTTGCCGCCAATCAGCAGGCATCGGAGCAGCTCCAAACCAGCGTTCACAAAGTCTGCATGGCGCTGCTAAAAGACCGGGAACTGGTTCGCAGCCTGTCTGATTCTGGCTACGACATGGTCTCAGTGGCTTTTGATCGCCGCTCCCAGTTCGATTGCCTGTAGTTCCGCCCTATACCAAGCGGTAAGCCGGTTTACTCCGCTCGCCCCAGCAATTTCGGAAATGCTTCAAGTGCACTGTTAACTGCATCCAGATTGAATGCTTCTACGTCGGCCATCAGTTTCTCACCGTAGCGAGTCACCGATCGGGAGCGATAACGCTGCCCCCATTCCAACACACGGTGGGCAAACTCTCGCATTTCTTCCGGGTCACCGCTTTCTCGCACGGCCTCCCATTCGTCACCAAAATCTGCCGTCAGCTGTTCTCGCAGCCAGCCTCGCTCCTGAATACTCAGCGTTTGTGCCAGTAGCCGTTCGGATTCCTTGGTCTCGCCTTCGTCCTCAGCCTGTTCGCCGGTTACCACAACGTTAGGCAGCGTGAGAGTAAAAACAGACCCACGCCCTGGCTCACTTTCCATCTTCAACTCACCACCCATCATTCGCGCCAGTTTGCGACTGATAGCAAGCCCAAGGCCTGTACCCCCGTAACGGCGGGTGTTCTGCCCCTCCTGTTGCTCGAACGCATCAAAAATACGGTCACGCTGATCAGAGGGGATTCCGATACCTGAATCCTTTACCTCAACCGTGAGCCGGTAGCTCTGGTGTTCCGGAGTTACTTCGGTTTTATTCTGAACCGGCCGAACGGTGGCCCGTACCGCAACTCCGCCTTCATGGGTGAACTTGATGGCGTTACCTACAAGATTGAACAGCACTTGGCGAAAACGGGTTTCGTCCAACATCATGGCCACCGGCATATCTGAACCAACGCTCACTTCTAGTGTGATGCCCTGCTCCCGTGCCCGCAGATCAAATATGTGACGAACATCATCGAGAAGCCTGCGTACGGATACCGGCGAATAATCCAGCCGCATTTTCCCCGCTTCAATGCGCGAGAGATCCAGAATATCGTTGATCAGCATCAGCAAGCTGCGGCTGCCTGCCCGGATGGCATCCAAATAGTTGCGTTGCTGGGGGTCGGTAACGCTGTTGCCCAAGAGATCGCTGTAACCGATCACGGCGTTCATGGGCGTTCGGATCTCATGGGACATATTCGCCAGAAACTCACTCTTGGTTCGACTGGCCGCCTCCGCCTCCCGAGCCAGCCGCTCCGCTTCCAGTTTGGCAGCGCGTAGCTCATCCTCACTTCGGCGCAGGGCATTTTCAGAGCGGATACGCTCGTCCACCTCACGGGAAAGCTTTCGGTTCCAGTATAAGAAGATAAGCACGACCACAACGGCGATCAAAACAACCCGCCGCACCACGGTGTAATCGGCTTCTTGCTCAATATCGAGATGAATCCACCGGTTGTATATGGCCTCGGTATCGGCAGGTTTGAGACTGCCAAGCGCCTTATTGAGTATTCGGTGAAGCTCCGGGCTGTCTTTGCGAACCGCGAGCCGGAGATCGTACTGATAGGGCGTGATACTGGTAATTCGCAGGTTAGAAAGGCCTAGCCTGGCAACCGTATAGCTGACCGCCGGAATGTGGGTCACCATCACATCGAGATCGCCATTGGAGAGGGCTAGCAGGCCATCTTCTACCGTTGCCAGCGGGTAAAGATCCAAGTTCGGGTGGTTTATAAGCAGATAGTCATGCGCCGCGTGGCGGTTGACCACCCCCACTCGCTCACTGCGCAGCTCCCGTAAATCGCCGATAAAACGTCCATCATCCCGGATAGCCAGTGCAATCGGCACGTTCACATAGGCCCGGGTGAACAGGAATGACTCCTCGGTTCGAGGTGTGCGCGACAAACCGGGCAAAATATCCACCTCACCGGAAACAAGTGCTTGCTCTGCAACTACACGGTTTTCCAGAATCTTGTTTTCAAACCGCGCACCCAGTTGGTTTTCCAGGCGCGCAACAAGATCAGGTACGAGGCCGGTGGGTCGACCGTCTTGTTCATATTCAAACGGCGGCCAGTCAGAGCGATAGGCAACCTTGAGGGCAGGATGACGTTCAAGCCAGTCAACATCGGATGCGGCCAGCTCTACACCGTTTTGCTCCAACGCCGAGAGGTCCACCTCCAGCCATGATTGCCGGATAACCCGGTGTTCGTTGTGACTGATCGCGCCTACGGTTTGGTCAAGAACCCGAAGCAGGGGCTCGTTGCCCTCATCCACCTGAAATACCACATCCACTGATTTTTGATCCAACAGCACCGACAAACCAATACCGTTAATCATGGCTGACTGAAGGTAGTCTGAGACGACCGGCACCGGGCCCAGAAAGGCATCGGCTTGGCCGGACAATACATGGCTGACAGCTTCCCCCAAGCTCTGAACCGGCACCGGTGTAAAGCTCTCAACAGAATCAAGCATGGTGTACTGGTTAGGGTCACCTTCCACAACCGCTATGCGGCCACTTTCCAGATCCGCCAGTGAACGGATTGTGGAATCGCCCGCGCTGATAAACAAGCCATAGGTAAGTGTCATTAACGGACCGGTATAACGCTTGCCTTCAGGCGCTGGAGTACCTGGCACCCTGGTGGTAAGGAACGCATCGGTTGCAGGCTGGTCTGGCACCGGGCCAGCATTGATTCCTGAGCTGATGACAACAGGCTCAATCAGGAGGCCAAGCTTGTCAGAAAGCCGGGCAAGGTAGTCGATGTAGGTTCCGGCCAGATTTCCGTTCCCGGTATCAAACACCAGCGGTATCTGGTCTGCGCGTAAGCCAATCCTGAGCACTTCCTGCTCACTGACCCATTGCAAATCCTTGCTACCCAGCACCGGTGCTGGTGACGCCTGGGGGGGATCTGCCTGTGCTGGGGATTGAATAGCCAGCAACAGCCAGTATGATAGAAACAGAAGGATGGCCTTCACGGGATAGCCTCAGGGGTTGCGCTGCATTTCTGGATACAATACCTGCAAATAGACAGGTTCTGTACTAGCCGATTGGCTGACTGACTTTGACGCAATTACGGCCCGCATCTTTGGCAACGTAAAGCGCACGATCTGCCCGCTCAAAGACCGATTCTTCGGTATCCCCAGGGGCGAAGGCAGCAAGGCCAGCAGAGAAGGTAATCGTTACAGGCTCGCCCCCGAAATGAAACGGCAAGGCACTGATGTGTGACCGAAGCTTATCCATCACGATTTGAGCATCTGCGGCTAGGGTTTCCGGAAACAACAGCACAAATTCCTCACCGCCAAAACGGGCGACAAAGTCCGTGTTGCGCAGCCGATCCATAACCTCCTTCGCTACAAGCTGAAGCACCCGGTCACCGGCCTTGTGCCCATAGGAATCGTTTACACGTTTAAAAAGATCGATGTCCAGAACGCCAACGGCCAGTGGGTACTGATATCGCTTCCAGCGGTTGAACTCAAAAGATAGGCGTTCCTGCCAAGCTTCACGATTGGGTAGCTGCGTCAGCAGGTCGGTCATGGCTCGTTCACGCTCCTTGCGAACCTGTCCCTGCATTTGTTCCGAGTGCGCCTCCATAACCGCGACTTTTTCCTGCATGGCGTTCAGCTGCTCGGAAAGCAATTTCTCCCGCTCCGTTTCTTCAACCCGAAAATGGCCAACCGCCTGACCAATGGATTCAAGGTGGCTACTGACTGACTGCTTCAGCCCATGGGTATCGTCACTGGCTTCAATGTGTCGGCCAACCTGTTCAATCTCTTCGCGGATGTTACGGTCCAGGGTTTCTGCTGCGGCCTGTCGGCCCGTCTGTGCCGATGATTGCACTGAAAAATGCTCTTGCAGAACCTCAAGGCGTTCATCAAGGCGTTTGAGAAAGGCTTCAAACTCCCTCTGGCCGCGGGTTACGGCGGCAACAATGAGATCGGCCACTTGGTTCAGCCCGTCTCGCAACTCATCCCAATTATCACTAGCGAGGAGGGCCGTCTGCAGGCTTCTCGCTCGTTTTTCGGCGTCTACTTCCAGAGAAACCTGGCTGAGCAACTGGCCCAAGAGGTGTCCGACACGCCTGGCGATCCGGAGTCGCTGGCTATGGAGGCCTTCAAAATCCCCGTCGTCTGCCACATCACTGTCATCCGCCGCCTCAATCACAGACTTTGGCTCAGGTGCGATGTTCATAGAAGGTTCAGGCTGGCTTTCATGTTTAGGGGCGGGCATGTCGTCCAGAATGGCGACTTGGCGGTCGATCTGCTCTTGCAGCTCTCGCCAGCTTTTCACATCCACCTTTTTCTTGCGCAAATCGGATCGAACACGCTCAAGCAGGCTGTCCAGCTTTGGTGTCTGGCCTTCGGAGGCGAGGCTGGTGCGCACAAGCATGCGCTCCAGCGTATTGCGCTCGGCCTTCCACTGTTCTTCCCGCTGCTCTGCAGTCTCAAGCTCCTGGAAGTACTTGTTTTTCCAGGTTTGATCCGATGACATCACTCGCTCCCCTTCTGTCCGGAATTCTGATCGCCGTTGTCTCGCGGGCTACGTCGGCGTGCCCTCGGATGGCTCTGGTCGTAAACCCGGGCCAAATGCTGAAAATCAAGGTGAGTATAGACCTGTGTGGTGGCTATGTCCGCATGGCCTAACAATTCCTGAACCGCCCGCAAATCGCCGCTGGACTCGAGCATATGGCTGGCAAACGAATGCCGCAACATGTGTGGGTGAAGCTTCTGGTCAGCCCCTTTGACAACACCCCAACGGCTAAGGCGAGCTTGGATGCTACGGTGACTGAGACGGTCACCCCGGCGGCTTACAAACAAGGCGGTTTCGGTCTGCGGCGCCAATTCTGCTCGAATAGGCAACCACTGAGCTATGGCTTCTAGCGCTTTCCGACCGACAGGGAGTATGCGTGTTTTGTCGCCTTTGCCAGCTACCCGGGCCTCGCCCGATTTGCGGTCAACAGCATTGAGATCCAGGCTGGCCAGTTCCGCCAGGCGCAAGCCGGACGAGTACATTAATTCAAACATACACCTATCGCGCACTTCTAGCGGATCATCTGGGGTGGCATCGAGAAGATAATTGAGCTGATCCACATCGGCCACGCCGGGCAGGCGCCGACTGCTCTTCGGGGGCCGGATGTCCAGTGCCGGGTTGTCAGTGGCCAGCCGTTCCCGTAACAAATACTGATAAAAGCGCCTGATGGCCGACAGATGTCGAGCTATGCTGCGACCGCTTAAGCCTTGGCGACTAAGGTTTGCAACGTAGCGACGCAGATCATAGCCGCCAACCGCCCGCCACTGGGTGTGGTTCTGCTCCACAAGCCAAGCCGCAAGCCGTTGAAGGTCGCGCTGGTAACTGTCGCAGGTTCGGGGCGAATGGCGTTTTTCGGATGCCAGGTGTTGGATGAAGTCTGTCATGTGCCCGCTCAGCTCATCAGGTATCTGAGCCTGCGCGGGCGCAGCGATCACTCTAGCGGGACTCAGTCGCAAGATCGGCTACCGGAACGGCCGAGGTGTGGCGCCTAACCATTGGCGGCAGAAGCCTGCTGAGTGTGTCGCTGATATAACTGAGAAACAGCGACCCCATGCTCTGATCAAAGTAGCCAGGCTGGCAACTGCCAATCGCCAAAACGCCGACCAGTTCATCGTGGCGCAAAGGCACCAGAGCGACCGACGCAATGGGCACATCCCGATCTGGGAACAGGAACTCTCGCTCGCTATCGCGGAACTGACCGCAGACTGCTTTGCTGCCTTCCAAAAGATTACCGAGTCGCTTATGGGCCTCTGCTGGGCTCACCACATGCAACGCGCCCTGACAGCTGCTAGCAACGTCTGCATCGGTAAACAGGATCACCGATGCGGCATCAAGCCCAAAGTCGCCACGAATGCTGTCATCAATGGCGGATGCCATATCAATGAGATTGCGGGCTTCAATTACCTGCATTAGCAGGCGCTTGCTCTTTTCAAACAGGCGATCGTTGTGGCGGGCGATGGACACCAGCTCCACCAATTCGTGGCGTAGCGTGTCCCTTTGTTCGCGAAACAGGTGTACTTGGCGTTCAACCAGAGAAATAGCCCGACCACTGTCATGGGGCAACGTCAGGCTGCGCAGAAGCTCATCCTGATCGACGAAAAAGTCAGGGTTGTTCTTCAGGTACTCAGCCACCTCTTCCCGGGTGAGCTCACCGGCCTTCTGGTGGGCCGTTTGGTCTGTCATCGTGCTCTCCTGACTGTCAGATCCGTTGTTTATGTGGGCGGCTAGGCTTTCGGCGCCGGCTACCACTTGAGTCACCAGGCAATCTCAACTGCCCTTCAAATACGTTTGTAGCAGGCCCCTCCATCATAACAGGCGACCCTTCACCCTGCCATTCAATGACCAACCGGCCCCCTCGCAAGTCCACGTCCACGCGGTTATCGAGAAGTCCGCGAAGGCGCCCGGCGACTACCGCCGCGCACGCACCGCTGCCACAGGCAAGGGTTTCGCCCGAGCCGCGCTCGTACACCCTCAAGCGTACATGGCTCCGGCTAATTATTTGCAGAAAGCCGATGTTAGCCCGAGATGGAAATCGCGGATGACTTTCCAGGCGCGGCCCAAGCTCTGCGACCGGCGCCGCGTCCACATCTTCAACCATAATAACGGCGTGAGGGTTGCCTATGGAAACCGCGCTGAGCTCAACTGTTTCCGCTCCCGCCTCCACCATGTACGTATTTTTGCGATGTTCTGCAGCAAAGGGAATGGCCGATGGATTCAGCTCTGGCACTCCCATATTGACCATCACTATGCCGTCTTTGACCACCCGTAACTCAATCACTCCACCGGCGGTTTGAACGCGTATGACTTTTTTATTGGTGAGGCGCTGATCGCGGACGAACTTTGCGAAACACCGGGCGCCATTGCCACACTGTTCAACTTCAGAACCGTCGGCATTGAATATCCGATAACGGAAATCCACATCGGGCTGCCCCGGAGGCTCCACGACTAACAATTGGTCAAAGCCAATACCCACATTACGATCCGCCAGCTCCCGAATCATTTCGGGGCGTAGCCACAATGGCTGACTGATGGCATCAACCACCATAAAATCGTTGCCCAGCCCATGCATTTTACTGAAACGGAGCAGAGGCCCCTGATTACGCCGCGGCTGGCTCATCTCCTGTCCATCATTCATTCCGGCAGGCAGTTTTCTGGCGCGAGCTGATCCTCGATCGTCTCGCGACGACGAACAACGTGTACGTCTTCACCGTCAACCATAAGCTCCGGCGGGCGATTACGGGAGTTGTAGTTGGAGCTCATCACGAAGCCATAGGCCCCTGCAGAGCGCACTGCCAAGAGATCTCCTGTCTTGAGTTGGAGTGGCCGGTCTTTGCCGAGAAAATCTCCGGTTTCACAGACCGGGCCAACCAAATCCCAGATTTTCTCTTCGGCATCCTGGTGGGGTTGAACGGGAATGATGGCCTGCCAGGCACTGTACAGCGCCGGGCGAATCAAATCGTTCATGGCAGCATCGATGATTGCGAAGTTACGATGCTCGGTGCATTTCAGAAGCTCGACCTGGGTAATCAGTATGCCGGCGTTAGCCGCAATGGAGCGGCCCGGCTCGAGAATCAACTCCAGCTTACGGTCGCCAATACGCTCATCCAGAGCCCTGACGTATTCGGAGGGCTGAGGCGGCTGTTCATCATCGTAGGTCACCCCCAAACCACCACCCATATCCAGGTGCCGGATGTGAATGCCGTTATCGGCCAGAGCGTCGATCAGTTCCAGTACGCGATCCAGCGCATCCAAGAACGGAGAAATCGATGTAAGCTGCGAACCAATGTGGCAATCCACACCTTTGATATTCAGGTTCGGCAGTGTTGCAGCCCGGGCGTAAACAGCCAGTGCCTCAGTTATATCAATTCCGAACTTGTTCTCTTTCAAGCCAGTAGAAATATAAGGGTGGGTTCCGGCATCAACATCGGGGTTCACACGCAAAGAGACGGGAGCAATGACTCCCAGTTCACCAGCCACCGCGTTAAGCCGGTCTAACTCGGCGTCAGATTCCACGTTGAAGCAACGAACGCCTGCCTCCAGAGCCCGGCGCATCTCCCATTCCTGTTTACCTACACCGGAAAACACCACCTTGCTTGCGTCGCCACCGGCACGAAGAACACGCTCTAGCTCCCCGGCGGAGACAATGTCGAAACCGGCACCCAAGCGCGCCAACACGTTCAGAACCGCCAGATTGCTGTTGGCTTTGACGGCGTAGCACACAAGGTGCGGGCGCTCTTTCAGGGCATCATCAAAGGCCCTGTAATGGCGCTCCAGAGTCGCTCGGGAATATACGTAAGCTGGCGTACCAAAGCGTTCGGCAATGGAAGAGACAGGCACATCTTCGGCGTATAGCTCGCCGTTACGGTAATTGAAATGATCCATTTGGTTCCTGATTTGTTTAGCGGTGCCTGGTATAAGCAGGACTATTCAGCGCTTGAATTACGGTCATCTGGACGCTCATTTTGTGTCCCGGCGGCGGTTGCTTGCCCGGCAGGCTCGGATGATGCTTCCGGGTTATCCCGGTATAACGCCCCCTTTTGGCCGCAGCCGCCAAGTGCAGCCGCCATAACCAGAATCACAACTGGCAGTGTCCACGCGCGCATACTTGCCACCCCTGAGTTCATAATGGCCAAAGTATACCTGACCCGCGACCCGCACGGCGAGGCCGGCTGGCTATCGAAACGCCTCCAGTTCACGGTTCAGGGCATCCTCCAAAAAGGCGCGGTAATAGAGATACTGGCTGGTTTGTATATCCTGCTGATACACCCGTGGATCCAAATCGTGGGGCAGGTGCACATCCGTAAGGTAAACCGGGTAGCGATCACCGCTCTGGCGCAGTGAGTGGATGTAGTGAGCAACAGCCGAAATGAGCTGGTCGCCGTATTGCAGAACGGTAAACTCTCGCTCACCACAATAAAGATCAAAGCGAACCCGGCTATCACCTTCTTGAATGCCCACGGCTTGCACCTCAAGCCCTGGCAAAGTGGCTCCGGTATCCGTTTGTGGCCGATACTCCGGGCGCCAGAGCCCGTTACTCGCAACCATTTCGTAACACCGCACACCGGCCAGGGCCACTGGCACCTCGCTGTAGCGCAGGGTGCGCCGCTCTACTAAATTTTCAAGAAAGCGCCGCAGAGGTGTCAGCAGGTAACGGCGGCTGGTGACCGGCTGGCTCCATTCGAGCAGCGAACCGCGCTCATCAATCACCCATATCTGCGCGCGCTCGCCGCGAACCCGATAAAACACCTGAACACTGTTCGGTTCGCTGGCCTGACACGCCGCACGCACAGCCCGGTCGTCCAACAATGCGTAGCGATCGAAAACGATTGGCAGATAAGCGTCGCGGGGTTGGGCCAGGCATTCCATTAGCGCGGCCCGGCTTTCCAGGGCAATGAAGCCGGGTTTGGTACCACTGAATTCCAGCAGAAAATACCGACGATCCATTTCGATAACGTAACGCAGGGAGTGTGGGCCGGCGCCACCGGCAAAAAACTGGCGCAACACATCCGCAAACAGTTCCCGCACTCGCCGAGCGATAGCCCCTCCGTGCCCTCGGTTGTGGCTGTGCACCTCAATATCGGGAATAACGCGGGGGTCGAGTGCAACCGAGGCGAGCACATTCTTTAGGCACTGGATCAACGTGTCTCCCGATGCGTAGTGTTGAAGACTGACCTCGTGCCAACTGTTCAGGGTGATCTGGTCAATGGTCACAACCAGATTCTCACGCCCACCGCTGAAGCCCAGAGAATCATGTCGGGCGCTAAGCTTGTGCAGCCCGCGCTCGGTAAGATGAGACTGCGGGTCCACCCCCACATTGATCAGTATAAGGTTGCGCAGGGGACGAACCGCACGGGCAAGTGCTTCTCGCTCTGCCGGTGCCACAGGAAACCGCACAAACCCCGCAAGCGCATCCAGCATTTCCCGCAATTCACTGATGGAGGCAATACCCTGCCCAGAGCGGACATTAAGACGAGTGGAGCGGGTTAGCAAACCGTTGCAATAGCACCAAACAACCAATTCCGCGAGGTTTCCAGAGCGCCGAATAACCGGCTGCCAAGCGGCATCTGATGGGCCTTCCAAATCCCGGTACAATAGCCAGCTGGTTCCGGCCCCACCTTGTTCTGATTGGTGATGAAAGGCTAGGTTTTCCTCTGCCAGCGACGGCACCAACCCCGGATTAATCTGCTCAATCTTACCCGCCTTGCGCTGAAAGGCTGCGTAGAGTTTGCGGCCGAGCAGGTTAATATCGTTCGCGTTGATGGCTGACTGCTCGCCGTGATCCCGAGCCATTTTCGAGAGTAGTCTATAACTGTGCGTCAGCTCCGACACCACCACGCGTCGCAGGGAAGACACTTCTTCTGCGCGCCAGCGCTGGCGGTTGTCTAGGGCTTCAATGTGCTTGTGCTGCCAGCCCCAGCCCGCCACAAGGCTTCTGAGCAGCTTGGCTCTCCAGGGCTCTGCACTGTGCTCCCCCGACGCCCCGGTGCGAGTGAGCGGCAGCCCCGTCTTGATATACAAGCTGCGACGCACCAGATCTAGCCGCCCTTCGGCGCCAGCCTCTGTCAGCCACTGTTCCAAACGCTGGTACAGCATTACATACGGGTCCAGAACATCCACATCAATGATGCCGCTGAATACCGCGCGCTTGAACACCCGTGACAACACCGGCTGCTCCGGCGTCTGGGCGTAACATTCGATAAGCAAAAGCTTCAGAATCGACTTCCAGGGCGCATCAATACCCTTATAGAGCTGCCAAACACCCGCACCGAGAAATTCACTGGCTGGTATCGCCGGTACCGCGCCGAAGTCTATGTACTCGTCGCCACGAATAAAGCGGTAGTCCGCTAACCTGTTTACACATTCCTGATAACGATCTTCCTGCTCCGAAGGGATGAGCCACCAAATTGGATAGCATCCACCCAGATGAATTCCGGTGCGATAAAACTCATCCAGAAGCAGATAGTGCTGGGCGCTGCCGCAGTTTTCGCCGCTCACCTCTGCGCGTGGTCGCCCATTCCGCCAGTCGGCCGCGGCGAATACAAACACGTGCAGTTCAATGCCAAAAGAAGACGCCCACTCCGTCAGCTTCTCTGCCTTGCGCTCGAGGCGCAGAATGCCCGGCTCTTGAAGATCGTCCCGATGGCACAGCCAAACATCCAGATCACTGGCTACGGAATCGCCCAATGTGCCGGGGCTGCCCATTAAAAACAGCGCTTCCAGATCGGCTCGGCGCTTGCCCTCGTCCCGCATACTAAAGGTTCGCGCCAGGCGCCGTGCGGCACTTATGGTTGCGGAACCCGGTTGATAGTGCCTCAGGCCATAAGGGCAATCGGTATCCAGATAGCCGGCCAGAGCCGGGTGGTTGGTGTGAAACACCAGAGGCAGAACGTCCAACACTGCTTGCTGCCGATAGGTGAGCGACGAGTGCGCCCTCTCCCAGCGCTGGTGATTAACCATGAGAAACCTGTCCCGCAGACGGCGCAGGGTTTTGCGATCAATGCCCTCTTCAAAATCCAGGGCAATCGGTGGGGCGTGAGCGGTCAAGGCAGCTCCGGGGGAGAGGTTCTTTCCGGTTTAATTATCAGTATGATGAGCTCATCGTGGCAAAACCGTCAAAAAAATAAAAGCGGAATGCGCTTCAGAAAACCCGAGGTCCTGCCCAGTGAAAGAGTTTGTCATACAGCGTTATCGTGCCGATGCACCCGCCGGCACCGGTCGCCAGACCCTGTTGCGTATTGACGACGAAGGCAAGGTGCTGTTCGCCGACAACAATGCCGAAGCCGTACTCGGATACGATGCCAGCGAGTTGGAAGGCGTCATGGTACACCGGGTTCTGGCATCAACAGAGGACGACCCTTTCGCGCCAGTACACCGACACCGTATCGAGAGTGGCCAAAATGTGCTGGTCACCCTCCGCCATAAAGAAGGTTTTTTTTACACAGCAAGCCTTTCACTGCGTGTCAGTATGCGCGATTCAGACGAAGCCGCCAGCGCCCGAATCACTCAGCAGGAAAACTCCGCCATAGATCCACGCTTGCAGCGCTGCGCAGAAAGCGCTGCAAGCTTCGGGATATGGGAGCTGGATATCACCAGCAACCAAATTACCTGGACCGAGGGGCTATATCGAGTGCTTGAGCTAAAGCCGGGCACAGATATTACGCCCGAGCAGGCACTGTTCTACTGCCAAAGCGGCCAGGGTCGCATCCGGGCGCTGTTCCGCAGGTGTGCGCATACTGGCGCACCTTTCACGATTGAGCTAAATCTACTGACGGCGCAGCAGAAAAAGATTCGCGTTACCTTGAATGGTCGTGCCCTTAAAGCGGGCGGCAGAGTGCGCAAGCTTGGCGGCACCTTGGTTGACCGCACCGGCGAAATGCAACGCGACCAAGCTCGCACAAGGGCTGAAAAAATTCTGAGCGCAACCACGGCAGCAAGCCCAGGGCTGATAGCTGCCGTGGACAAAAATTTGAACCTGCTGCATTTCAACGCGCCCTATGCCAGGTTGTTCGCCAGCATCTTCGGCGTAACGCCTCAGACCGGTGACAACCTGAGCCAGTTGCTGGAAAAATACCCGAACGAGCGACACCTGGCTGAACAACTCTGGCGACGCGCCTTCGAGCAAGACAGCTTTGTTGTGGACATGCCCATCACCCAGCAAAGCGGTGAGTGGCCCGTGTATGAGTTCCATTATCAGCGCCTGACTGACAGCCAGAATGATGGCCAAACTGACAGCAAGAGCGAAACCACGGGCGCGGTCGTTGTGGCCAGTGATATCAGCAACCGCGCCAGCAACACAGGTGACAGCGAATACCGATACCGGCACGACCCGATAACCGGGCTAACCAACCGAAGGGAGTTCACTGCTCGCCTTCAGCGCAGCATGGAGCAAAAAAACGGGGAGTCAGCCGAAAGCAGCCTTCTATATCTGAACCTAGATGCATTCGGGCACTTCAACAGCACTGCCGGTAACGGTGCGTGTGATCGGTATCTCAGAGAGTTGGCCAGCAGCCTCGACGTTCGTAACAGGCCACAAGATACGGTATCGCGACTTTCTGGCGACACCTTCGCCCTGCTCATTGAAAACTGCACCGAATCTGCGGCCCGTAAGCTCGCAGAAGACATTCTAAGCCTCATCCGCAACTTTGTTTTTGAGTGGCAGGGACATCAACTGCAAACCACCGCCAGTGGTGGTTTGCTGATTATGGGTAAAAACACGCCTACGGATCCCGAGCAACTGCTGGGCCAGGCTGCAGATCTTTGCCACGATGCAAAAACATCCGGGCGCAACCGGGTTCATACCGCCCATGCTTCTCGCCCCAAAGCAGATGACAGCAGCAATGAATACGTCGACCAGATCCGAAAAGCACTGGATCAGCAAGCGCTGATACTTGAGTTCCAATCGCTCAAGCCCGTCGCCAGTGTCACCTGGGGCGACCATATAGAAATTTTCTCGCGAATTCCTGGAAGCGGCGAACATGAGGCGTGGCTGCAGCCGGATCAGTTTCTCCCAGTAGCGGAGCGATTTGATCTGGCCAAACGGCTGGACCGGCAGGTGATACTGCAAACGCTGACCTGGCTGGCCGACCATCGGCTGCTGGAGCCGAGACTGAAATACTGCGGTTTTAACCTGTCTTTGGCTAGCGTGCTGGACGATACCTTTGCGGATTTCATGGAGTCTGTGATCAGGGTTTCAAACTATCCCGCAGAATGCTTCTGTCTTGAAGTCCGCGAAGCCCACGCAACCCAGTACCCAGATGAAGTTGCCGTGCTGTGTGATGCCCTGCACCGGATTGGCTGTCGTGTCGCACTGGATGGCGCTGGCGCTTCCGTGGAAAGCTACAGCCTTGCGGCGAAACTACCGGTGGACGTTATCAAACTGGACCGTAGCCTGATGCTAAGGCTGGGAGACGATCCGGTTCAGCAGATTATGGTGGAAGCCCTGCACAGGATTGCACAGGAATCGGGGAAGATAACGGTCGCAACCTTTATCGAGAACGACGACATTCTCAGAAAGGTCAGAACCCTAGGCATTCACTTCGGCCAGGGGTTCAGATTAGGCCCGCCCAAACCCTTAGCAGAACTCACGCCGGTGGCCGTAGACCTCTCCACCGGGCGCATCGGCGGTTAAGCCCCTTGCTCAAGGGCAAAGCGTAAAGGGTATTAACCTAGCAGCTTGCGCGCACGAGCCACTGCTGCCCGTACCTGCGCAGGCGCTGTGCCACCAAGGTGGTCACGGGCCTGAACCGAGCCTTCCAGCGTTAGCACATCAAACACATCCTCACCAATGGTGTCGGAGAAGCGGGCCAACTCTTCCAGAGTCATATCAGAAAGGTCCCGCTCTTCAGCGACACCAAAAGCCACCGCTTTGCCTACAACTTCGTGGGCGTCCCGGAACGGCATGCCTTTCTTAACCAGATAATCCGCCAAGTCCGTTGCGGTGGAGAATCCGCGCTTAGCCGCTACGCGCATATTATCTGCCTTCGCACGAATAGCCGGAATCATGTCGGCATAAGCTTTCAAGCAACCTTTGATGGTGTCCACGGTATCGAACAAAGGCTCTTTGTCTTCCTGATTGTCCTTGTTGTAGGCCAGAGGCTGGCTTTTCATCAGCGTAAGCAAGCACATCAGGTGGCCCGTAACCCGGCCAGTTTTGCCACGAACAAGCTCAGGCACATCTGGGTTCTTTTTCTGGGGCATGATTGACGAGCCGGTGCAGAAACGATCCGGCAGATCAATAAAATCAAACTGCGCGGAAGTCCACAGAACCAGCTCTTCACTGAAGCGGGACATGTGTGTCATCAATAGCGCAGCGAAGCTGCAGAACTCAATGGCAAAGTCCCGGTCGCTGACGGAGTCCAGAGAGTTTTCTGAGGGCCGGTCAAAGCCTAACAGCCGTGCAGTCATGGCTCTATCGATCGGGTAAGTGGTGCCGGCCAGGGCCGCAGCACCTAGAGGCATAATGTTCACGCGCTTGCGGCAGTCCTGCAGGCGCTCGCCATCACGCACTAGCATTTCATACCAAGCCAGAATGTGGTGCCCAAACGTGACTGGCTGTGCCGTTTGAAGGTGGGTAAAACCAGGCATGATGGTATCGGCTTCGCGTTCGGCCAGATCCAGCAGGCCGGTTTGTAGGCGTCGAAGCTCCGCGGCAATTACATCAATTTCGTCGCGCAAATAAAGGCGAATATCCGTAGCCACCTGATCGTTACGGCTGCGGCCGGTGTGCAGTTTCTTGCCAGTGATGCCAATGCGCTTGGTCAACTGGGCTTCTATGTTCATGTGTACGTCTTCAAGGCTCACAGACCACTCAAAGCGCCCCGCCTCAATGTCTTCCTTAACCCCGTTCAGGCCATCAATAATGCTGTCGCGTTCTTCCACGGTTAGCACGTCAACTTCGGCGAGCATAGTCGCGTGAGCGATGGAGCCGATGATATCGTGATGATACAGGCGCTGATCAAACCCTACGGATGCGGTGAAGCGCTCCACGAATGCGTCGGTGGGTTCACTAAAGCGTCCGCCCCAGGGTTTTTCGGAGGTTGTGGCCTGGTCAGGTTTTTTCTGATCCGTCATGGTCTATCTTTCCTGCTGGCAGCCCGGCATTATCTGGCGGGAACTGAGTACATTGAATATGGCGGGAGTATAGCATTCTGACCCGTAGAAAAGAGACTCCCCTAGCTGGGGACAAGGTCGCCGTGATACAGGGTTTTTTCGTACCAGATCTTTGCCGAGTACGGTCTGTATTCATGTTACTGGTCACCAGCGAACTCCTGGTGCTTGTGCTGGCCATAGTTCAGGCCAGCAACGGCTGGATTGACTGGAATTATTTCGCGCTCTTATCGCTGTTTGTGCAATGGACGACCCTCACCAGCGCCGCGCTGATTTGCCTGCTGCGGTACCGGTTGGCCAGAATGTCTGTAACCCGAGCCACCCTTGCCATTGCAGCCATCGTACTACTCGATGTACTCGCCTTCAGCCTGTTCGCCGACAGTGTTTTGCACCCACAACCGGGCATAATCGACTGGCAAGCTATTGCCAAAAAGCTACTGCTAGCACTGCTAATTGTGCTGATGGTGCTGCGCTATTTTTATCTGCAACACCAATGGCAGCAGCAGCGGGAAGCAGAAATGCAGGCGCACCTAGCAGCGTTGCAAGCACGCATACAGCCACACTTCCTGTTTAACAGCATGAACACCATCGCCAGCCTTATTGCGTCTGACCCAGAGCAGGCCGAAGAAGCGGTTCTGGATCTTTCCGAGCTGTTTCGCGCCAGCCTGCGTACGGGTGACCAGCTTATCCCATTGGCTAAAGAGCTGGACTTATGCCAGCGCTATCTCGCTATTGAAGCCCTGCGACTAGGCCCTCGCTTGAAACTGGAATGGCGCATCGCCGAAGGGCTGGAGCGCCAAGCCATACCGCCGCTAACCCTGCAGCCGCTGGTAGAAAACGCGGTTTATCACGGCATACAGCCTCGCCCAGAGGGTGGTACCGTGCGTATAGAAGCGGAAGCTCGCGGCAACTTTGTGTATCTGCTGGTACAAAACCCCAAACCGCAAAGCAACGGCAGCCAGCACAGCGGCAACCGCATGGCTTTGAGTAATATACAAGCACGGTTGCAGGCACTGTTCGCAGAGGCTGCGGTGCTGAAACACAGCCATCAGGGAGACGTGTACACCGTGACCTTAAGGCTACCAAAAACCACACAGTACTCATGACAAAACAGAAGATTCTGATAGCCGACGATGAGCCTCTGGCTCGGCAACGCCTTCGACGGCTGGTCGAAAGCCTACCGGATTACCAGGTATGCGGCGAAGCCGGTGATGGCGACGCGACGCTCGCTCGGGTTGCCGAGTTGCAGCCAGATATTCTGCTGCTGGACATACGCATGCCCGGCCTTGATGGCATGGGGGCAGCCGCGCGCCTGAGTCTGCTCAGCAATCCGCCAGCTATTATTTTCTGCACCGCCTACGACAACTACGCGATACAAGCTTTCGATGTTCAGGCCGCAGCCTACCTGCTCAAGCCCGTGCGCAAAGATGCGCTGGCAGAGGCACTGACCCGTGCGGGGCGGGTTAACCGTGTTCAGTTACGAGCGCTTTCCGGCAGCAACACTGGCCAAGAGACCGCGGAGGGTGAGCAACTCGCGGTTCGCACCCACCGGGGCACCGAGCTAATAGATATAGCCGAGATCCGCTATTGTCAGGCGGATCAGAAATACGTGACCATTCACCATTCCCGTGGTGAAGCAGTTTCTGACTACACATTGAAAGAACTGGAAAATGCCTACCCGCATCAATTGCTCCGAATTCACCGCAACACGTTGGTAGGCGTGCGCTTTATTCAGGCTTTGAAACGCACGCCAGATGGCCACAACCTGGTACTGCTCAGGGATGATCTAGGGGAGCTCCAAGTAAGCCGTCGTCACACCACCAACGTGCGCCAATGGCTGCAGGGGCGGCAATCTGGCTAAGCGCAACTAACCGCAACAACCCGTGCTATAGCGGGCGGTGTAAAGCGGCCACCCACGGGACTTTTACGGCGCCACAGGGTACCCTTGGCAAACATTTTCAGAACCGACAGTGAGCAACATGTCTAAACGAACTCTTCGTGTCGCAACCCGCAGCAGCGCCTTGGCGTTATGGCAGGCGGAATTCATTAAGGCTGAACTGGAACGGCTCCACGACAACGTGGTTGTAGAGCTGGTCAAGATTAAAACCCAGGGGGACAAAATCCTCGATGTTCCACTGGCAAAAATCGGCGGTAAGGGCCTGTTTGTAAAAGAGCTGGAAGAAGCCATGATTGATGGCCGGGCAGATCTGGCGGTGCACTCCATGAAAGATGTGCCCATGGCTTTTCCCGAAGGCCTTGGGCTGGTTGCTATCTGTGAGCGAGAAGACCCCGCAGATGCCTTCGTGAGTAACCACTTCGATAACGTAGATGCCCTCCCACATGGTTCTGTGGTCGGCACTGCTAGCCTGCGCAGAGAGTCTCAGCTTCGGGCCTACCGGCCAGATCTGGAGATCCGGGTTCTGCGGGGCAACGTGAACACCCGCCTGGCAAAACTCGATGCCAGTAATTACGACGCCATTGTGCTGGCCAGCTCCGGCCTCAAGCGCCTAGGCTTCCACGATCGAATTCGTTACTCCATACCAGACACCGTCTCCTTGCCCGCTGTTGGCCAGGGCGCGCTGGGCATAGAATGCCGGCTCGATGACGACGAACTGCGTGCCATG
This sequence comes from Marinobacter sp. LV10R510-11A, assembly GCF_900215155.1. NCBI lineage: Bacteria > Pseudomonadati > Pseudomonadota > Gammaproteobacteria > Pseudomonadales > Marinobacteraceae > Marinobacter > Marinobacter sp. LV10R510-11A. The sequence goes on from NZ_LT907980.1 coordinate 2,692,325, forward strand.
CTGGAGCCACTGAACCACCACGACACGTCCGACCGAGTGAAAGCCGAGCGAGCGCTCAACCGCCGTCTTGAAGGTGGCTGCCAGGTGCCTATTGCCGCCTATGCCCTGCTCGAAGACAACGATACGACTGTGTGGTTGCGCGCACTGGTAGGCGCGGTTGATGGCACACAAATCCTTCGCGTTGAAGGCCGGGCGCCTAGAGCGGAAGGTGAACGCTTGGGCCGCGAACTGGCAGAAAAACTTCTAACAATGGGCGCCGACAAAATTCTGGCTGAAATTTATGGCCACACCCCAGTTTGATCTACCTAATCTGGCCGGCCGGCGTGTTCTGATTTGCCGGCCGGAACCAGAGGCGTCTCGGTTAGCCCGGCAGTTTCAGTCTGCTGGCGCCGAGACGTTTGTGTTTCCGCTGGTTGATCGAGAGCCACTACCAGAGACCCCAGAACGTCGCACCACCATCCTTAGCCTCGATGAATTTTCCCACGTTATAGCCGTTAGCCCCTATGCTGCGCGCCTTTTGCTGGAAGAGCTGGACACTTGGTGGCCCCAACTTCCCGCTGGCCTGAAATGGTACGGCGTGGGCGCTGGCACAGCCAAAGCACTGGCCGAATACGGGCTAAGCCCGCGCAAACCCGACGAAGGCTGGACCAGTGAAGCGCTACTGAAACTGCCCTCTTTGGCGCACCTGAACGGGGAACGGGTACTGGTTGCCCGGGGAGAGGCGGGCCGCGAGCTAACCCGGAAAACCTTGGAAGCCCGCGGCGGGCGAGTCACCATGATGCCGCTGTACCGGAGATTCTGCCCGGATTACACACCCGCACAGATCAATAGGGCCCTAGATCAGTTTGCGCCGGAGGCCATTATCGCGCTCTCTGGAGAAACCCTAAACAATCTCATCGCACTATGTGCGAATTGCAGCCATAATCTATACGATAGACCTATCATTGTACCCGCCCGGCGTATCGCCGATCAGGCTCGCACGGCGGGATTCAATGCTCCGTTTGTACCAGGAAGCCTTGCCGATAACGACATCGTGGCCGCCGTCGCAGAACAACTGGCGGGCCGTAACGGTGGCTCCGGAACAGCCAAGTAAGGACGCCCGTGACTGAAACAACAAAACAATTACCTGCCTTGATCGAGAAACAACAACCCGCCCGCCAGATAGTCTGGCCAGTGTGGGTTATCTCTATTATTGCCCTGATCTGTGTTGCCGTATTGGCCCTTTGGAACTTGCAGCAATGGAACGGCCAGCAGGCCAGCTTGCAGACACTAAAAAGCCTACAGCAAGACACCGTTCAGCTTGAGAATCTGTACGGCGACCGAGGCAACCAGCAAGGTCAGCGCTTACAATCCCTAGAAGAAAAACTCACCTCCCAGCGGGAGCTAATTGCCACCCAACAGCGGCAGATAGATCACAACGCCCGCGAACTGCTAGAAGCCGGAAACCGTACCCGCACCGACTGGTTATTGGCCGAGGCAGAGTATTTGCTGCGCATTGCCAACCAGCGGTTGTTGATCGAGAAAGACATTGGCGGCGCCTTGTCTGCCCTTGAAGCTGCAGACGAAGTACTCACAGAGTCTGATGACATCGGCGTTTACCCCGTACGGCAGCAGCTGGCCCGGGAAGTCCTGGCGCTTAAAGGCATTGCCAGCGTCGACAGAACCGGCCTTTATCTCACCCTCGAGGCCGCCATCGATAGCGTTCACCAGCTCACCGACCAAGCGCTCATCAGCAAGCAGGCACCCGGATTTGTGGGCGATTCGCAATCAGACGATGCCCCACCCGCCGGCGGCGAGCCAAGCATGCTGGCCAAAGCTTGGCAAACGTTTAAATCCACTCTGATGCAGGTTGTTGTGGTTCGCCGTTTGGACGAATCGGTAAAGCCGCTGTTGTCGCCAGACCAGAGCGCCTACGCACGACTGAACCTGCAACTGATGCTAGAAGAAACCGAAATGGCCGTGCTCAGAGGTAATCAGCCTGTATATGAGCGCGCTCTTGCCAAAGCCCAGGCGGCCGTTGCGGACTGGTACGACAGCAGCAATCCACGGGTAAGCGCACTGTCGAACACCCTGGATGAGCTAACCACAAACAACGTCGCCCCAGACCTGCCAGACATTAGTAAATCACTGGATCTACTCAAACAGCGGCTTGCTGGCCGCCTCAGCAAAGACAAGGGTGCCAAGAGTGACGAAAACACAGAAGCCAACGGAGGCGATGATTCATGATTCGCCTGCTTCTGATCGTTCTGTTTGCCCTGTTAATCGGCACCGGGCTTTCTCTGGGGCTGCAATACGACCTGGGTTACATTCGCATCAGCCTGGGCAACTACCTGCTTGAGACCAATTTCTGGGTTGGCCTTGCCCTGCTGATAGCGGTTGTCGCGTTGATTGTTTTAACCATCAACCTGTTCCGCCGCATGCGGCACGGCAGCGGGCTGATAGCCGGCTGGGTGTCCAGAAGCAAAGAACGTCGGGCACGACGTCGCACCACTCAAGGCCTGCTGGCGCTGGCAGAAGGCAACTGGCCAAGGGCCCACAAGATGCTTACCTCGGCCGCAAGTCACGCAGACACGCCACTTATCAACTATCTGGCGGCAGCCCAGGCAGCCTTCGAGTGCGGTGATCACGAAGCTGAGGATGAGTTGCTAAGGAAGGCGTTTGAAAGCACACCAGGGTCCGATATGGCTGTAGGCATTACCCAGGCCCAGCTTCAGCTTGCGGGCAACCGCTTGGAACAAGCCCTCGCCACTCTGGTGCGTTTGCGCAAGCAGTCTCCGCACCACCCCTTTGTGCTCAAGCTACTCAAAAACACTTACCTTCGTCTTGAAGACTGGCGCGAGCTGTCGAAGTTGCTGCCGGAGCTGCGCAAGCGCAATGTGCTGCCAGAATCAGAGTTGGGAGAGCTTGAGCGGCAGGTATGGCATAACCTTTTGGAGCGGGCCGCTGAAGACTGCAGGCGCCAGCAAAAGGAGAACCCGAACACGTCTTTGGAACCACTCACTCGCCTTTGGGATGAGCTCCCGGGGTTTCTGCGCAAAGACGAGAAAACCATCGGGAATTATGCGCGGTTGCTGGCAGATCTTGGGGACGAAGTCCAGACCGAAACCCTGCTGCGCAAGGTTCTGCACAATCACTGGAGCGATGATCTGGTCAATGTATATGGCCGGATAGAAGGCCGCAAACCAGACGAGCAGCTGCTTACCGCCGAACAGTGGTTAAAAGACCGACCTAACAATGCGGAATTGCTACTGGCACTTGGTCGGCTGAGCCTACGCAATGAATTGTGGGGCAAGGCCCGGGAATATTTCGAGACCAGCTTGAAGTTACGCCGTAGCCGGGAGGCTCTGTCAGAGCTGAGCCGCTTGACCGCTCACATGGGCGACGAAGAAGTGAGCATCAAGCTTATGATGAAGGGGCTGGCAAAAGATAATGGGCTGCCAGAACTGCCCATGCCAAAAGCCTGACAGAACAACAAAGGAGTCAGAACGGGCGCTCTGACACCTTTGTTGTCTTAGTTCCGGGGTGCATACTCCAACACATCGGACAAAAAACTCTCAGGCGGCAGCCCGGCTTCCACCAAGGCGTCCATCAATGCGTAGACCATCGCCGGTGAGCCGCTGGCGTGCACTTCTACGTTATTCCAGTCCATGCCAGATGCCAGCACAGCGCGCACCAGTTGATCGTGATGCCCGCCCCAGTCGCTATCCTCATCATCGCCGACCACCGGCTGAAATGTGAACCCTGACCAGTCTTGCTCCCACTGGCGAGCCATGGATCTCAAGTACATGTCTTCATGGCGGCGCACGCCCCAGAACAACTTCACTGGCTGAGCAAAGGATGTACTGCGTAAATAATCCACCAAGCTTTTCATCGGCGCGAAGCCGGTACCTGCTGCAACCAGCAACAACGGCTTCTCGGGAGTGGAGGCAAGACACGCTTTTCCGTGGGGCATTTCGAGACTGACTGTCTCACCGGAGGTCAGCGCATCTATGACCTTTTGCGCTGACACCCACTCGGGAGAAGCCTGAACATGCAGTTCAATGTGTGGCTCTGCCGGGCTGCTGGCAATGGAAAAATAACAGGGTTCGGCATCTGGCAAGTTGACCGATAAATATTGGCCCGCATGAAAAGACAGCTCCCGCCGCCGCGGCAACTGAAGCTCAACCCGATACACATCGTGGTTCATAGAGCGCACATCCACGACGTTTGCCTGAAACTTTCGGGGCTGGTTCTTTCCTGCTGCCATAACGGCGCTAATCTCCAGTTCAAGATGGTCGAGCGCGATGGTTCTGCACATCATCAGCCGCGCGCCAATCGGAATCGTCTGTTGGTTTCGGGTATTTAGAGCTGAGCCGCTAAGCAGCCGCGCCTCGCAGAGTTCGCATACGCCGTTTTTGCAAGCGAACGGAACGGCAACACCTGCGCTGGCAGCAGCGCTCAGCAAATTACTGTCGGCGACTGCTGCGAAACGAACCCCGGATGGCTCAAGATCTATGTGCCACGCCTTAATGTTCATATTAATCGGGGCGGGCAGGCGGATTTTCAATCCCCAGGCTATCCCAGAGCTCGTCTACCCGCTGTTTTACCGCATCGGTCATGGCAATGGGCTCGCCCCACTCTCGGTTTGTTTCGCCCGGCCATTTATTGGTGGCGTCCATTCCCATTTTAGAGCCCAGGCCCGACACAGGCGAGGCAAAGTCCAGATAATCAATAGGCGTGTTTTCTATCAGAACAGTGTCGCGCGCAGGATCCATCCGGGTGGTAATGGCCCAGATCACATCTTCCCAATTACGGGCATCCACATCGTCATCGGTCACAATCACGAACTTGGTGTACATAAACTGCCGTAAAAACGACCATACACCCATCATCACCCGCTTGGCATGGCCTGGGTACTGCTTCTTCATGGTCACCACTGCAAGGCGGTAAGAGCAGCCTTCCGGCGGTAAGTAAAAATCTACAATTTCGGGGAATTGCTTCTGCAATATGGGAATGAACACTTCGTTCAGTGCCACACCCAGAATAGCTGGCTCATCGGGCGGGCGGCCAGTATAGGTGCTGTGATAAATCGGATTTTTGCGGTGAGTAATCCGCTCAACGGTGAACACCGGGAACTCGCCCACTTCGTTGTAGTAACCGGTGTGATCTCCAAACGGGCCCTCGGGCGCGTGATCGTCTGGGTAGATAAAGCCTTCCAGTACAATCTCAGCGCTGGCAGGCACCTGCAGATCACTGAGGCCAGCCTGCACCAGCTCGGTACGACTGCCTCGGAGCAAGCCTGCAAATGCGTACTCGGACAGCGAATCGGGCACCGGCGTCACAGCACCCAGAATGGTGGCCGGATCTGCACCCAGGGCAACCGCTACCGGGTAAGGTTTACCAGGATTCTCTTTCTGAAACTCCTGAAAATCCAACGCCCCGCCCCGGTGACTTAGCCAGCGCATAATCAAGCGGTTACGACCAATCACCTGCTGCCGATAAATACCAAGGTTTTGCCGTTCTTTGTGGGGGCCACGGGTAATCACCAGCGGCCAGGTAACCAGCGGCCCTGCATCGCCGGGCCAGCAGTGCTGTACAGGAATTTGATAAAGGTCGACCTTATCTTTTTCGATGACCACTTCTTGGCAGGGAGCAGATCGGAGCACTTTTGGGCTCATGCGCATGACTTGCCGGAGCAGCGGCAGTTTTTCGATAGCGTCTTTGAAGCCTTTCGGGGGATCCGGTTCTTTAAGATAGGCCAGCAGTTTGCCGACTTCCCGAAGCGCGGTCACATTCTCCTGCCCCATGCCCAAGGCCACTCTTTTGGTTGTACCAAAGAGGTTGGCGAGCACCGGCATGTCGTAGCCTTTGGGGTTTTCGAACAACAACGCAGGCCCACCTGCCCGCAGCGTGCGGTCGCAAATTTCGGTCATTTCCAGATGAGTGTCTACTTCAACGGAGATACGCTTCAGCTCGCCCAGTTTCTCCAACTGGTCGATGAAATCCCGCAGGTCGTTGTATTTCATCTTAGGCTCCGGTTAGTCCCGGCGATATACGTGGGTTCAGAGAGATTGGTTCTGACTGAACGCCAGAACAGGATGTGATCGACATTACCGGGGAAGGCTTCCCCGGTAATGTCAGCCCTCGAAGGCAAAGGGCGCTAATACACCCGTCTTAACGACGCTTCATTGCCTGGAAAAATTCGTCGTTGGTCTTAGTGTCTTTAAGCTTGTCCAGCAAGAACTCAATGGCGGCGGAATCGTCGTCCATGGAGTGCAGCAGCTTGCGCAGTATCCAAACCTTTTGGATGTCGGCTTCATTCATCAGCAAGTCTTCACGGCGGGTGCCGGAGCTGCGGATATTGATGGCCGGGTAGATGCGCTTCTCTGCGATCTTCCGATCCAGGTGAATCTCCATGTTACCCGTGCCCTTGAACTCCTCGTAGATCACTTCGTCCATTTTGGAACCCGTGTTCACCAGAGCCGTCGCAACGATCGTCAGGCTGCCACCCTCTTCTACATTACGGGCTGCACCGAAGAAACGCTTGGGCTTTTCCAGAGCGTGGGCGTCGACGCCACCGGTCAACACCTTGCCAGAGGAAGGAATCACTGTGTTATAGGCACGAGCCAGCCGGGTGATGGAATCCAGCAGGATAACCACGTCTTTTTTGTGTTCAACCAAGCGCTTGGCTTTTTCGATAACCATTTCCGCTACTTGAACGTGACGTGCAGGCGGCTCATCAAAAGTTGAAGCAATCACTTCGCCGCGCACCGTGCGCTGCATTTCAGTCACTTCCTCCGGCCGCTCATCAATCAACAGCACCATGATGTGGCATTCCGGATGATTGCGAGCGATGGACTGGGCAATGCTCTGCATCAGTATGGTTTTACCGGCCTTGGGTGGCGATACAATCAGACCACGCTGGCCTTTACCGATCGGGGCCACCAGATCCAACACCCGGGATGAAAGATCCTCGGTGCTTCCGTTACCGGTTTCCAGCTGCATACGCTCATCGGGAAACAGCGGTGTCAGGTTTTCAAACAGGATCTTGTTGCGGGCGTTGTCCGGCTTATCAAAGTTAATCTCGTTAACTTTCAACAGGGCAAAGTAACGCTCACCGTCTTTAGGCGGGCGAATTTTGCCCGCAACGGTATCGCCGGTACGCAGGTTGAAGCGACGGATCTGGCTGGGAGAGACATAAATATCGTCTGGCCCCGCCAAGTAGGAGGCGTCGGCAGAGCGGAGGAAGCCGAAGCCATCCTGTAGAATCTCCAGTACGCCATCGCTATGAATGTCTTCGCCGCTTTTCGCATGCTTTTTCAGGATGGTAAAAATGACATCCTGTTTGCGAGAGCGCGCTAGGTTATCGAGGCCCATTTCTTGCGCGATTTCGAGCAATTCGGGCATGGAATTCTGCTTAAGTTCGGTAAGATTCATAAGTTATTAGATTGTCAGGAATGGAAGTAAACGGATATTGGGATAACGGGGGTGCCTCTGAACATATTCTTAAAATCGTTGTCAAAACAGATGCTGGCCGATGAAGCAACCGGTGCGGATGATATCCGGAATAAAAACTGAAGTCAGCAGAGTGGGAACAACCGTTCGTAGGGCAGGACTGATAATCTGCTACCTTGCTGGCCAATGTCAAGTGTATAAGCCAAATTAACATCAATGTTGCGACCAAATGGTCGTCTCACAGGGCTAGAGGCCTCCCCCTGATGGGTTACTCCCTTCCATTTTTGGCGGCTCATGGGGATACTGGCAGGCATACTTTAACGTGATTTTCGGAGCCTATTTCCATGAGTAGTGAACGCACCGCTGAACTTAGACCTCTCAACATCGCGATTTTAACGATCTCCGATAGCCGTGGGCCAGAGGAAGATTCCTCCGGTCAGTTTCTTGAGGACAGCGTAATAGAAGCTGGGCATCAGCTGATTTCTCGACGCATCCTGCCAGACGATGTGTACCTAGTGCGCGCGGCTATGTCTTCGTGGATTGCGGAGCCGGATGTTCATGTGGTGATCATCACCGGCGGCACCGGCTTTCACGAGCGTGATAGCACGCCAGAGGCCGTTTGGCCTTTGCTAGACAAGACCATTGAAGGCTTTGGCGAAGAGTTTCGGCGCATCTCAGCGTCAGAAATCGGTACCTCCACAATTCAGTCCAGAGCCTTTGGCGGTCTTGCCAATCATACGGCGATTTTTTGCCTGCCTGGCTCCACCGGTGCATGTCGAACCGGTTGGAATGGCATTCTGAATACACAGCTCGACAGCCGCCACGGCCCCTGCAACTTCTCAGCGCTTGTTGGCCGCAAGCCGGCACGCGCGGTTGAGCGCCTTCAGCAGGTGATAGGGTCACACGCCGCTCGCTAATTCAGAATACGGAGACACACATCATGGCTGCCAATCTGACGCCAGTAGAAGACGCCATTGCCCACCTGCTAAGCAAAGCGCCGGTGATAACGAACACGCTGCTTTTGCCACTCACTGAATGCCTTGGCCGGGTACTGGCACAGGATTATCAGGTTCCGGCGGATGTTCCGCCAGCGGATAACAGTGCGGTAGATGGCTACGCTCTGCGCGCAGAGGATTACGCGCCGGGTCGGCCGCTGATTGTCTCTGACCGCATCCCGGCTGGTTCGGCCCCAAGCCCCCTAAAGCCCGGTACCGCCGCTCGCATTTTCACCGGCTCTGAGGTTCCTGCTGGCGCCGACACGGTGATCATGCAGGAGCGAGTTGATGTTACGGATAACGGCATCCTGATTAACGCCGAGGTGAAAGCCGACCAGAATATTCGCCGGCGCGGTCAGGACCTTGCTGAGGGCAGCCTGGCATTGGAAAAAGGTACGAAAATCCGGTCTCAAGAGATGGGCCTTCTGGCGTCTATGGGCGTGGCGAACGTTACAGTCATAAAAAAGCTTCGGGTTGCGATTCTGTCGACCGGCGACGAGTTGGTAGACCCAGGAACACCCCTGAAGCCAGGCCAAATTTACAACACCAACCGTTTTACTCTGCTCGGCCTGTTGGCAGAGGCTGGCTGTGACGTGGTGCTGTGTGAAACCTTGCGCGACACCCGGTCGATTACCCGGGAAACCCTCGAGCGTGCCGCAGCACAGGCGGATTTAATTATCACCAGCGGCGGCGTTTCCGTGGGTGAGGAAGACCATGTGCGGGCGGTGCTGGAAGAATCCGGCGAGCTGTCGCTTTGGCGCATGGCAATCAAACCCGGTAAGCCGTTGGCGTTCGGATCGATCAAGGGCACGCCGGTACTGGGCTTGCCTGGCAATCCGGCTGCGGTGCTGGTCACTTTTCTGATCGTGGGCATGCCTTACATTCGCACCTGCCAGGGCCGCCTGCAGATTCACCCTGTGGGCCAGCAGGTGCCCGCTGCATTTAACGTTACCTCGCCTTCGGTGCGCAGGGAATTTATCCGCGCGCGCACCAAATCTTTTAATGGCGAGACTCAGGTTAGCGCTTATCCGAACCAGAGCTCTGGTGTGCTGAGCTCTGCCTGCTGGGCCGGCGGCCTGGCGGTCGTGCCGGAGCACGCCATGGTTGCAGAGGGCAGCCTGCTGACCTATTACCCATTTACTGAGTTATTGAGCTGATATGACTGACCAAACCGTGACCGTCCGTTTTTTTGCCCGCCTCCGGGAGGAGCTGGACACAGAGCAACTCACGCTGCCGGTAGATAAAGATCAGACGGCCGGCGATCTGCTTGCCGCTCTCGCATGCCGCGGTGGCCCATGGGCGCAACTGCAGGGCAGCCAACCGGTGATGATTTCGATTAATCAGGCCATGGCAAAACCTGGGGCGTCTGTTAAAGCCGGGGATGAAGTGGCTTTTTTCCCGCCGGTAACCGGGGGTTAAGATGATTAGTATTCAAACTGAAGATTTTGATGCGGGCGCTGAATATACAGCCCTGCGGGACAGCGGTGCGGGCACAGGTGCAATTGCTACGTTTACGGGCCTGGTGCGGGACAGCGGCGATACCCAAGGCGTGTCTGGGTTGTTTCTGGAGCATTATCCGGGGATGACGGAGCAGGTGATTGCGGGGCTTATTGAGGAAGCTTCGCGGCGCTGGGATGTACGTAAGGCGCGGGTGATTCATCGGGTTGGCAGGCTGTTGCTGCAGGAGCAGATTGTGTTTGTGGGCGTTTGCAGTGGCCACCGGGGCGACGCGTTTGCGGCTTGCGAGTTCATTATGGACGCTTTGAAGGCGTCTGCGCCGTTTTGGAAGAAGGAGCTTTCTGATAACGGGGAGCATTGGGTGGCGCAGAAGGCTTCTGATGTTGCCCGTGGTGAGGCTTGGGACGAGTAACGTCTAACTCATCAGGTCTTCTGGTCGATTTCTGTTTTTGAACGCTTCCGCGGCATCTGGGCAATCCAGTATTTTTGCCCCGGCGGTTTCTGCGAACACCATTACTCTGCGGTTGTCATCCCGTAACTGGGCCTCCAAAAGGCCGGCAAGCGAGACCGGGTACACGCCGTGTAAAGGATGAGATCTGCCGTCGCACTGAGCGATAACGGGCAGATCGGGTTGTTCACGCCAGGCGGTGAGTAGTCGCTGGAATACTTCCGGCTGTATGCCGGGGGTATCGCAAGGGCACACCAGCACGGCGTCAAAACCGCGTTTTTTTGCTTCGATTAGGCCGGCCAGCATGCCGGCCAGAGGGCCTTGGCTTGTGAAATCATTGGAGTCTTCCAGCACCTGGCCTAGCAGTCGATATTCTTCCAAGGAGCGGTTAGCGCTGATTAGTAGCGCAGTGGTGACGGCATTCAGGGCTTCGGCTACCCAGTGGGCCATTGGGCGTTCGCGCCAGTACATTAGGCCTTTGTCTTGGCCATTCATGCGGGTTCCGGCGCCGCCGGCCAGTAATAGGCTGCAGACTTGCTTGGGGGGCGTTTCGTTCATGGCAGGTCTCGTGGCCAGCGTCTGGTGTTTTCTTGATGCCTGATAATAAAAAACCGCCCAAGAGCATGACTCAAGGGCGGTTTTTAGGCAATCAGGATGCAATCAGAGATTGCTATCCAGGAATGCTGCGAGCTGGGATTTGGACAGTGCGCCCACTTTGGTCGCGTCGACGTTGCCGTTTTTGAACAGCATCAAGGTCGGGATACCGCGGATATTGAACTTGGGCGGTGTCTGCTCGTTTTCGTCGATGTTGAGTTTGCAAACTTTCAGTTTGCCATTGTATTCGTCGGCAATTTCTTCGAGTACGGGGGCAATCATTTTGCAGGGGCCACACCACTCTGCCCAGTAATCTACCAGTACGGGCACGTCAGATTGAAGTACGTCCTGCTCGAAGGATGCATCCGTTACATTTACGATATTTCCGCTCATTTCATTTTCCTGATTAGTGCTTTGATTACCACTTTACGCGATTGATCCCGGGTATGTGAAGCAGTAGATCCACCAGCTTGAATCCGGAATCTTCTGACTCCAGTCAATTCGACCGGCTTTGAGCTGTGGCGAAACCCGGGCACTTGCTGACAGATGCTTAGATTTTCGCTTATAGTACGCGCACGTTCATACCATAGGATTCTGACCATTGTGACGGCCACCTCTTCCGCCGAAAATGCTGCCCCTCCACCGGATATGCTGGCAGCTATTGATATGGGCTCAAACAGTTTCCACATGGTTGCGGCGCGGCTCGTGCACGGCGAGATCCGCACCATGGAGAAAATGGGCGAGAAGGTACAACTCGGCGACGGTCTGGATTCGGAGAACTACCTGACCGAGGAAGCCCAAGAGCGCGGCCTGGCCTGCTTGCGCCGGTTTGCCCAGCGTCTCAACGGCACGCCGCCGGAAGGTGTTCAGATAGTGGGCACCAATGCACTTCGAATGGCGCGCAATGCCGGCCAATTCATAGCTCGCGCCGAGGAAGTTCTGGGTTATCCGGTTGAAATCATTGCGGGTATAGAAGAAGCCCGACTGATCTATCTGGGCGTGTCGCACACGCTGTCTGATGATGCTGGGCGGCGCTTGGTGATCGATATAGGCGGCGGCAGCACGGAACTGATTATCGGTGAGCGGTTTGAGCCTCAGGAGTTGGAAAGCTTGCACATGGGGTGCGTGTCTTTCCGGAACCGGTATTTTGCCGATGGCAAGATGACCCGCAAGCAGATGGATAATGCCATTATGCATGCCGAGCAGGAGCTGTTGAGTATTCGCAGACGTTTTCGCTCTGTGGGCTGGCAGAGTGCAGTGGGCGCGTCTGGCTCAATTAAAGCCATCAGCAATGTGCTGGCAACCCTGAAAATTACCGATGGCACCATCACTTGGAGTGCCATGGACGAATTGCGCCGGCGGCTAGTGGATATGGGCAGCGTGGAGAAGCTGGGCGAACTAGGATTGCGCCCAGATCGTCAGAATATTTTTCCGGCGGGTTTCGCTATCCTTATGGGGGCTTTTCAGTCTCTAAACATTCAAGAAATGACCTTTACCGACGGCGCCCTCAGGGAAGGCTTACTGTATGGCATTGCCGGCCGGATTCAGCATGAGGATGTACGTGAGCGCAGTATTTCGGCTCTGCTGGAGAGGTATCACGTAGAGCAGCGCCACGGAGCCGCCGTGGAAGCAACAGCGGTTGCCGCGTGGGAGCAAATTGCCGCCGCCTGGGAGTTGGATACCGTTGCCGATGAAGAAGTGCTGCGCTGGGCCTGCCAACTGCACGAGATTGGCCTTGCCATATCCCACAGTCAGTACCACAAACACGGCGCTTACCTGCTCCGCTATTCCGACATGGCAGGCTTCACACAGCAGGCTCAGCGTGAGCTGGCCATTCTGGTGCGAGGCCATCGTCGGAAATTTTCCACGTCCATTTTTGAGGGAGCCTACCCAAGTGATCTGAGCCGCTTGCGGCATCTTTGTATTCTGGTGCGCCTTGCCGTGCTGATTCAGCATTCTCGTAACTTGGAACCACCACCGGCCTTCACGCTGGAGCCGCGAGACAACGGCCTTTTATTGACCTTTCCGGAAGGTTGGTTCGATGAGCGTCCGCTGACATTTGCAGATCTGAAGAACGAGCAGGAGTACCTAGCAAAGCAGAACTTTGTGCTTGAGCTCGCCGGCGGCTGATGGGCTGGCTAGCCCTCTAGCTCTTCTTCCATCGTCTCTACTGTTTCGCTGACATCAAGCCACTCCGATTCGGTGTTCTCAAGCTGTGCCTTAGCCTCTGCCTGCTTTCCCATCAGCTCTTTCAGCTGGTTTTTTGACGCATCATTATACAAAGCTGGATCGGCAAGCTGCGCTTCAAGATTGCTCAAGACGTTATGCAGGGATTCCATTTTCTTTTCCAATGTCGCCTGCTGCTTTCGGTAAGGGCTCAGTTTTTGCCTGAGTGCTGCCTCCGCCCGCTTGCGTACTTTTCGATCTTCCGCGCTTTCGCCAACTCCGGCCTCTGATTCCGGTTCCCCAGCGCCGCCATCGGCATTCGCAGTGCCAGCCGACTGCCGCTTTGGCGCCTCGGTGTCGTCCTTACGACGATCCGCCAGCCAGCGCTCATAGTCTTCAAGATCTCCATCGTATTCGGCAACACGGCCATCATTAACCAGCCAGAATTCGTCCACAGTGTTGCGCAAAAGATGCCTGTCGTGGGACACCACCACGATGGCGCCTTCAAAGTTCTGCAGCGCCATGGTTAGAGCCTGGCGCATTTCCAGATCAAGGTGGTTAGTAGGCTCATCCAACAGAAGTAAGTTGGGTTTCTGCCAAGCAATCACCGCCAGCGCAACACGGGCTTTTTCACCACCGGAGAAGGTGCGAATGGGGCTTAATGCCTGATCACCATGAAAATCAAAGCCACCCAGAAAATTCCGAACGCGCTGTTCCGAAGCTCTTGGCGATAGCCGTTGCAGGTGCAGAAAAGGGCTTGCATCAAGATCCAGAGATTCCAACTGATGCTGAGCAAAATAGCCGATCGCCAGATTTTCGCCACACGTTCGCTCACCAGAGATCAGTGTGCTTGCGGCACCTTGCTCGCCCTGCCCCAATAGTGCATCCATCAAGGTGGACTTACCCGCACCGTTTGGTCCCAACAGACCAATACGACTGCCGGGCAAAAGGCTGAGGTTAATGCCGTCGAGAATGACGGTTTCGCCGTGTCCTGCTCGGCCGTGGTGAATAGACAGCAGCGGGCTAGACACTTTTTCTGCAACCGGGAATTCGAAACTGAACGGTGAGTCTATGTGGGCGGGCGCGATCTTTTCCATTCGCTCTAGGGATTTCACCCGGCTTTGTGCTTGGCGAGCCTTGGTGGCTTGCGCTTTGAAACGATCAATAAAGCGCTGGATCTCGGCGATTCTCGCCTGTTGACGCTCGAAGCCCGCCTGCTGTTGTGCGAGCCGCTCACTACGCTGATCCTCAAACGCAGAATAGTTGCCTGTGTACAATTCCAGTTTGCGGTGATCGAAATGCACCACGTGGGTGGCCACCCGATCCATAAAATCCCGGTCGTGGGAAATAAACAACAGAGTACCGTCGTAACGGCGCAACCAGTTCTCCAGCCACAGGCAGGCGTCAAGATCCAGGTGGTTGGTTGGTTCGTCTAGCAACAATAGATCGGAAGGCCGCATCAACGCTTGCGCAAGGTTCAACCGGATACGCCAACCGCCTGAAAATGCCGATACAGGCCGGTCAGCATCTCCATTTTGAAACCCCAGCCCACGCAACAGTGACTCAGCGCGCCGGGCAGCAGACCAAGCTTCATGCAGATCCAGCTCGCCGTGGATGTGCGCAGCGGCGTTATCATCACCCCGGGCTTCGGCCTGCTCCAGTTCCCGCTCAAGCCGGCGCAAGTCAAGATCGCCATCGAGAACGAAATCTCTGGCACTGCGGTCCGTCGCCGCAACTTCCTGAGCCATTTGAGCTATGCGGCAGCCGCCGGGAAGCGACACACTACCCTGCTCCGGCGTCAACTGGCCCAACAGCAGCTGAAAGAGGCTGGTTTTACCGGCGCCATTAGCGCCTACTATCGCTACACGCTGCCCTGGTTGAACCGTCAGAGAGACGGAATCTAGCAACCAGACGCCTCCCCGTTGTAAACTGAGATCTGTTATCGTTAACATGTTGTCATATAATCAACGTAAAATTGTCAGGGACGGTTCAGCGCTCATGTCGCTCAACTCGGAAACCAGTCCAGATTTATGGTTAAAATTTATGGAGTTGCCGGAAAATCTGGAACCGGACAATCCGCTTTGGCATTTTGCACTGACATTCTGGCAGCATTTGCCGGCGCAGAAGGCTTGCCTAGCCCTTCAAAATGAAGGCTGGAGCGTAACACGAATTTTATGCGCAGGATGGCTCGCACTGAACGGCAGGACATACACCGGAATCGAAGACGCCACCGTAACAGAGTGGCGAGATCGTGTAACCGGCAGCTTGCGTGCCATTCGCACGTCGGTGCCAAGAGCGCAGGCCTCATATAATGCTCTGCGCACAAACCTAGCCAACCTTGAGCTAGAAGCAGAGCGCATTGAACTGGCTTTGGCCTGGCGCAGTTTAACAGCACCCAACTCGGAGCAGAGCACCATGGATGAACGTGAAAAGCTGATCCGAATCAATCTCACTGCTGCAGCACCGGCATCTGGCACCACCGTGGACACCAGGCAGTTTCTCAGCACACTGGGCGACCTTCTAATCACCCTTCAACAGGGATACACACAGCCATGATGATCAAATGGCTCGTCCGGCTCTCATTTCCAGCCCTCGGCTTTCTGTTACTGCTTATGTTTTTCGGCCTGAACGATCCTGAGCAGGTCTCTGAGCAAGTTGCCGAAGAAGCTCAACCCGAAATACCGGCCTTTGAGGGGCTGGTCCCCTCTCCGATTCCAACGGAAGGCCCAGATATCGTTTTCAAATGGCAGGATACTGATGGCAACTGGCATTACGCCGACCAGCCACCTGATCAGGACCAATGGAACACCCTGGCCATTGAAAGAACGGATAACAGCCAATCGCCCGCTAGAGCGGGCGCCTCTGAACCCGACTGGCAATCACCCTACAGCGCGCCCTTCAACCTTGGGCCAAGCGCCGGAAGTAATGGCAGCTGACGGCAGGTTTAGGACTAAAACGTGAAATTTGTAGCGCCTTAACAGATGTTCAGTGGAATCTGTGCCCCGAACCCGTTACCTTTTCCCCTCTGATAAACACCATTTGTGGGTTATTACCCACTCTTTACTGACCCAAAAGGATGACGTAATGAAAAAAACGCTGCTTGCACTGGCGATGACTAGCATGGTTGCCGGTTGCTCAACCTCATCAGAGACCCCTGCAGATCCGAAACTGGATTCCACCGACCAGAAGGTCAGCTATGGCATGGGCCTGGTACTGGGTGAGCGGATGAATAACGACTTGCCGAACCTGCAGATGGATCAATTTCTTCAAGGTATTCAGCATGGCCACGCAGGCGATGATGAAACCAAGCGTATGAATCGCGAGGAAATCCAGCAGGCTCTTATGGCATACCAGCAGTCGCTGCAGGAAGAGCAAGGCAAAGAGGTAGAAGAACTGGCCCAGAAGAACGTGGAAGCTGGAAAAGCCTTCCTGGCAGAGAACGCAGAACGCGACGGCGTTGAAACCACTGAATCCGGTCTTCAGTACGAAGTATTGGAAGAAGGCGAGGGTGAACAGCCGAGCTCAACCGATACCGTGCAGGTTCACTACACCGGCGAACTGCTTTCCGGTGAGGTTTTTGACAGTTCCCGCGAGCGTGGCGAGCCGGTATCCTTCGGCCTAAACCAAGTTATTCCAGGCTGGACTGAAGGCCTACAGCTGATGAATGAAGGTGCCCGCTACAAGCTATACATTCCGTCAGATCTGGGTTATGGCCCAGGCGGAAACCGCTCCATCGGCCCCAATGAGACGTTGGTTTTTGATGTAGAGCTACTGGCCATCAATCCAGGCGAAAACGAAGAGGACACTGATACCGAGTAATTCCGGCTATGTCAGCCACTTCAGCCTGCCTGAAGTCATAAAAAAGCCTCAGCCAGCGTTACCGCTGCTGAGGCTTTTTTGTACCCGCTGCCCCGACTTTAATGAAGATCAGGCCGGGGCCACCTTATCCCCATGCACGTTGTGGAGATGCTCAATCAGAAAATCCTCCATCTCGAAGCGACTTTCTAGACTTTCCCCGAGATGGGAAAGCTCCTCAAATAGCGCTTTCACATCCGGCTCAGAAAGCGCCCTGTCGTTCAATTGATCGTTGAAGTTGAGAGCCTCTTCTGTGGTTTTCTCAATGCGCGGGTAAACCTTGGCTGCCAATTCCAGCCCGCCGTCGTTGAACTCCCGGGCCTCTCTGACCAATTGCTCATAGATTTCAAAATGCCCGGTAGACACGTAATCCACCAGCACTTCACAAAAGCGTATGAACTTTTGCTTCAGGGCTTCTGTTTGGGAGAAGTCATTTTCTCCGGATAAATCGCAGTAATGAACCAGAAGCTCCTGACGCCCCCTGAGCCAGCGATCAATGAGTTCGCTGACACCACCCCAGCGCTCCCTTGCGTTTCGGCAATTTTCCAACATGACGCCTGTTCTCCGCTTAATAATCCGGCCATTTAGCCGTGATGCTGATACGTGTTAAGTTCGGATCAAGTTACCCCATGCCAGCGGCCAGCCGCAACCGTTTCAGCCAGCGATCGAGCGTTTTGCTTTGCCTCGGTGAAAAAGCATGATGAGGCCCGTAAGCACCAGCAAGGTAAAAACCACAGCGGTCCAGCCTGGAATGCTCAATCCAAGGAAACGCCAGACCACTGCGGCGCAGTCTCCTGTGCCTCTAAGCGCCGTAGTTAGCACCTCAGACAAAGGCAAAACGTCGAGCATATATTCCACCGAAGGGCCGCACGCGGGCACCTGGTCCGCCGGTAAATTCTGCAGCCACAACTGCCGCCCCGCCGTACCCAGCCCGGCACCGGCCGTTGCCACTAGCAGCAATCCGTATATACGTACGCCAAGCTGCTTAGGCCCATGCAAAGCGGCCACAAGGCTTACCAGCCCCACTCCCATAAAGCCGAAGCGCTGAAGCCAGCACAAGGGGCAGGGTTCTAGCCCCATCACGTGTTCCATGTAAAATGCCACACCCAACAACCCGGCGCAGACTACAAAAATACAGGCAAAGATTGCTCGTGCTTTCACAAAGTTTCCTCAGTTTTCCACAAATGCGCTGCCGGGCCTGCTATTCTCGGTTTATCCGGCGGAAACGCTGCTGATTTTGTCACTAAACCCTAAACCATGGCTAACTGCAAGCTTATGACACCTCAGCCAAAATTCTTTTTATTTAGTCTCTTCCTGCTGTTTTCAGTGCTCCCTACGGCTTGGGCAGAAGAATCCGCCAACGCGGCAGAGGAACTCTCGGAGGAGCCTGGAATCACAGATTATATTGCCATGGAACCCTCGTTCGTAACCCACGTTGGTAGCCCCGGCGGTAAGCTGACTTACCTGAAAGCAGCCGTCAGCCTAAGGGCTTCGCAGCAAACCACACGCCCGGCGGTGGAAGCTCACATGCCGAGGTTACGGCACGAACTTGTCATGCTATTTGGCGAGCAAACGGATACCGACAAACTGACCACAATGGACGGTCAGCAGGCACTGCGCGAAGAAGCGAAATTAAGAATAAACGGCGTGCTGGAAGAGCAGCAAACCGGCGAGGCCATTACCAGTGTGCTGTTTACGGAATTCGTCGTACAGAAATAGTAAAAGAATAGTGCAGGAGTAAAGGGCTTCAGGCGATTCGGGAAAACAGATCATTATCCATAGCACCCTTCATGGCACTCTCTTCCCGGATAACCTCACCTGCATCAGCCCAGCCGGCCTCCCAGGCCGCTATAACGACTTCACCACGATAAGGGCAACGGGTTTTATCTATACCCATGGAAGCAGCCATATAACCCTGACGATAGGCCTTGTTCAGTGCCTCAACATCCCAGCCGAGTTTTATATCCCTTGCCATGCCGCTTCTCCCTTTGACTGATGCCTTTGAAGTTAGCATCAGCGTCAGAAAGTGACAAATTTTTGTTCGGCTTCTGTGAAGCAGGCCCGCCAGTGATGCGACCTATCCGTGATAGCGCGAGCCAAAGCCAGTATCTGCACGCCCTCAGGAACGCAGGTACTGCTCAAGAAAATCACTGAACGCCAAGGTATCCGAGGCCTCCATCCGCTTCTGCTCTGCCAGCGAATCCTTGCTCGCAGCCTTGAATGCAGCCTGTACACTAGCCTCCAGGCCTTCCTTGCGGAGTGTATTCTGGTGCTTAGCGGCCATCTCCATACCCCAGTCACGATGCCCTAGTCCGGAAGCGTGCATGGCATCGATAACCCGCGCTGAAGGCACTTGGCTATCGCCAGATAAAACGCCTCGCTGGGCTGACAGCGCCTTGCGATAAACCTCACCACCATTCCAGCCGTCCAGCACGTCTGCCAGCGGCTCAAGGCGATCCAGCAATGCGGTAGCCGCCTCACCTATAGCCGTACGCTCACCGGATCGACACAGGGTGAGTTCGCGATTGCGGCCTTTGGCGACCACGTCCTTAAAATTGTCGTCCAGCATTTTGCATTCGGCATCATCAACCCACGGCGACTCTGACAACAGGCAATCAAGCAGGAATAGGTCAAGGAAGTCGACCTGGGCCTCGTTGACGCCTACCGGCGAGAACGGATCCAGATCTAGGCAGCGCACCTCAATATATTCTACTCCGCGGGACTCAAGTGCCTGAATCGGCTTCTCACCACTTCGAGCCGTACGCTTAGGGCGCACCGCGCTGTAGTACTCGTTCTCAATTTGCAGCACGCTGGTATTGATCTGAATAAACTTGCCATCACGCTGGGTACCCAAAGCTTCATAGGCTGGCCAATTGGTGTGAATGGCTCTATCCAGAGCCTGGGTGTAAGTGCTGAGCTTATTAAAGCAAATGTTCAGGGAAGACTGCGCATTGTTATGATAGCCAAGGTCGCCCATGCGCAACGAGGTGGCGTGCTTGCCAAACCAACTGCGATCATCAAAATGGCCAAGATCGTGACGTACGCCGTCTACAAAACTGGCATCCAGAGCCGGGGAAGCGCCAAACAAAAGCATCAGCAACCAGCTTCTGCGCCGGAAATTTCTGATCAACCAGAAGTACTGATCGGATTTAAAATCCTTCATGCTTTGCTGGTCGCCGAGCACTCGCTGCCATTTTTCCATGAAGCTGTCGGGCAACGAGAGATTATAGTGAGTACCGGCAATGCTTTGCATCATGCGTCCGTACCGCACTGCAAGGCCCTGTCGATACACGTGCTTTAATCGACCGGTATTAGACGAGCCATACTCAGCAATGGGAATGCTGGCGTCGCCATTAAGTTCACAGGGCATACTGGCCGGCCAAAAGACCTCATCACCCAGGTTCTGCTGCACGAAGCGGTGCGTGTTGCGCAAGGACTCCAGCACCTCCGACGTGCTG
This sequence comes from Marinobacter sp. LV10R510-11A, assembly GCF_900215155.1. Lineage (NCBI taxonomy): Bacteria > Pseudomonadati > Pseudomonadota > Gammaproteobacteria > Pseudomonadales > Marinobacteraceae > Marinobacter > Marinobacter sp. LV10R510-11A. The sequence continues at coordinate 2,712,733 of NZ_LT907980.1, forward strand.
CTGCACACCGGCGTAATCAACTCCAGCAGGGACTCAGAGTAATCCGTTGTGATCGACGGATGCGTGAGCGCAGCACCCAGCGCCTCAGGGTGTGGCGTCTGTGCAATGAACCCGTTGCGGTCAACGCGCAAACCTTCTTTCTCTACCCCTTTCAGAAATCCGTTCCAGTCGCTAGCAGCGAACTGTCGGAAAATAGAATGGCGGGATTCGGCCATGATTGACTCCTGCTGCAGCCGGCTGTGCCTTGTGGGCGGATGCCGGCTGATGGAAATAGTGTAAATAGTTGAAACCGCTTAACGCTTATCTTTACGGGCTGACGCAAGCGCCTGAGCCAACGCCCCTGGCATCACACCCTGTCCTGAATCTTTGTTCTGACTCCGAGGCGCGGGTTTTCTTGAGGGTTTTGCAGCCGCTTTTTCACCCGGCTGGTCATCCATACGCATAGTCAACGCAATCCGTTTACGAGGGATGTCCACTTCCATCACCTTTACCTTCACGATATCCCCGGCCTTGACCACTTCGCGAGGATCCTTAATGAAGGTATGAGACAGCGCAGAGATATGCACCAGCCCGTCCTGGTGAACGCCGATGTCCACAAACGCACCAAAATTGGTTACGTTGGTAACAGAGCCTTCCAGCACCATGCCGGGTTCGAGATCGCCGAGGGTTTCTACGCCTTCCTCAAAGCTCGCGAAGCGGAACTCCGGGCGCGGATCCCGGCCGGGCTTCTCGAGCTCGGAGAGAATATCTTTGATAGTGGGCACACCGAACTTATCTGTTACGTAATCCTGTGGATTCAGACCACGTAAAAACGCGGCATCGCCGACAATGCCTTCCACTTTGCGGCTGCTCTTTGCAGCGATGGCCTCAACAATACCGTAAGCCTCGGGGTGTACCGATGACCGATCCAGTGGGCTCTCTGCGCTAGCGATGCGCAGGAAGCCGGCCGCCTGTTCAAACGTTCGAGCACCCAGGCGAGCAACTTTTAACAGCTGCTTGCGGCTTTGGAACATGCCGTTCTGGTTGCGGTACTCAATGATGTTTTGGGCGATGGTCTGGTTCAGGCCGGACACCCTTGATAACAGGGGCGCTGAGGCGGTGTTCAGATCTACGCCAACACCGTTAACACAGTCTTCAACAACGGCATCCAGGCTGCGAGAGAGCTGAACCTGGGACACGTCGTGTTGATACTGGCCAACGCCAATGGATTTTGGCTCAAGCTTCACCAGCTCAGCTAGGGGATCCTGCAACCGGCGGGCAATGGATACCGCGCCGCGAATGGTTACATCCAGATCGGGCAACTCTTTGGAGGCAAACTCCGAGGCTGAGTAAATTGAAGCACCAGACTCGCTCACAATAATGCGTGCCAGCTTCAACTCCGGATAACGTTTGCTGAGCTCCCCTACCAGTTTTTCTGTCTCGCGAGAGGCTGTGCCGTTGCCGATCGCAACCAACTCAATATGATATTCCCGGCACCAAACCGCAAGCTGTTCAATCGAACGATCCCATTGTTTCTGAGGTGCATGGGGGAAAATAGTGCCATGTCCAGCAACCTGGCCGGTGTCATCAATAATCGCCACCTTTACACCCGTGCGCAGGCCAGGGTCCAGCCCTAGAGTCGCGCGGGGCCCGGCAGGCGCCAGTAACAACAGGTCTTTCAGATTGGCAGCAAATACGTTGATAGCTTCGGTTTCCGCAGCTTCACGTACCTGAGCCATAAGATCTGTCTCGATCTGCGTAGACAGCTTTACTCGCCAAGTCCAGCGCACCACCTCTGACAACCATTTGTCCGCAGCGCGAGCATTATCGCGAATGCGCCAGCGGGCGGCAATACGCTGCTCGGCAGGATGCGGTTGGCGCTTATCGCCGTCTACATCACCCACCACCAACGTGTAAGAGAGAATGCCTTCATTGCGCCCACGCAGAATGGCCAGAGCGCGATGGGAAGGTACCTTTTTCAGGGGCTCTACATGATCGAAGTAGTCCCGGAACTTGGCGCCTTCGTTTTCCTTACCTTCAATCACTGCGACCTTTAATTGCCCCTGTTGCCAGATGAAATCTCGCAGCTCACCCAGCAGCTCCGCATCTTCAGCAAAGCGCTCCATCAAAATATATCGGGCGCCGTCAAGGGCAGCTTTGGTATCGGCAACACCGGATTCCGCGTTGATATAACCTTCAGCCGTGGTTTCCGGCTCCAAAGCCGGGTCGCCATACAGCGCATCCGCCAGAGGTTCGAGGCCCGCTTCCCGGGCAATCTGGGCCTTAGTGCGACGTTTGGGCTTGTAGGGGAGGTACAGATCTTCTAGACGATTCTTGGTATCCGCATCCTGAATGCTGGCGCGCAATTCGTCGCTCAGTTTGCCCTGCTCCGCGATGCCTTTGAGGATAGTGCCACGACGGTCTTCCAGTTCCCTGAGGTAACGCAGCCGCTCTTCTAGCGCACGCAGCTGTATGTCGTCCAGAGAGCCGGTAACCTCTTTACGGTAGCGGGCAATAAACGGAACGGTGGAACCTTCGTCCAGCAGGGCGACGGTGGCATTAACCTGCTGCTCTCGTACACCAAGTTCGTCGGCGATGCGCCTGGAGATACTGTTCATGCAACCTCTGTCTGATGCGTGTCTGATGCGTGTCTGATGCGTGTCTGATAAAGCAGCAAAGGTACAGCGGCTTACAGTTTCAGGCAAGCGGACTGGCCTCGCTTATTCAAGAACTGCACAAGGTCGACCCAGGGCATGGGGCGGGCGTAATAGTAGCCTTGGATTTCATCACAGTGCTGCTGTCGCAGAAAATCCAGCTGGCTTTCGGTCTCGACACCTTCCGCCACTACACTGATCTAATCGTCAAGCGCAAAGCTAATGCCCAGCTGGCTCAGCTCCCGCAGGCAACGCTTTGCGTATTCGGGATCGTGCATCATGGCGCTTTCGGTAAGCTCTAGTTCCAGCAAACTGGTGTCGACATTGGCGTTGAAGATAATGCGGAATATGGTTTCCGTCATCTTGCGGTCGTGGAACTGTCGAAAAGCGTTGCGGATAAGATCGTCACAATCCACCAGGTCCGGGCACCAAGTTGAATCTGGGCGGGTTTCCGGGTCGTGCGCCAACAGTGCGTTGAGCCAGAGAAAATCAGTGTAATCCGGCGTCAGAACCAGAAGGCGAAGCTGGTCGTGTCCGACAGTTTCCAGTGGCAAGGTCATTGAACAAAATCCATGGGTGCGTGAGCAACAAATCTGTTCTGTTAAAAGGATAGCTGATAGATCGGCAAGGTACACAAAGTCAGGCTGGTGTAGACTGGTGTCTTACCGGAAAACTCCCGCCTCAATCCATTCTGGCAGTGTATTTGTGACCAAACTCAACCCGCGACAAAATGAAGCAGTCCGCTACACCGATGGCCCGCTACTGGTGCTCGCGGGTGCCGGCAGTGGTAAGACCAGCGTAATTACCCGAAAAATAGCCTATCTCATTGAGCAGGTTGGTATTCCGGGACGGCACATTGCGGCCGTTACGTTTACCAACAAGGCTGCTCGCGAGATGAAAGAGCGGGTGAAAAAAATTGTGGATCGCAAGCTGACCCGGGGGCTAATTGTTTCTACCTTCCACAACCTTGGGCTGAACATAATCCGGGAGGAACACACCTACCTAGGTTATCACCCAGGCTTCTCTATTTTTGACGCGGAAGATGCCAAAGCCCTGTTACGGGATCTGATGCTTCGGGAGGCCAGCGCCGACGCCGGCGATGAACTCAACGATGTACAGATGACCGTCTCGTCGTGGAAGAATTCCATGCGCGGGCCCGCCGAAGCATACAGCAAAGCCGCAGATGAACGTGAGCAACGTATTGCCATCATCTACAAGCTTTATAGCGAGTACCTGAAGGCCTACAACGCGGTGGATTTTGACGATCTGATTTTGCTTCCGGTGCAATTGTTCCGCAGCAACCCCGAGGTGCTTACAAAGTGGCGGAAAAAAATCCGCTACATGCTGGTGGATGAGTATCAGGATACCAACCTGTGCCAGTACGAGCTGGTAAGAATGCTGGTCGCCGAGCGCGCTGCCTTCACGGTAGTGGGCGACGACGACCAGTCGATATATGCTTGGCGGGGCGCGCGGCCAGAAAACCTGGTGCAGCTAAAAGAAGACTTTCCGAGCCTTAAAATCGTGAAGCTGGAGCAGAACTACCGCTCCACGTCACGCATTCTGCGCAGCGCCAACACGGTTATTGCAAACAACCCCCACGTGTTCGAAAAAGCCTTGTGGAGTGATCGCACCACGGGCGACGAGATCCGCATTGTCCGCTGCCGCAACGAAGACGCGGAAACCGAGAGGGTGGCCACGGAGATTCTTGATCAGAAGCTGAAGCAGGGGCTGGCGTTCCGAGATCTTGCCGTGCTTTACCGGGGTAACCATCAGGCCCGCCTGCTGGAGATGAAGCTGCAGGCGTACCAGATTCCGTATCACATCTCCGGTGGCAAGTCGTTTTTCTCAAAAAACGAGATCAAGGACGCCATGTCCTATCTGCGCCTGCTGATTAACCCGGATGACAACGCGGCCTTTTTACGGGTGGTGAATGTTCCACGGCGCGAAATCGGCCCGCGCACCCTTGAACAACTCAGCCATTACGCCCGCGCGCGCAACGTCAGCTTGTTTAAATCACTGGGTGATATGGGTGCGGAAACCCACGTTACCGAGAAAGGCCTAGATCGGCTAAGGCGCTTTGCCCATTGGGTAGATGCCACCTGCGAGCGCCTACATGGCGAGGACCCTGTGCCGGTTATTAAACAGCTGTTCACCGACATTGAGTACGAAGAGTGGCTGCACCAGCATTCCGGCACGCCAAAGCAGGCTGAGCGGCGCATGCAAAACATCTGGTTTCTGGTGGATTCGATCCAGCGAATGTTGGAAGACGGTAAAGGCACTGCGGATGAGCTGGGCATCGAAGACGCCATCACCAAGCTGATACTGCGCGACATGATGGAGCAACGGGAAGACGACGACGACAGCGACAAGGTACAGCTGCTAACACTACACGCCTCCAAGGGGTTGGAATTCCCGCATGTGTTCATTCTTGGGCTGGAGGAGGAAATCCTGCCGCACCGTTCCAGTATTGAAGAAGGCAACATTGAGGAAGAACGCCGCCTGATGTATGTGGGAATCACCCGCGCCAAAGAAACCCTAACCCTGACCTACGCCGCCCAGCGCCGGCAGTACGGGGAAAAAATTGAAACTATTCCCAGTCGGTTCTTGGATGAGCTTCCAGAAGACGACATACGTTGGGAGGGCACGGGAAATCTTGACATTGAGGCCAATCAGAAAAAGGGCAAGGCCACACTAAGTGCTCTGCTTGGTGATCTAGGGCTTTAAACGCAAAAACCCCGCGAATGCGGGGTTTTTGTCGGGAAGAGCGGCAGGTTACTTGCTCTCAGCCAAGATATGCTCCACTGCCGCTTCGATCTCTTCATCCGGGCAGCTTGCGCAGCCACCTTTCGCAGGCATAGCGTTGTAGCCATTGATGGCGTGACTGATCAGAGTCTCCATGCCTTGGTCAACGCGAGGTGCCCAGGCAGCAGCATCACCGATTACCGGTGCACCAGCCGCGCCTGTGGTATGGCAAGCCATACACACGGCGTCGTACACATCAGCGCCAGAGCGCGGGCCAGAGCTGGCTGTTTCTGAAACAGCAGCAGCCTCACCACACTCTTCACCCTGCAGGCATACTTCACCCACCGGCTGAATACGCGCACGAATTTCATCATCAACATTTGCCATAACGGCACCGGCAGTAATGCCAAAACCGAGCAACACGACAGCCAGGACTCTCTTCATCTTCACAATGCACCTCGCATTTAAGCGTTATAATCTTTGGTTGCCGCATTATAGCGACTGAACTCCGGCAACAAAACCGATTAGCAAAATCATAAATTGATTTCCACCAATTTGATTGCCATTTCGTAAGCGTGGAGACTCTTTTCAGCCATCCGGTTACCATGTGGCAGCTTACCCAGAACTTCCAGGAACCGATTCATGAACAACCCGGAGAAACCCTCCCCGCACCCGCTCCGCAAAACACTTTTGATTGTCGAATTCAGTGCGCTGGCAGTGCTTTTGGCCTCCATGGGCTGGTTTTCAAGCCAAGCGGAGCCGGATCATAGTATCAACCCCGCTTGGCTGCTGATACCCGCAGTCGCCAGCCTTGGTGTTTTCATCAGTTTCATTGGTCTTATGTACCTACGCTGGGTTGTAGCGGCCAGTGCCGCCAATCAGCTTCGTCATAAAGTTGTTTTTATATTACTGGCCATCACCTTGATTGGTGTCTGGATATACGGCATCGCCAGCACATGGCTCAGCCTCAATGCAGCATAGAGAGATCCGCAGTATGCACAAACGCTCTAACGCATGGGTTTCAAAGGCCGCCATGGTTATATTGCTGTGGCCGGCGCTGTCGGTTGCACAGGACACTACATCGGCAGGCGCCCGTCAGATTGCGTCCCCTGACGACTGCGCCCTGATTCGCGAAGGTGTGCAGCGCCTGGCCTGCTACGATTCTTTCAACAATCCCCAGAAGGCTCGAGATCAGGCGAGCGAGAAGGACGTGGAGGAGGCAGAGCAGGCGGCTGAGGGCTCCAGCAAGGATGATCCGGACAGTGACGTGATGACGAACATGGTGGATCAATACGTTAGCGCCGAGAAAGCGTTATTTTCGTTTTCGGGCAGTTTCATAAGCTATAAGCCCACTTACATCATGCCAATCACTTGGATGGTCGATACGAATACGACTCCGTCCAATCCGAGACTGGGCGCCACCAGTTACGATTACGAGCTTGAGAACGAGGAGGCCAAATACCAAATCAGTTTTAAGGTTCCGCTACTGACCGGCTGGCTGGATGATCGCACAACGTTATGGTTCGGTTATACCCAGCGTTCGTTCTGGCAGGTTTATAACCAGGATGATTCCGCGCCTTTCCGGGAAACCAACTACGAGCCCGAGATTTTCCTGCGCCACCAGACGAACTGGAACCTCGGTGCAGTAACACTGAGTGGTGTAACGGTTGGTATTAACCATCAATCCAACGGTCAGTCGGAACCGCGTTCACGTAGCTGGAATCGAATTATGGCGGGTGCCGGCTTTACCTACGGGCGCTGGCTGTTCGTTGTGCAGCCGTGGTACCGGATTCCGGAGAGCAGTAAAGATGATAATGCGGACATTGAGCGTTATCTGGGACATGCCGATTACAACTTCGTTTACAAGCTTTCCGAGGACCGGACGCTTTCACTGAAGCTGCAAAACAATCTGCGCTCGGACAATCATACCTCGGTGGAGTTTGGTTACAGCTTTCCGCTAGGGGATACGGTCAAGGGGTTCTTCCAGTATTACAATGGGTATGGGGAGAGCCTGATCGATTACAATCGACGAACTGAGCGGTTTGGGCTTGGAATTATGCTGAACGACTGGCTTTAAGTTTGGTGCAAAGCCAAGGTGCCGGTGAAGTGTTCGGAAACACGCTGTGAATACGTCCCTGTACGCTTGGCTACGCCATCCATGGCTTCGCACAGTTTCCGAACACTTCACCAGCACCCCGGCCCCATCAATAGCTGTTACCTATTCAAACGCTCCATTTCTGCAAGCAACTCTTCTGTTTTCTCTTTCATCAAAGGTATGTCACCACGGGATTCCACGTTCAGGCGAACGACGGGTTCTGTGTTGGACATGCGAAGGTTGAAGCGCCAGTTGTCGAACTCCACACTGAGGCCGTCTACGTAGCTGAGGCTCTTTGCGTCGGCACCGTATTTTTCTTCGATGGCCGCGATAACCTTGGGCGGGTTAGCGATGGTGCGGTTGATTTCGCCGCTGGCCGGGTAGGCTTCGATGCGGGCGTCGATGAGGGATGAGAACGGCTTGCCGGATTGGCACAGGCGTTCTGCGATCAACAACCAGGGGATCATGCCGCTATCGCAATAGGCGAAGTCCCGGAAGTAGTGGTGAGCGCTCATTTCCCCGCCGTATACGGCGTCTTCGTCACGCATGCGCTGTTTAATGAAGGCGTGACCGGTTTTGCTTTCGATGGCTTCGCCGCCGGCAGCTTCTACCAAATCCAAGGTGTTCCAGATCAACCTGGGGTCGTGGATGACTTTGCCGGGGCCGGTTTTGCGCAGGAACTGGTCAGCCAGCAGGCCGACAATGTAATAGCCTTCAATAAAACGGCCGTTTTCATCAAAAAAGAAGCAGCGGTCGAAATCGCCATCCCACGCAATACCCATCGCGGCGCCATGCTTAATTACCGCATCCGCTGTAGCCGCGCGATTTTCCTCGATAATGGGATTAGGCACACCGTTGGGAAAGTTGCCGTCGGGCTGATGGTGCACTTTGATGAATTCGAAAGGCAGGTGCTTTTCGAGTTCGTCGATCACCAAACCAGCGCCGCCGTTGCCGGCGTTGACGACAATCTTCATGGGGCTCAGGGCAGCCGCGTCGATGTATCCCAACAAGTGGTCTATATAAGCGCTGGTGACTTCCAGTGTTTCATATTTGCCCTGTACCGGGGCATCGGCAAAAGGCTCACGCACCCGGTCGCGAATATCGTTCAGGCCATTGTCGGAGCTGATCGGGCGGGATTCTGGCCCGACCATTTTCATGCCGTTATGGTTTTTTGGGTTGTGGCTAGCGGTGACCATGATGCCACCGTCCATTCCATAATGGCTGGTGGCAAAGTACACATATTCTGTGCCGCACAAGCCTATATCGAACACGTCGGCACCCGCTGCCATAAGGCCGGAGCTTAAAGCTTCGGTGATTTCAGGGCTTGAAAGGCGGATGTCGTAGCCGACAATGACTTTTTTAGCGCCTGTAATTTCCACATAGGCACGCCCGATGCGCTCGGCCAGAGCTGGATTCAGCTGTTCCGGCACACTGCCGCGCAGGTCGTAGGCTTTAAAGCAGGACAGATCCATTGTCGGTATTTACTCCGCAGCTGATTGCAGTTGAATATAGTTTTGAATGCCCATTTGATTGATCATTTCCAGCTGGGTTTCCAACCAGTCAATGTGCTCTTCTTCGCTGTCCAGGATGCTACGGAACAGCTCGCGGCTGGTGAAGTCTTGAACAGACTCGCAATATATAACCGCTTCTTTCAGATCCACATGCGCGATGTGTTCGATTTTAAGATCGCACGCAATCATTTCTTCAACGTTCTCGCCGATCATCAGCTTGTTCAGATCTTGCAGGTTGGGCAGGCCTTCCAGAAACAGGATGCGCTCGATCAGTTGATCAGCGTGTTTCATTTCATCGATGGATTCTTCGTATTCTTTAGCCGCAAGCTTGGTGATGCCCCAATCTTTGTACATGCGCGAATGCAAGAAATACTGGTTAATAGCCGTCAGTTCGTTGGCAAGGACTTTATTCAGAAACTGGATGACTTTCTTATCGCCTTTCATTGCAGCACTCCTTAATCTCAGCCGACTCATTCAACCTTCTTTAACGAAAGGTATTCCGGCCGGCTGGTTCGGGTTCAATAAACTCTCTCTCGTCACCCGACAAGGATAGCGCGTTAGGGCGCATTACAAAATTGCGGAAAGGAAATAAAGCCCAGAAGGCGTCAGGCGGGGCTTGCAAGCAGGTTCGCAAGGGCCATGTAATCCGGCGAGCGGCTTTCGCGCAGAATATCACGCGCCGTGCAGGCACAACGCCCACACTGGGTGCCTACGCCCAACTCTTTACCGAGCTGGCGCATGGAGGAAACACCGTTTTCTGCGGCTTCACGAATGTCCCGGTCTGTGACTCCGTGGCAAAGACATACGTACATAATGCAATCTCACCAACGACTATAAATGTAATGATAATTATTGTCATTAGCATCAAGAATTGCAAGCCCATTGTATTAATTTTGTGCAACGGATCGTTTCAGACCTCTGCTTCCCGGGTCAGGTTTCTGCAACCCGAGTCCGTAACCACTACATTATCTTCTATTCGTATCCCGCCACACCCGCGCAACTCGTCAATCAACGGGCGATTAATGTGGCGCCCAAGCGGGCCAGACAGAAGCGGTTCCAACAAGGAGGGAATGAAATACAACCCAGGCTCGATGGTAACCACCATGCCAGGCTCTAGCGTTCGCATTAGGCGAAGAAAGGGGGCGTCGGCAGGAGGCTTTACCGGCTTGCCGGCAACATCGTGTACCTGAACCCCAAGGAAATGCCCAATGCCATGAGGGAAGAAGGCACGGGTAACGCCTTCAGATACCATTTCCTCATCGCTCAGGTCGCTAACCAAGCCAGCAGCGCTTAGCAGAGCAGCAATACCTAGGTGCGTTTTGCGGTGGATGTCCACGTAATCAACGCCCGGAGCCACCATCTTGCAGAGTCGGAACTGCAGTTGTTCAAGCCCTTGCACCAATGCGCCAAAGCGCCCTTCCCCAACACCAGCGGTGGTGCGGGTAATGTCCGAGCAGTAACCCCGATAACGCACCCCGGCATCGATCAGTAAGCTGCGCGGCTTGGTGGGGGCTGCGGTGTCGTAGTACTGGTAATGCAGTGTGCCGGCGTGGTCGTTTACCCCAATAATGCTGTGATAGGGCGCGTCGGCCTCACGCTGCTGCGTTGCGCGCTGATACGCCAGGTTGATTTCAAACTCACTGGCACCGGCCAGGAACGCATCGCGGGCCGCTTGATGGCCTGCTATTGCCAGCTGGTTAGCGTGCGCCAAGCAGGCTATTTCGTAGGCGGTTTTATGCACACGCGTTTCATCGAGCGCACCGCATAACGCACCTGGGTTGTTCTCACCAGGCACCTCGGCCAATAGCGACGGATCACCAATAGCAGCTAACTGGCTCACATCGCCCAGGTCGGGCGCCGAGCGGCTCTTGCTAAAACGAATCTCGAATTCCGCCAGCCACGGCTCCTGAGCCAGCTCAAGACTCGCGTGCCAAAAATCAACCGGCTGATACAGTGAAAGCAATGGTTTTTGGCCTGGCCGGATCAGCAGCCATGCGTGCTCAAAACCGGCCAGCCCCGTCCAATGCAGGAACGGGCCATAGCCCTGAAAGTGCCAAGACTGATCATCACCGTAACGCATGGGCGCCGCGCCGGAACTGATAAGCAAGCCGTCATAACTGTGGTCTTTCAGAACCTTCTCATAGCGGCCCTGAAGAATACCCACGTGATCAATTTGAAGAGACAACAGGTCGGTGTCAGGCATATTGGTTTTCCAGTGTTTTCCAGAGAGTTGAAAGGTCGTCTGAGCGTGCTTCACGCAGGCGGATTAGGCGGATTTCCAGCGGTACATCCCAGCGCTCGTCGCCGGCCCGCGTTAGGCTGCCAAAATGCTCGCTTTTTTCCGTCATCCGGCTGGGGAGCCATCCCATGCCAAAGCCCTGTTTCACCAGCGCCTTGATGCTTGCCGATTGGGTGTTCTCGTTCAGTGGCAAGAGTTTTACGGACTCTTTGCTGCGCGCCAGATGCGCTTCAATAGCAGACTGCAAAAATCCCCGTGAGTGATAGGCAATCAGCGGCACCGTTTGGCCTGCCGTTCCCGGCAGAGAAAACCGAGGTTCGCCGCTATCTGTCGCCACACTCACTGGCACCAGCCACTCGCGGGCAAGCGTGATGGATTCGTACTCGCCCCGGCCCAGCCGGTCACCCCAGGGTAAATCCTGATGCCAGTAGCACAACACTAGATCGCATTCGCCGCCGTCCAGGGCATCCAAAAACTGCTCCCCCACCCAGCTTGTCGCCTTAAGGTTAAGCTGTAGTCGGTCTGCAACGCCCACTTCCGTGGCCCAGCCCTGATAAAAGTGGGAAAACAGCCCTTGGGTAGACCCCACGCTAATACGCGACGATACTTCCGCTTCCATATCGGCAATCTGGCCCCGCACGTCCCGAACGTCTCGGGTCACCCGCTGGCACAGTTCAAAAAACCGTTCCCCGGCAGGTGTCAGCGACAGCGGCAGCGTCTGGCGGTTAATCAGAGTGGCGCCCATGGCTTCTTCAAGCAGCTTGATGCGACGGCTGAATGTGGGCTGGCTTACATGCTGAAGTTCGGCCGCACGGGAAAAATGGCGCGTGCGAGCCAGCGCCATGAAGTCTTCCAACCAGCGTATTTCCATGGGCTCCCCAGCCAATTAATAAAGAGTACAGTTAAAGAGTGACGGCTATTTCCAGACTATTCACGCCCGCATCATAGCCTATAGCCGCTATCCTCTTACAACCGCCCCTCTTCCACCGCATGGCAGGCAACCTGCGCACCACCATCCGTGGTGATCAGCAGGGGTATTTCCTGACGACAGCGCTCATTGGCATAAGGACAGCGGCCATGGAATACGCACCCGGATGGCAGATTAACCGGCGTTGGTACCTCTCCCTGCAGCCGAATAAAGTTGGGCCTGTCGTCTTCCAGCTTGGGGATCGCCGAGAGCAACGCCTGGGTGTAAGGATGCCGTGGCTCGGCAAACAGTGTTTTGGTATCCGCCAGCTCACACACTCGCCCGAGATACATCACCGCCACCCGGGTGCCGAAGTGCTCTACCACCGCAAGATCATGGGTGATGAACAGGTACGTCAGGTTACGGGTTTCTTGGGCCTCCATCAGCAGGTTCAGTACTTGGGCCTGAATGGATACGTCCAGCGCCGAGATGGGTTCGTCCGCCACGATGAACTCAGGGTCTACCGCCAGGGCACGCGCAATCGCAATGCGCTGGCGCTGGCCGCCGGAGAATTCGTGGCCAAACCGGCTGCCCCAGTCCGGATCTATGCCCACGGACGCCATAACCTCCTGAACCTTGCCCCGCACTTCGCTGCGGGCCAAGTCTGGGCGGTGAAAATGAATCGGTTCTTCCAAGGTCTGCTGAATCGTCATACGCGGATTCAGAGAAGCGTAGGGGTTCTGGAAGATCATCTGCATTTTACGTCGATACGGCAGCACATCCCGACCTTTAAGATTATCGATACGCTGACCGCCGTAGTGCACCTCCCCTGCGCTGGGGGACAACAAACCCATAATTGTGCGCGCAATCGTAGACTTGCCGCAGCCAGATTCGCCCACCACACACAGTGCCTCGCCTCTATGCACCTGCAGATCAACACCGTTGATGGCATGAACCGCCTCCTGCCTGCGCTGAAACCGACCGCCCTTGAAAGTGATCTGCTCCAGCAGGCTGCCAGATAGATCAAACCGTTTTTCCAGCCCGCGAATTTCTACCAAAGGGGAGGTCATGATCCGGCCTCCTGCATGCGTTTCTCCTGCTCAATCAGGTTGCTGACTTCATAGCACGCCACATCCACATTGCCGGAGCGCACATACTCAGGCATAGATTGCCGGCACTGATCGGTGGCGAAATCACAGCGCGGGTGGAACGGGCAACCTGTAGGTACATTATTCAAGGACGGCATGGAGCCAGGAATCTGGAACAGCCGCGCACCAGGCTCGCCCATCTGCGGCAATGCATTGATCAATCCCTGGGTATACGGGTGCTGGGCATCGTTGATGATCTCCCGCGTTGACCCCTGCTCGATAATGCGGCCGGAATACATTACCAGCATGCGCTGAGTTACCTGGGAGACAACACCCAAGTCGTGGGTGATCAGCATCAGCGCGACGTTTTCCTGCTCACACAAATCCAGTAGCAACGCCATGATTTCGGCCTGTATGGTGACATCCAGCGCCGTGGTGGGCTCATCGGCAACAATAATTTCCGGGTCCAGCAACAGGGCAATGGCAATAATCACCCGCTGTCGCATGCCGCCTGACAACTCGTGGGGATACTGATCAAGCCGTTTTTCCGGCGAGGGAATCTGCACCTTGCGCAGCTTGCTCAGCGCGATATCCTTTGCCGCTTTCGTGCTGATCCGGCGATGCGCCTTAAGGGCCTCAACCATCTGGGTGCCAATCTTCAGCACCGGGTTAAGCGTCATCATCGGATCCTGAAATATCATGGCAATGCGGTTACCGCGAATCTTGCGCAGCTCTCGCTCACCCATGGCAGCCAAGTTCCGGCCTTCGAACAGAACCTGCCCCCCGGCGATATAACCCGGGTTGGCAATTAGGTTGAGAATCGAGAAGGCCGCTACGGATTTACCGGCACCGGACTCCCCCACCAAGCCTAACCGCTCGCCTTTATCGAGGCTGAAGCTGATACCGCGCAGGGCTGTAAGATCGCCGCCGCGCACGGCAAAGCGAACATCCAGATCTTTTACTTCCAGCAGTGGTGTGTCGCTTTTCATGGTTTTTTAGCCCTTGTACAGCCGTGGGTTCATGACATCTCGCAGCCAGTCACCCAATAGGTTGATGACCAGCACGAGCACGACCAGCACCAGGCCGGGAAGCAGGGTAATCCACCAAGAGCCGCTCTGGATGTAGTCAAAGCCGGATTTGATCAGCGAGCCCAGAGAAGGTTGGGTTTCCGGCATACCAAGCCCGAGGAACGACAGAGCCGCTTCGGAAATAATCGCGTTGGCGATCTGGACGGTGGCTATAACAAAAATCGGAGATAGCGTGTTGGGTAGAATATGGCGGAACATGATGCGGTTGGTACGAAAGCCCATCACCTTGGCCGCATCAACGTACTCTTTCTTTTTCTCCGCCAGCACAGACGCGCGCACTGTGCGGGCGATTTGCGGCCATTCGGCGATACCTATGATAAAAATCAGCATGTAAATGGCGATCTCACCAAACATCAGGTTGCCGAAACTGGCCTTGAATACCGCGCCTACAATGATGGCGACCATCAGGGTGGAGAACGAAAGCTGAACATCGGCAATACGCATCAAGAGGGAATCTACCCGACCACCCAAATAGCCCGCCAACAGCCCTAACACAATACCAAGTGTAGCCTGCAGTACCACGGCGCCAAAGCCGATCAGCAGAGACACCCGGGTACCATAAAGAATGGTGGAGAGCATATCCCGGCCTTGGGAATCTGTACCCAGAGGGAACGCTGGGTCTGCGCCCTCCATGCCCAGCGGCGGCATTTCCGAGTTCATGATGTTGATTAGCGCCAGATCGTATGGGTCCGTTGGGGCTAGCAAAGGCGCAAAAATGGCTGCCAGCACCATCAGAAGCAGCACGAGAAAGCTGACAATAGCCACCTTGTCGCGCTTGAAGCTGTACCAAAGAAAGGAGTCGCGAAAGCGATCCCAGCGTGAAAGAGTCGCTGTTGTCATGCTTTCTTACCTGTCAGTTTAACCGTGGGGTTCACCAGCCCGTAAACCAGATCCACCAGCGTGTTGGTAATCACAAAAATCAGACCCACCACCATCAGATAGGCGACAATCAGAGGAATATCACTGCGGGTAATGGCTTCCAGAAACATCAGCCCAACGCCCGGCCACTGGAACACGGTTTCCGTAAGAATCGTATAGGCCACCATTACGCCAATCTGCACGCCGCCTACGGTGATAACCGGCAGCATGGTGTTCTTAAGGGCATGAAGAAAGTTAATCCGCACCGCGCTCAGGCCCTTGGCCCGGGCGTAGCGAATGTAGTCGCTTTGCAGCACTTCCATCATCTCCGCACGAATCAAGCGGATGAACAGCGGCAGCATGATGGACGCCAGCGATACACAGGGCAGCACCAGGTGCAACAGACCGTTCTTCGAGAAAAAGCCGGAATCCCAAGTGCCGAAAAGATGGGTTAATTCATCGCCGCGGCCATAGGACGGCAGGCCTCCTTCGGTGCTTAGAGCGCCGTTTAGCCATTGCCCCCAACCGGTATCCACGGGAAACCACGCAACCGTCACGCCTATGGAATATATCTGGATAAGAACAATGGCCGTAAGAAATACCGGGATGGATATGCCGACGGTACTCACGCCCATAAAAAGCTTGGCCATCAACGCCTGTGGCCGAATCGCCGCATAGACACCAATGGGCACCGACAACAGCATGATAATTAGGCTGGACCCGATCACCAGCTCCAGAGTCGCCGGCAGGTGCTCAGAAATCACCTCAAGGGTAGGCTTGCCGTAAAAATAGGAGGTGCCCAGATCGCCCTGAACCGCATTGCCGGCAAAGCGAAAATATTGAACAACCACGGAATCATTCAACCCCAGCTCATCGCGCAGGGCTTCCCGGCCTCCAGCGAGACAGACATACCCACCATTTGCTGAAGTGGATCTCCCAGACCGTCCTGAATGGCAAACGCGATCACACTGATCACGAACATAACCAGCACTGCCTGGGATATCCGTTGAACCAAAAACGCTAACATGAAGGATTTACCGCTAATGAGTATTTTAAAGCCTCTCTCCCCTTGCGGGAGAGAGGTTTGGAGAGAGGGGGCATGCTCCTCTTACTCTACGACTAGGTCGCCCATGAAGGGGAAGTTCATCACGTTCAGAATCGGTTCAATCTTCACGTTCTTCTTGCTTGCCCAAGCCAGATCCTGCCAATGCAATGGAACGAAAGCGGCGTCGTCGTACAGACGCTGCTCCACTTCCTGCAGCATGGCGGTGCGCTTTTCCACATCGGTTTCAACGTTGGCTTTCTCAACCAGCGCATCGATTTCCGGGTTGCAGTAGTTGCCGGCGTTGTACTGGCCAGCGCCACTGCCCGCTTCGGTGCAGAAGGTTAGAAACTCATAAAAGTTGGCGGAATCCTCGGTGTCTGCATGCCAACCAATCAGCATTATATCTCCCGAACGGTTATCAAACTCGGGCCAATACTGGGCTTTTGGAAGGGTTTTGAGATCCACTTTTATGTTGATGCGGGCCAGCATCGCAGCCGCAGCCTGAGCAATTTTGTCATCGTTCACGTAGCGGTTGTTCGGCGCCATCATGGTGACGGTAAAACCATCCTCGTAACCGGCTTCTTTCATCAGTTGTTGAGCTTTTTTCACGTCATAACGCAATTTCAGGGATTCGTTGTGGCCCTGATAGCCAGCCGGTGACAACTGGGATGCGGGCGTGGCGAAGCCTTTCATGATCTTGGCGGCAATGCCTTCCTGATTGATAGCATAGGCTACGGCCTGGCGTACTTTTGGATTTTTGAAGGCCTCGACTCGCTCCTGATTCAGGTGAAACAGAATAATACGGGTGCCACTCATGGTGACCAGATCCGTGTTTTCGTCGCGTTTGATGCGCTCAAGATCCGTAGGCGGCACCGGCGCGATAAAGTCCACGCCGCCGGACAGCAACGCAGACACGCGGGTGTTGTTTTCTTTGATAGGGGTCAGCACGATTTTCTTTACGTTACCCGGGGAGTCTTCATCCCAGTAATCCGCAAAGCGTTCAAACTCCATTCGCACGCCCTGCTGGCGTGACGTGACCATGTAGGGGCCAGTGCCGGACAGGTTGCCAGAAGCAAACGAGCTGCCATGCTTCGAAATGGCGTCTTTCTTCTTGCCATCTTCGGTCTCGCCAGAATAAAACTCGCTGTCGAGCGGGAAAATGTAGGTCGCAGTATTAAGCAGCAGCGGGAATGGCTCGCTGGTCACCAGTTCAAAGGTGTAATCATCAATGACATTAATGCCACTGAACGGCTTGAATATGGCCTTGAAGTCTTGGCTTTCTTTCAGGCGGTCGTAAGTGAATTTCACATCTTTAGTCGTGAGCTCGTTGCCGGAATGGAACTTCACCCCTTCACGGAGTTTGAAACGCATGGTTTTGTCATCAACACGCTCCCAACTTTCTGCCAGGCGAGCCTCAAAACCAAGATCTTTTGTCCAACGCACCAGCGGATCAAAAGACATGTGTGACAACTGCAGAGTGCCACCGGAAAGCTGTTCATGAATGTCGAGGGTAACCGGATCGGCGTCGTACGCCATCTTAAGTTCTTTCGTCGCCTCGGCAGACAGAGCCATAGGAGCCGCGGCTAGCGCCACGGACCCGACTATAGCTGCAAGTAGTTTTTTCATTGCGTTTTCCGTTGTTGTTTTAGGGAGTTTTACGGCATTTTTTATGGCACACCGAGGCTCATGCGCCCCAGTCGTCTACAGTAGAACCTAGTCCCGGAAACTACTTACAGCAATCGAAATTACAACTTGCGGCTATTCGTGAACTGAATAACGGCTTTTGCAGGAAGCTGCCGCCAGCCATTAAAGTCGGAAAACCAGAGGTAATATAAGTGCGGTAAACACGCCAGTTAGCCCCATCCCCAACGATGCGAAAGCACCTGCAGTATGACTAATCTCAAACGCTCTGGCCGTTCCGATAGCGTGGCCATTAAGACCAAGAGCAAAACCGAGAATACGCTCGTCCTTAACCGAGGCCCATTTCGCCAGCAAGTCCACAAACAGAGTCGCAACCACGCCGGTTATCAGTAGAGCACCCATCAACAGGGGCACCGACCCGCCTAGCTGTTTCGTGACACCAATAGCAATTGGAGCAGTCACAGACTTAGGCGCCAGCGACGCAAGCACCTCTGGCGTCGCACCCATTGCCCACGCAATCACCACCGCATAAACCGCCGCCAATGTGGCGGCCAACGGCAGTGTGACAACAATCGGAAGCCACATAGCGCGTATATGATGAATCTGCTGATACAGCGGAATGCCGAGCGCCACCGTTGCGGGCCCAAGCAATACAGTTATCCAGAGCGCGCCCTTCTGATAGCTAACATAGTCGATCGATAGAATGGCAATCGCCGCTGCCAACATTACGGCGGATAGCACCACAGGTGGCATCCATAAAGGTCGGCCAATGCGTGCAAACAGCCAGCTACCGGCAAAAAAGGCGCTCAACGTAAGGCCAATTGCAAGCATCGGGCTGGCAGACAGGACCTCGGGAAGAGAGAGGAAACGCTCGGCAAGCTCAGTCATTAGCACGTTCCCGCGCAGACAGGCGAACCATGCTTTTCATGAGTAACACGGTGGTCAGAACACTCAAAAAGGTGCCCAACAACAATGCCGCCGACACGGCCAGCCATTGACCAGAGAATTGTGAGGCCATAAAAAACACCCCCACGACGCCTGGCATGATCAATAACACCAGCACCGAAATCAGCGCTTGGCTGGCCGACGCCAATTCATCGCTCACACTGCCCCGCAGCATCAACGTAAAGGTCATCAAAATCATACCCAGCACACCGCCGCTGACCGGTATCAAAAACACCGACCGCAACGCCTCACCAAAAAGGAAAAACAAAACCAGTATCAAAAAACCGCGCAACATCGACATGTCGTTTTGCTCATCACCCAATGAATTGCATTACACTAACGCAAATCAACATATTGATACCAATGCAGGACAGCCATGGCGCTCAAAGCAACGATTTATAAAGCCACGCTCAATATTGCCGACATGGACAGGCACTATTATGCGGATCATCAGCTCACAATAGCCCAGCACCCGTCAGAAAATGACGAGCGCATGATGATTCGCCTGCTGGCCTATGCACTGAACGCCTGTGAGGGACTCGAATTCACCAAAGGCCTGAGCAAAGACGACGAGCCGGAGCTCTGGCAAAAAAGCCTGAGTGGCGAGATTGAACAATGGATTGAACTGGGCCTGCCCGACGAAAGCCGCCTACGCAAAGCCTGCAACCGCGCACGCCAAGTTATCCTATACGCTTACGGTGCTCGCGCCGTGCCTATATGGCTGGAGAAGCACAAAAACAAGCTGAGCCGCTTCCGCAACCTCACAATTATTGAACTGCCCACTGAATCCACGGAGGCACTCGCTGGCCTGGTAGAACGCAACATGAACTACCAGATAACCATCCAGGATGGCGAGGTATCCTTCAGCAATGAAGGTGCACTGGTGAGCATAACGCCCACGCACCTTTTCCCCTAACGACAGGCAAGCCCCACCAACGAGCCGGGGCTGGACAGCGTACGCTCGCGCACGTAAGATTGCGCACTCGAAATTGATGCATAGCCGTTGATCTCGAATGCGCCCATAGCTCAGCTGGATAGAGTACTGCCCTCCGAAGGCAGGGGTCGCAGGTTCGAATCCTGCTGGGCGCACCATATTCTAAAAGGCCTTACGTGAAAGCGTAGGGCCTTTTTTATTGGCTGTGCCCAAACGGTGCCCGTGATGTGCCCAAGACCTTTAAACTGCATTATCTTTGAGCGCGCTAATGCGAAGCTCGTCACCAATCATTGATACTGCTTTCGCGGTTCTGAATCGATTCGATAATCTCATCAAAACTCGGGAGCGTTGAATACATCATGCCCGCACCCACCATTTCCTCATAGTCTCCTCGCAGACCTTTCAAGCTGTCTGTCTCTGGCAACAGCTTCAATCGGCCAGCCAGACAAGCGTCATAGTCCGCGGAGCTACTTCTTCAGTCTGCATGGTTTCCAGAAACTGCCATAAGAAGCGGGTATCAACCGCATAGCGCGCATTGAAGTCGTTCGCTTGTCCCAGCCGGTAAGGAACTTCTCGATGCTCGCTTCCAGTGCCTGTTCGTTGGTTTGGCTGGCCATGGACTCATTCTTACTAATCAATTGGCTAACCGGCCACCAGTCAAATGAAGCGCAAGAGGCAACTGACTGATTTAAAAAGATTTAACCCAAGACCTCGTTTTAAAAACTCTTACCCAGTCAAATGACCATCAAATGAGAAATGGCTTACGCCCAAAATGGCACGTACCGATATGCCTTCCTGTTCGAGTTCGGGTCATACAACCGAATCAATCCGGCCTTTATAGTCTGTTTGAGTATCCGGCTGGCCATGGCACTGTTCGCCTCATCGATGCGCAGCCGCTCACGCAGAGATGTATTGTTCATAGGCTCTCGGTTAACGTACTTCAAACAGCAGTGCTGGTAACAAGCCCGAACGCGATCCTCCGGCTCCATATCCTTGTAATCTCGATGAGAGAACAGCACTACCCGTGTGTGCTCTTGTGTTTGCTCGAAAATCGGGGCGGGTAACTGATAGAGCTCAACCTGGGCAATCACCTTATCAATTCCACTGCCCCGTTCTTCACATACGCCAATACGGCGCATAAACGACGCAAGTGCTTCATTTCGACTGCGTGGAGGGCTATCAAGAAAGCGCTGCGTATCAACCAAGGGAACGCCGGGATTGGTTATCTCCAGCCGATTACCAAAAAGCTCTATCATCGGGCCTGTGCCGCTCAGATTGAAATCCTGATGAATAACAGCATTGGCCACCAATTCTCGCAAAGCCAGTTCAGGATACATAGGCACCTCTTCCCGAAAGGCCTTGCCAATCTCTTCATTGGACGGCAAAAGGGTTTTGAGGTAGTCAATTAACCCCTCAAAACCCACGGCGTAACCCTTGTTACCCGTAATTTCCCGAATGGTCTCAAGCTTGTTATTACCCCTGTACTGAATCAACCGTACAGCCTTGCGCCCCAGAGCCTGAAAATCCTGCAGGCGCTTTGCAAAAAGGATTGCGCCCAAGTTAGTGACGCTCCAATGACCGCTGTCATTTCGCTCAATCATCTGGTCTGCAGTAAGGGCTGCCAAGATGGCCTCACGTCCTTCGGGCAAAGGTTGGTCGGTCAGGTCAAAATAGGCGGGATAATCCAATAGTTTTAACACCTCGCCCGCGTCAAGATTCTGAGCTGCAAACTGCTGCTCGAACGGCACTCGGTCAAACACCCGCCAAAGTTCCCGCTCTTTCTCTGGGAACTCCCGCAGCTTTTTCTTGTAGGAGCCCACCCGAATAAACTCGATACCATCGAACTGCACTGGTGTATGCGCCGCAGCTTGGATTTCCAGAATCACCACCGGCTGCTCATTGGCGGCGGCGGCAAACTCGAAAAAGCGGAAATGGATCTTCGGTACGGTTTTCTGTAACAGCCAGCTTTCCAATTCCTGTTGCTTATGGCGAGCCGCTGAAGGCTTGAAGCATGTACCCTTAACCGTGTGGGTATCGTTTTCCACACCCCAAACGACATAACCGTATTGCTTGCCCAGCAAAGCTGCGGAATTGGCCAGCGCAGAGATGTACTCGCCGATCATCGGTGCATCGTCGTTATCTTGTTTGAACTCCACCCACTCGGTTTCCTGAGGCAGTGAGCATAGTTCTTTCAGTAGTGACTGCAGGTACGCCAGATTGCGGTCCACGGTCATAGTGCTGGCACCTCCTGTATACTTGGCTTGGCCATTTCGGCGGTTTTCAACCCAGTTGTCCAAATGACTGCGTTTAAGCAGCTAGTTTATTGTGCTCAATTTCTTGCAGTTTGCCAGGATTGAGCAATACTGATCCGGTGACTTCCCAGTTCCGGATGTTGCCAGACCAGCGCCGAGGATTCTGGCGCTTTGCTCTTTCATAAACCAGCGTCCGGTGCGCTAATCGCTCATGATCCATGCCACGATCTTACGGCTGTAAATGTTCATGATCAGGTACAGGTACCAATGTTGACCACGCACTGCTGAAGGGCAGTAGCTAAGGTGAGTAGACCAAGGGAGTTTCACCCTCAGCCTCTCGCAGAAAGGTGCGTGACCCTCTCGGCTCACACCGCTCCCATCAAGCAAACGCACAATCAGCATGGCGCACCAACTCGCGGCCCTGAACGGCCGCTTTAGCGGTGGCACCACCTATTCAACGGTGTGTTGGTCGGCCATGGGCGCGCCCTGCCTCGTATTGCCTGAACGCCTCACTCATCCAGGCCGGCATTCTTGAGGATCGAAGTGTTTCGAACTCTTCCGCACTCAGGCCTTCTTCAATGCGCCGCATCACTTCGGTATTGATGTTGTTTTCCCCCAGATACCAAAGCGCAGAGAGTGCCAGACCAGGCTTCTCGCCTGCATGCTGAAGCTTCCTTCCACTGCTGGTGTGCACGAGCTTCACCTTGAGGTTTCCGATACGAATCTCACGGGTAGGCCCACTCGTATAGTAAACCGGTGTCGTTGGCATTTGGGTACTGAGTTTAAAACGACGAGCCGCTTCAGCACCATGCACCTGGATGGTTTCACCATGGTCTTTCGCAATCACCGCGACCACGCGAGAAACATCCGGCATGACATTGCCGACAAACCGACTTTGCTTGGGTCTGACGAAAACGCCACGTGCAATCCGCTGAATAGCACCCTCTTCTACGAGCCTGGACAGTGTTTTATCGACAGCAGCACGCGACCCCAACCGCAGGAAACGGCTGTTGGTAAAGGGTTCACCTAATGGAACTTTTTCAATCTGCTGTTGAACAGACTCTTTAACGGACATAGCACGTGCCTCCAACTAATGTCAGAAAAACTATCACTATTTCTGACATTTTTCAAGGTGCGATCAACCTCTATCAGGAACTTGCAGGTGGTTGACAAAGCCCACTCGATGATTTATTAACCAGCTCTGCTTCGGCTACTGGACTGGGGATTAAGCAAATCAGAACAGCGGCCTTACTTTTTCCGAAGCTGCCGACTCGGCATTGAAGGGGTTGTTCTTGGCACGCTTTACTACCTGTGACCTGCTCCCCTCTGACTGAACGGTTTTCAGGTCAATAGTAGTCATCTCATCCAGACTTGTACTATTTAGTCAGACAACCGGCAACACTGTCAGATTAAGAGACACAACCAATGGCACCGATACAGTGTTTTCAGTCATTTTTACGTCCTTCGCGGACTGCCAGATAACTAGCCCGCAGCTCAAGAAAAACGGAATTTTGGAAGAAGTCTTTGAGTAGGAAAATAGTGATTAGCTAACGTCGTATCGAGACCATTCAGTAATGCAGGATCGCATCTGACATAAACGCAGCTCTATATCAGAAATTCATGATATTTTGACATAAAACTATACCTATGCTGCAAACTGACATAGAGTTTTTCTTATATCGTAAATAAGGGCGTTTCTGACATATGAATCTTACAGATTATAAAGCTGGCAGCTTCGAACAGCGCTATGAGTACAAAGCCTTCCTGCCCGAGCCTATCTGCCATGAGTGGATCATCGCTGATCCTGAACTAATGGATTTACTCGGGCGTGCGGATCGCGCCATGGGTGAACTGAACGCCTTCGCTCAATTGATCCCTGACATCGATTTTTTCATTCGTATGTACGTTGCAAAAGAGGCTTCTCAGTCCAGCCGTATAGAGGGCACACAGACCAATATTGAGGATATCTTCAAAGGCGTCGACGACCTGAAGCCAGAAGAGAAAGACGATTGGTCTGAGGTGCAAAACTACATAAACGCGATCAACTTTGCCATCGATTCTCTGGATACGCTGCCGTTATCAACGCGCCTGCTGCGGCAAACCCATGCCAAGCTGTTGCAAGGCGTTCGCGGTGAACATAAGCAACCGGGTGAATTTCGCAGCAGCCAGAACTGGATCGGCGTCAGCCTGAAGCACGCGGTCTTTGTTCCACCACACCACGAGCATGTACCCGAGTTGATGGGTGATCTGGAAAAATTTCTTCATGCTGAGCAATTTTTCGTCCATCCACTAGTCCGCATCGCCATTGCCCATTACCAGTTCGAGACTATTCATCCGTTCCTGGATGGCAACGGCCGCCTTGGACGTCTGATGATTTCACTTTATCTTGCGTCCGAAGGACTGCTGCACAAGCCAGCGTTATACCTTTCAGACTATTTTGAGCGTAACAAAACAGCGTATGTGGACCACTTGATGGCCGTTCGCCAAGGCAATCACTTGCGCGAGTGGCTGATTTTCTTCCTGTTTGGCGTAGTGGAAACCGCACGTGCCTCAGCATCGGTTTTTCGTGCCATCATTGATTTGAGACAACGTATTGAAAGAGACGTATTGCCGCGTTTCAGTAAGCGCCGTCAAGACAATGCCCACAAACTGATGCGTCACCTCTATGCACAACCGGTGATCGACGTAAAGTGGGCAACGGATACGCTTGGTGCATCAACCAACACGGCCTCAGCATTAATTACCGATCTGGTCTCTTTCGGGGTGCTAGTGGAGATCACTGGGCAACACCGCAATCGTTTGTTCACCTTCAGCGATTATTTGAATCTTTTCCGAGCATAACCATGCCAACAGGCTCCTTGTAAGCACTTGATGCGCCCGTTCCAAGGTTACCTGCGTGATGCTGCGAATCGTGGATTACAGGCATGACCGGCTGGGGAGGTCGGGTCATGATTCGCTCGGAACTTGAGACCAGACTCCACTGTAAACACCATCCAGACCACCGAAGAATCTCATCCATCGAGAGCTAACCTCCGACACCTTGAATAAATGACAGATCAGCAGAGAAACAATGGGCTATCAGCCTATTATTGTTAATTCAACATAACCATATACTCAGCTCATACCCTCAAAAATACCGCTTTTCCCATTGTTTAACGTCCAACAACCACGTAAAAAATCTATGAACAGTAAAGACACCTTTTATGACCATAGGTTACGCACGAGTCAGCACCCAAGACCAAAACTCTGAATTCTGGTCAAGCGGTTAAGATGGGGTTGGTGGAGCGCTTACAAATATCGGGGCTTACACGTCTTATCGATTTTAGTCGGGATATTGCCGCCGAAGTTCGTGCTCGACCGCATCACACACATGTCTTGAAAATTGGATCGCTACAAAGCGGTTCCACACGTGCGGCCGACATATTGATGATGGATGCCGTCCGACTTGGTACCAACCTGCT
This sequence comes from Marinobacter sp. LV10R510-11A, assembly GCF_900215155.1. NCBI lineage: Bacteria > Pseudomonadati > Pseudomonadota > Gammaproteobacteria > Pseudomonadales > Marinobacteraceae > Marinobacter > Marinobacter sp. LV10R510-11A. The sequence continues at coordinate 2,738,172 of NZ_LT907980.1, forward strand.
TCGCGCATCCTGATCCCTTATGTAATCCGTTTCTCGGAAATCTTTGCTCCTTTTTTTGACGTGTAGTAACATGCCTACATAATTCACGTTTTAGAGGTGCACCCATGACCATCACCACTGTATCAAGCCGCGAGTTCAATCAAGGTGCGAGCGAGGCAAAGCGAGCCGCAAACAATGGGCCGGTGTTCATCACTGACCGGGGCCGTCCAGCGCACGTTCTCATGAGCATCGAGCTTTATCAGAGTATTACAGGTGGTCACAAGAAGATTGCCGATTTGCTGGCAATGCCAGGCATTGCTGATGTTGATTTCGAGATTCCGCGCTCACATGATCTTGCACGGCCTGCGGACTTTTCCTGATGTTTCTTCTTGATACCAACGTGGTTTCTGAACTGAGAAAAATCCGCCTTGGCCGAGCCGATAACAATGTGGTGCAGTGGGCTGATAGTGTGGATGTCGTAGATCTTTACTTGTCAGCCATCACTGTTCAGGAACTAGAGATGGGCGTGTTGTTGGTCGAGCGGCGTGACCCACCACAAGGCGCTGTTTTCCGGTCTTGGTTAGAGAGCCATGTTTTGCCAGCCTTTGCTGGACGTATCCTGCCAGTTGATACAGCCGTTGCGCAGCGTTGTGCGGTGCTCCATGTACCCGACCCACGCCCAGCAATGGATAGCCTGATTGCAGCAACCGCACTTGTTCACGGCATGACCCTGGTAACGCGAAACGTGGCTGATTTCCAGTTATCAGGCGTAACGATCATCAACCCGTGGGATGCTAAGTGATAGACATATAACATGAAAGCACCTTGCACCCTGTGACCTACGCTAACTCATCCTCGGTAACTGTAGCTCGCCATCTAGGCATCGATTCACCGCAGGTACAAACCCACACGATTCAAAACTCGGTTAACCGGTTGCGTGGACATTACCTGTCATTGCTGTCCCACGGTTCTTATGATTTTAAAGACGCAAATTTCCGCGACTGGATTCAGATGAATGTCGAGCAACCAGAATTAGACTGACACCTCAGTCCGCCGGGTAACAGAGTGCCATGCGTGCGTATTGGACGCTGAGTTCGACAGCGGAGGAATCTACCGGTATTTCAATGTCTATAGTCCCATCTTTGACGATCTTGCGGGTGCCAGCTCACAGGGCACTTACTTTAACGCCAATATCAGGAACGACTTCTCCTATGAAAAGCTTGAATAGGAGAGGCAAATGCCCACCCACTGGGCGGGCATTCGTTCTATGTTTAATGATGATATTTGGATTCCCGCAGACTTCTCATGCGGGGTGGCTTAGCCTGAAACCGGAGAAGGTTGACAGGTGCGTGTAGCAGGGGCTCAACTTTGGCACCTAACCAGGAAGGCTCGAATCCATTCTGTTTCGTTATCTTTCGGTTCCAGGTGATATTGCTTCACGATCCGGAAAAAGCGAGCAACGTAGCCGCACTGGCCGTTTGGCGGGAGCCATTCATCGGGTCCTTTGCCCCCTTACTCCGATTCAGAGAGGCCTCAACAGGCCAAAGATTTCTGAGATCGTTGGCGAATTCTTCACGTTTCTCACGCGACCATTCATTTGCACCTCGTTCCCAAAACTTGGATGCTCCCAATCGTTTAACTTCTGATCAAAAACTCGAACTGTTCAGGAAGCTCTTTCACGGCAGACAGGATATATATGCGATTCGCTGGCAGGGTGCCAGCGGCCGTTCCGGCTATGCCGTCGCCTGCGAGAACGAGTGGGCCCCCGGTATTTGTCAGAAACCCAGGATCAAGTGCGGAGAATGTCCACACAGAAAATTCAAGCCTCTGGATTTCAATGCGGTGTACGACCACTTGTCTGGCAAGCATGTCGCTGGGCTATACCCTTTGCTACCGGACAGCTCCTGTTACCTCCTGGCGGTGGATTTTGATAAGGACGACTGGAGAGCAGACGGTCGTGCGCTGGCCCAAGCCTGTCGTGGTGAAGGTATGCCTTATCTCATTGAGGTATCTCAATCCGGTGCTGGCGCCCATCTATGGATCTTCTTTTCAGCAGATGAATCTGTTGCGAGACATCTATAGCGGGCTTGCTGAACTGCGTCATGCCTGTTTCCTCCAGGCATAAAAAAACCCGCTCGATTTGTGCGTGACTGCCGAGGCAGACATAGGCATAGCGGGTATGTTACGACTCAGTTTATTGATGACGTCCTGATTATGCAAGCTCAACTTATTCCCTCGGCGATTCTACGCATCCATATATTATCAAACATGGCCCCACCGGGCGGTTTGTCGTACACAGAGCAAGCCACTAACATCAAAACACCGGCCAAGAACTCAGATGAGCCGACGCTATCGTTAACTATCGGATACTTTTTAAGACGAACAGACCGCTGCCATTGTCCGGTTTCCGGACACTTAATTCCTATCAGCCTTGTGCCCAAAATCGGCTTTAATCGGTCAAAATATTGATATATCGGCGTTTTTATATTATGCGTTATTGGATTACGTATTTGACATTCCAAATCTTGGTCGATTAAGCCCTCCTATTCACCGCACTGTAGCGGCGCTCTCCGAAGGCAGGGGTCGCAGGTTCGAGTCCTGCTTTCGCCATGATCACGAATTCAAGCATCTTGCAACTATACTTGCAGGTTTCCCCGATTTACCGAATAATATTGCAAGTATAATTGCAACTTAAGGTGCTCACTATGAATCTCACGCTGCAGATTCACTGGGATAACCAGTGGCATGATACCGGTATTGTGACTTTCCGTGACCCCGGCCAAGGACTGCTAGGTAACCCGACGTTCTCTTACGACACAGAATATGTGGTTAATGCCCTCGACCGGGCCGGTGATTTTGAAAAAGAGGATCTGATTGATAGGACGGCGATCAGTGTGAAATTGCCTTGTATTTTCGGTGGTGATTACACTGACGGTGAGATTGCTCCAGTGCTCCGGGATATTATTCCGCAAGGCGCCGGCCGCCGGCACTGGGTCAAAACTCTGGGTTACGCTCGCGACCCGGAACACACAATCGATACGCAGCTGTTATCTGAAGGTTGTGTTGGCCCGATTGGTAACTTGCGTATCAAGGAGGCTACTGAGCTTTTCGAAGCTCAGGTCGCTGAATCAGAGGTTCTGCTTTTTGATCGCGCAGACGTTTGCACTCGTGCCGACAACCTCATTCAGTACGCGCACAGTTTCCGGTTGGCGATCGGCGGTGCCTCAGGCGCTGGCGGCGATGCACCCAAACTCCTGCTGGTTGAAACCCACGAGGGCCAATACGCCCTTGAGGGAACCATTCCAGATGAAGATGTTGCCCGACATTGGCTGGTTAAATTCCCTCGTGGCAAGAAATCTTCTGATGATATCCGGGTGCTTGAAGGTGAGGCAGCAATCTACCAGTTCCTTGAAGCACGGAGATATAACTCCACCCCGGGCGCGTTTATAGACACGATCGATGGCCATTTTGCGCTTTGGCTACCGCGGTTCGACCGGGAGGTGAGGCCGGATGGAGTTTTGCGTCATGGAATGGAATCTGTCTATTCCATGATGGGAATTCTGGGCGATGGCGCTCGACTGGAGCACGTCAACGTGATTCACAAGCTCCGGGAGTGCGTAACAAAACCCGACGAACAGGACGCCTTGTTGGCGGACTACCTGGTACGGGATATCTTGAATACGGCAACGGGCAATCGCGACAACCACGGGCGCAACACATCGCTGATTAAGCGTGACCGCGATATCGAGCTTGCACCGGCTTATGACGTAGCTCCAATGGTGCTGGACCCCGAAGCAATCGCAATGTCGACCTGGTGGCCTAACCGTCTACTGAACGAAAAGCGCAACCCGGATTACGCAGCCATCCTGGAAGAGCTGGCGGTCGACAATCGACGGGCAGCGGCGCTTATGGTCGAAGAGCTTCTAAAGCTGACTGGCATGGCAAAGGGCCTGAAAGATTTCGGGGCGCCGGACGAGGTGGTAAACCATAAAGCGATGCGGATGCACGAGCCTGAACTGGTTCTGAAGCAACTGGAGCGCTTTCAGCGGGTAGGATTAATGAAGGACAACACGGTGGTTATCCATGCCTAAACTGAAAAAGCCCATTACTGGCGAAGAGCGAATCCAGGTTCGACGGCGGATTTTATCAGAGCTCAACGACTCTAAAATTCACTTGGGTGAGGCAATCCGGCAACTACGCCTGCAATTTACCGGGCTGAGCCAAAAGCGGTTTGGCAAGATTGTCGGTTTCTCGGCGACCACGATTTCAGCAATCGAACGTGATCCTGAATCCGCGACCGTCAAAACGATTAATAAAATTCTCCGGAAGTTCGGCATGCACCTGACCATGGGGATGATCATTTCGAAAAACGCATAAACCGCACTGAAACCATGCCAGAGCCTCAGCTTCTTTTCCTCGGCTCGTATTCTGGGCTCAAAGAAAAAATAAATCTATCCCGGTTTTCGCGCTAAATCAGGCCGGTTTACCGGTCCAGATTGTCGTAGGCGTAGGTGTATTCGGGGGTGCCCTGGAGATCATGGAATTGTTAAAGAGCTCGTGACGTTGCCATCACTGAATTGGAGGATTGATCAGCTCGTCCGGTTTCCAAACTCGTTACAACCAAACAAACGCATACTGCCCGCAGGGAACAGGGGAAATACTGTGCCCAACTGCCTTCCGGACAGCGGACGAGACAATTGATAGTGTTGAATCTATGTTTTGCTAGGCGAAACTGACCTCCAATCTACTTAGGTTATTTGATATTTTTTTCAAGAAAAACTAATTTTTTGGAATGCTAAATTTAAAAATGCGATTTCTTGACGAATTTCGAGATCCGTGCATAACTATATTTGCCCAGCAGTATGTGATTCTGCTTAGCCAAATAAATAACTACAAAAATCAAAAGACCGAGAAATGACGGTCACAACCAAAGGTATGTATGTAATGCCACTTAAGAAACGCCTGTATCAAACCCTTGTGCTCGCATCAGGGCTTACACTGTTCGGCTGCGGAAGTGACAACGAAACAGCGCCTGCAACTGACACCGAAGACTCCGCTCGCCTGCAGGACTCCCGCACATACGCTATTAACCCTGCAAGCCTATCTCTGTCCCCCATTGCAAACACCGCAACAGACATCTGGTCCGGAGTTATGGATAACGGTGCGGGTTACCTAGTTGAGGTTCCGGAAAACTGGAATGGTGCTCTCGTAATGTATGCCCATGGCTACAAGGGAACCGGCGATAAACTCTCGGTAGATGCACCAGCCTTACGCGAGTGGCTTATCGATAATAATTTCGCCTGGGCCGCCTCCAGTTACAGTAAAAACTATTATGACGTTGAGGCCGGCGTTGAAGACACCAACGACCTGGCACTGAAATTTACGGACATCGCAGAAGCTAACGGTCGACAACTCGTAGCACCCCATAAAACCTACATCATAGGCGTCTCAATGGGGGGGCACGTTGCGGCTGCTGCGGTAGAACAAGAAACCTTATCTTCTGCCAGAAACAAAGTTTTCTATGATGCATCAATGCCTATGTGTGGTGTCGTCGCCGGCACACACGAGTTCGACTATTTGCTTGATGTCACCTTTGCGGCACAGCATGTTGCAGGACTTGGCCCAAACACCTACCCGGCGGACTTTGACCAGTCGGAAATTGACAGTATTCTCTGATCGACGAACCCATCATTTACCGCACAGGGTGTTCCAACAGCGGCCGGCATTGAACTCGAGGGAATCGTCCGCAATCTCAACACCTTTTACCAACTGGACAATGACCCGCTCCGATCTACAGAAGAGAACACCTTTAACAACACCATCCTGAGAGTTGAGCCAGACCCGGCTGCCAACGCGCCGCGAGCAAACGGCCTACGTTATATTCCGGAGGTAAATGGACAGTTCTCGGTTCCGGTGATGACACTGCATGGTTTGGGCGACTTATACGTGCCGTTCGTCCATGAACATATCTATCGCCGGCGTGCGATTGCCAATGGTAGCGACAACCTTCTTGTACAAAGAGCCATTCGTGCACCGGGTCACTGCGATTTCACCGTCGAAGAACAGTCTTCAGCGTTTAGCGACCTGGTGGGCTGGGTCAACGCAGGTATAAAACCGATCGGTGATAACGTTCTGGATGCGAGCATAGTTTCGCAGGAAAGCTATGGTTGTACATTTTCTGATCCAGCACGGGATCAACACATGAGCGCTTGTCTCGCGCAGTAATCAAATCTGCAATAAAAAAGGGTGGCCTGCCGGGCGGTAATCCCCCCTTTTTTCTTGGATTCAAGTAATAAGTGCAGCACCGCTCGTATTTAAAGCTCCTGAGTATTCGCCCCAGAAAACCTCTGCCGGTGTGCGATAGCCCAACCGCTTTCTTGGCCGGTTATTCAGTCTGTTCACGGCTTGCCTGATTGCCTTTCTGGACACCCTGGCGAAGTCGGTTCCTTTTGGGAAGTACTGCCTCAATAGGCCGTTTGTATTCTCGTTGGAGCCCCGCTGGCTGGACCGGTAAGGGTCACAGAAATCCGAGGTCAGCGACAGCGTGTTGCTGAACGTCTGATGGTCTGCAAACTCAGAACCGTTGTCCAAAGTCAGCGTCTGTACCGCGCCTCTGATAGGCCTTAATTCACGGATGATGACATCTATGACTAAGCCGGCTTTAAGCTTCGGTACACAGTCTGCAAGAAGATAGCCCGTGCGCCTTTCAACCAAGGTGACTGCGCCAGAATTTTTATGTCCATGAAGGATCGTATCGCCCTCCCAATGGCCTATATGCAGCCGTTCGTCAACGGCTTTGGGACGGTCGCAGTAGGAATGCCGGTCACCCGGCACCCCCTGCACAGATCCGTACGTGCGCTACTAACGCATACGGCTCCTATCTTGAGTGTATACCGTCAAATCGTTTGTTTGGCCAAGGATGCACAACTCTGGGTTGTGGCAGCGCGTCTCGCAAGAACTGACCGAAGCGCGCCCACAGGAGACGGTAGCGCTGGCGGCGGCGTAACGCCTTCATCCAGAGCTTTCCAAGTTCCGTGTGAAAGCGGCTCACCCTGATGACGTTGCCTGGAACGGCAAAGTAGTTCAGGTGACCCCGCATCACTGCAGCCAGCCAGCGTTTCTGCTCGCCAACCGGCCGATGCCTGTTTCGGTATAACCAGTCCTTTACGCTATGCAGCGTTCGTCGCGTGCGGCTCACAGATGTTTGCCAGCAACGGCGAAATCACTGCGCCCTGAGACACTCCGCGAGCTGAGCGCACGTGCCTGCCGTCCTCGTCGTAATGGCCTACCTTCATCCATTGTGTCAGTAGGCGAATCAGACGCTTGTCCTTGATCCGGTGCTGGATAAACGTGATCAGCCAATCATGTTCGACCCGGTCGAAGAACTTCCGGATATCCAGATCCAGCACCCAGTTCACTTTTCGTCTCGTGATCCCCACGTAGAGCGCATCCAGCGCATCGTGCTGCCCCCTGCCCGGCCTAAACCCGTAGGAGAAGTCAAGGAAATCTTCCTCGTAAATGTGCTGCATAAGCGCAACGGTTGCCTGCTGGACCAACTTATCTTCCATGCACAGAAGGCTCAGTGGCCGCAGGCTGCTATAGCGCGACAATTAACTTGGCCGGTTCGTATTGACCTTCACCATACGGCCGCCACAGGCTGAGTGTGGAGGTATGTCCGGGATCTCCCGAGTTCCGTACAGAGTGCTTATCTGCATGCTGAAGGTCTGCGACTGCGGGAGAGTGGCCCATACCTTGCGGCTTGACGGTACTGGCCCTGTTGCATTTTGCTTCGCTTAACAGCATCTGCCTCTCCAACTAATGATTTCGCCGTTCGATACTTCGCCTGCAGACACCCCTGTCAACACTTCACGGCGCCCCTTGCGGACAGTCGCGCATGACTCGGGGACGAGGTGGCCCGCCAGCCTTACCTCGTAGGGACTTTCATCCTGACACTCTGCCGATTTAGCTCGGCGTTCTAAGCGTTCATCACTAGCGATGATGGGCAGTATCGTGTGATGTCTTTCAGCTTCAAAATATCGATTGTGACTACTGGTGTTAAGCGTCGGTGTATTGAATCGCCCCGGGTTTAGTAGAGACAGCAACCGTTGGCTTTCGGCCATCATGCGACAGTTGATACGTTGGCTTGGTATAGCGCTTGATCCATTGATACAAGCGGTGCAACGAACCACAGCTTCGTTATTTAGAGGCAATCACTGCAAGCAGTCGAACTAGTGCGGGACGGAGAATCGACACTTCGAAATCTTTGCGCTGCAATGCTAGCTGGCTAACAACGTGTCCGCTGATGGTATTGATCATTAGTGCTGCATCCTCGTCTGGATCGTCAGAGCCGAGGTTGGTCAAAACCTTGCGAATGATCCGGGTGTAAGCTCGTCCCCACTCACGCAGAATAGGCCGAAGTTCGGGCGATCGGGCTGCAGCCAAGTGCAGTTCGATGATTGTGATCCCCATGCTGCGGTCTTCAATCATTTGCTGATTAGAATGGCGTGCGATCACCGTCGCCAAGGCCTCCGGATTGGTCTGCATGGTCTCGAAATCACTCAAAACAGTCGACAGTACTTCTATGTTGCGATTGGCGACCAGTACCATCGCTTCCTTGATAAGCTCTTCACGTGTACCAAAATAATAGGTTACCGAACCATGACTTGCGTTGGCCTCTGCTACCACCGTACGAAACGTTACAGCGCCCGGGCCATCACGCACGATAATCTGCAGCGTTGCGGAAAGCAGGGCACTACGCCGCTCTGTGCCACGCTGAGTCAGATTGGCTGGCGCTCGAGTTGCGGTTCGAGATAAGTTATGCGTGTTTTTGCGTGCGGAAGTGTCGGTCATAAATCGCTACTGTAGTCTGAAGGCCGACTTTAACATAAGTGGTGTAAACGTCGGCACCTGCTATGAGCGGGGTGCCGACTGGCTAGCCGTGCAATAGATCAGACTGCGCCAGCGCCTGGGAGCCTTGGAAGGCGCACATGTACTTCGCTTATACCTACTATGTCCCCATCCTGATCGGTCGCCTCAATATTGATGATCGCAAAGTCGTTGCCGTTGTTCAGAACATGGATATCGCGCACCTTACCCTTACAGGTAATGATATTACCGACAGGTCCCGGCTTGGTGAATTTGCTGTCCACCGTGATGATGTCAGCCAATGGCCCGAATGACCTCAACACCACAGAAGCCATGAATGACATGCTCATCATGCCATGCTGAACCGTCTTAGGGGTGCCAAATACTTGGGCGCGCTCACACCAGTCCGGATTCATATGCACTGGATTAAGGTCGAGACTCGCGAGGCCGTAACGGTGAATCAAATCTTGAGTGATCTCGTAAACGAGCGGCTCCAGTACATCGCCGGCCTTGAGGTCGTCGAGATATGGGACAGCTTTGGTTTCAACTTGTTGTACTGTATTCATGATCAGTCTCCTCTGTAATCAAGCTGTGGCAAAACGACGAACGTCGTCGGCGGTGGGCGGCAGGATGAGCGTGCCCCAGAACTCGACTTTCTTGCGCCCATTCTGGTCGGTCAACACTGAATGCGTGGTGATGTAGGCCTTATCACGGCGCCAGTAGCGGTCACTTGTTTCCTGCATCTGGGTTAATCGGTCACCCACATTAAGCTTGTCAAAGAACTCGATGTGCTGAAATGGGTTGCGCGCGCCGGGAGTTCGGATCCAAGAGCCTGACGAGTCCGGTTGCGCGAACCAGAACGCAATGGTGGTTATGAATACCGGATGCACGATAACCGTTCCGTGAGGAGCATGAGCGCGGGCATAATCGGGATCGACGAAGAGCGGGTGAGTCTCGCCGAGCGCTCTGTTATAGGCGACGACGTCTTCTTCCTCGACGATAAAGGTTCTCGCATTGCGTTTCATTTGACCGACTTCGACCGTATCCCAAAATTCGCAGTCCTCCCATGTTGCAAGGAAATCACGGGTAAAGCCGCGCTGTCTCTCCGTTTCAACAAGATGTTCGAATACTTCGGTGTTCTTGCTCATGTTTAAAACTCCTGTGCTTCAAGTTCTCCAAATGGAGCGTTTTAGGCGCCCTCTTGTGCCGACTTTCCAGCAAGAGAAGGCTGGGTAATTTTTCAGAATGTCTGTTCAATCCCGTACAAGTGCTGAATTTGGGCGCTGTATTTGTGTTCGATTGCTTTGCGTTTGAGCTTCATCGTGGACGTCAACTCATCGCCGCCTGGATGCCACTCCACGTTCAATATCGTGTACCTCTTGATCTGCTCGACTCTCGATAGCCGGGAATTGCCGATTGCGATGCCTTCGGCGACAGCGGCTTGAACTTCCGGGTGCTGAGCAAGTTCTTCCATGGGTACAACGATCCCACGAAGGCCTGCCCAGGCTGCGGCATAGTCGGGATCGAGCATCAGCAACGCGACATTGAAAGGTCGCCGGTCACCAACCACGCAGGCTTGACCTATCAGCGGATGTCCAGACTTGAGCATGGCTTCTATGTTCGCCGGCGACATATTCTTGCCGCTCGAGCTAATGATCAGCTCTTTCTTGCGATCGGTAACCCAGAGAAAATCATCCTCATCCAGACGACCGACGTCGCCAGTTTTGTACCAACCGTCGTCTGTTAGAACTTCTGCAGTCTTCTCTGGCTGTTTGTGGTAACCCCGCATGACCGGTCGACCGCGCAGCAAAATTTCACCATCTTCGGCAATCTTTATTTCCATGCCTGGCACCACTTTTCCCGCGCTGCCCAATCGAAAGCTACCAGGGCAGCCAATGGTCCCGCAGGCGCAGGTTTCGGTCGCTCCAAAGATATCGCCCACGGGCAATCCGAGACCTGCGAAAAATTCCAAAACGTGTACAGGGGTAGGCGCGGTGCCGGTGTTCAGTGCTTTCGCTTGATCCAACCCAATTTTTGCACGCAGGGGGGCGAATAAAGTCGTTTCCACCTGCAGCAAATGTGCCTGCGCTTCAGCGGACAAATCGTCTGTGGCGTCGGGACTGTTACAAAGTAAGAGATTAGTCGCCATCGCAGTCTGAATATCAGCTTGAACGGAGCGTGGAAGCTTTTCAAATTCTGCTTCGATTCCAGCCTTAAGCTTTTCCCACACACGAGGTACGGCGAAAAACCAGGTAGGCCGCACGGTCTTCAGATATTGCGGTAGCAGCTTGGGATCAGGGCAAAGTGTCACCTCTAAACCGAAAATGACCGGGCAATAATATTGACCGTTACGCCCGGCGACATGGGCGTGGGGTAACCAGGAGATGATCCGGCCCCCCTCGACCATCTGCATTAACGTGCCCATATTGCGGGCCGCACTGAGCAGGTTGGCATGAGTAAGTCGGACACCTTTGGGGGCGCCGGTGGTGCCAGATGTATAGACCAGAGTCAAAAGTTCTTCAGGATGGGCAGCAGCCGCAGCGTCGGCTAGCTTCAGTTCGTTATGCACCTGTTGCAGTAGCGCATCGAGATTGTAAACCGGCCATGGGTAACTATCTTGTTGGCCAGATGGCGGACCATCAACAGTCACAATAAGCTTGAGACCCGCGAATCGCTCTGACTGCTCGACCAAGCTGGGTAAATGACTCGACTCGGTAAACAATAGGCTGACACCCGCATCATCGAGCATGTATGCCAATTGTTCCGCAGAGGAAGTTGGGTACAGAGAGACTGGCACACCACCAACAAACAGGGTGGCAGCATCGGCCAGATAATATTCCCGAACATTGCCTAGCAATAGACCAATCGCATCCCCACGCTGTACGCCAAAAGCGTTAAGTTGCGCCGCAAGCTTGCCCGCGAGGGTCACAAAATCCTGCCTGGTCCAGCTCATCGCGCTATCGCTGCACCGAAGAAAAATGCTGTTCGGAGCGCGAAGAACGAAATCGGACAACTCGTCCAAAAAACTCCGGTTCGCTACCGGCTTGCTGTCGATATCCACTCTGTGCATAGGTGCTCCTGCTCTTTATTTTTTATTCTCCAAACGGAGAATATGTTGAGCACGAATGAGTGTCAAGGATGATCACCAAGAAGATGAAACCTCGTTCGACCATTCGCCTGCGCAACGGCAGGAGTTTCGCGATTAAAGTTATCTAAAGAGGTAATGCTGAAAAACAAAAGACCTTTTGGGTTTGTTAATGATGCCATCATACCTTGACGCAAGAGCCATCAGCTGTTGACGGCTTTAACCTCAGCGTCGACTGTGGTCGTAATCGGGGGGGGGGAGCGCCACACTTGAATCCCAAGCCAGACGAGGTAAAAACCACCGACCCACTTAAGGATCGAAAGCCAAATTAAAGAAGACTTTATTAGCGCTCCAATTCCAAACATGCAGAGCGCAATAGCGACGATAAAACTTACCGCCCCACCCCATATCGTGAATAAGGTCTTTCGACTCCCATGGAGTGCCCCGTGGGTAAGTGTAGGTCTGAGCAGGCCGTTCTTCGCTTTAGCCATCTATCCACAAATTCTCGCAGCAAAAAGGGGCCTTCAGTCCAATGGCCAACTGATACAAGAAGATAGATCATATTGGCTTATGCTATAACCGATTGTTTTTATTTGTTTTTTATTTCTCCTTCCAAGGTTTGAGCTATACTTTCCTAACTTTCACTACACCTTTTGGACATTGACGTCGTTGATAATAGGAGCACCGCATGTCTCGATCTCGTTCCAACCAAAACATCAATTTGGTGCGTCCAACACATCTGGAAATCCTATTTGTCGGCGACATGCATGCAATCAGGATTGCGGGTTCGAGCTAGGCAGGCAAGATCAAAGGCATTGTGGGTCACCATGATGATTTTTTCAGAATCCCGATTGTCGTAGAAGGTTAAGGCGTTTTCCATCCAGAACATCCACAAATCGTTTTGTTCTTTGAGTGACAAATTTGCGAACATCGAGCGATGGCCGACGCGCGGATGCGGTGATGACTCTGATCAAGTCAGCGAAGCTGAACGGGCGTGATCGGTATGCCTACCTGAAGGATGTGCTAAGCCGTTTCCGCCAGTACCGGATGACATGACCAGCGAGGCCTTCCGCTTCCAATTGCCGGTCGCGTTCCAGCTCCGTTAAACACACCGCAAGAGATTGGATGTACGCTAAAAACCAGAAGATGAGAATTTTTTCTTGTTGTTAATGATTATCATTTGTATAGTTGCCCTCCTGATTTTAACCCGTTGTAACAGGAGAGCAACATGTCTACGCCTTTTTCCCGAAACCTTTTGGCACTGGCGGTCATTTCCGCCTCTGTGCCGACCATGGCCCAGGAGCATAGCCTCAACGAACTGGTCATCATCGGCGATGAAGCATCCGCATCCGCCCTGCCCGGTTCCGCCCATGTGGTTACCAGCGAAGACTTGGAAACCATGAAGTACACGGACATTCACAAAGCCGTGCGAGAGGTGCCAGGGGTTTACCTGAAGGAAGAGGATGGCTACGGCCTGCGCCCGAACATCGGCATTCGTGGCTCAGGCTCCGGCCGCTCTTCCAAGATCACACTGATGGAAGATAACGTGATGATCGCTCCGGCACCCTATTCGGCGCCAGCGGCCTACTACTCACCAACGTTCGGCAGAATGAACGGAATCGAGGTTCTGAAAGGGCCAGACCTGCTGCGTTACGGCCCCTATACGGTGGGTGGAGCCATTAACCTGCGTTCAACTCCAATTCCCTCATCGGAAGCTGGTCATGTAACGACCGAAATCTCGGAAAATGCAGGCAAACGCATTCACAGCTGGTACGGCAACAGCACCGACAACGCCGGATTCGTGATCGAAACCTTCCAGGACGAAACAAACGGCTTCAAGGAACTGCAACAATCAAGCCGTGATACCGGTTTCGAAAAGCAGGACTACGTTGCCAAGGCGCGCTTTAATTCCGACGCCTCCGCTGACGTTTATCACCAGCTCGATCTGAAGGTCCAGTACAGTGAGGAACTGAGCAACGAAACCTACCTTGGACTAACCGACGACGACTTCAGGCGTGACCCGAACAAGCGTTACTTCCTGTCCCAGCTCGACAACATGGACAACCGCCACAAGGGCTACTCCGCCAGGCATCTGGTGGAACTGACTGAAGACCTGTCACTGACCACCACGCTCTACCGCAACGAGTTCAAGCGCAACTGGTACAAAGGTAACTTCAACAACCTGATTAAAGCCGCCAACAATGGCGACCAGACGGCCTACAGCCAGCTTCAGGGTACCGAGCCCGTTGGCCCATTCACGCTGACCAACGGCGCACGGGAATACCTGTCCCAGGGTATCGAAGTGAAAGCCGACTATGGCCTCACACTGGCGGGTATGCGCCACGACTTTACCGTTGGCGCCCGTGTGCACGAGGACGAAGCCGATCGCTTCCAGCCCAAGGACCGCTATGAACAGGTCATTAACAATGGCCGCCCGGCCTTCGAATTTGTTGAACAGATCGCACCCACCGGCGGTGATAACCGCATCGACGAGGCCGAGGCCCTTAACCTGTTCTTCGCGGACCGGATCGCCATTAACCCCGACCTGACCGTAACTGCCCTGCTGCGCTATGAAGATATTGAAACCTCGCAGACCCGCTGGAGCACCTCGGAGCGCACGTCGGCCAGTGAAACCGAAACTGCCAGCAACGACACCAGCGAGGTGCTACCCGGCCTTGGCGCAACCTACCGCCTGAGCCCGACGGTTACCCTGATCGGTGGCGTGCACCGCGGCATGGCGCCCGCCGGCTCCGGCGGCACTAACGTGGAGCCGGAGTTGAGCACCAACTTCGAGGCTGGCGCACGATATAACGATGGTGGCTTGCGTGCCGAAGCCATCGTGTTCTACAGCGATTATGAAAATACCGTGAGAAACTGCTCCATCGCCAATCCCTGCAGCATCGGCAATCAGATCATTGATTCCGGGACAGTCAGTGAAGGAGAATCGAAGATTCAGGGCCTCGAGTTGCTGGCCGCCTCTGAGTTCACGCTAGCCAACGGTCTGGCTGCGCCGGTGCAGGCCACCTGGACCTACACCAACGCCGAAGTCACCAAAGACAGCGACGATGGTAGCGTGCGCAAGGGCGACAACCTGGCAGACTTGCCCGAAAATGTCGTATCTGTGCGTGCAGGCCTGCGCGATGGCAACCTCTGGGATGCCTACGTCAATATCTCGTATGTTGACGAAACCTGCATCGACAACAGCTGTGACCGCTCAGGCACTGATAACACCTTCCGTAAAACCGACGACTACACCGTGGTGGACCTCTCCAGCAGCTACGCCCTGAACCCATCCACCCGGGTCTATGCCAAGGTCGATAACGTCCTCGATGACCAGGAAATCGTTTCCCGCAGCCCCCATGGCGCCAGACCTAACCTGCCTCGCACGGCCTATGTGGGTATCAGCGTCGATTTCTGACAAGGGGGGAATCCTAGCCTTCGATGAGATAATTCAATGCTCGTTCGGCCCGGTTCGTGACCGGGTCTTTTTATGTGCCCGTGCCGGGCGCATATCGAGTAGGATGAGGTCCCTGTGTTGCAACAAAATATAGTGATGACGTCGCGCCTAAGGAAAGTTACCCAAATTCAAGTTCGACCTTTCGCCTTGCTGTATACATCACCGCGTTCCCGGCGCCCTACGGCCACAACAGTCACTAAAACCTCTCCGTCCTCAACCTGGTAAACCAAGCGATATCCAACACTCTTTAATTTGATTTTGTAGCAACCTTGCAGCCCCGACAGGGCGTCACCTGGAACGTGAGGTTCATCAAGGCGCCTCGTAAGCTTTTTCTTAAACTGATCCCGAATTGCCGGGGCAAGCTTCTTCCATTCCTTCAGAGCTGATGGTTTGAACGCAAGCGAATACTTAAAGCTCATTGAGATCGACTCGAATACTTGGCTCTACAAGTCTCTCTTTCACAATTGCTACCATCTCTTGGTCGTCAAGTCGGTCAAGCATGGCTTCGTAGATTTCAGCCGGAACGCAGTAGAATGCCGGTTTGTTCCGGTTCAGAACGACGATCGGGAACCCCTCTCCTGAATCCACGGCCGCCATCGGATTCTTTTTGAGCTCTGAAATGCTCGCGGTTACTTCAGAATAAATTTGATTAGTCATAACTCTTCCCCAAGACCTGTTAATAGGTCACATTTTGAGGGTGAGCGGGCTCATATGCAAGGAAAAGACCTTTTAACAGATCCCATAAAACAGTCGCTCGGTTACCACCTTTATTATCTTCCGACCGGGGTTCCCGGCCGAAAGGTTCGAAATAATCCCGGACGCCCGAGACCGGCTGAATAAACCGCCTAAATCCCCATGCAGTTGGCGTAGTAGGTTGTGGTCGCAGGCCAGTCTGAGAAAATCCCGATCACACCCACTTCCTGAGCCAGCACGTCAATTACTGTGAACATGTCGCCATCATTGTTAATGACATCGTTGATGCTTTGATAATACCAGCCACCGCCGGTATTGAGCGGCCCGCTACGCTCCAATGACCAGCCAATCAGGTCAAGGCCTGCAGCCTTGGCATTGATCGCGTACTCAGACGGTACGATCTTCTGATTGCCGTCCAGGGTCAGCATTTTCCAAATCGCTGGCGCCAAAATGGGAACCCCTTGCTGGGCGAGCCCTTCCATGTACGCCATAGATACGTTGTCCGGGTCGTTCGCTTTTTCATCCAGAAATACGGCCTGGTTGCCAAATTCAGGCATCTGATTAACCCAGAAAATGACGTCATCCAGCAGGAACGACTGTGGCCATACATTCTCAGGGTTTACTCCGGCTTCAGCGTATTCACTGATCATCTGCCGGGCGTAATCCTGTTGTGTGTAGTCTCCTTCAAAAGGCATATCTACCACCGGTGTTTTCAGTTCCGGGGTGAACTTGACGCCCAGCTCCTTGAGCAACTCGATACTTTCGCGATGACTCAGCAGCGTGCCTTCGGTGGCATACAGCTCCGTACGCCAATCGGCGGTGCCGCCAAGATACGCCTCGGGTGTGGTGGCATCCGGATTAGAGGCATCCATTTTCCCCCTAAGCGACTTGAACTCAGCCAGCGTAATGTCACTGGTGCGGCATTCGGCCTTGGCCGGTGTGGCGCCGTCCGAACTGGCGGGCTCAAAGGGCGTAGTGCATTTGGCGTTCAACTCCGGCACTGCCACGATGTTAGTGGTGGTATGCAGATCATTCTGGGCGTGGCGACAGACCAATTCACGGTCTTTGGTGAAGGCGACGTCACACTCGATGATTCCGGCCCCCATTCTGGCAGCGGCCACATAGGATTCGCGGGTATGTTCAGGAAATTGCAACGGCGCGCCTCGGTGGGCGATGGAGAAATCCGTCCGAGCCAGGGGCTTTGACTCACAAGCCTGTAGCGTATTTTTCAGTTCGCCGTCATCCATATCATTGACCAAAAAATAAGGCCTGGGGCCAAGCTGAACTAACGATTGGTCGTTTCCGGTAGGTGTCGCTTCGGGCGCACTGGCTTTGTCATCGCTGTCGTTGCAGCCGGATAACATAGCAAGAGAACCGATGAGCAGAGGCAGGATCAATGAGCGTTTCATGACAGGTTCCTTCTGTTTGTTGGTTTGGTAGCTCCCGACCTGACATTAGTCGGTGGCAGTGTAGTGGTCAATTAATCCCGCACGGTACTGGTGCGGGCGTTAATAAGACGGGTGCGATCCAATGTGTATTCGTCACATTCGATAATTTCTACCGAGCCCGGTAGGCCTACCCGTTGCTGATTGGGCATCACGTCCGTGTAGAAACGATCAACATACTTGAACGAAGCTACTTTGCAGTGTGAGTTCCGGTCCCACTTGCTTCGATCAGCCGCCAGTATGCGGGCCCGAGTGTTACAAATGATCGCTCGGCTGACTTCCGCCTCGCGAATTTCATGATCCATCAAGCCGTGCTGCAGATCCATGCTGCCGGTACTGATGACGCCGAAGTCGGTGACGAAAGAATTAAAGAAATTGGTGACCTCTGGCCCCACTACATCATGGTCGTTATGCCGGTATTGTCCACCAGACACGATGACTTCGATGTTGGAGTTTCCTGAAAGCGCTGACGCCACATTGAAATTATTGGTTAAAATCTGAAGTGACTTGTGATGAATCAGCGCTTGCGCCACCAGTGTAATGGTAGAGCCCACCCCAAGACTGACGGTGGCCCCTTCCGGAATGCCAGCTGCAATGCGCTTAGCGATCTGCTGTTTGGCCCACAAGTTGCGCACCTGGTTGTCGTCGTCAACAGGATGCACAGCAGCGCTGGTCGGTAAGCTCACGCCACCGTATCGACGGCGCAACAAACCCTGCTCACAAAGCTTATTGATGTCGCGACGAATGGTCTGAGTAGTGACGCCAAAGCGCCTCGCAATGTCTTCAACTTCGACATGCTTTTGCTCATGCACCCACTCTATAATACTTCGCTGCCGATCCGTGGCGTCCATCAGTTTAAGCACACTGTCAGTTACCCCATGTTGTTGCTATACGCAGCGGGTATAGGCCTAGCTCGAGCTCAACTTTGCGCGCTGTAACAGCCAAGCCTCTGCCATTTCAGCAAAACCCAACCCTGAATACTGGCTGGCAATAGCCGCCGGCCGATCGGTCATCACCGGCAGATGCTTACGAATATTCGCCACACCGATACTCAGCGGGAAGTTGCGAAACATACACTCGTCATTGGGCGCATCGCCAATAAACACAGAGCGCTGTTGCAATGCCTGCGGATCCAGGCCTAGTAAATCACGGCCTACCCGCATTGCCATGGTGGATTTATCGAAGTCCCCCAGCCAGATGTTGATATGAATCGAGCTTTCCCGAACATTGAATCCTTGCGCTTTAAGAGTGTCGTGAATCTTGGCCACCTGTTGCGGACTTAAAGACTCTTGCTGGTTATAATCCACCGCCACATCCACATAGCGAAAGGCCTGGTCGCTGGCCAGCTTGGGTGCGAAGTCTAGTTTCAGTGCAGCAACAGCCGCCAATATGCGAGCCTGGTCTTCACGATGGGTCGTTTCATTATCCCAGTAGTGCCAACGAACGGTCATGGGGGCTGTGCGTTCTGCGTAAAAAGCGCCGCCTTCACCAATCACCGCTGTTACCGGCCAGGTTCGAATGATCTGGTCACACCAGCCGGCGCAGCCTCCGGTTACCGGAATCACTTTGATGCCCGCGGCCGCCAAGCGACAAATCGCGAGATAGGTCTCTGGCAGCAGCTGCCCGCCCGTGGTCAGCGTATCGTCCACATCGGTGAACAGAATGTCCGCGCCACCAAACTCGAAATTATTCAACATGTCGTCTGTATTCCAATTCACGGCAGGTATAGCAGGTATAGATGCCGCCCAAGAATTCGGGCGGCAAATCGCCAAGCGTCAAATGACTTTTTTGCGCAAAACACTGGTAACCGCTTCGCCCAGAATGACCAGAACGATGATGGCTAACAGGATTGTCGCG
Organism: Marinobacter sp. LV10R510-11A; assembly: GCF_900215155.1. NCBI lineage: Bacteria > Pseudomonadati > Pseudomonadota > Gammaproteobacteria > Pseudomonadales > Marinobacteraceae > Marinobacter > Marinobacter sp. LV10R510-11A. The sequence goes on from NZ_LT907980.1 coordinate 2,757,553, forward strand.
ACGGTTTGCCAGGCAAATAGGTCGATTGACCCCTGCAGCAACACCCCGATACCGCCAGCGCCCACCAGGCCCAAGACGGTGGATTCACGGATATTGATATCCCAGCGCAAAATAATGATGGCAAAAAATGCCGGCATTACCTGGGGTACAATCGCGTAAAGCACAACCTTCATCTTACTGGCGCCCGTTGCCTGCATGGCTTCTACCGGGTTGCGATCGATTTCTTCAATAGCCTCACCCATCAGCTTGCCAATGAACCCAATGGATCGGAACATCACCGCCAGAATACCGGCCAGCACACCCGGACCAAAAATAGCCACGAACAGCAGCGCCCAGATGATGGTATTCACCGAACGGCTGGAGACCAGGATAAACCGACCAAGCCATAACGTTGCCTTGTTTGGCGTGGTGTTCTGCGCCGCAATGTAGGAAACCGGTAAGGCGATGAATATCGTGAGCATGGTGGACAGCGTGGCGATATGGACGGTCTCCAACATGGCATTGAAAATCGCATTCCACGCGCTGAACTCCGGTGGCCACATGCGTGAACCCAGGCTTTGAATCTGATTGGGTGCGTCCCACACCCAAGGCCAGAAAATGTCTATGTCTTTCACCGCCCAGATAACCGCCACCAGGGTCACAAAATAGATCCCGTAGCGAATCAACTGCTCTTTGCGGTCGTAGCGTGACCAGACGCGATCTGCCAGTTTTTCAGCGTGATCTACCATACTTTTTTCCTCACCCATCCGCTGAAGCCTTCACTGATCAAAATGATGCCAATAATCATCAGCAAAATGGCAAATGCGAAATCGTAATCGTAACGCCCAAATGCGTTCATCAGCGTGCCGCCGATACCACCTGCCCCTACAATACCGACCACCGCGGAAGCGCGCAGGTTGCTGTCTAGCTGGTACATAGATAGCCCTATTTGGCGTGGCATGATCTGCGGGAAAACTCCGTAGATCAGCACTTTGAAGTAGCCGGCTCCTGCCGATCGCATGGCTTCGACCTGCCCCCAGTCGATCTCTTCGATTTCCTCAGCCAACAACTTGGCAACAAAACCGATGGAATACAGGGTCAGAGTTAGAATGCCCGCCAGCGGGCCAAACCCGACGGCTGCGACAAAGAGGATGGCCACGATAACGGGGTGAAAACTGCGGGATATAATAATGATGGTTCGTCCCAACAGATAAACAGGCAAGGGTGCCACATTTTTGGCGGCCATCACCGCGATGGGCAGCGACAGACCAACACCCATCAGGGTCGCCAGAAAGGCAATCTGGAAACTTTCCTTGAACCCTGTCCATAACAGACTTCCACGCTCAAAACTTGGAGGAAAGGCGCCACCGAAAATTTTGGCGGCACGCGGCAACCCCTCGTAAACCCGCTGCCAATCGAAAGGCAAGGTTGAGAATGCCCAATACAGATACGTAAGGGCTATTGCGATCAAGCCATAGCGAACCCAAGGATTGGCAATGAAGGGGGGCTTTTTCCAGACCCTGCCTGACTTAACGTCGGCTGCGGTTCTGACACCTGTCATGCCGAAGCCTCCTGAACCTGGGATGCCTGTTTTCCTGGCTCACCGCCATCTTCTTCCGGCGATTCGATACCGCCGTATACGGCATCCAGAGCATCCTGATTGAAATCTTTGGGCGCACCGTCAAAAATCATTTGTCCATGACGCATGCCGACAATGCGATCGGTATACATCCGCGCCTGCGTTACGTTGTGAATATTGATCAACACCGGCAGCGACATTTCGCTCGCGAGGCTTTGTAACAGGCTCATGATCTGCTGAGAGGTTTTCGGGTCCAACGAAGCCGTTGGTTCATCAGCCAGCAAAATTTGCGGCTCTTGCATCAGTGCCCGCACAACCGCAACCCGCTGCCGCTCGCCACCAGATAGCTGGTCGGCCCGTTTATCGGCGTAGTGCGCAATACCCACACGCTCCATCAGATGAAAGGCACGGTCGATGTCAGTCTGCGGAAAGCGGCGAGTCAATGCTTGGAATAACGACACATAACCCAAGCGCCCGGAAAGGACATTTTCCATAACAGTCAAACGATCAATCAGGTTAAAGCCCTGAAAAATCATACCTATGCGTCGGCGAGAGTGGCGCAATGCGCTGCCGCGAAGATTGATCAGTTCCTGGCCGTTCAACTTGATCGAACCCGAGGTCGGCTCAACCAGCCGGTTGATGCAGCGCAACAGCGTACTTTTCCCAGCACCTGATGCGCCGACAATGGCAACAACACTGCTGCCATCGACAGTGAGATTAAGGTCTTCGAGCACAGGGTCGTTATTGCCGTATCGCTTTACGAGGCTGGTAATTTCTAACATACAATTTACTCCCGGTAGAGCCTCCGACGGGTCGTCAGAGGCTCTCTGTTTTCTTATTGAAAATTGTCGGGGGTGTACTGAACACCATTGGACGCCTGAATGGCGCGAATGACCTTCCAGTTGTCTTTGTAATTGATTGGGACAAACGTTTCGACGCCTTCAAACTCTTCGCCCAACTCGGTGCCAGCAAATTTAAAGGTGTAAAAAGCCTCGCGGACTTTCTCGACCAGGTCAGGATGCAGGTTGTGCGCATAGTTGTAAGACGTAGTCGGGAAACGATCCGATTCCCAGACCAGCCGCACGTCATCTGTGTCGTACAGCCCACGAGCGGCCATACGCTCTACCACTTCTGACGCGACTGGAGCGGCATCGTAGTCGCGAGCGACCACACCGAGCATGGACTGATCATGGCTACCGGAGAAGGAAATTTCATAGTCTTCTCCCGGCACGATTCCCATTTCCGGAAACAGCGCTCTGGGTGCCTGGTTACCCGAGTTGGACGTTGGTGACGTGTGCGCGACACGCTTGCCCTTCAGATCCGTTATTTCATAAATATCCGAATCGCTGTGGGTATAAACCTGCAATGTATAACCAAACCGACCCGTGTCTGAACCCATCAGCGCAAAGGGAACCGCACCGGCGAGATTGACCGCGAAAGGCGTTGGGCCGGTGGAGAAGCCGGCAATATGCAAACGCCCACTGCGCATGGCTTCCACTTGCGCAGAGTTGGATTGTACGGCGAAGAAACGAACCTCTTTACCGGTGACCTCAGACAAGTGATCAATGAAGGGCTGCCAGATATCTGAATAAATGGCGGGGTCTTCAACCGGCGTGTACGCAAAAATCAACGTATCGGGGTTGGTCCATTGTGATTCATCCGTGGGCAAGTCAGCGACCATGTCGCCGTTTGCGTCGCAGTACATGGCGTCAAGCGAGCCTCGTTCACAGTCGGCCAATGCTTGGCCACTGAAACCGAACAATAACGCTGAGGCCATTAAGGTTGCCGATGGCAAAATGCTGGGAAATAACTTTTTGCGTAGGTTCATTGCGATGCTCCATCTGGAAACGGTCCGTGCATGAGAACTCCATGCTTTGAATTGAACATCCTGAGAGGACCCGTTTCGCTAGGTTGTTGTTGTTAGATGTTCAATTGAACATTGATAGTAGCAGTAAACCTTCACGAGGCAAGGTCACAAATCTCTGTAGATTGACAAACACGCCCGACAGCGGCTCTCCCTCGGACGAAACTCCTGAGCAAAAACTTTGGGTGGAAGGCTATGCGGTCAAAGGCACCATTGACGATGGGCTGATATCTATTTGGTATCACGAGCCTGGAGCCATGGATCGCGGCTGGGAACAGATAGGTGAAACCGTTAGAACCAACCAAAATGGTGGCTTCCGCATCTCAGTGCCTGAAAACTATTCGGCTCAGGCGCTGAAAGTGGTTCTGCGATCAGATACCCAAACGCTCATCCGCTGTGATGCTCAGCCTGAATGCAAAACTCCGTCGGGGCCCAGTGTTGGCTTTGGGGAATGGTTTTGGCCGGGTAATAACCTGGTATTGAAATCGCTTGTGGACCCTTCAGACCAAAACCGGGCCGTCGTTTTAACACCACTGGTAACCTTGGCATTTGAAAAATTCCTCAAATCCCCAGATGGTGGCCTTTCCCGGTTCGTGGAGCTACTCGCAATACAGGAAGGGCGCTTTGGGCTGGACGCTGGGGCGCTATCCAAAAGGCCTATAGATCTCGCGGCGCCCGACTTGAGCGGTGCTCAAGCTTCGGATCTGAAGACCGCATTTTTAAATATCGCCTTTCTGAGCCTGGTAGACGGCCAGCGCTGGGACACACTGGGTGATGTGCTTGAAACCGCCCGTGCGGTTTCTGATAAGAATGGAGTTTTACCGCTGAGCGGCGGGCACAACCTAGACCTGAGCGTTGAGTTGTTGACGCTGGCAGGGTTGCTACAGGCTGAACATTTACAGGCATTTTTAGAAGGTTCGGACATTAAAGATGGGACTCTGGCCGATGCGGTTACAGCCCTTGAAGAAACTCTGATCTCCACGGGACATACCACTGCACCTGAGCCAGAGCCAGAGCCAGTTTCGGGCACCGCCAAAATGAGCTGGACTGCACCTTCTACCCGCGTAAACGGTGAGAAGCTAGAGATGGGTGAGATTGACAAGTACACCGTTCGCTACGGTACCGAGCAAAACATTGAAGCAAGATCCCATGAAGCGATTGTGGAAGATGGTCAATTAATGGAATACGAAATCGCAGGGCTTGGAGAGGGCACCTGGTACTTCGCCATAAAAACCATAGATACCAACGGCCTTGAGAGTGCTTGGTCAGTATCTGCAATCAAGACCATCACCAGGTAGACCGAGGATCAGACGTCCCGAAGCTCACGTTTAAGAATTTTACCCACTGGATTTCTGGGGATAGCATCCACCAGTTTCATCTTCTCCGGAAGCTTATACGTGCTCATCCCATCCTCTTTCAGGAACTGGTTTATCTCTTCCAGGGTTGGAGGGTCATTCGGGTCTAAGGGGACAACGCATATGCAGACTTTTTCGCCCATCACTTCATCAGGCACCGGCACCACCGCAACTTCCTTCACGCCAGGGAATCCAAGCACGGCGTTTTCAACCTCGGCGCTGGAGATGTTGAAACCTCCACGGATAACCATGTCTTTCTTTCGATCATAGAACCCAATGTGGCTGTCATCTCTTACAATGAAGAGATCGCCGGTTCTAAAATAGCCATCCGCAGTGAAAGATCTCTCAGTAATATCGGGCCGCCCAAAATAGCCTGGGAAAACACTCGGGCTGCGGTAACAGAGTTCACCCACTTGGCCTGGCTCTGAGACCTCTTCATCGCTCCCGTTCAAGATTTTTATATCAACACCATGGGCACCGCTTGGCCACTTGATATCGCCTTTCCCCCACCAGGGGAAATGATCAACCATTTTATCTACGTCTGGGACATCTAAAGCACCGGCAACAATGGCTGTACCTTCGTTCTGCCCCCAGATATTAATGACCTCGATATTCCAACGGCGTTTAAATTCACTAATAGACCAAGCAGAAGGAGGCGCTGAACCCGTGGCGATTGTGCGGATATTGGAGAGATCCATATCATCGACGTTAGGCAGCTTCAGCAGCATATTCAACATAGCTGGGACCAGCAGAGTGAAATTTATATCTTCAGTAATAAGCTGCTGAATAAGCACTTTCATATCAATCGGATGATGAAGAACAAACGCACCACCGCATTTAAGCCATGGAATAAGGCTTACGCCAACAGCTGTCATATTAACCAGAGGCGCCACACACAGCACTCGATCCCCATCCATTAACCCTGATGACTTTCGACTAAACGCCTGATCAATCAAAAACTTCCAGTTGTTATGGCTAAGCGGGCATCCCTTAGGTTCCGACTCAGTGCCCGAAGTCCAGCACAGCGTGAAAATATCATTCCCCGAAATCTCTACGTCTACCTCGTTAACTGAGGTAGATCTAGCCATATCTGTCAGCTCTGGCAGATCCATACAATGCTCGAAACCTAAGCCCTGGGCCATCTCGCGGAAGTCGAAGCCATGGAAGCTTCCAGCTGAAACGTAAAATCGGGATTTTGTAAGCTCTTTAACATGGCCCAGATCTTTTCTGCGCCATTGCACAGGCAGCGCGGAGAGAACGCCTCCTGCCTTGCACGTGGCCAAATACAAAACAGCCAGCTCCCAAGTATTCGGGAGCTGGGCAACCAGCACATCGTCTTTTCCGAAACCCATGCTTGCTAGACCACTGGCAACCGCATCAACAGCCGCTTTAGTCTCACCCCACGTTAGCCGGCACGCCGGGGTTCCAACAAGGTCTGGGCGGTTAGGAGGGTCTATAATTGCCTCCCTCTCGGGATGTGCTTCGCAGTTAGCAACAAAGAGATCCATGATTGTGGACTGATCCCAAAAGCCGCTATCAGTGTATTTTTTTATTAGTTTTTCACTATGCAAAATCATTGAACATTCCCTTTAGTATTCGCTAGACGCCCTAAAAAATATTTTCCGATCAACAATAAATTGCACTCATTACACGCTTTCTAAGAAAAGACAGCAATGACAAAAAAACGCTAAAGTCTTGGCAATTCCATCCTAATAAAATTAATACCTGCCTTGACGCGAAGCGCTCGCCGGGCTAACTGAAAAACTTGAGTGCTGAGAAAGGAAGTCTAGGCGGCAAAAATAGACCGAAAGGAGTTCGGGCAAGTGACCGACACTGCCATCGAAACCGAAGCGGTTTAGCAGTTGTATAGCATTTTAAATGCAGGAGGGTCGCCGCGACCCGATTAACGGGCCGCGACTTGGAACGGAAAGTCTATAATCAGGGTACACAGCTACCCGTAAGGCCATCAATCCACGCAGCTATCAACGCAACACCTTCAGTATGAACCAGCGAGCGGGCAAGCTCTGGCATACGGTCACCCGCTGTTGTTGAGTTCATCCGGAAGTGCAAAATCGAGTTCTCAGCATCGCCCGGAACAATATCGAAACTGAGCGTGCCTCCACCGTATGCCACCGGCTTTTTGCAGACACCGTGGGCAAATCTGTTGGTCGGAAAATCTCTCCAGTATTCTAAGTTCAACCCGGTATTGCTGCCGCCACCCTCGGGCCGGTGACAGTGCGCACAGTTAATATCCAGATACCCCTTGGCCAGCGCTTGAAGCTCTTCCGGTGATTTTGAGTCAAGGCCTGCCTCATCGCCATCTTGATATACAGCCATGCGATCCACTTGGTTCATGTCTGCAGGCAGGCCCGCGAGTATGCCGGCTTCTTGCCAGTAGAGCAGTTGGTTCCGAATACCGTCCGCACCATAATCATAATCACCATTCAGGTGACGTGCTTTCGGGCCGATGGGCACAAACTTGCTAACAGAACTGGTGGAATCACTTTTGAACTGGTGACATTGCTTGCACTGATTCATGTCTGGCACGTGGTACTTGAAGTCTTTCTCGTTACCGTTATGGATCAGCGACCGGTCGCTGATCTCACCTGCTATCGCGAGGGTTGCCTTTGTACCCTCGGCATTCCATACATAGGGCAATGCCGCCCAGCTGCTTTCTCTGCGAATCAGCAGACGGGTTTCTATTTTGGTTTCATTTTCAATGCCACGAAACGCTGTGTCGGCGGGCAATGCGAACGTTTTCGTAATGACCGTTCCTACCGGAAACTCGAAACTTTCATCTGGATCATATTGAGCTTGCATACCCTCTGGCACAAACACGAATCGATACTTACTGGTGTAGTCGCTAAATAGTGGCGTAGTCAAGTCGTAGCCGACAGCTGTGCCGTTTGGGTTGGCCGTGGGATCAGTAGGATCGCTGAACAAACGGTAACTCGCCAGAGACTGGCAGTTCTCGGTGGCCAGCGCCAAGGTATTAATAGCGCCTTCTGTGTTCTCACAAATTGTTGGTTCAGCTGGTGGCGGAGCTCCCGCGGAATCGTCGGCGTCATCACTGCCGCCGCACGCCGTAAGCACCAGCAAACTACCAAAGAGTAAAGCGCTTGTTGTCAGTTTTTTTAGCGTCATGGAAGGTACTCCAAGGGCCCGCCCCACTGTTATCCGGGGCAGGCTGTTGATTACAGGATGGCGGTGTTACAGAGCGCAGGAAGCTGCGCTTGGATCACCGGTTTCATCACTGGCACAACCATAGGATTTACCGTTAATGGTTGCCTTGGATGCCGCAAGACGGGCGGGTGTGCTGCTACAGGCAAGTAGCGCGGTTTGAGTGGCTTCGTAGTTCAAGGTTGGCGTTGGGGCAGGTGGCGCCTGGGTCATATCAAAATTACCAGGATCAGTCGGGTCGGTACCGAATACCTGGCCCACGCTGACATCTCCGTTGGACGCCGCACAAATGTAATCCCCCGCAGCAAATGGAGAACCGACAATGGCGGCAGCTGCACCGCCAGCATTCGCAACCAATTCACCGACACCGTCGTAGAGAATCGCCGGCATTGCACTGTGCATAGCTGTGTAGCCAGCAATAATATCCTCGATCAGTTGTCCTCGCGGATTACCACCGGAATTGCTGATGGTGTTGTCATGTACGCTGACATTTCGCGGCACAGGCTTCCAGCCATCGTCGACAACGGGGCCGAATTCAGCAAAACCATCTGGCGTTAACAGCGTTTCTTCAGCCAACAGGTAACTGGTAATAGCAACAGACAAAGTGTCATGCCCAGAAATGGTGTTGTTGTAGACTTCCACATCGGATGCTGCAAGCAGGATTACCCCGGTTCCGGGAGGGACAACGTGTACGCCGGCAGCAAAATCGCTGGCATTGGCAAAGTTATCCGTATTGTTGTTTTCAACCGTATTGTTGAATACCCGCACGTTCGAACCGTAGTAGGTCTGGCCTATGGGCAAGTCAAACACTAAAATTCCGCCTGTGTTTTCTTTGGCCTCGTTATCGTATACGTCGGCGTTTACTGAGTTTTCAATTTCGATACCTGCGACGTTTTCCACCGCAATGTTGCGGCGCACGACTATGTTCTCTGCCTGCCCAACGTAAATGCCGGCATCGGCCGAACCACGGACATAAGAATTTTGAATTAGAATGTTCTTACTTTGAACGGGATACAGGCCATAAGCTCCATTGCCTTGGTCTAGATCCCCCTCCCATACCGTGGCAACCGAATCGAGAATGATGCCATCTGTGTTGACCAGTTTTATGGCGTTATTTGCAGCCTCATACACGCCCAGATCCCGGATTTCGATATCTTTTGCGTTCTGGACAAAGATCCCGTCACCGCCGTTGGAGTTGCTGAAATCAAGAATGGTGCGGTCTTTGCCATACCCAAGGATAGTGATGTTGTTTACCGATGTTCCAGCAATGCTGCCATCAAAGGTAAGGGTATCCGCAATCTCGAACGTGCCTTCCGGAAATACGATGACGTCGCCGGTCTCAGCCGTAATAAACGCCTCTTTGGCTGCTTGGGTCAGGTTGTCTGCGGGCAGCATGATGGCTGATGCCGGAAAGGTTGGCCCGGGGTTGGCATCTGCGTTGTCGGATTTTGAGCCCCCCACACCCGACAAGCGATACGGTCAGTACTAGCCCGGCGAAGGCGGGCTTTATGAGAGTGCCATGGCCTGCAAACATTTGAGGATTCTCCATTGTTGTTATAGTCCCCGCCCCCTTGGGCGAGGCAGGTCAACAATAGGAGGAGGCATGACTATCACGCCAGCACAACCGCCGTGCAGAAGCCATCAACGCCTGTGCAGTTCTTAAAACAACCTTAGTAAACAATAAATTACGGAAGCTGTTTCGACACCGAGAGAGCGTCACCTAAATTCTGCAATTTGAATGTTTGCACACCGGCTTCAGTACTTCTGGCCTGCCGATAGGCGGTAGGCGTAGTGCTCATAATATCCCGGAAGGCACGATTGAACGAGCTCAGGGTGCGATACCCCACATCCAGTGAAATATTCAGAATGGGCTCGTCTGGCGTATTAACCAGGCGATTTGACGCCTCTGCAATTCGAAGGTGATTGATGTAGTCGTTGAAATTACGATAACCGAGTTTTTGGTTAATCAAACGGCGAACTCTGTATTCAGGAATACCAACCGCGGTTGCAAGTCGCTTGAGGGTCAGCTTTTCATTCTTGTAGAATCCGCCGGCCATCACCTCAGTCAGTTTGGCCGCATCGTCACTGTCAATCAGGCGTGGTGATTCATCCGGAATCGGCATTTCCTGTTCTGGTCGCTGCATTTCTCCAAGTGGTTCCCCCCCTGGTGCGAGATCCAACAAACCTTCGCGCGAGGAAATAATACAGAACAGTATTGCCAAAGCAGCCAGGCTGACAATTATGCCCCGGATAACTTCGTGGTAAATGCCAAAATTCAGGCTGATCGTTGCTACACCCACAGCACTACCCAGAACTAGAAGTAGCACCAACCGGGCCTTTCGGCGGGCTTCAACCAGATCATTGCGCCAATGGCGAACCACGTAAATAACACCATGCAGCACAACCACATACTCAAACCACTGCCCCAACTTCCATCCGAAAAAAACACCCCACTCCGGCCAACGTCCGGTCTCTATAAAGGGGCGAGAGAATGCGGGAACCGCAAAGCTGTACAGAGCCATGGCGCCCCAAACGCTGATCAACCGCGGCCTTGCTGCAAACACGAGCTGACACAACACCCAGAACAGCGCAGGCATGGCTGTCTGAACATCAGAGGTTACCCAGCGCCAATCAGACGGGATCCCATGCTCCAACCTACTATCCGTCGACTGAACAAATCGATGAACACCGCCAGATACAGCCAGCCCTCCCGGGTCCAGATGTAAGTGATGTCACCGACGTACGCCTGATCAGGCTCAGCGGCGGTAAAGTCTCGTGCCAGTACGTTGTCGAACACCGGCTGTTTATGATCGCTGTCTGTGGTTACCTTAAACTTTTTCCGGTACCGGGCTTTAACGCCGGCCTCGCGCATTAGAGACCGCGCCTTTCGCCGACCTACCGGATAGCCCAGAGCGTTCAGGGCGTGCTTCATCCGCCTGGATCCATAGGTCTTGTCGCTACTTTGAGCGACCTCCTTCACAGCCTCAATCATCGCCTCGCGCTCCGCATCCGGCAGCCGTTCGCGTTGACGCTGGCAGTACTGATAATAGGCATTGCGACTGACACCCAAGAGCCGACTCATCACGTCGACTGGCCAGGTCTTCTTATGCCGGGTGATGAACGCGTACTTTAATGCGTTTCCTTGGCAAAGAAGACCGTCGCTTTTTTTAAGATGTCTTTCTCCATTTTCAGGCGGCGATTTTCTTCTCGCAACTGGCGAATTTCCAACTGTTCAGCGGTCAGTTTGCCGTTCCCTCTGAAAGCCTGCCCATCGACCGATTCATGCTCTTTGATCCAACGCCCCAGCATGTTTGGATTGATTTCCAGACTGCGCGCCGCGTGGGCTCTTGAATACCCCTGCTCCAGCACAAGGCTGATGGCGTCCAGCTTAAATTCCTTTGAGTACAGTTTTCTTGTGATCATGTAGGTTCTCCAGGTTCAGGGTATTATTCCTTAACTGGGCTGGTCACATCCATTCAACCACTTCAAAGCCAGCCCCCTCATTTCAAACGGTATTGAGGCGTCAGGCGGCCAAAAAGTTGGTCAGGCGCTGACGGACAATAGACTCGGCATCTGCCATGATGCGCTGAATCAGCTCGTCGCAGGTCGGGGTAGCAAAATAAAGTTTGGTATGTCGTCTTCACCAGGGTGGCCACCGCACTCGAAGCCATCAACACTGACGGCATCACAGCCAATCTTTTCCGCTTTCAGCGCGTGGCGCACGGAGGTGCACTTGTGAATCACTTTGATGCCGGCAGCCTTGAGCTGAGGCATATACTTGTCCGGGCTACGCCCCGCCGTTTCAACCGCCTTTACACCACCTTCAATAATCGCGTCGATATACTCCGGATAAGGGGGCGCATTAAACGACGGCAGGAAAGTAAGGTTCACGCCAAAAGGCTTGTCGGTCATTTCGTGGCACCGGGCAATTTCACGCGCGAGATCTTCAGGCGTGGGCTGGGTTAGCCCTGTTATGATGCCCAAGCCACCGGCATTAGAGACAGCTGACGCCAGCTCGGCATAGCCGACATGATGCATACCCCCTTGTATGATCGGGTGGCGGATGCCAAGCATATCGGTGATTCTGGTTTTCATATCAGGGCTCCATCACAATCACGCCGCGGGCGTTCTTGCCGGCCACCATATCGTCAAAGGCTTGAGCGGCTTCTTCAATGGGATAGGTGCGCGTAACCAGCTCATCCAGCTTCATCTTGCCGGCTTTGTATAGCCCGATAATACGAGGGAAATCATATTGCGGGCGGGCTGATCCCAGCCAGCTTCCCTTGAGGGTGCGTTCGTCTGCCGGCAGAGTCAGCGTGGTTATCGAGGTTTTGTCTTTCGGGTCGGCTACGCCTACTACTACGGCGGTGCCACCGCGACCGAGGCTTTTATAAGCCTGCTCCACTACGGCGCCGGCGCCTACGCATTCAAAGGCATAATCCACGCCGCCGGTCAGTTTTTTAACCGCTTTGGCAGCATCTTCTACATCGTTGATGTTTATCGTATGGGTAGCGCCAAACTCTTTTGCCATCTCCAACTTCTTAGCATTGCTGTCTACGGCAACGATCATCTCCGCACCGGCCATGGCACAACCCTGAATGGCATTGAGGCCAACCCCACCAATCCCGAAGACAGCCGCACGTGAGCCCGGCTCCAGTTGTGCGGTGTTGAAGACGGCGCCAACGCCGGTCATCACCGCACAGCCAACAAGGGCGGCATTCTGCATGGGCACGGATTTGTCGATTTTTACGCAGTTATCCACGTGCATGGTGGCGTATTCCGCCATCACACCGCAGGCGGCAACTTTGAGGGTAATTTCACCGCGCTTGGGGCCTTCAACGGTGATCGTTTCTACCTGAACAGGCTGACCCCATTCACGGCAGACCACGGCTTTGGCTTTTCTATCCATTTTTGGCGCTCCCTTTCGATCTTTTGACGAATGCGACGGTTATACTCAAACCACTTCAAATAGACCGGCAGCCCCCTGACCGCCACCAATACACATGGTAACCACAACGTATTTAGCACCACGGCGCTTGCCTTCAATCAAGGCATGTCCGGCAAGACGAGACCCGGTAACACCGTAAGGATGGCCGATCGAAATAGAGCCACCGTTAACGTTCAGCTTTTCCATCGGAATGCCAAGACGATCACGGCAGTAAACCACCTGAGACGCAAAGGCTTCGTTCAACTCCCATAGATCGATGTCATCCATGGTCAAGCCGTTGCGCTCCAGCAAGCGCGGAATGGCAAACACCGGGCCAATACCCATCTCATCCGGCTCACACCCTGCCACCGCAAAACCACGGAAAATACCCATGGGCTCAATGTTATTTTTCTCGGCATAAGTGCTGTTCATCACCGTGCAAACCGACGCACCGTCAGACAACTGACTGGCATTACCCGCTGTGACAAAATTGCCCTCTCCGCGCACCGCATTCAAACTCTGAAGACCTTCCAGCGTCGTGTTCGGGCGATTGCACTCATCGCGGGTGAGCGTGACGTCTTTCTGGCTGACGTCGCCGGTCTCCTTATCCTTCACCAGCATAGTGGCGTCGAAAGGCACAATTTCATCGTCAAACTTACCCGCCTCCTGCGCGGCGGCGGTGCGCTGCTGAGAAATGAGCGCGTACTCATCCTGGGACTCACGGCTCACGTTATAGCGCTGGGCGACGATATCTGCCGTTTCAATCATCGACATGTAAAGCTCAGGCTTATTCTTCATAAGCCAATCATTCGTCGCGTGAAAACTGTTGAACTTATCGTTCTGCACCAAAGAAATAGACTCAACGCCACCAGCCACCATCGCCGGTACTCTTTCAGAAACCACACGCTGCGATGCAATAGCGATAGCCTGCAGACCGGAACTGCAAAAACGGTTGATAGACATCCCGGCCGTCGTTACCGGCAAGCCGCCACGAATAGCGGCTAAACGAGCCATGTTCCTGCCCTGAGCGCCTTCTTGAAAGCTTGCGCCGAGAATCACATCCTCAACAATAGCGGGATCAATACCCGCACGAGCGACCGCATGTTTAATCACATGCCCCGCAAGATCCACACTGTGCGTGTCATTCAAAGCGCCCCGGTAAGACTTCCCAAGACCGGTGCGAGCCGTAGAAACTATAACTGCGTCTGACATAAAAAATTCCTCGAAATAAAGATGGAGTGCTTACCCATCAAAGGTAAATGGCAAAGATACAAACCCGGCGCTCAAGTCGGTCTTACAAGTCGCCGAATTTCTTCCCATCAGCAACCAGTTGCTTCAACAGCGGAGCAGGCTTCCACTGCTCACCACCCACATCACCGTGGTACTTCTCCACCGCAGACAAAATCGAATCCAGACCGATCTCATCAGCCCAGAACATCGGACCACCACGATAAGCCGGGAAGCCATAGCCATAAATCCAGACCACATCGATATCCAGAGGCCGATCAGCAATGCCCTCCTCCAGAATCTTGGCCCCCTCATTCACCATCACATACATGCAGCGTTCAAGAATCTCCTGATCCGTAATCTCGCGCGAACTGATGCCCTGGTCCTTACGGAAATCCTCAATAATCTGCTCCACCTCAGGATCCGGAATAGGCTTGCGGCTGCCTTCCTCATACTTGTAGACACCCGCCATGGTTTTCTGACCAAAGCGATTCTGCTCCGCAAGCTTATCCATCCAGCTCGGTGCTACCTGCTCACCAGCATTGCGAAGCTCTTCGCGGATGCGATAACCCACATCAATACCTGCCAAATCCGACATCGCAAACTGCCCCATGGGATAACCCAAATCCGTAAGCACCTTATCGACCTGCTGTGGCGTGGCGCCTTCATTGACCAGAGCCATGGCTTCGGTACCGCGCTTGTGCAGCATACGGTTACCCACAAAGCCGTGGCAGTTTCCCACCAGCACACCCACCTTTTTGATTTTCTTGGCCACAGCCATCACAGTCGCCTTCACCTCATCAGAGGTCTTGCTACCGCGAACGTTCTCCAGCAGCCTCATGACGTTGGCAGGGCTAAAGAAGTGCATACCCACAACGTCTTCAGGACGCTTGGTAGCAGAAGCAATTTCGTCGATATCCAGGGTAGAGGTGTTGGACGCCAGAATGGCCCCGGGCTTACAAACGCCATCAAGCTTCGCAAAGATCTCTTTCTTAACGGCCATGTTTTCAAACACGGCCTCAATGACCAGATCCACGTCTTTGAAATCGTCATAGTTCAGGCTGCCGGTGATCAGCGCCACTCGGTCTTCCACCTGCTGCTGGGTAATACGCCCCTTCTTCGCGGAACTTTCATAGTTCTTGCGAATAATGCCCAGCCCTTTGTCCAGGGCTTCCTGCTTCATCTCCACGATGGTGACGGGGATACCCACGTTGGCAAAGTTCATGGCGATACCACCGCCCATAGTGCCGGCGCCAATGATACCGATACTGTTCACATCACGTACCGGCGTGTCCTTCGACAACCCTTTAACCTTGGAAACTTCACGCTCCGCAAAGAACGAATGAATCAGACCATCGCGCTGGGGCGAGTCCATACATTCCATAAACAGTTCACGCTCGCGCTTCATGCCTTCAGCGAACGGCAGGTTAACCGCCGCTTCAACAGCATCTACGCACTTGAACGGAGAGAACTGACCACGGGCTTTCTTTTGCAGCACGGCACGGAACTGATCAAATACGTCGCTGCTCTTGTCGGCCGCAAGCTTGTCCGTCAGGTCACGAACCCGACGCACCGGCTTGCCCTCATCGGCAATTTTCTGTGCGAAGGCAAGGCCAGCGGCTTTCACGTCATTACCGTCGTCAACAACATCCACGATGCCCAGTGCAAGAGCGTCTTTAGCCCCCACAAACTCACCAGACGTAATCATTTCCAGCGCCTTCTGCGCGCCGATCAGGCGAGGCAAACGCTGAGTGCCGCCGGCACCCGGCAACAGGCCAAGCTTTACTTCCGGCAGGCCGACTTTGGCACTGCTTAGTGCAACCCGATAATGACAACCCAGAGCCGTCTCCAGCCCGCCACCCAGCGCTGTGCCGTGGATCGCTGCAATAAGAGGTTTGTCACTGTTTTCGTATTGCTCAACCAGCGCGGGCAGCCCCGGCTCCTGCATGGGTTTGCCAAACTCGCGTATGTCGGCACCCGCAATAAAGGTACGGCCTTCACACACCAACAAAAGCACCTTGGCTTCTGAATCCTTCTGCCCCTGCTCCAGCGCGGCAACCAGGCCAGAACGCACCGCATGACTGAGGGCATTGACCGGCGGGTAATTCACGGTAATCACGCCAATGCTACCTTCACGATTGTAATTTACGACCTCAGACATAATCTCTCCCTCGCTCTATATGAAATTTAGTTTTAACAAGCGAAACATACATACGATTTAATAGAAATTCTCTCCGGGTTTCAACCACCATTTAAAACCGGCCACAAAAAAACGGCAGAACGAATCTTGCGGTTTTCATCAAAAGTCAGGGAGCCCGCTGGCTCTCGCATCAGAGTGGGATCAAACGCCCAGCGTCTCAATGTCACTTGCCAGCATGGCCAGCTGGTGGGCAATAGAGCCGCGAAGCTTTTCAGCCGAAACCAGGTAGGACGGTGCCGCACAAGTCAATGTCATGATAGTGCCGTCCTGCAGATGAACTGGCACGCCGGCGGAGTTGATATTGCGATCCCACTCACCGATTGAAAGGCAGAAGCCGTACTCCTTGTAATCCTCCATTGCACGATCCAGCCCTTCCTTTTTCTCGGGCCAGGATTCCGGGCCGTACTTTACCTCCATCGCATCTTCAATCACCTTTCGCCCTTTATCTGCAACTGCACAGTAGTAGGCTCGGCCTGCCGACGTGGTCGCCATGGGCAGCTTGATACCAATATCCATACGTAGCAACGAAGCTTCCGGAGGCAGGCGGTTTTCCACATAGATCATGTGAAGCCGGTCACGGCAGGTCAAACCCACAGACATATTGGTCTGGCGCGCAAATTCATCCATGTAAGGCTTAGCTAACTGACGGACTTTCAAGTTGGACACGTAAGCATAACCCAATGCCAACACACCGGAGCTGAGTTGATATTTTTCCAGTTGGGTGTTGTAGCTCAGATATCCCAACTTGGTCAGGGTGTACGTCATACGGGATATAGTTGGCTTGGGCAGGCCGGTAAGCCGGGCAATATCCTGGTTACCAAGAATGACCGAGCCCTGGCTGAAAGCACGCAGCACATCCAGACCACGGGACAGTGCCTCGACGAACTTCCTATCCTTCTCCGGCTTCACCGGTTCGCCGTCACTGGAAGCGGCCATCAGCTCCGGTGAAGTGGTTTCTGCTTTAGACATAATGTGGCGTCCTCCAACAACGTCGCCTGCCTCCATGTTCCGGGCTATAAATGCTGTGTATATAGATTCTGTGTATATAAAGAGTGCAGTATTTTAATCGTTGATGAATGCAAGTACCACAAACTCCGGTCAAAACTCTCATCAAAATGAAACATCAGCCTTTCAGGCTGCACCCTGTAGCCCGAAAAACTGCCAGCGATGAATAATAATTGGTATATCGTTCTGCCAGACAAAATAAAGTGCCTCTGAAAGCGCCCCTTACCGAATTGCTGGCAAAACAACGATCTCGAAAGCCAGAAGCGCCAGCAGCAGTGGCACTGCTATTAAGACAAACACGCCATTCCAGCGGAAGGCCACCACCCAACGCGGCACCTGACCAAAACGGGAAAGCAGCATTACAGACGGCCCGAAGGGTGAAAGCATCATCGCTAAAGAAAAGCCGATAACCAAGGCTACAGATATCAGAATCGGATCCATGCCTTCCGCAATGAGCTGCGGTAGCAGGCCAGCCTGAACGCTAAGCACCGTTATCGGGATAATCCCAATGGCTGATAGCAGCGGTAGGCTCAGCATGCCGGCTACAGCGAGCACCCACATTCCGCCAGCGGAGGTTGCAAGACCACTCAGGGCATCGGCTGGAATCACGCTGGAAATAGACACCCCCAGAATCGCCGACGCAGCAAAAATCGCCATTTCATTATTCATGGCTGAAACCTGAGTCACGCTCTCCTTGAGCACAACCCCAAGCGATCTTTCCTGCCATGCCATATATAGAAGAGTAACGGATGGCACGGTCATCATGGCGGCGACTGACACTTTGAAACCAGTCAAAGCGACGATAACAGCCATCATGATAAATACGATAAAGACCAGCCCAAGCAGCCGCAAAGTTCCCGGCGGCCACTGTTCCAGAGCCACTCGTTCACTACTGACCTGCCTAAAACGGCGCTGCTCCAGCAACCAGCCAACCGCAATCAGAACCACTGACGCGGCAAGGCCGTAGGGCAAAAGCATAAACCAGCTTAACTGAGGCAGCTCCCGGGTCAGTATGGCCACGGCAACACTCGTTGGCGCCACCAGGGGAACCAGAGCAAAACCGCGCAGCGCACTGATCAGAACGCTGCGCAGCCACTGCAGGCGGGACTCGCCGGTAATTCCACGCTGCCGGAGGGTTTCCGAAAGACTGCCACACAGCAGGTTCATCATGCCGAAACTCAGCACTGAGGCGATACCACAGCTAACCAGAGCGTATTTCGGATACAACCAGACGGCGCGACCACCCAACAAGACATCGTGAATCCGGCGCAGCACTTCAAAGCGTCTGACCAGGCACTGCATCATGCCCAAGCTGCCAAGAAATGCAGCGTAAAACGCCGCATCAGCAGACGCTTTGATTAACCGGTCCATGCCCAGTTGGCCGTTAACAGAAAACCACGCAGTGACTGCCAAAGAAACCAGCAAGAGAATGCGTGAGTATGCCTGCAGGCGATTACCCGCCCACAGAAAACAGAAAATAAACAATACGCCCGCGATCGCACTGAGCTGAGTGCTGGAAAAGCCTATAGCAATCAGCTCGATCAAAACCGCAAAAGGTAAAAGCCAGCGATCTGCAGTACTCATGCCTGCTCTGCCCTTGTCAGGATCACGCTGACAGAGATGGTCTCTGCTTGCATTTCACACACACCCGGATTAGTCTTTTGCTTATCGAATACAAAACGCCGTTTCGCTTAATGAAACTATGCTAGCACAAATGACATACATAAATGATATGGCAGTCCGGAATCTTTTAACCCCGGGCGCCCTTTCCCAGGTTCTCGACTGAACCCGAACGGAAGAGGCATTGCCGCTTTGATTGAACGGGTTAACAACTGATTTTACTGAGGAGAAACAACATGGCTTCTGCACCTTGGGATGACCTGCTGCAGTTTGACAAACAACTGGATGAAACCGAGCGCCAGGTTCGGGACAGCATTCGCAGTTTCTGCGACCAGCGCCTGATGCCGGGCATCATCGAGGCCAATCGCCATGAAAAGTTCGATCGCAACATCTTCAATGAGATGGGCGACCTGGGCATGCTTGGCGCCACCCTGCCGGAGGAATATGGCGGCCCGGGCCTCAGTCACGTGTGTTACGGACTGATCGCCCGCGAGGTAGAGCGCGTTGATTCTGCCTACCGCTCCGCGTTGAGCGTTCAATCGTCACTGGTTATTCACCCGATTCATGCCTTTGGCCAGGAAGCCCTGAAGAAGCGCATTCTGCCCCAGCTGGCCTCCGGCAAGTTGGTTGGCTGTTTTGGCCTAACCGAGCCTAACCACGGCTCCGATCCCGCAGGCATGGAAACCCGCGCCAAAAAAGTGGACGGCGGCTACCTGTTGAGCGGATCCAAAACCTGGATCACCAATTCCCCTATCGCTGATGTGTGTGTGGTCTGGGCGAAGCTGGATGGGAAGATAAGCGGGTTTGTCATCGAGCGTGAAGGCGCCAAAGGCCTGGAAACCCCGAAAATTCCTGGCAAGTTCTCGCTTCGCGCGTCAGAAACTGGCTCCATCTTTATGGATGATGTTTTTGTACCAGAAGAAAACAAGCTGGAAGTGGAGGGCTTGAAAGGCCCCTTCAGCTGCCTGAACAAAGCCCGCTTTGGCATCAGCTGGGGCTCACTGGGCGCCGCTGAATTTTGCTGGCACGCAGCCCGCAGCTACACCCTTGAGCGCAAGCAGTTCGGCAAGCCCTTGGCCGCAAACCAGCTGATCCAGAAGAAGCTGGTAGATATGCAGACCGAAATTACTCTGGGCCTGCAGGCCGTTCTGCAGCTGGGCCGCATGATGGATTCCGGTGACGCCACCCCGGATGCGATCTCTCTGCTCAAGCGCAACAACTGCGGCAAGGCTCTGGACATCGCACGGGTTGCCCGCGATATGCACGGCGGTAACGGTATCTCCGACGAATACCACGTGATCCGTCACGTCATGAACCTGGAAGCGGTCAATACCTATGAGGGTACTCACGATATCCACGCCCTGATCCTCGGCCGTGGCCAAACCGGAATCGCAGCGTTTAGCTGATACCAAAAAGCCCAACTCGACGAGGCTACTCAATGAACATGAACTACACCGCCGAGGAGCTCGCTTTCCGCAATGAAGTGCGGGCGTTTCTGGATGAGAAACTGCCGGCAGACCTTGCCGCCAAAGTGAAGGGTTTCCGCCACTTGTCCAAAGAAGACCACCAGCGCTGGCAGCAGATTCTCTGCAAGCAAGGTTGGTACGCCACGCACTGGCCGGAAGAGTATGGCGGTGTGAAGTGGACACCGGTTCAGAAGCACATCTGGGACGAAGAGTCCTGCCATTATGGCGTACCCCGCTCTATCCCGTTCGGCGTGAACATGGTGGCGCCGGTTATCATCAAGTTCGGCAACGAAGAGCAGAAGCAGACCTACCTGCCTCGCATCCTTAGCGGTGAAGACTGGTGGTGTCAGGGCTATTCCGAGCCCGGCGCCGGATCCGATTTGGCATCGTTGAAAACCCGCGCTGTGCGCCAGGGCGACCACTACATTGTGAATGGCCAGAAAGCCTGGACCACACTCGGCCAGTACGCCAACATGATTTTCTGCCTGGTGCGAACCAACACCGAGGTGAAGGCACAGGAAGGGATTTCCTTTCTGCTGATCGACATGAACACGCCAGGTATCTCCGTGCGCCCGATCATCACTCTTGATGGTGAGCACGAGGTGAACGAAGTCTTCTTTCAAGACGTGAAGGTTCCGGTTGAGAACCTGGTAGGCGAAGAGGACAAAGGCTGGACTTACGCTAAATTCCTGCTGACTTATGAGCGCACCGGCCTGGCCGGTATCGGCTTGTCCAAAGCCGCGCTTTCTCACCTGAAGCAGCTTGCCTCCCGTCGCATCAAGAATGGTCGCCCGCTGATTGAAGATACAACGTTCAGCCAGCGCATTGCCAAGGTCGAGATTGATCTTATGGCAGCAACCATCAGCAACCTGCGTATCATTGCCGCAGTTGAGGGCGGCGGCATGCCCGGCGCGGAAAGCTCCATGCTGAAGGTGAAAGGCACAGAAATTCGCCAGGCTATTAACGATCTGGCGCGCAGAGCCATTGGGCCCTACGCCATTCCATTTGTGGAAGAAGAACTGGATTATGAGTATGAAGGCGAGTTCCTGTCAGACGAGAACGCAGCACCCCTGTCCGCTCAATACTTCAACAACCGCAAGCTCTCGATTTTCGGCGGATCTAACGAGATCCAGAAAAACATCGTGTCAAAAATGATTCTCGGGCTTTAAGGAGGCGACCATGGATTTCCGACTCAATGAAGAGCAGCAGATGCTGCAGGACACCGTCGCCCGCCTGGTGCGTGGTGAATACAGTTTTGAAAAGCGCTTGGCGTTCAGCGAAACCGACGCCGGCTTCAGCGTGGATTTCTGGAAGCAGCTCAGCGAACTGGGGCTGACGGCTGTACCCTTCTCAGAAGAGCTCGGCGGCTTCGGCGGTGGCGGTGTAGAAGTGCAGTCGGTTATGACCGAACTGGGCCGTGGTCTGTGTCTGGAGCCATACCTGCAGTCTGTCATTTTTGGTGGTGGCCTTATCAGCCAGGCCGGCAACGACAGCCAGAAAGCAACCTGGTTGGGCGGCATTGCCAGCGGCGAACTGCAAGCGGCAGTTGCGCTTCAGGAGCCCCAGAGCTTCTACAATCTGAACGATGTAGAAACCCGCGCCGAGAAAAAAGACGGTGGCTACCTGCTCAATGGCCGCAAAGCCGTTGTAGTCGGCGGGCATTGTGCGGACGTCATTCTGGTATCCGCACGCATCTGTACTGATATCGGAGATATCGGCGAAACCCGTGATGCCAGCGGCATCAGCCTGTTTGCCATTAAAGCGGATACCGGTGGAATCGAGCGCCGGATTTACCCGACCATTGACGGCTCCAAAGGCTGCGATCTTACGCTGAACAACGTTCAAGTAAGTGCCGAGGCCTTGTTGGGAGAAGAAGGCGGTGCCGCCGAGGTGATTGAGTATCAGTCAGGGCGTGCCATTGCGGCGCTGTGTGCAGAAGCTGTGGGTGTTATGGAAGTCGCCAACGAGCTGACCCTAGACTACCTCAAGCAGCGCAAGCAGTTTGGCGTACCTATCGGTAAGTTCCAGGTACTGCAGCACCGCATGGTAGACATGATGTCTGAACTGGAGCAGGCTCGTTCCATGGCTATTCTGGCCGCCAGCGTGGCAGATGAAGAGCAGAACGATGAGCGCCGTCGCGTGCTGTCTGCCGCTAAAAACGTTATCGGCCGCAGCGGGCAGTTCATTTCAGAACAAGGTATACAGTCCCACGGTGGCATTGGCATGACATGGGAATACAACTTTGCCCACTACGCCAAGCGTTTGATCATGATCAACCACCAGCTGGGTGACGACGATTTCCATCTGGAGCGCTACGCGTCTCTTTTACAAGCAGGGTGAATAACATGACAACAGACACCTCAAGTGACGAAAGAAATGCCCTGAGAGAGGCAGAATGGAAGGTTCGCAGCGAGTTAGCTGCGGCCTATCGTCTTGTCGCGCTGTTCGGGTGGGATGATCTGGTTTTCACTCATCTTTCCGCGCGCGTGCCCGGCCCCGAGCACCATTTTCTGATCAACCCCTACGGCCTGCTGTTCCACGAGATTACCGCCTCTTCTCTGGTGAAGGTGGACAGGGACGGACAGGTTGTGGAATCCGCAGGCCTTGGGAGGGTGAATCCAGCAGGCTTTACCATTCACAGTGCCGTACACATGGGGCGCGACGATGCCGGTGCTGTTATGCATCTTCATGCGCCAGACGGCGTGGCGGTTTCCGCCCACAGAAACGGCCTGTTACCGCTGAGCCAGACGGCCATGCTTTGCCTGGCACACCTGAGTTACCACGATTATGAAGGTGTGGCTCTGAACCTGGATGAACGAGAGCGCCTGATACGCGATCTCGGAGATAAGTCCATGATGATGCTGCGCAATCATGGTGTTCTGACCGCCGGTAAAGACGTACCGGAAACCTTTACTTACCTGTACTTCCTGATGAAAGCCTGCGAGATACAGGTTAAAGCGCAGAGTTGCGGCCCGGTGTATATGCCCTCCGAGCAGGCCATCCGGACGACCGCAGTACAGTCACAATCCCTGGGTAGCGCAGCGGCTCTCACCTGGCCGGCACTGCTAAGACTGCTCGACAGCAAAAACCCCGGTTACGCGGTATAACAAAGGTGCAGAGTGATAGAAATACAACTCGATGAGCTGGCCAGCCATAAAGGGAGCCTGTGTTGCTACAGCCCCTGGCTGACCATCACCCAGGATATGATCGGAGCAAGACTGGTTTGTTCAGAGCCCGGTAAGCGGGCCCTGAATACTGTCTAAATACTATTCCCGCCCCTCCAGAGCTGCGCGCATCTTCAAAGTAACCAACACGGTATTCAGGTGAGGTACCGCGATGCCACGGCGCTTGGCTAAGGTCACCACATTACCCAACACCGCTTCCCGTTCAATCGGGCGGTCGTTCAGATAATCCAGCGCCATACTGTTTTGGTAGGCAGGCATTTTGCGGGTGCCCTCGATGTTCTGATCGATCAACGCCTCATCCATTGGATAGCCTTCTGCCGCAGCCACTGCCATCACCTCACGCATCATGGCTCGGATCAGCTCTTCGCCACCCGCAGTATCCAGAATGGTTCGTGTATCCGCACCGTTGGCAATAACAGACAAAGGGTTGAATGGGGTATTCCAGAGACACTTGCGCCAGCGCTCGCCCACCACGCGCTCAGTCAGGTCGATCTTAATGCCGCCCTCTATAAACAGTTGAGACAAAACCCGGCAGCTCTCATCAATGCCTTCAGGATAGCGCCCCATCACTAACTTGCCGTAAGCTTTATGCTCAACCACACCGGACTCTGTGCGGCTTGCGGCAATGAAGGCCAGGCAGCTTATAAGCGTGTTGTCCGGATACGCATCGGCCAGCTCTTTTTCGATATCCAGACCGTTTTCGATCATTACCAGGCGGGTCTTCTCGCCCATCCAGGGCGCAACCAGTGCAACCCGATCCTCACCTGGCAGAACTTTCACGCACAGAATCAAAAAGTCTGGCGTTTCTTCCGGCAAGTCACCATCACGGTATACATGATCCGGCTCGTAGGACAGGTCTCCGAGGGGGCTTGTGATGCGGATACCCTGGGCTCTGACCGCGTTATAGCCTGAGCGCAACACGGTGCTCACGGAACAACCGGCTTTCTTCAGAATGGCACCGTAGAAGCTACCAATAGCTCCGGCGCCCACAATCAGAATACTGGGTTTATTATTCATGATCAGCCCCTTCTCTTCCTTTCCATTCTTCCTCTTGAAGCGTTCGCCACATCAGCTTGCCCGTCGGGGACTTTGGCAAGGCACTCACAAATTCAACAATGGTGGGCACTTTATAGACCGCCATCTGTTGCTTGCACCAACCCGTAATATCCTCAACGCTGGTAATGCCTTCCGCTTCGGGCGTGAGCACGATACAGGCCTTCACCGTTTCCCCACGTTTGGGGTCCGGGGCCGAGATAATACACACCTCATGAATGGCAGGATGCCGGTACATCATGCCCTCAACTTCCGACGGCCACACTTTGAATCCGGATGCGTTGATCATTCGCTTAAGGCGATCGACCATGAAGAAGTAACCCTCTTCGTCGTAATACGCGAGATCGCCGGTGCGGAAAAAAGGCTTGCCGTCAATTTCGACGAACGCCGCTTCGGTTTCCGCCGGCCGATTCCAGTAGCCGATGGTCACCTGCGGGCCACAGGAAACGATCTCACCGGTTTCACCCGGCGCTTTCTCTTCCAAGGTATCCACATCAATAATCCGGCTGTCCACATCAAACACGGGGATACCCAGACACTGGGCTTTGGGCTTCGCGTTGGGGTTGATGTGGGTTGCGGCCATGGTTTCTGACAGGCCATAGCCTTCAATGTAGTTGAGCCCCGTCAGCCTTTTCAGCTTTTCCGCAACGGCGCCAGGCATGGCGGCACCTCCGCCACCAATCATATTGAGGCTGGAGAGGTCGTATTTGCCGATATCCGGATTGGAAAGAAAGTCCACCGCCATGGTGACGATGTTAGTCCAGCCGGTGACCTTGTAGCGTTCAATGAGCCGTGATGCGGTAGTGCGATCCCAGCGGGTCATAATCACCGAGGTAGAACCGGCGAAAATCGGCCCGTTCATGGAACCGGTCATGCCGGTTACATGGAAAAATGGCAGCGTGGCCAGCTGCACGCTGTCGGACGTGCTCAGATTCCAGAATACACGATGTACCGCCGTCGCCATCACCGAGCGATGAGTGTGCATGCAGCCTTTTGGTGCACCGGTTGTACCCGAGCTATACGGGATCACTGCCAGGTCTTCCGGGCCTGCGGTATGTTCCAGAGGGCTATGGCCCGCTGCCATGGCATTTTCCCAGCTCACTAAGCCCGGAACATCACCCAACCAGGCCGGGCTTGCTACTTCCGCAGGCAGGTCCAGGTCGGTATCAGGCTTGATGTATGTGTTGTAGGAAGCCACCACGATCTGTTCCAGATCGGTTTTTTCCAACAGCGGCGTAATGTATTCAACCAGCTCCTGACCCGCCAGACATACGGCCGAGCGCGTATCCGCAATATAATGTTCCAGCTCTGCGGCCCGGTTCATCGGGTTTATCGGAATCACCAAGGCATCTGCCCGCAGAATCGCGTAGTAGGAGATCACGTACTGCGGCGAATTCTGCATATACAGCAGCACCCGATCACCTTTTTTCACACCCTGTGCCTGCAGGTAACCCGCCATAGCTTCCACTTCCGCCAGCAGCTGACGGTATGTGATGAACGCATCATAGAAAATGATAGCCGTGTGGTCGGGATAGCGCAGGGCCGATATTTCCAGATTGGTAAAAACACTGGTTTTCGGCAGAGTCATGGTCTTGGGCAACTCTTTCGGCCAGACCGCATAGTGGCGTGTGAACATAATTATTGTTCTCTCCAGGTGTAAATCAGTCTGCCAGCATCGCGGACAGATCAAATTCTTTGGTATCCCCGGGCAAGGGGCCTTCGTGTCGCAGGGGTGTAATGGCAACCGCCCTGTCTCTCAGCACGGCCACATCGGAATCCGCCGCTACGATATGCCGGGAACTGCGATCAAACCCCAGCCACCAATAAGGCAGGCTGCGCGAATCCTGGCCGGCCTGCAGCCGGGCTTGCTGGATGGAACCGCTGGACTGTTTACACCAGCGTGCAGAAACGATATCTCGGGCCTCGCAGGCGGGAAAGTTCACGTTCCAGGCCAGCGTTTCGCCCGGCTGCCATAGTTTCCGGATTACCGCTTCGCCAAAATGCTCGACGGGCGCCCAGTCGATTCCCTCTCGGGACAGAAAGGCCTGACTCAGGGCAATGGCGGGGATATTCATATGATGAGCGCTGAGCACCGCGCCAACCGTACCCGAATACTGCACCGAGTCACTGATGTTGGCACCGCAATTGACACCAGACAACACGAGATCCGGAGGCGTTTCACCAAACCACTGGGCAAGGGAATAGAGCACACAATCCGCCGGAGTACCGGAAACCGCGTAGCGCTTATCCCCGGTTTCGTATACTCGCAGAGGGTCGTGTATAGAAATGCTCTGGCCAGCTCCACTGCGGTCATGCTCCGGAGCAACAACCCAGACTTCTTCCGCCAGCTTTCGGGCAATCTTTTCCAGCCGCGCCAGTCCCGGGGCGTTAATGCCGTCGTCGTTGGTGATGAGGATGCACCGAACAATGGGTGCTGTCATGTCTGTTCTCCTGCACTGGCGATTTTCCAGCCGGTTTCGGCCAGCAGGCTGGCGCGCTTACCCACTTCCAGAGCATTGGCGTTAGCGGCATTGCCGTCCAGCGCGCGCTTGTAGACACCCTGGACGATAGAGGCTAAACGGAAAAGCGAAAACGCGAGATACACGTGCCAGTCGGTAATGCCTTCACGGCCTGTTTTGGCGCAGTAACGAGCAATGGTTTCTTGCTCATCCGGGATGCCCAATGCTTCAAGGTCTTCTCCCTGCAGTCCGCGCATACCCGGCATATCCGAGGGCAGATGATAAGGCAGGCAGTAGTAGGCCAGGTCCGCCAGCGGGTGCCCAAGCGTAGAAAGCTCCCAATCCAGAATGGCGATCACCTCGGGCTTGTCCGGAGCCAGCATCAGGTTGCCGAAGCGGTAGTCACCGTGGGCAATAGCACACTCATCGGTCGAAGGCAGGTTTTCGGGCAGCCATGCCATAAGCTTGTCCATGGCAGGCATGTCTTCGGTTTTGGCTGCAAGATACTGTTTACTCCAACGCGAAACCTGCCGTTTCACGTAACCTTCGGGCCGTCCGTAGTCACCCAGCCCGACGGAGTTCACGTCCACCGAATGCAATGCAGCCAGGGTATCGATGGCTGAATGATGGGCCGACAGTCGTTCATGACGCTCCAGCGCCCGCAGGGCTGAATGACTGACGATCCGGCCTTCCATATAGTCCATCACGTAGAACGGTGTACCGATGATGTCGCTGTCCTCGCAAAGCACCCGGACGTTAGGGACTGGCACGTCGGTGTGCTCCGACAATGCACGCATCACCGTGTACTCCCTCTCCACCATGTGCGCAGAGGGCAGCGTTTTACCCGGGGGTTTTTTCCGCAGAACATAACGGCCGTGGTCGGTTTCCAGCAGGAATGTGGGATTCGACTGGCCACCCTGGAACTGTTTGATTAGCAGGTGGTTACCAACCTCTGGCAACTGCTTTTGCAGCCAAACCATAAGTCTTGACTGGTCGAATTTGTGTGCTGGCAGAACTTCCACTAATTCCGGCTTCATACTCATGAATCGTCTCAGCCTACTTTAATCTTTAAGTGCCGCAGCCCGCAAAAGGTCAACGGACGGTGGGTGGTGTGCCTTTCTGCAGGGAACAAAGGTGTCTGAGCGCAGCGAGTTCTTTTTCCCGAAAGAAAGGTACTCCTCCCGCCGGCCTAACCACCAATCGCGAGGCCCTGTCTCAACAGATGGTTTCGCCGCCGTCGGCTACTATGGTTTGGCCGGTTATGTAGGCGCTGGCTTTGGTTGATAAAAATACGGCCAGGCCGGCTATGTCTATGGGGTCACCGATTCTTCTTAGTGGGGTTTTGTCTTCTGCGAGCTTCACGCGTACTGGGTCTTCCCAGAGTGTTCGGGCAAAGTCGGTTTTGATCAGGCCGGGGGCGATGCTGTTGATGCGGATGCCTTTCGGGCCCCATTCCACGGCCAGGTTTCTCGCCAGCGCGGCTTCTGCTGCTTTGGATACACCGTAGGTGCCGACGGTGGTGTTACCACGGATTCCGGCGATGCTGGAGAGCAATACAACGGCGCCTTCGCCTTTTTCTGCCATCTGCGGCAGCACCATGTTGGTTAGCCAGAAGGTGCCTTTGACGTTGGTGTCCATGATCTTGTCCCAGGCCTCGTCGGTCATTTCGGAGGTTGGGCCATAGACGGGGTTGGTGGCGGCGTTGCATACGAGCACGTCGATACTGCCCCAGGCTTCGTTGGTTTTGTTCACCAGGTTTTGAAGATCGTCTTTTTTGCCGACGTGGCAGGGTATGGCGATGGCCTCATAGCCCTGGGCTTTCAGTTCGTTCGCTACCTGCTCGCAGGCGTCGGCCTTGCGGCTGGAGATGACGACTTTTGCGCCCAACCGGGCCATTTCTTCGGCAATCGACAGGCCAATGCCTTTCGTGGACCCCGTGATCAGGGCCACCTTACCAGTCATATCAAAAAGTGGATTGCTCATAATTCGGTTCTCATGCTCAAAGATGGGGGTTCGGGCGGGAAGTGCTCCCACCCCGGGGCCTGGCCCTGATTAGCGATACTGACGCATCTCAATCTTGGCAACAGAATCCAGATGCACCTCATCCGGGCCATCCGCCAATCGCAGGGTCCGAACCTTGGCCCAGGCTGACGCAAGGAATGTGTCCTGGCTTACGCCGGCCCCACCGTGCACCTGAATGGCACGGTCGAGCACCTTCAAAGCCATGCTCGGAGCAATCACTTTGATCATGGCGATTTCCTGACGGGCTACCTTGTTACCCACGGTGTCCATCATGTGCGCCGCTTTCAGAGTCAACAGCCGCGCCTGTTCGATCTCGATTCGGCTGCGGGCGATGTCCTTGCGGATAGAGTCAAAGCTGGACAGCGGCTTGCCAAACGCTTCGCGCTCGTTGGCACGCTTGCACATCAACTCCAGCGCTCGTTCGGCAACGCCAATGGTGCGCATGCAGTGGTGAATGCGGCCTGGCCCGAGACGTCCTTGGGCGATTTCAAAACCGCGTCCCTCGCCAAGCAGAATGTTGCTAACAGGAACCCGCACATTTTCGTAATGAATCTCGGCGTGGCCGTGGGGTGCGTGATCGTATCCAAACACCGTCAGCGAGCGAATCAGTTTTACGCCGGGGGCGTCCAGAGGTACAAGAATCATGGACTGCTGCTGGTGCTTGGGCGCCGCGGGATCGGTTTTGCCCATGACGATGGCAATTTTGGAGATGGTGGTCATGGCACCTGAGGACCACCATTTTTTGCCGTTGATGACATACTCATCGCCCTCACGACGGATCTCGCAGGCAATGTTGGTGGCATCAGAGGAAGCTACATCTGGCTCTGTCATCGAGAAGCAGGACCGAATTTCACCTGCCAGCAAAGGCTTCAGCCACTGCTCCTGCTGCTCTTCATTACCGTACCGGGCGATGGTTTCCATGTTGCCGGTATCCGGTGCGGAGCAGTTGAACACTTCCGGCGCCATTTCAGAACGGCCCATGATTTCGCAAAGGTGGGCGTATTCAAAGTTGGTCAGGCCGGCTCCCAAATCGCTCTCTGGCAGGAACAGGTTCCAGAGGCCTTCGGCTTTCGCTTTCGCCTTTAGTTCTTCGATGATCGGAACCGGTGCCCAGCGGTTTTTTGCCTGTTCAATCTGTTCGTGGTGCGTGGACTCGTTGGGATAAATGTGCGCATCCATGAACTCGTTCAACTGCGCCTGCAGTTTTTTAGCTTTGTCAGACAACTCGAACATGTCGGCTTCCTCTTTGATATTGATTCGGTGACCGGCCTTCGCAACCGATCAGGTTCTTATTTTATAAACTGAACATCAGATAGGGACGCCTTCCGGCTTGTCACTGCCAGACCGGATCCGGAACGTGCCTTCCGCGATGGCAAGCAGGTTGCCTTTGTCGTCATGAACTTCGCCGGTGCTGTTGAAAATCCGCGTACCACCGGCCCGCTTGCGCCCGGTCACACGAATGGTGCCGCTGGAGCATTGGCCGGTGAACGTCGTGGTCAAAGACAGGGTGATGGCTTTACGCATCCGCCCCGGGTAGGGGCAGTGTGTGCCGGCCTGGGCCATAGCGATATCAAGCAGCGACGTAAGCACGCCGCCGTGAATGACGCCACCGAGGTTCAGATGTCTTGGCTGCAGCTCCAGCGCTATAACCGCTTCGTTTTCCTCCCAGGAGGCCTGGCGGTAGCCGAGCAGGCTATGAAAGCCCGGCAGCTCTGTACCCTCTACATAGGTGCCATCGACATCTGTACCATCAACACAAGGCAATTCTTGCTTACTCATTACACTTTCATTCCTGGCAGATTCAGAGAGGCCGCTGCGATCTCTTCCGGGTCGCCGTAGCGGCGCAGTTCACAGCGAGCGCCCAGCTTGTGCGCTTTTTCATGGGCGCGTGCGTAATCAAACACCGCTCGTGTCATGCCGGTCTCAACCAGGCCCGATTCTCAAAACGCCCCATACCGCTGCTCCCTGTGTCTCTGGTTTTATTATTGCGCCGGCGGTTTTGCTTTCGCATTAATTTGTCATGCCTTCCACTTTTGAGTCAATATAATCGGAAGTCGATTTCACTAGTCAAAACACCATAGCAGCATAAGGCACAAAAATGAAAAATAACCTGAGCGAAATGCCGGTGTACGCACCCATTACTCCGAACGAACCCATGGAGGCCATTGGCCACCGGATAAAGAGGTTTGCGATCACCCGCGCGGACCACCCGGCGTTGATCAGTGAACAGGGTACGGTGAGCTGGAGAGCCCTGCTGGATCAGACTAACCAGATCGCCAACCGCCTGCGGGATGCTGGGCTGCAGCACGGTGATTCAGTTGCAGCTCTGTCGGAAAACAGCGCTGATTATGTCGCTCTGTATCTTGGCGTACTTACCGCCGGCGGCTGCATGGTGCCGCTTTCAGAAATGACCAGTGCCGAAGCACTGAGCCTGATGCTGTCCGATTGCGCGGCACAATTTCTGTTTGTGTCGCAGAAAAACCGGGATCTTCTTCACCGCTTCCGGGCCGGGCTGCAGGAACTATCGGACGACCGCATTGTTGCCCTGGATAACGACAGTGAAGGGATTGGCCAGGCGCTGAGAGATTGGCTTGGCGATGCCTCTGCTGAGGCCCGCCCGGCGGACGTATCGCTGGATGACGCCTTTAACATCATCTACAGCTCCGGCACCAGCGCACCCCTGCGACCCGACGTGATAGCCGATGCCATGGCACGCTGGCCCGGCAACATACGGGAGGTCTACGGCCTCACAGAGGGCGGCATTTCCACCAGCCTCGACTGTGCCGCGCACCCGGACAAGTGGAGCTCGGTAGGCATACCAACGGAGGGCGCGGAAGTGCGCGTGATCGACGAAGATGGCCGCGAACTGCCGAAAGGCGAAATCGACGAGGACGGTTTTATCTATATTCTCGATCGCCGCAAGGACATGATTATTTCCGGTGGATTTAATATCTACGCTGTCGATCTTGAGCAAGCGCTGCTGACACACCCTGCGGTGGACGATGCAGCCGTTATCGGCATTCCAAGTAAACAGTGGGGTGAAACACCTCTGGGCCTGGTGGTTCTCAAACCCGGGCACCAGGATTCCGGGCCTGCGATACTCGAATGGACTAACGGACAGCTGGGCAAAGGCCAGCGCATCTCCGCTATCGAGCTCAGGGAGGAACTGCCCCGCTCCACCATAGGTAAAGTTCTGAAGCGGGAGTTGCGCGAACCTTACTGGCAAAAGATCTCGCGTTAAACCCGGTCAGCGTCGGGCCAGCTTAACAAGCCGGAGCACGCCTTGATGCTGCTGAGTATCAATCAATAGACTATCCTTTTAGGAAGATTCTACGGTCTACCCATAAAACGTCCTATTGCAAACGCCCGATCATGTGATAGATTCAGAAAACATAAATCCACCCTGCAGTCGTCAGTTCCGCAGAGTGAAACAACAATAAGTACCATTACAACAACGAACGAGGCACAGTCATGAATCTCTTCGCCAAAGCACGAAAAACCCTCACAGTTTACGCGTCAGCCCTTACTCTTGGGGTTTCCGCCGCCCTGGTTGCCGCACCTGCAACAGCCCAGGAGACGTTCACATGGAAAGTTCAATCGCACTGGCCGGGCGCCAGTAGTTCCTACACTGACAGCCTAGTGCGGCTGCAGCGAGTTCTGGACGAGCGAACCGACGGGCGTCTGAAGCTCAAGCTTTATGAGGCCGGCGCGCTCTTCAATGCCCAGGAAACCTTCAATGCCGTAAGCCGCGGCATTCTGGAAATGGGCACAATCTCTCCAGCCTATGCCCAGGACAAAGTCTCCCTTGCCGGCATTGCCTCCGGCCTGCCCTTTGCGTTCCGGAACGTCTGGGAGGCTGCATATTTCCATCAGGGCATGGGCTTTGAGCAAATGCTCCGTGACGAAGCGGCCGAGCACGACGTTTACTGGGCGACCGACAAGGTTTATCCCACTGAGATGGTGATCAAAAAGCCTATCAATAACTGGGACGATTTCACCAGCCTGAAGATTCGCTCCTCCGGTGTGCTGCAAAAATTCCTGACCGAGGCGGGTGCTGCAGCATCTTATATACCGGGCAGCGAACTTTACTCGGCACTGGACTCTGGCATCGTGGACGGCGCCCACTGGGGTGCAGCTCAAGGTGCCGCCAGCATGGCCCTGTATGAAGTGGCCAAATACCACGTTCAACCGGCCCTGAACATCGCGGGCACTGACGTCATCATTGTCAGCATGAAGGCGCTGAACAAGTTGCCGGAAGACATGCAGAAAATCGTCAAGGATGCGCTCGATGAGCAGTTCTGGGTTCGTACGAACGAATACCTTTATAAGGAGCGCGTAACTTTGGCCAAGGTCATCGCCGAACAGGGTGTACAGGTGAACGTTCTGCCAGATGAGGTTCAGGACAAGCTGGTACAGGCCGCACAGGCAATGTGGGACGAGGAAGGCAAGCGAAGCGACAACGCCAAGAAGGCATTGGACATGCTGAAGGGCTATCTGGCCGAACTCGGCTACCTCTGAGCCGCAAGTTTAAATAAGTAATGCAGGCCGGAGTCTTTGACGTCCGGCCTTTTTATCCCTGAAGAAACCCAACATCCTCCTGGAGAATGCCATGAGTGTGCTGAACGCATTCATAAGAGGGGTTACCCGTCTTAATGACTTTGTTGGACGCTGGACAGCCCTGCTCATTTTCGCCATGTTCGCGTTCCTGTTGCTGGAGGTGGGTTTCCGTTATCTGCTAAACGCACCCACAGTCTGGACCAACGAGCTTACCCAGATGCTGTTCGGCGTTTATGCGGTCATGTCCGGAGGCTACATCATGGCTCACAGGGGCCATGTCAACGTCGACCTTCTGCACTCGCAGCTATCGCCTCGCAACCGGGCGTTTATGGACATCTTTACCTCGCTGATCTTTTTCACTTTTACGCTTGCTCTGCTGTGGTTCGGCATTGATATGGCGAGCGAATCTATATCAAGCTGGGAAACCTCTTACTCAGCCTGGAACCCGCCAATCTGGCCAGCCAAGCTCGCCATTCCCGTTGGAACAGGCCTACTGGTTCTGCAAGGGTTGGCCAAGCTCCTGGAAGACATTGCCATTGCGTTCAACCTGGATTGCTGCGGACCGGACCAGAGCGTTTGTGAAGGAGACCAGTCGTGAGTATTGAAATCCTGACTGTGCTGTTTTTTGGTTCACTGCTGTTCTTTCTATTACTTGGTTTACCGTTGGCTTTTGTTCT
This sequence comes from Marinobacter sp. LV10R510-11A, assembly GCF_900215155.1. Lineage (NCBI taxonomy): Bacteria > Pseudomonadati > Pseudomonadota > Gammaproteobacteria > Pseudomonadales > Marinobacteraceae > Marinobacter > Marinobacter sp. LV10R510-11A. The sequence goes on from NZ_LT907980.1 coordinate 2,791,908, forward strand.
CGGTGGCGTTTCAGTCATCTTCCTCTATTTCACTTGGGGATTCGATTCCTTCTATATGGTGGCCTCGCAGATCTGGGGCACCATGGGCAGCTTTACCCTGGTTGCGATTCCCCTGTTTGTTTTCATGGCCATGGTGCTGGAGCGAACCGGCGTTGCGAAGGACCTGTATCGGATGATGCACCTGTGGTTTGGCGGTCTTCGCGGCGGCCTGGCTATAGGAACCCTGGTTATCTGCGCCGTATTTGCTGCCATGGTTGGCATCAGTGGCGCAGCGGTGGTTGCCATGGGCACCATCGCACTGCCCTCCATGCTGGAGCGAGGCTATGACCGCAAAATGGCGCTGGGTGTCATCAATACAGGTGGCGGCTGGGGCATTCTGATACCGCCCAGCATTCTGATGATTCTCTACGCGCTTATTACCGGGGTATCCGTAGGCCAGATGTTTGCTGCCGGCATCATGCCCGGCGTTCTGCTGATGGTAATGACCGTTACTTACATTCTCGTGCGCTCTACCCTTCAGCCGCACCTGGCACCGGCCCTGCCCCCCGAAGAACGTGGCACTTGGCCTGAGAAGCTTCGTGCATTAAGAGCCGTGCTGCTGCCCATTGGCGTTGTGATCATGGTGCTTGGCTCCATTATCGGTGGCATTACCACGCCAACGGAAGCCGCCGCCATGGGTGTTCTTGGTTCGCTGATTTCGGCAGCCGTCTATCGCCAGCTCAAGTGGAGCATCCTGCAGGAAGCCGCTATCCGTACCTTCAAGCTCACGGGCATGATCATGTGGATCCTGTTTGCCGCTCACGCGTTTAGCGCGGCATATCAAAGCATGGGTGCTCAAGAACTGATCGAAGGCATGATGCAGCACATTCCCGGCGGCCCCTGGGGCATCATCATTGCAATGATGATGATCATATTCTTCCTGGCCATGGTACTCGACCCGGTTGGCATCATGCTGATCACTCTGCCGGTGTTCATGCCGATCGTAAAATCCCTTGGTTTCGATCCGATCTGGTTCGGCATCCTGTTCGTGATCAACATGGAAATCGGCTACAAGACACCGCCGTTCGGATTTAACCTGTTCTATCTGAAAGGTGTGGTCCCGCCAGGCATTACGATGAAGGATATTTACACCTCCGTAGTCCCGTTCGTGATCATCGAGATACTGGCCATTAGCATCATTATGGTCTTTCCAAAAATCGCCACTTGGTTGCCTGGCGTGTTTTTCTAGAACACAGCATTTGCTTGTGATTATGCCGTCAAGGACGACAGCACACTGCCTGTTCCGCTACCTACTTCCTTGTATTCTCCCGACACTTCGAGACGTTCCATTTTTCTGTCCGCCGTTAAACCGAGCAAGCGCTTGCTACAATTCGACAAATACATTAAATTCGACTCACGACAGGTACCACAAGCCGGAGTTTTTTCTATGCCCACAAGCCCTGAAGTGTCTCTAAACATGATTGATCGGGTATCCGTTGGCGACATTCTGACCCGCACGAGCGATGTTTTCCCGAACAACATTGCCATGGTAGACGGCGATCGCACCATCACGTATCGCGCCTTTGAGGATCAGGCTAACCAAGCAGCCAACGCGCTGCGGGCTCTAGGCCTGACGCCAGGCGAAACGGTGGGTCTGCTGGCTCGCAATTGTTTGGAACTGATGATTAGCTATATGGCCTGCGCCAAGGCCAACCTTGTGTGCGCTCCGGTAAACCTGGGTTTAAAACCCCATGAAATGGCCTATTGCCTGAAAGATTGCGGCGCCCGTGTACTGATTGTTGAAGAATCTCTGGCCGAAGCTGGCAAAGGCCTGCCTGCACACCTCCCGGCACTTGAACACGTTTATTGGACTGGCAGCACCACCACCGAAGGCGGCGGTAAATCCTGGAAAACTTTTGAGAGTTTGGTGCAAAGTGGCAGTACCAATCCGGTAGAAGTATTGACCGGTGATCGGGACCCTGTGCAACTGCTCTACACCAGTGGAACCACGGCGAACCCGAAGGGTGTTATCACCAGCCACTTGGCCGTCACCATGACAGCTATGAGCAACACGATTGCCAATCAGACGCCCCCACAAGCGAGCATTCTGTGCACACTGCCGCTGTTCCATTGCACAGCCATCAACGCGCTAGCCATACCCACCATTATGACGGGCGGAAAACTGGTTCTAACCAAGGGGTTCGATGCTAAAGAATGTGCACGCCTGATTGAAGAACACAGTGTGTACATGTTCGTGTTCCTTCCCATGATGTACCAAGCGGTTCTGGCAGACCCAGAAGCCCGTAGCCGGGATTTCTCATCGGTGCGCCGGGCGTTTTATGCCATGGCTCCCATGGCTGAGCCCGTGCTCAAAAAAGTTCACGAACTGCTCCCCAACGCCGATGTTGTCCTCGGCTCCGGCCAGACTGAATTCACTCCGATGACCTGCATGATTCGGCCGGAACACCAGTGGAGCAAAGCCGGCTCCTGGGGCTCCGCAGCACCTTTAACCCGGGTGGCGATCATGGACGATGAAGGCAACCTGCTGCCACCAGGACAGTCTGGGGAGATTGTTTATCGTGGCCCACAGTCCATGACCCGTTACTTCAATCTGCCGGAGGCAACCACCGAAGCCTTCAAATATGGCTGGTTCCACAGTGGTGATATTGCATCTATAGATGAAGACGGCGCCATCTGGTTCACCGACCGCAAGAAGGATGTCATCAAATCCGGTGGCGAGAACGTCGCGTCTATTGAGGTAGAGCGCTGCCTGATGGGCCACCCTGCTGTCTCAGAAGCGGCCGTTGTCGGTTTGCCTCATGACCGCTGGGGCGAAGCGATCACTGCGAACGTCATCTTGTTACCAGACGCAACGGCCACTGAGAGCGAGCTGATCGATTACTGCAAGAAGAACATTGCAGGCTTCAAAGTACCCAAGGCCATCATGATTGTTGAAGCCTTTCCCCGCACAGGCACCGGCAAGATTCAGAAGCACATGATTCGCAAAGATCTTGAAGGGCATTACTCAGACAAGTAAGCCTTAAGCCTATGGTCAACGCCCGGCACTGGCCAGTGCCGGGCTATCCTCCATCAGCAATTCTTTTACCGGCACGGAATCATCCGCCAACCGCTCTGGCTGAATGGTCAGTTTTTGCGCAATGATTCGTTTGCTCAGCACAAACTCCTGGGGGCGGTTTATACAATCCGCAGCGATCAACCGCCCTTCCTTCAAGTAGAAGGCAGCAAAACTTCGACCTGTGCGCCTATCTCCGCGAACAATCACTTGGTCATAACCTTGGCTCAACCCAGCAATCTGTAGTTTCAAATCGTACTGATCTGACCAGAACCAAGGCAGGCTCGCAGAGCTTTTATTACACCCACAGATAGACGCAGCAGCAATCTTGGCCTGCTCAGTGGCGTTAGGCACGGATTCCAGGCGCACGCGACACGCGTACAGTTTGTTAAACTGGTTGGCGCAGTCCCCCGCAGCCACAATGTTGGGGTCGATGGTACGGCAGAACTCATCCACCACAATACCGTTTTCCACGGCAAGGCCAGCCATCTCGGCTAACTCTGTATTCGGTAGCACACCCACGCCAATAACAACCAAATCAGCGGGGAACTCGGCGCCATCTGTGCAAACCACTTTTCCCACTTGGCCGTTACCGGAAAACCCACCAATAGAGACACCGGTGTGAATACGAACACCACTTTCCATGTGCACACGATGGTAGAAATCAGACACTTCCGGCGCGGTTACCCGCCCCAGTATTCGCGGCCCCATCTCTAACACGGTCACCTGCATGCCCAGTTGCCTGAGCAATGCTGCGGTTTCCAGACCCACATAACCACCACCGATGATGACGGCATGCTGGCCTTCGGTGATATTCGCCTTGATGGATTCAGCGTCAGCCATATCTCGTAGATAATGTATTCCGCTCAGATCGCAACCGGGCAAATCCACCTTCCGAACTCGAGCGCCGATGCACAGCGCGAGCTTGTCATAGCTCAGCACTTTGCTCTCTTTTTCATTCTCTCCTTCACTCCCTCTCTCACCCGCACCTTCAACAAACGTCAGCGTCTGTTGGTCTCGGTTAATGGCGGTAACGCGTCCTTGTCGAAACTGCACATTTTGCTTTTCATAGAAGGCAGCCGGGCGAATGGCCAAGCTCTCCGCCGTTCTCGCGCCAGACAAAAAAGCCTTGGAAAGCGGTGGTCGGTGATACGGCAAATGGCGCTCATCACTGATCACCAGGATTTCACCATCCCAGCCTTCCTGGCGAAGGCTGGTGACCAACTGGGCGGCGGCATGGCTGGCGCCGACAACAATGCATGTTTGGGTCATGAGCTCAGGCTCCCGAGGGCTTCGCGGTCAGCTGAACCATCATTTTCGAATAGCCACGCACGAAGTTGGATTGCACATATTCTGGCTCACCGATCACTTCAATCTTGTCAAAGCGTGCCAGCAACTCCTCCCAGAGAATGCGCAGCTGCAGCTCAGCCAAACGGTTGCCCATGCAACGATGAACTCCAAACCCAAAGGACAGGTGATTGCGAGCGCCCTTGCGATCGATAATGAACCGTTCTGGCTGATCGATAGCACGCTCGTCGCGGTTACCAGAGGCGTACCACATGACGACCTTGTCGCCTTTCTTTATGATCTGGCCGTTTAGCTCGACATCTTGTTTTGCAACACGGCGCATATAGGCCAGCGGTGTTTGCCAGCGAATAATTTCAGACACCATATTCGAAATCAGGCCTGGATCGTTCTTGAGTTTGGTAAACTCGTCCGGGAACCTGTTGAGAGCCAGCACACCACCAGACATCGAGTTACGGGTGGTGTCGTTGCCACCTACAATCAATAGTGCCAGATTGCCCAGAAACTCCATCGGTTTTTTGATCATATCCTTAGTGTCATCATTGTTCTGAAGCATGCTGATCAAGTCAAAACCCAGGTCTTCGCCAGCAGCAGTTTTCGCTTCCTTATCACGCCAAAGCCGTGCGAAGTACCCGGACATGTCCACCATGCCCCTGAACAACTCATCCGTGTCGTTCGATCCACCCGTCGACTCCGCTCCGCCACCCGCCAGATCAGACCAGTAAACGAGTTTTCGGCGATCCTCATAGGGGAAGCCGAGCAACGTCGCCAGCATTCGTGCGGTTAGCTCTATGGAGACGTCGTCCACCCAGTTGAAGGGCTTATCCAATGGGAGTGTATCCAGAACATCCTGAGTACGTTCACGAATCAGCCCTTCCATTTCTTTCAGGTTCTTCGGCGCTACGACACCTTGAACGGCTCGACGCTGCACATCGTGCTTGGGTGGATCCATCGCGATGAACATCTCAACAGCGAGTTCGTCAGGTGCCGTGCCAATTATGATAAACGGCTCCGCCGAAAACAGATCGTAATGCTTATCCACGAACATGATGTCCTCATAACGTGTGACAGACCAAAACGGGCCGAACGAGCTGTTCTTCTGAAAGTGGACAGGGCACTCATCACGTAAGCGTTTGAAGTACGACTCCCAACGATTCTGTCTGTAGAGAAACGGGTTGCTGACATCAATATCTTCTATTGCCAGCGTTGATACATCGGGAATCGGCGTTTCGATAAATTCCCGAAACTCTGTGTACTTACCCAGCTTGAGCTTGGCTTTATAAATGAAGTGGGCGGCCTTGATTTGCAGGGGCATTGGGACGATTGCGGCGCCTTTCTCGGCCACTAAATTGAAGATGCTCATAGTGCTTCAAGCCTTGCGAATGTTGTTTTTAGGGGGGGTTGGTCAAAGCCGGCTACATTTGAAACTCAGGCAAGTGCGCGACCAGGCCGTCCATCGCATCAGAGATAATAATCTGGCAGGCCAGTCGGGAGGTATCCGCACGGTCGGGCGTTAAGTCCAGCATTAGTAATTCCTCATCGCTGGCACTGCCGGTGGTTTTGACCCAACCACCATCAACAATCACATGGCAGGTACCGCAGGCGGCTTCACCGCCGCAATCTGCATCGATACCCGGCACGCCGTTATCCATGGCGGTCTGCATCAGGGATTTACCCGCCTCAATGTCAACGGCGTGCTGTGTGCCGTCGTGCTCGATGAACGTAATGCTGCCCATAACTTGCTCCACAAAACTGGTTAGTCTGCTTGCTGTCTACACGGCGGGCGCCTGGCCCAAGCGCATACCTTTCGTTTGGTAAAATCAGGTTAAGCAATCTCACGCCGCAAAAGGAGGTCATTTCTTGACAGTACGGGGTCATTTAAAGACACTGTTTTTTGCAAACATTCAGCGAGAGAGCAAAATCAGATGAGCGATGAGCAGCAGGCCGCAGCGAAGGTTGGCGGCAATACCGCCTGCATCCCCACCAACTATTCTCGCCTGATCGCTCGAGTGCTGGGGTTGCATGCTCGCGAGCTACCAACCTTACTCGCGCAAACAGGGGTTTCAGTCGATCAGTTGATACAGGACGACACGCTGCTGACATCCAGCCAGCAGATGCAGATTCTACAAAATGCTTTGCGGTTATCCGATGACGAGATGTTCGGGCTAAGAGTTGGCCAATGCCTAACGCCTACTACTCACGGTGCCATGGGCTTTTTGGCCAGCAGCAGCCCCAACCTGCTGATCGCCCTGAGGGCATTCGAGACGTATCTTCCCACGCGTTCAGACTTCTCCCACCTGGAGTTGAAGCGCAGCAAGGAGTATTGGGAGTGTTATTGTTATTTTGATGTGGAGCTTAATGCGGATGTGCATCGCTTTATATCGGAAGCCTATGCGTCGATACTTTTTCAGTGCGCAGAGTTCATTATCGGGCAACCGGTAGAGGGCGCTCGCATCTGCTTCTCCTTTGAGAAGCCTGATTATAGCCAGCGCTATGCTGAGTTTCTGCCCGGGAACATCGAGTTCTCCTCCTCCCAGTTGATACTGAAAGTGCCTGCCAACCTGTGCGACATTCCCAATGCGTCTGCAAACCACGAGAACTACTCACTGGCGTTACGGCAATGCCAATCGATGCTGCAAAAGTTACCGCTCAAGACCAACAACTGGACGCATCGACTGCAGAAAATGATGCTATCGCACCCGCCAGGTGTGCTCAGCGAGGAAGAGGCAGCCGCCATGCTATTTATCAGCAAACGCACACTGGCACGAAGGCTGGGGCTGGAGGGTCGCAATTTTCGCAGTATCCGCGACGAAATACTGTCGCAGCAGGCAAGCAGTTATCTGCACACCAGTAATATGTCGGTGGATGCGATTGCAGCCGTCCTCAGCTACCATGACAGCTCTAATTTTCGACGGGCATTCAAACGCTGGTTTCAGCTAACGCCTGATCAGTATCGAAAACAGGTAAGGTTCAAAAACACATGACCAGTAAAACCCGCCCGCAACAAGCCCGAAATGCCATATTGATGTTCGTAGGCATGATGCTGGTCGCCCTCAACTTGCGCCCGGCATTGACAAGTGTCGGGCCAATTCTGAAAACCATCGGCGATAGCCTAGCGCTGTCATCCATAGGCCAGGGTGTACTCACAACACTGCCCGTGCTGCTTTTGGGCCTGGCAGCACCGATTGCCCCACGTGCCGCACGCAAACTCGGTATGGAGCGAGCGGTGCTGGTTGCACTCATAATCTTAGGCGTGGCACTGATCGCACGGCCCTACTTTGGGGCCAGCGGTCTATTCCTTGGTACTGCAGTGGCCGGGGGCTTGATCCGGTTACCGCTGGGCTAGCCCTGTCGGTATCCATTCTTACGCAGGTGCCAATGGCTATTGCAGCTCCTTGGATAGCCAGCCACATGCGCGATCAGCGATTTATGGTGGTGCTGGTGATGGTGGCAACGCTCGCCGGCCTGTGCGGCAGCATTTACGCGCCTATAGAAGGAGTCTGGCTGTGGGTGATTATATTGGGGCTAGGCCAAGGTGGCTCATTCAGCATAGCGCTCACGCTTCTTACCGTAAGAGCCCGGGATGCAGAAACCGCCGCGCGCTTATCAGGCATGGCGCAAAGCGTCGGCTATACCATGGCGGCATTGGGGCCGCTATTTGTCGGTGTTTTGCATGAGAAGTTCGCCAGCTGGAACATTGCCGGCGCTTTCCTTGGCGTGATTGCCATTGGCGCTATAGTTGCCGGGCTCGGAGCCGGTCGCAAGCTCTACGTACTGGATCAGTAAGTAGAGCCACAAGCACCACAGCTATTGCGTGCCATCACCTCGAACGCCCAATCGGTCGAGATAAACATGCAGCTCTGCCTCGCTCATATCCACGTACTCAAGTACTCGGCCGTAGAGCATGACGGTGGGGACATTCCGCCCGCCCCTCTCTTTCTGGGTTTCATGTATCAGATACAGAATAAGCCGCTCGGTGCGCGTCAGGCCATCACGCACATCCGGAATAACGTCCAAAACGGTTTTCCATTCTTCAGGGCTCATATCGGTTCCGCTCGGGGGCTACTGGTCTTTCAAACCATGCTCACCAATTTGCAATGTCGGCCTATCCACATCCACCTGTTCTAACGGCGAGCATTCCCTCATATTTTCCAAGCACCGTTTTGTCAGTGTCTGGTACTCCTGGGTGCCGCGCTGCTTCCAGCTGACTTCTTTATCACTCAGCTGGCGCAGCACCTTGGCTGGCGAGCCCACTATCAAAGAGGCTGGCTCACACGTGAAGCCACTTTTTACGAACGCTGCAGCACCCACGATGGATTTGGTCGCTATAACGGCTTCGTCCATGACGACGGCATTCATCCCCACCATGGCGTCTTCTTCTATCACACAGCCGTGCAATACAGCGCCATGACCTATGTGGCCGTTGCGACGAATTATCGCATCGCGCCCAGGAAACGCATGCACCACGCAGGTGTCTTGCAGGTTTGCGCCCTGCTCCATCACGACACGGCCAAAATCACCGCGTAGAGATGCACAGGGTCCAACGTAGCAATCCGGCCCCACGTGTACATCGCCAATAAGCACGGCGGTGGGGTGTATGTATGCCGAAGGATGAACCACGGGAGTCACACCATCAATCCGGTAACAGGGCATAAAATGCTCCTTTTAACATGTTTGTTTTTTTGTACTTTAAGGCACTTCCTTGTATCGGAACAGATAATACACAACTCACAAGGTGATGAGAGCCAACAGAGCGTCTTTCATCTTTTTTAAGACTAAAGGCTTACAAATAAAATTACTATAAAAATCATGAATCTACAGGAATCCACGTTGGGCTCTCAGCAACGTGATACAAAAACCCGGCTTCTGATTCTTGACCGGTATCAATTCAAACCTATACTCTTTCCTGAAATCAGTGGGGCGGAACATCCCCCTGCGAAAGCCGCCTTGATAACCATCAGGCCTTACCGGCAAACCACTAAAACAACGAAATGCCGCAGCAAACGTAAGCCAGAGTTTTCCGGGTGCTAAGCCCGGGTTCCATTGCTATCACAAGGATTTTTCCATGACTGAGCAGAGTGTGCTTCTCGATATCGATCAGGGCATTGCCAAAGTCACCCTGAATCGCCCAAAGAGCCTCAACAGCTTTAACGTTGAAATGCATGAAGAGATGCGCGCTGCGCTAAAAACCATCCGCAACGATCACACTGTGCGGGTCATGCTGCTTACTGGTAATGGCCGCGGTTTCTGTGCCGGCCAGGATTTGTCGGATCGGAGCGTAAAGCCTGGCGCCGAGGCACCGGATTTAGGTTTCTCCATCGAAACCTACTACAACCCGCTGCTGCAGGCGATTCGAGATCTGCCCATGCCGGTGATTTGTGCGGTAAATGGCGTGGCCGCCGGCGCAGGCGCGAACATTGCCCTGGCCTGTGACATCACGTTGGCAGCACGCTCCGCTAACTTTGTTCAGGCCTTTTGCAAGATTGGCCTTATTCCCGACTCGGGCGGTACTTGGACCCTACCGCGCGCAGTAGGAATGGCTCGAGCAAAAGGCCTGGCCTTATTGGGTGACAAGCTGAGCGCTGAAAAGGCGGAACAGTGGGGCATGATTTGGCAGTGCGTAGAAGACGACGCCCTGCAGGATGAAGCCATGAAACTGGCCCGTCATTTCTCCACCCAGCCCACCAAAGGCCTAGCAATGATCAAGCGTGCCCTTCACGCCAGCGCCAACAACAGCTTTGAAGAACAATCATTAATGGAACGGGATCTGCAGCGACTGGCGGGGCGCACCGACGACTACCGTGAAGGCGTGGCTGCCTTCATGGAAAAGCGCGCACCCGAATTCAAGGGGAAATAAGCATGCAACCACTCGCCACCGACACCCCCGTTGCCGTTATCGGCGCCGGTGCCATGGGCTCCGGCATTGCGCAGGTAGCTGCACAAGCAGGCCACCGAGTATTCCTACTCGATCAGCGCGAGGGTGCCGCCGAGGCAGGCCGTCAAAGCGTCGCCAAACAGCTGCAGCGTCGGATTGATAAGGGAAAGATGGAGCAATCCACGCTGGACGCACTTCTGGACCGTATCAAACCGATTAACGAACTTAGTGAGCTTGCAGGCGCTGGCCTGGTGATCGAGGCCATCGTTGAAGATCTCGATATCAAACGTAGCTTGCTGGCCGGTCTTGAGGACGTTTGCGGAGAGAAAACCATTCTGGCCACCAATACTTCGTCCATATCTGTAACGGCCTTGGGTGCAAACATGAAGCACCCCGAGCGCCTGGTGGGCATGCACTTTTTTAACCCGGCGCCCCTCATGGCACTGGTAGAAGTCATCAAAGGTTTGGCCACTAGCAACGAGATTGCCCAAAGCGTTTACGCGACTGCCGCTCAGTGGGGAAAGAAGCCCGTTACTGCCACGTCTACACCTGGTTTTATTGTTAACCGGGTAGCACGACCTTTTTATGCCGAAAGCCTGCGCCTACTGCAGGAACAAGCAACGGACAGCGCAACACTCGACGCCATCCTGCGCGAAGCAGGCAGCTTTCGTATGGGGCCGTTTGAGCTGACTGATCTTATCGGCCACGACGTGAACTACGCAGTAACCTCCTCAGTTTTTAATTCCTACTACCAAGACACTCGTTTTCTGCCTTCTCTGGTTCAGAAAGAGCTGGTGGATGCTGGCCGGTTAGGCCGCAAGAGTGGCCAGGGCTTTTATAGCTACGCCGAAGGCGCGCAAAAACCTGAGCCTGCAACCGCCGAAGCCGCGAGCTGCGATGCAGACGCTCTCATTGTGGAAGGCAACCCGGGCCCACTGGCAGCACTGGTTACTCGCCTGAGCGAAAGCGGCCTCAACGTCATCGAGCGCGACGGCCCTGGCCGCCTGTGCTTTGGCGATGCCGTACTGGCACTCACCGATGGCCGCATGGCTACCGAGCGTGCTGCGGCTGAAGCCTGCAACAACCTTATTTTGCTGGACCTGGCGTTTGATTACAGCAAGGCCAGCCGCCTAGCTATTGCCGCGGCAGATCAAGCGCCCGCACAGGCGGTGAACGACGCCTGCGCTCTGCTGCAAAAAGCTGGCATTGCCGTAAGCCACATCGCCGACCGACCGGGCCTAGTGGTTATGCGCACTGTTGCCACCTTGGCTAATGAAGCCGCCGACGCCGCCTTGTACGGCGTGGCGTCTATCAGTGATATCGACCTAGCCATGAAAGCCGGCCTGAACTACCCGGAAGGCCCGCTGCGCTGGAGCGATAACTTAGGGTTCAGCCTGCTGCACACAGTACTGACACACATCCAACAGAGTTACGGCGAAGACCGCTACCGGCCGGCGCTGCTGTTGCGGAAAAACCGGTTTGCCGAAAAGGGGTTCTATTCATGAGCAACGAGCACCACGCACCCGATGCGCAAAAATTGGCGCAAGACTGCGCCGAATCTATGTACGAGCGGGATCAAGCCAGCCGTAACCTCGGCATGAAGATTACCCACGTAGCCCCAGGCAAAGCCACGGTCATCATGCCAGTCACCGGTACCATGATTCAGGGCCACGGCTCCTGCCATGGCGGTTACCTGTTTACCCTGGCCGACTCGGCGTTTGCTTTTGCCTGCAATAGCTACAACAAGGCCACCGTCGCATCTGGCTGTTCCATTGAGTACATGTTCGGCGCCCGTGAAGGCGATGTGCTTACCGCCAACGCGGTTGAGCAATCTCGCGGCAACCGCACCGGTGTGTACGACATTACCCTCACCAATCAAAATGGCCATGTGATAGCCCTATTTCGCGGCAAGTCTTACCAAGTACGTGGCGAAGTCATTCAGTCGGAGACCGATCAATGAGTAACGATAAACGCTTGCAAGATGCCTACATCGTAGACGCAGTACGCACACCCATTGGCCGCTACGGCGGCGCTCTAGCAACCGTACGCGCCGACGACCTGGGCGCTATTCCCATGAAAGCACTGAAAGACCGGTACAGCGACTTGGATTGGGCGGCCATAGACGACGTACTTTACGGGTGCGCCAACCAGGCTGGTGAAGACAACCGCGACGTAGCCCGCATGTCACTGCTATTGGCTGGTTTGCCGGTTGATGTGCCGGGATGCACCCTCAACCGCCTGTGTGGCTCCGGTATGGACGCCATTGGCAGCGCCGCCCGTGCATTGCGCACGGGCGAAGCCGGCCTAATGCTGGCTGGCGGCGTGGAGTCTATGTCTCGCGCGCCTTTTGTGATGGGCAAAGCGGATTCTGCTTTCAGCCGCAAAGCAGACATGTTCGACACCACCATTGGCTGGCGCTTTGTGAATCCGCTACTGAAAAAGCAGTACGGCATTGATTCCATGCCAGAGACCGCCGAGAACGTCGCCGCCGATTTCAGTATCGCCCGGGAAGACCAGGACGCCTTCGCCCTGCGCAGCCAGCAACGCACCGCTGCCGCTCAGAAAGCGGGCCGTTTTGACAACGAAATCGTGCCAGTGAGCGTACCCCGTCGCAAGCAGGATCCACTGATTGTTGATACCGACGAACACCCCCGGGAAACCAGCTTGGAAAAGCTCGCCAGCCTTGGAACGCCCTTCCGTGATGGCGGCAGCATCACCGCGGGCAACGCCTCCGGGGTAAACGACGGTGCCTGCGCCCTATTGCTGGCCAGTGGCGATGCCCTGAAGCAGCACAACCTCAAGCCGCGCGCCCGAGTGGTTGCCATGGCCACCGTCGGTGTTGAGCCGCGCATTATGGGCATGGGCCCAGCGCCCGCCACCCGCAAGGTGCTGAAGACCGCCGGCCTAGAATTGGCCGACATGGACGTAATTGAGCTAAACGAAGCTTTTGCTGCTCAGGCGCTAGCCGTGCTGCGTGATTTAGGCCTGCCGGATGATGCCGAACACGTAAACCCCAATGGCGGAGCTATTGCCCTCGGGCACCCGCTGGGCATGAGCGGTGCACGCCTGGTAACCACTGCGCTGAACGAACTGGAGCGCCGCCATCAGCAGGGCCAGCGCGCCCGCTATGCGTTGTGCACCATGTGCATCGGTGTAGGACAGGGCATTGCGCTGATTATCGAGCGCGTAGACAGCGCTGAATACTAAGCTGACCCGGCAGCAAGCCAGGGCAACAAGAACAACACAGGAAAAACCATGAATCTACCCATGCAAAAAGTTGGAAAGTTGGACCGGATGGAAACTGCCAGCGTGGACGAATTGCGCCACGAGCAGCTTCAACGCCTGCGTTGGAGCGTTTGGCATGCCTATACGAACGTGCCTCATTACCGCAATGCTTTTGACGCCATTGGCCTGAAGCCGATGGACATCAACAGCTTGGAAGATATCGACAGGATTCCCTTCACCGGAAAAGACGACCTTCGGGAGAACTACCCGTTCAACATGTTCGCAGTGCCCATGAAAAAAGTCGTCCGGGTACACGCCTCAAGCGGCACCACCGGCAAACCCACCGTCGTGGGCTACACCCAGAGCGACATTGAAACCTGGGCCGACATTGTTGCCCGCTCCATCCGCGCCGGTGGCGGCAGCGCCGGAGACAAGATTCATATTGCATACGGCTACGGCCTGTTCACCGGCGGACTCGGTGCCCACTACGGCGCCGAGCGTCTGGGCTGCACGGTCATTCCTATGTCGGGCGGGCAAACCGAGAAACAGGTTCAGCTGATCAAAGACTTTGAGCCCGACATCATCATGGTCACGCCTTCCTACATGCTGAACATCGCGGATGAAATGGATCGACAGGGCGTTGACCCCAGAAAATTGCCATTGCGACTGGGCATTTTCGGTGCTGAGCCTTGGACGAACGAGATGCGCATAGAACTGGAAGACAGGCTCGGCATTCAGGCGCTAGACATCTACGGCCTGTCTGAAGTGATGGGGCCGGGCGTTGGTATGGAGTGTCTTGAAACCAAAGACGGCCCGACCATCTGGGAAGACCATTTCTATCCGGAAATTGTCAATCCTGATACCGGTGAAGTGCTGCCCGACGGCGAATACGGCGAACTGGTGTTCACCTCGCTTACCAAAGTAGCCATGCCGGTTCTGCGTTACCGCACACGCGATCTCACTCGCCTGCTACCCGGCACGGCACGGCCTATGCGCCGCATCGACAAAATCACAGGTCGCAGCGACGACATGCTGATTATCCGTGGCGTGAACGTATTCCCAACCCAGATTGAAGAGCAAGTGCTGAAGTGCCGTGCGCTGGCACCTCATTACGAAATTGAGGTGTACAAGAAAGGCAACCTGGACTGCGTGGATGTACGAGTAGAGCTGAAAGTAGGCGCCGAAGGTGCAGATGCCAAGGAGCACGCGGCTAAAGAATTGAGCCACCACATCAAATCCTACATAGGCATCAGCACCACAGTGCTGGTGCAGGATGCTGGCACCCTCAGCCGCTCTGAGGGCAAGGCCAAGCGGGTATTTGATCGTCGCAAAGAGTAGACCAACAGCCAGACATGATACAGAATACGATTCCTTGATATTTATTCAGTATCATATAGTATGAAGGTATCGCTCGTGATCCGTCACGGGCACTGCTGCTCTACGTCAGCAGACCAAACAAGCAAGATTTGGAGAGAGAGTTATGTACGCACAGATGGTCGAGACCGGCACGAAGGGCCTCAAAACCCTAGAAGAAATGTCTCCCGAAGAGCGAGCTTTCCAGGAAAAAGTGGACGCTGAAACCAAAATTGAAGCCAAGAACTGGATGCCTGAGGGTTATCGCAAAACGTTGATCCGCCAGATCTCCCAGCACGCCCATTCGGAAATTGTCGGCATGCTGCCGGAAGGCAACTGGCTTACCCGCGCGCCTACCCTCAAGCGCAAGCTGCAACTGATGGCCAAGATTCAGGACGAAGCGGGCCATGGCCTTTACCTTTACAGCGCTATGGAAACCTTGGGCGCGGACCGCGATGAGGAAGTTCAGAAGCTGCACGACGGTAAAGCCAAATACTCAACTATTTTCAACTACCCAACCCTGAACTGGGCCGACATGGGTGCGGTTGGCTGGCTGGTAGATGGCGCTGCCATCGTGACCCAGGTGGTATTGCAGCGTACGTCCTATGGCCCTTATGCCCGTGCCATGGTGCGCATCTGTAAGGAAGAAAGTTTTCACCAACGTCAGGGCTATCAGATTCTGCTCGACATGATGCGCGAGGGTACGCAAGAGCAGAAGGACATGGTGCAAGACGCCATTAACCGTCTGTGGTGGCCGGCGCTGATGATGTTCGGGCCACATGATGATGATTCGCCCAACTCCCAGCAGTCCATGGTCTGGAAGATTAAGCGCAAGAGTAACGACGAACTGCGTCAGATGTTTATTGATCAGACCATTCCACAGCTCGAGTTCCTCGGCTGCACGCTGCCCGATCCGGATCTGAAGTGGAACGAAGAACGGGGTCACTACGACTTCGGCGATATCAACTGGAAAGAGTTCTACAACGTACTCAAAGGCGATGGCCCCTGCAATCATGAGCGACTCGCTACCCGACGCAACGCAATTGACGGAGGTGCCTGGGTACGGGAAGCCGCCGTTGCCTATGCCAAAAAACAAAAACAACGCGCTGCCGCATAAACAGGAGAAATTGGTATGTCTGAATGGCACCTTTACGAAGTATTCGTACGCAGCAAGCACGGCCTGAACCACAAACACGTAGGCAGTGTGCACGCAGCTGACAATGAAATGGCCATGGAAAACGCCCGCGAATTGTACACCCGTCGTAGCGAAGGGGTGAGCCTCTGGGTTGTTCCCTCTGAGGCGATTACGGCCTCCGCATCGGATGAGAAGGAAGTCTTGTTTGATCCGTCAGACGATAAAATTTACCGGCACGCTTCGTTTTATGAGCTGCCCGACGAAGTCAACCAGATGTGAGGAGCCTGTCATGAGCAATCAACACGCATTGCAGGACTACCTGCTCCGCCTGGCGGATTCCGATATTATTCTGAGCCAGCGTCTTTGTGAGCTGACCGGCAAAGCACCGGCTCTGGAAGAAGAACTGGCATTGACCAACGTCGCACTCGATCTGGTGGGCCAGGCTCGACACTGGTACGAGTACGCAGCTGAACTGATTGACGACGGCCGCGACGCTGACAAACTCTGCTACCGCCGCGATGCTCACGAGTACCGCAACCTGCTGATGGTCGAGCAGCCGAACGAAGATTACGCCGTCACCATGGCGCGCCAGTTTTTCTTTGATATATGGCATTACTTCACCATGAAGAGTCTGGTGAATGCCCGCGATGAGCGTATTGCTGGCATTGCGGCCAAAGCCGTGAAGGAAGCCACATACCACCTACGCCGCTCTTCGGAGTGGGTGCGGCGAATGGGCGATGGCACCGAGGAAAGCCACCGTCGCATTCAACATGCCTTTGATCTGTTGTGGCGCTTCACCGGTGAGTTGGTGACGCCAGATGACACCGACCACGCCATGTTTGAGGCCGGTATCGGCCCCGATCCTGAACAGCTGAAACAGGACTGGCTTGGCATGGTGCGCGAAGTCGCAGCACAGGCCACCCTGACAACCGGGGCCGAAGATGCCTGGATGTATATGGGCGGAAAGCGCGGCGAGCACACCGAGCACCTGGGATTCATTTTGGCCGAGATGCAGTTTTTGCAGCGCGCCTACCCAGATGCAACCACTTGGTAAGTCTATTTGCTAACGGGAGAAGCTCCGGTGATTGAACGTGAACCATCGTCGGTAGACATACTGATTGCCAGCGACCGGGTACCGGCTAATGCCCACCCAGAACTGCTGACAGAAGACGCAATCTGGGTACTGCTGGATGACGTCAAAGATCCGGAAGTGCCCGCGATTAGCGTCGTGGAGCTCGGTATCGTGCGCACCCTGAGCTGGGATGGCAAACACCTGAGCGTGGATGTGACCCCCACCTACTCCGGCTGCCCCGCAACCGAGTTGATCGAAGAGTTGATCATTGAAGCCCTGCGAGCAGCGGGTATCCGCGATCCGCAAATCAACCGCGTGCTGACACCAGCCTGGACCACAGACTGGATAACCGAAGAAGGCCGGGAAAAACTCCGGGTATTTGGCATAGCGCCGCCCCAGGGCGGTGCTAGCAAAATGAGCCTGCTGGGCGCCGATGAAGTGATTGCCTGCCCGCTGTGTGGCAGCGAACACTCCGAGCGCATCAGCGAATTTGGCTCAACTGCCTGCAAGGCGCTTTACCGCTGCCTCGACTGCCTTGAACCCTTCGACTACTTCAAATGCATATAGAGCAGATACGATCATGAATAAATTCTACTCACTGGCCCTCAAAGAGGTCAGACCAGAAACAAGAAACGCCGTATCCCTGCACTTTGAACTGCCCGCGGATGTGGCAGAAAAATTCAAGTACAAGCAAGGTCAGCACCTGGTGGTACGCACTACGTTGGATGGTGAAGAAGTGCGCCGCACTTATTCCATTTGCAGCAGTGTGAATGACGAAGAGCTGCGTATTGCGGTTAAACTTGTGCCCGGCGGCGTATTTTCCCGTTTTGCCAATGAACAGCTGAAACCTGGCTCCACTTTGGAGGTCATGCCCCCGCAGGGCAGCTTCTCCATTGACCTGGATCCGCAGCGCGAAGGCCGTTATCTGGCGGTTGCCGCTGGCAGTGGCATTACCCCGATCCTTTCGATCATCAAAACGACGCTCGAAACCGAACCCAAAAGCCATTTCACCCTGCTCTACGGCAACAAGGGCACCGGCAGCACCATGTTCCGCGATGAGCTGCAGGATCTGAAAAACGAGTACATGACTCGTTTCAACCTGGTGTACATTTTCACTCGGGAAGAACAAGAGATCGATCTGTACAACGGTCGCATTGATAGCGACAAGTGCGACGAGTTGTTTAACCACGGAATCGACGTCAAGAATTTAACCGCGGCCTTCCTTTGCGGCCCTCAGGTTCTCACTGAAACGGTGCGCGAGTCACTGGTACGCCACGGTCTAGACAAGTCGAAAACGCACTACGAGCTGTTCACACCGGTCGGAGGTGTCCCTCGGCCCCGTAAAGACCGTGTTGATGCCAAAATCGATCCGCAGGTTGTCAGCGTGGTAACCGTTAAGGCTGATGGCCGCTCCCTGTCCTTCGATTTGGTACGCGACACCAAGAGCATTCTTGACGCCGGTCTCGACGAAGGTGCCGATCTGCCTTTCTCGTGCAAAGCCGGTGTCTGCTCCACCTGTCGCGCCAAGGTGATAGAAGGCGAAGTGGAGATGGATCAGAACTTCGCCTTGGAAGACTACGAAATCGCTGCCGGCTACGTGTTGTCCTGCCAGTGCTACCCGGTCAGTGACAAGGTTGTTCTCGACTACGACGAATAGTCATTTTGGAGTTTTTTACATGTCCGTTCTAAAAAGTTTTATTGCCGGGGAGTGGGTGGGTGAGCAGCCTGCAAAAGCCCTGCCTAGCGCCATCAATGGCGAAATCGTCGCGCACACCCACGACGACACCCTGGATTTCAAGAAGGCTGTTGAATACGGCCGCACGGTCGGTGGGAATAACCTGCTGGCCATGGACTTTCAGGAACGCGCGCTTGCCCTCAAGGCCATGGCGACATACCTGCAAGAACACAAGAAAGAGCTTTATGCGATGTCGATGCATACCGGCTCCAGCAAAGCGGATAACGGCATCGATATTGATGGCGGCTTCGGCACCATGTTCTCATACGCCAGCATGGGCCGCCGCGAGTTGCCCTCCGGCAACGTGGTACACGAAGGCCCGGTTACGCCACTTGGCAAAAACAACCACTTCGCCGGTACTCACATTCTGGTTCCGCGCGGTGGTGTCGCTATTCATATCGACGCCTATAACTTCCCTGTGTGGGGCATGTTGGAAAAGTTTGCGCCGACCTTCCTGGCGGGCATGCCCTCCATTGTGAAGCCGGCCACGTCTACCTGCTACGTAACCGAGCTGGCGGTTCGCCTGATGCACGAATCTGGCGCCCTGCCAGAGGGCAGTCTGCAGCTGATCATCGGCAGCACCGGCGACCTGTTCGAGCACCTGGAAGAACAGGATGTGGTCACTTTTACCGGCTCAGCGAAAACCGCTCGCATGCTGCGCGTTCATCCGAACATCATCAATCGCTCCATTCCGTTCAATGCGGAAGCGGACTCACTGAACAGCGCACTTCTGGCTCCGGATGTAACGCCGGAACACGAAGAGTTCGACCTGTTTGTGCGGGAAGTCGGCCGCGAAATGGTCGCCAAAGCGGGACAGAAATGCACCGCAATTCGCCGGGTTATGGTGCCTAAGGATCAAGTAGACGCCGTGTGCGACAAGCTCAAAGAGCGGCTGTCGAAAATCACCACCGGCGATCCCTCGGTTGAAGGCGTGCGCATGGGTGCTCTGGCATCTATCGATCAGCTGGAAGACGTGAAGGCCAACATTCAGGAACTGTTGAAAACCAGTGAGCTGGTGTTCGGTGGCGAAGGCAACTTCAAGCCAACTGGCGAGGGCACGGATAAAGGCGCGTTCATCGAACCGCACCTGTTGGTATGTCGTAACCCAGAAAATGGCTGTGGTGCGCACGACATCGAGGCCTTTGGCCCGGTTGCCACGATCATTCCCTACAACACCCTAGACGAAGCCGTTGAGCTGGTTGCCAAGGGCCGTGGATCGCTGGTTACCACCGTAACCAGCCGCGACCCCGCTATCATTGCCAAGCTGGCACCGGCGCTGGCTGCCTACCATGGCCGCCTGCATCTGTTGGATGCGGAAGCTGCGAAAGAATCTACAGGCCACGGCTCGCCCCTCCCCATGCTGAAACACGGTGGCCCAGGACGCGCTGGCGGCGGTGAAGAGCTCGGTGGTATTCGCGCTGTGTATCACTACCTGCAGCGCACAGCGATTCAAGGTTCGCCCACCATGCTGGCGGCTGTAACCGGTGAGTACATTCGCGGTGCCAAGGTGATCGAAAACGATATTCACCCGTTCCGTTACCACTTCGATGATCTGCAAATTAACCAGTCACTGCTGACCCATCGTCGCACAGTGACTGAAGCTGATCTGGTGAACTTCGGCTGCCTGTCGGGCGATCACTTCTACATGCACTTTGATGAAATCGCTGCCAAGAACAGTCAATTCGGCAAGCGCATCGCACACGGCTACTTCGTGCTGTCTGCGGCCGCTGGCCTGTTCGTTCATCCGGCCGAAGGCCCGGTACTGGCGAACTACGGCCTGGATACACTGCGTTTCATCGAGCCGGTCGCGCCGGGCGACACCATTCGCGCCCGCCTGACCTGTAAGCGCAAGATCGATCAGGGCCGCACCTCGCCAGATGGCCATCCGCAAGGTGTGGTTGTATGGGATGTTCAGGTCACCAATCAGGAAGACGATCTGGTTGCCAGCTATGACATTCTGACCTTGGTTGCTAAAAAGCCGGAGTAATTCCTCCGGCCATAAAAAAACCGCCAGCAGCATTAATAGGCTCTGGCGGTTTTTTTTGGCTGTTACGTCACATCCCCAGATACGCCTCACGCACTTTCTCGTTACTCAGCAGCTCACGGCCAGAGCCTTCCATTACCACTCGGCCAGTCTCCAGCACGTAACCACGATCGGCAAGCGCCAGCGCCTGGGAGGCATTTTGCTCCACCAGAAAAATGGTCATGCCTTCGTTTTTAAGCTCCTTGACGATGTTGAAGATCTCTTCAATGATCAGCGGTGCAAGCCCCATGCTGGGCTCGTCGAGAAGCAACAGCCTGGGCTTGGCCATCAGCGCACGGCCCATTGCCAGCATTTGCTGCTGGCCGCCGGACAGTTCGCCCGCCAGGTTGCGACGCTTCTGGCGCAGTATGGGAAACTTCTCGTACATGCGCTCAATATCGTCTTCCACTTCCGGGCTGCGTCCACGGGTGTAGGCGCCCAGCAGCAGATTGTCCTCAACGCTCAGATCTTTGAACACCTGCCGGCCTTCGGGCACCTGCACAATGCCACTGGCAACCCGCTTATCCGTACTGACTTTCAGCAGGTCTTTACCCTCGAAAGTAATGCTGCCGCTGTCTGTCGGCTGCAGGCCAGAGATCGTCATCAACAGTGTTGACTTGCCCGCACCGTTGGCACCGACCAAGGAGACGATTTCACCGCTGTTGATGTGAATATCAACGCCGTGGAGCGCCTCGATCTGGCCATAGGAGGTCTTCAGGCCCTTGATGGTAAGCATTTCCTCAGTCGCGCGCTGTGCGGTCCTGCGCGGTACGTGGCGCAGCCCAAGTCCACCGAGGCGCTCAGGCGTGTAGCTCACGATGCGATGGCGAAGTTCGCGGAATTCATCCCGCACACGCTCACCAAACAGCGGATCGTTGGATTGGTCACGGGATTCAATAATCAGGTGCCAATCGTCTTCAGTCAGAAGTTTGCGCGCTCGGGGTATGACAACGCCTTCCTCTTTTTTGATGTGCTTGCGCAAGGCCTCAGTAAACCGTGCAAGCGCGTGACTGAAGTCTTCCCGGCCTTCGGGCCAGCGCTCCATGCACACCATCAGCAAATGGCGCAGCTCGTTGATCTTTTGATCGCCAATCACGTAACCGTGCGCGAGCTTATCCAGCAACGGCTTGGTTTCCGGCGACTTTTCCCCCAGCACGCGGTAGAGCACAATCTCTTCGGGAGAGCTATGCACACGCCGGGCAAAGTGCTGAACGTAATCGAAAATGTTATTGAACAGCGTTTCATCAGGCTGCTGTTCATTAATGTTCATGTCGTGCTGGAGCTGATCCAGCAAGTCCAGTATGCGCCACAGGGACTGATGTTCCTGAACGATCGTGCTGATGGCTTGCAGGCTGTAGCTGTCTTCAGGCGCAACGTTGGTCGGTGTTTGTGTCATTATGGTTATTCCTCGCTCCGTTTAACCGCCCAGATAGGCTGCGATTACATCCGGATTTGCACGAATCTGTTCCGGCGTGCCTTCCGCCAGCACGCGCCCGTAGTTAAGCACCAGCAAACGGTCGGAAATACCCATCACTAGCTTCATGTCGTGCTCGACCAGCATCACGGTGATGCCCTGTTCTGCAATCTTGCGGATCAAATCCTCCAGCGCTCTTGTCTCCACAGCGTTCAGGCCAGCGGCCGGCTCATCCAGCAAGACGACTTTCGGCTCTGCGGCCAGCGCTCGGGCAATCTCCAATCGCTTCAACGCGCCGTACGACATGGCAGAGGCTTCGGTATTGATGTATTCGCCACAACCGACAAACTCCATTAACTCAGCGGATTTCTCACGCGCGGCTTTTTCGCCCCGGGTGAGCGCAGGCAAACGGAACAGGGTGGTGAGCAGATTACTTTTCAGGGCCAAATGCCGGCCAAGCATCACGTTTTCGATGGCCGTCATGTTCATACAGATCTGCATCTGTTGGAACGTGCGGCACATTCCTCGCTCTGCTAGCTGGCTGGGCTCAAGCTTCGCGATGCTTTCGCCATTCACCTTCACTTCGCCACTGGTGGGCGTGTACAGCCCCGTGATCAGATTGAACAGGGTGGTTTTGCCGGCGCCGTTGGGGCCGATAACCGAATACACTTGGCCGGCATCCACCGAGAAGCTCACGCCTTCAACGGCGTGTACGCCACCAAAAGATTTTGACAGATTATTAACTTCTACCAGAGCGGTCATGCGTCACCTCCGGCAGACTTGGAACGTCGTTTTTTTACGAAATTAGCAGCGGTTGGCAGTAAGCCTTTGGGCATGAAGATCATGGTCAGCATCAGGATGAGGCCAAACAACACCATTTCCATTTCCTGAAAATCCGCCAGCAATTGCGGCAGCAACTCCAGTACCACAGCACCAATGATTACCCCGATGGTCGAACCCATACCACCCAGAACCACCATGGTGATCAGCAAAATGGAAAAGTCGAAGCTGGCCACAGAAGGCGTAATAAAGCCCTGAAAGTGCGCATAAAGCCCACCCATCACACTGGCGTATACCGCTGAGATCACAAACACCAAGCTTTTGTACTTTGCGGTGTTTACACCCACCACACTGGCCGCTACTTCCGAGCCGTGCACCGAGCGCAAAGCGCGTCCAATAGGCGAATCAATCAGGTTCTGAGCCAACCACACCGCAGCCAGAAGCACCACGACCGCAAACAGGTACCAGGCCAGGTCGCCGCCGATATCCATACCGAACAGCGAATACTGGCTGAAGGGGCTGAGCTCCCAACCAAACACATCAAACGGGGGGACAGGCATCCCGTCAGGGCCGCCTGTTATTTCCCGTTCGTTATTCAGAATAATGGCAATAATGAAGCCCACAGCCAGGGTGGCCATGGAAAGGTAATGGCCTTTCAGGCGCAGAATCGGGCGACCAACAACCCACGCGATTACGGCCACGACAACGGCGCCGACCACCAGGGCAGGAATGGCAGACCAGCCGTATGTGCTGGTCATGATGGCGCTGAAATAGGCACCTAGCCCAAAAAAGCCCGCATGGCCCAGGCTGATCTGGCCCGCAAAACCCACCAGCAGGTTGAGGCCAACCACGGCGCCGGCAATCAACGCGATTTGAGTAGCTAGGCCATAATGAAACGGATTAGAGAGAAACAGTGGCAGAGCAAACGCCACAACGGCCAGGAACACCAAGCCTCTGAGTCGGAATTGCGAAAATCGAGCCATCATCACACCCGCTCCACAACTTTGGCGCCAAACAAGCCCCGGGGCATGAAGAACAACACCAGCAGAATCATCGAGAAGGCCACTGCGTCTTTGTAGTCCGACGACAAATAGCCAGCCGCCATGGCTTCCACCACACCTAGGGCCAAGCCGCCTACAACAGCACCCGTACCGCTGCCCAGGCCGCCAATGGCTGCTGCTACAAACCCTTTCAGCCCGAGAATGATGCCTATGTCATAGGAGGTAAAGGTAATCGGCGCCACCACAATGCCGGCTATGGAACCCAACAGTGCAGACACCATAAATGCGAGCATCAGCACAACCTGGGTGCGAATACCCACCAGGCGAGCGGCATCTTTGTTCATCGACGTCGCAAGAATGGCCTTGCCCGTCAGCGTACGGGTAAAAAAGTACACCAATACCGCCACAAGAACCGCGCCAACACCCAGCACCCAAAGGCTCTGGCTATTCAGCACAGCTCCAAAAATCTGAATTGGCTCGTTGCTGCTGAAGTTGGGCATAACGTGGTATTGCTTGCCCCACACCAGCTGGGCCAGGCCACGAATAAAAATAGACGCACCAATGGTAATAATAATCAGCGTAACCACATCCGCGTTTTTAGCGGGTGCAATGGCTAGGCGTTGGAGAGCGATGCCCAGCAAACCTGCCAAAACCACAGCAAGTACCACAGCGAGCAGCATGGGCACACCCATGGAGGTTAAAGACACGGTCGCCATACCGCCAATCATCAGGAACTCGCCCTGAGCAAAGTTGATCACATGGCTGGCGTTATAAATCAGGGTGAACCCCAAGGCGATCAGGGCATAGATGGCACCGATAGTGATACCAGTAAACAGGAACTGCAGGAATTCAGAGAACATAATCGGGTCCGCTCGCGCAGCGGCGAGCAACCACCCCGAAGGGAGGCTGCTCGCCTGTAGTACGGATGAAAACAGGCTTAATTGATCAGCTTCCAGTTGCCATCCTTAACTTCGAGGATACGGAAGGAATCGGCGTTCAGGCCGTTGTGATCGTCGGCTGACATATTGAACGTACCGGTTACGCCCACATGACCCTGAATGCTCTCAAGAGCATCGCGCACAGCTGCTTTATCTGTGCTGCCAGCTTTCTCAATGGCTTCAACGGCCAGCATCAGGCCGTCATAGGCATAGGCACCAAAGGTAGATACCTTGGCGTCCCAGCGCGCTTCGTATTCGCTCTTGTAGGCTTCAACGATCGGCTTTTGCGGATCAGTCGCCGGCAGGGAGTCGGGCACCAGCAATGGTGACGCAGGCAACCTCAGGCCTTCTGCACTGCTACCTGCCAGATCGAGGAAGCCATCAGAGGCAACACCGTGCGACTGATAAAACGGAAGCTCTATACCCAACTGAGCATAGTTACGGGTAACAATAGCCGGACCCTGACCAAAGCCGAAGTTAAGGACTGTCTGCACACCTTTGGCACCGCGGATATTGGTGAGCTGCGCCGTCATATCGGTATCAGAACCGCTGTAGGTTTCATCAGCAACAATCTCGATACCACCCATTTCTTTGGCCACTGCGAGGGTTTGCTCGCGCCCCGAGCTGCCAAAGCCGCCGGTGCCGGAGATCAGGCCGATTTTCGTCAACCCTCGGGATTTCATATCGGTCAGGATACGCTCTGCCGCCATGCGATCAGATTGCGGCGTTTTGAAAACCCACTTTTTAACCGGCGTGGTAATAACCGTTGCACCCGCCAGAGAAATAAACGGAATTTCTGCCTGTTCAACCATCGGCACAGCCGCCATAGTGGCGCCAGTGGTACTACCGCCTACAATAATATCGACCTTGTCTGAACGGATCAGCCGGCTTGCAAAGTTGCGGGCATTGGAGGCGTTGCCTGTGTCATCGTAATGAATAAGCTCGAGTTGACGACCCAGTACGCCGCCGTCTTTATTGATTTTTTCAACATACATTTCCAGAGTTTTCAGCTCCGGATCACCCAGAAAAGAGGCTGGGCCTGTAACCGCAAGAAAGGAGCCAATACGTATAGGCTCAGCTGCCTGAACGTTCATTGCCAGCAGGCCGACGGCCGCAATGGCCGCAAACTTACTTGCACGACGCGTGATATTTTTGAACATTGTTTTTGTTCTCCCAAGTGTAGTCAGGGCATTTTGGTTTTAGATGCCCCAGAATTTCTGAAAACCAGAACGGCTTCTCGTGCAAAGGCTGAACTTTTCGTATCGTGTACCCCTTTGCAACGCCCTGCCTTCAGCGCAGCGCGACAGACATTAGCCTATCACCACCATTACTCGCTATCCGCCACTCTAATAATACGATACCGTTGACGGATATCAATGGAAAATATTGTATCACTACATCAGTGTCAACTGCGCAGCGCACTACGGCACAGAATGTATGCGGCTTTACCCGGAGGCTAGATGGGGGATAATGTGCGCGCCCGAACGCCGTTAAGCAGGCCGGGGACGGCTTGGCGGAAAGCCTTAAAGAGATAAGAGAACCATGTCTGCAAAACAACAGCTCGGAAGCCTGGTTAGGGACTTCCAAAAAAAACGCCCTTTACGCGCAGGGTCTCTGATCATCACAACCTACGGCGACATCATTCACCCGCGTGGCGGCAATGTGTGGCTGGGCAGCCTGATGAAACTGCTCACACCCATGGGCGTGAGTGAGCGGCTTGTGCGCACCTCAGTTTACAGACTGGTTCAGGAAAGCTGGCTACAAACAGAGAAAGTGGGCCGGTGCAGCTATTACAGCGTTACCGGCGCGGGCCTGAGGCGATTCCAGCAAGCATTCGAGCATGTTTACACTCTCGGCACAGACGATTGGAACGGCAGTTGGTGCCTGGTTTTTCTTAACCAGCTGGAACCGGAAACCCGGGCCAAAGTGCGTGAAGAGCTAAAATGGCTGAGCTTCGGCAGCATGGCTTCGGGTGTAATGGAGCATCCGCGTTTTACACGCCACGAGTTGGTGCCCCTGCTTCAAGAATGGGGCGCTCTGGAAGACACCATCGTGATGCAGACCCAACCCCTGGAACAGCGAAGCCCCCGAGCTTTGCGCAGGCAAGTGAAGGAAAGCTGGAACCTAGACGAACTTGGCTTTCGCTACAAGCGCTTCCTGGAAAAATTTCGGCCGCTGTGGCGAGAGATCAGCACCAACGACAACCTAAGCCCGGAAGATTGCGTGACTGCTCGCATATTACTGATTCACGAATACCGAAAAATACTGCTGCGGGACCCGCTGCTGCCCGACGAACTCCTGCCTGGCGACTGGGAAGGGCGCAGTGCCAAACAGCTTTGCCGCAACTTGTACCGTGCTATATACAGTCGCTCTGATGAGTATTTAGCGAGCGTTTTGGAAAATGCTTCAGGCCCGCTGCCCGGCCCGAGCCCAGGTTTTTATCGTCGCTTTGGCGGCCTCGCGGACGAAAATACAGCCGATAACAACCCTGCTGTCGCAGAAGAGTCTGCCTGAGCACCGTAAAACAGGGCGACTTACGGCCGGCCCTGATCGGGGCGACTGTAGTCACAGACACCGCCAGGGAAGATTCCGTTCAGTCGTGCAGTTTCCTCCCCAGTAAACGAGACACCGGCGTAGGTGCCGTCTGTTAGTGCCGTTTCGACGGCCTTAAGAGCGCACTTGAAAACACTGCCTTCGATCGGCCCGCCAGCGAACCATGCGTGATGTAGTGTAGGTCTCGAACTTCTCGATACAGGCGCCATCAGGCTGATAGCCAAGAATACCGTTCCAGACACCATCTCCCGTTGGGTCTGAACTCTTATCCGGCTTCGGTTCTTTCGGATTCGAGGTGTCAGTCGGCCGGGTATCGGTAAACCAGATTACCTGATTGTCGGCATTCCCCATTTTGTTGATGATGCGCTGGCGAACAGAGAAGGATTGGTGGCTGTTGTGCATATCCAACACCTCCTCTAGGTAATGCCGCGAGTCGATTACCGGCATATTCAACTCACCGTCAAACTCCATGCCGGATTCATAGGCGGCCTGAATGGCTTTCAGGTCGCCCTTTGTGCGCGGTGCTGGTTGGGCGCCATCTGGGCTCAGGTTCATGTTACGGAAGCTCCAGGGATCGAATTCGACGCGGCCTGCCTGGACATCTTCCTCTGAGCCAATGAAAGGAAACCCCTCCTGCACCATTTCAGAAGGGTGCTTCCAGCCGCCAATCTGGGCGTTCAGCTTCAGAAACTCGTCTCGGGTAATATTGCTATCACGTAACGCTCCGAGCCCATACTGCACACCCACGTTGTCATCCAGAGTGCGAGGGTTTCCGTTCTCATCGACACCGTAGATATTTCTCAGGTCGTCGTAGTGACTCCATTGAACGGTTTTCATCACACCATCGGGCTGCATCAGTTGTTGGTTACGGGCCTCTCCGAACGACGGGTTCATCACCAACGGTGTCAAACCGCGCCATGCGGGTACGCATTCGGTCATTCCCGGGGCCGTGCTGAACCCCAGCATGGTCTTCGCCTCCGCAAACGGATCCGTATAAGCATCGGTGGCATTCAGGCCCACAAGCCAGGTTCGGTTAGTGGTTGTCTGCCATTTGGCGTTGTCTTTGTCAGTGACATCCATGTAGTACTCCAGCAGGTCGGGATGGTTCTGGGAGTAAACATACTGCTGAATACCGCCCCCAGAGCCGCCAATGGCCACGGTATAGTCGGGCACGCCGAAGCGTTTGATGAAGTGCTCTTTCACCATCAGCGCCGTTTCGCCGCCTTCAAAATGAAACAGAAGCCGTCCGTTCCAGTTTTCAGTGGCTGCATCATCGGTTTCGTCTCCCAACGATGCCAAGGTGGCAAAGCTGTAGATAAACCGGTTAATGGTGCCCCGCTCCTGCCGCACGATGAAATCAACGGTGCGGCCATCGGTGAGCTCTGTGGTCGCCATATCCGCAGGCCGGGAGCCGTCATCGGGCAAGGGAGCCCAGTTTCCTTCGGTCGTGCGATAAACAAACTCCACGTAGGAGTCAATCGAGCAGTCCTTGCTTAAACCAATCTGGTTATCGCTGCTATCCATAACCGGAAAGCCGGCATCACCGATGGTATCTACTAGGGGCTGCTTATTTAGTTCTGTGGTGACCGTACAAACGAATGGATACTGATGCGGCCCCGAGAAAATTGGCCCAGTTACTGGGTAAGCCTTCAGCGTAAGATCACTTAGCGGCCCGTAGTCAACATGATGGAGTTCCAACCGATTTTCACCCTGGGAAAGCCCTGCCACAAGAATTTCCGGGCCATTACGTCCCTCTCGTAGCACGGGGCTGATTTTGGCGTCATTAAGCCAGAACTCCAGGTTGTTCTTTTCGGCTGCAATCGTGGCAGGCTCGCCTTCAAGGCCAATCAGCACAGTATCACCACTGACTTGATCTGGAGCGCTGGACAGGCTGGTGAGATCAAGATCTGGCGGGTTGTCGCCCGGCCCTGATCCCGGTTCGGACGGGCTGTTGGATCCATCGAAGCAGCCGCTGAGCAGTAATGTTATAAAGCCTGTGGCCAAGCCAAACCGCGCTATTTTACTGTTACGCATAACAATCTCTTCCTTGTTGTATTGTCGTTGGGCGTATCAGCGAGTATAGAAGCGGAAGGGGTATTGCGACAGAAACAGATTAAGGAAAAATCTCAAGATCGTCACACTTCATCAAACAGTTGGCGTGATTTATCAATTATCGCACCGCGAGTTTCAGTAGCATCCCTCAACACTAAACAGACCGACCATCAGTCCCGGAGATTTGTGCGATGAAAACCTACAACCACGTGATGATTACCGGTGGCGGCAGTGGCTTAGGCTTGGGTATGGCGTTGAGGTATCTGAAGCGGGGCTGCCAGGTGTCTGTGCTCGATATCACTATGTCTAATGAAAGCCACGGCCAGCTAGATGTGGCCGCCGGCGATGGGCAAACTTCCTGGCAATTCCACACTACAGATATTACCGATTTTGATCAGACTCAGGCATCCATTTTGGCGGCTGTGGATATCTTTGGCGCCCCCGACCTTGCCATCAACTCCGCCGGTGTGGTGATTAACAAAGCGTTTGTGGACATGGAGCCCAGCGAGTTTCGCCGGGTTGTCGACATCAACCTTAACGGCAGCTACCACTTTGCTAAAGCCGTGCTGCCAACCATGCAGCCCGGCAGCCGGCTGGCGTTGGTGGCGTCCATTGCCGGCCTTACCAGCAACTACGCTTACGCTGCCTATGGCGCGTCGAAATTCGGCGTAGTGGGTCTAGCCACCACCCTGCGCTACGAATATGAGCCTCAAGGCATTCATATAAGCTGCATCTGCCCGCCAGAAGTCAAAACACCCATGGTGGCAAAGGAGCTTGAGGATGGAAATCCTGTGTCCCTTGAGCTCAAAGCACTGGCGGGCTCACTGGAGCCTGACAGCGCCTGCGACCAAATTGTTGCGGGGTTAGATGCCGGACGTTGGCAGATTATCCCAGGTTTATCTGGCAAGTTGACGGCCTTTGGTGCGCGCTATCTGCCCGGGCCGTTCAATGCGATTATGCTGCGACTGATAGGCAGAGCCCTGCGTAGACATGGGGTGCACAAAGATACGGCTTAGCCTTTAAGCTCTCTAATTTTTAACCCAAGCGGGCAGCTTCCGCCGAGTGACCAGCCGGCGGGATGACGTATTAATACCTTCGTCTTTACGCCACTGCCTTGGGCTTTTGCCATACCAGCGATGAAAAGCTCGGGAGAACGCCACAAGATCCCCATAACCCAGCATGCCCGAAAGCTGGGTGAGGTTGACATCAGACTCCCTCAGATAGCGCGTTGCCATGTTCTTTCGCGTATTTTCCAGCAACCGCTGAAAGCTGGTTCCCTCATCTGCCAGGTGCCGCTGCAACGTTCGGCGGCTGAGCATCATGTAATCTGCCACTTGCTCTACCGTCACCCGCCCATTTGGCAAAAAACTGCTGATCAGATGCTGCACATAGGCTGGCAGCTCCTTTAGAGACATCTTGTCCAACTTCTCCATATGCTGCCGCATCAAGCTGTGGAGTACAGGGTCAGACTCACTCAGAGGTGCACTTAGACAACCCACATCGAATACGCAGCCATTGGTCTCACTATTAAACTGCGGTACCAAGCCCAGCAATCGCCGGTAATTGGCAAGATCGGCTCCCGGGGCACTTTGCAGATAAACCGCACTGGGCTGCCAGCTCTTACCCAGTAGGGTATGCAGCAATTGTTTGCCCACGCCTATAGCCAACTCAATCGCCTGCCGGCCGGTCGCTTCGCTCTCCAAGGTCGGTTTATAGCTCAACACGACTAGGCTGCCGTGTTGTTCAATGGTCACTAGAGCACCACTGGAGTGCAGGTGATAGAAGTCTGTTAGCTCGATCAAGGATTCCAGAACCGTTTGGGCGTTTTTAAGCAGATACAGCAAAGGGCCAAATATATCGACACCCTGAAATAACCCATACTCTAGCCCAAACAGAGGGTTACCCGATTTACTCGCACACAGTTCCATCAGCTTCTCAACGCGCTGATAAGAGATCAGGCTTTCTGGATGCTCGAGTACATCGCCCGGCAAGCCAGCGAGTTCCAGCATCTGCTGATAATTCAGCCCGTTTTGTGTCGCAAACTCATCGAAACGGGCAAGGGATGAGGCACGTGAGAATTGAGTCATAAAGGCAGCATCCGATACTTTGGCGCAAAAAATCAAGTTTATGGCGCGAAAAGCAATGTTAGAGCAAGAAAATTAGGCGATTATGAGTGCACTATTCGATACACCCCATGTAAGCAACACCGCAAGTCTGCGAGGGCGAACATCATGACAATAAAAAAACTCCACACACTCATTTTACCGTTAGCACTGACATTGCTAGCTGCCCAGGCGCACGCTGCCTCTGTTCAACTCTCCGGCCAGGTCACCCTGGCTGACCTAGCGCCGGAAGGTGAACCAACCAACGCGGCGGATTCGGTGCCAGATAGCGTTGTTGTGGGCGGTGCCATGATTACCGTCACCGATAGCCGCGGCGTTTCTGTCACCACCTATTCCGCCGCAAATGGCGCTTGGGAACTCAAGCAAGACTCCCTGCAACCGCCACTGACCCTGCGTGCCCGAGCCGGTGCCGCCTACGCCGATACCACGCTGAACATCGAACCCGGCGCTCAGTCGTCTATAATACTGCAATTAGAGAAGCTCACCGACCCAAAGGCTATCTCAGCGCGCCTTACTGCCAGCGCCCACGCTTCAGCTGTAGATTGGCAGGATGCGGACACAAAACAAGATTTCATCAGCCAGTGTCATTTCTGCCACCAGATTGGTAACGCCTCCACCCGCGTAGAAAAAACCGAAGAACAGTGGCGCGACACTCTTGAGCGCATGCAGGGTTATGGCGCAATGCTGACCTGGCAGAACGAAGACGATTTTGCCAAAACCCTCTCGGCCAACTTTAACGGCGAGCCGGTTCCGGCGGTGCGCACCTTAGAGATGCACGACGGCCTTCCAGGGTCGGTGATGCGGGAATGGTCTTTTGGCGGGCCAATCAACTATGTTCACGACATTGAAATCAGCAAGGAAGATGGGCTTATTTACGGCGTGGATATGAGCGCGGATAAAATCTGGATTCTCGATCGCACGACGAACGAGATTGAAGATGTTCAGTGGCCTGCCAACGATCTTCCCCTAGGCGGCATGTTTGCCGGAGCCGTGGCACCGCTAGGCACGTTTGCGGCCTACCACGGCCCCCACTCGATTATTGAAGGGCCAAAGGGCAAGCTGTACACCACCAACTCACTGGCCTCTGAAATCGGCATTTTCGACCCAAAAACCCGAGAAACGGACTTTGTAAAACTCGGTGGCGACACGGTGTACCCACACACTTTGAGATTCGATGACCAGGGCATTTTGTGGTTCACCGTGGCGCTGTCTAATCAGGTTGGCCGACTGGATCCTGAGACCCGCGAGTTCACCATTATTGACCTACCCTCCAATGGCGCCTGGCGCTGGGTGGCCGATGCCATGCTGCCAACCATACTCAAGGTGGCCTCCTGGTTCGGCAAAGAGGATATGCACGTAGCGCTTTCCCATCACAAGATAACCGGCGAAGGCCGCGATGTGCTTAACCTGCCCTATGGCATAGACGTTAACCCGATCGACGGCATGATCTGGTACTCAAAGCTGTACGCAGGCCGTATTGGCAAGATAGACCCAAAAACCCTTGAAGTAACCGAATTCGAGACCCCCTACCCGGCACCCAGGCGCCTGCGGTTTGCAAAGGATGGCACCCTGTGGATCCCGTCTTTTGAAAGCGGTGTGCTGATGAAGTTTGACCCAGCAACCGAGACATTTACTAAAAGCTACGAGCTTCCGGTACTGGCCAAGGGCGAATATGAAACGCCCTATGCAGTTGCGGTGGAGCCGAGCACACAGCACGTGTGGATTGCCGCCAATATGTCGGACCGCATACTGCGTTTCGATCCAGTAGCTGAAACCTTTCAGGCCTACCCGAGCCCGACCCGGGTAACCTTTCTGCGGGACTTTATTTTCACTCCAGACGG
This sequence comes from Marinobacter sp. LV10R510-11A, assembly GCF_900215155.1. Taxonomy (NCBI): domain Bacteria; kingdom Pseudomonadati; phylum Pseudomonadota; class Gammaproteobacteria; order Pseudomonadales; family Marinobacteraceae; genus Marinobacter; species Marinobacter sp. LV10R510-11A. The sequence goes on from NZ_LT907980.1 coordinate 2,825,385, forward strand.
CGACGTATGCACCAGTAACGCAAACCTGCCCGCCAGCGCCATTGAAGGTGGACGCGCAAAGTTCATGTGCCTGACACCTGCCCGCAACTGATTCTCGGCACCTAATTTACCCTGACAGCTGGTTGAGTTTTCGCTCTCCTTCAACTGGCTGTCAGGGTGCTTCAACAGCCATTACTTGATTTAGAACAAGCGCCACCATCGCCCCATCACCTCAGCCGCGTTATTGTAATGCGACTCTTCGTTACCTTCTAAGAAAATACAAATACAGCTGTTAAAGCCAGTATTCATTTGAATCATAATGCTGCCTGCCAGTAAGATGTATTTGTAATGAATCAACAGGAAAACATATGACGCCTACCATCGCCATTCTCCTGATCATCACCTTCGTGCTCTCGACGGTTGGTCTGTTGCTGCTAATTTGGTCTATCGCCAATAATCAGTTCAGCCACGGCGAGGAAGCCGCACGCACTATTTTCTCCCCCGGTGAGGAAGGCCACAGTGAAGACCCGGCGCGAGCTTCCGACCCGACCTTTACCGGCGACAACACTGAACAGGCAGCCGCCATCAAAGCACGTTGGTCCGCAGACCAGTCATCGAAAACGTCGGTGTTAACCTGGCTGAGTTCGTCGATTTTCTGGCTGCTTTTGGGCTCAGCTTTCGGCCTGATGTCGTCCATTAAAATGCATCTGCCGGAGTTTCTGGCCGCCAGTGAGTTTCTCACCTTCGGCCGGGTACGCCCTGTGCACCTGAACGCCGTCACTTACGGCTGGGCCTCCATGGCAGGCATTGGCGTGGCGCTTTTCCTGATCCCCCGGCTGTTCAAAACCTCTCTGGTCGGCGGAAAATATGCCGTATTTGGCGCTGCCATCTGGAATATCGGCCTGGTTCTCGGGCTGGTGGCTATTACGCTTGGCTTCTCCGACGGTGAGGAATGGTTGGAGTTTCCGTGGCAGATAGACATTCTGTTCGTGTTCGGCGGCGGTCTTTGCGCCATACCCTTGCTGTTAACCGCGGCCAACCGCCAGGTGGAGCATCTCTATGTAACCAGCTGGTATTTGATGGCTGCACTGGTGTGGTTTCCGATTCTGTTCCTGATTGCCAACCTGCCCTTTACTTTTCCCGGCGCATCCGGCGCCACCGTTAACTGGTGGTTCGCCCACAACGTTCTCGGGCTTTGGGTAACGCCCATAGGCATTGGTATTGCCTACTACATGATTCCGAAAATCCTTGGCAGGCCGATTATCTCCTACCAACTGTCGCTGATCGGCTTCTGGTCGTTGGCGCTGTTCTACAGCCAAGTGGGCATTCACCACTTGATTGGCGGGCCCATACCAACTTGGTTGGTTACCCTGTCGATCGTTCACAGTGTAATGATGTCGATTCCGGTCATTACCGTCGCTATTAACCACCACGGCACCATGATGGGTAACTTCAGCCGCCTGAAAGACTCGCCCACCCTTCGTTTTGTGTGGATAGGCGCTCTTATGTATACGGTAGCGTCGCTCCAAGGCTCCATGGAAGCGCTTCGCAGCGTTAACGTTATTACTCACTTTACCCACTACACCATCGCCCACGCGCACCTTGGTATGTATGCCTTCCTAAGCTTCATTCTGTTTGGCGCCGTGTATTTCATTATGCCGCGCCTCACCAATTGGGAATGGCCATGGCGCAGGCTGATCAGTCTGCATTTCTGGCTGGTGAGCGTCGGCATTGTAATTTACGTGGTGTCGCTAACCGTTACTGGCTGGAAGCAGGGCGTGGCGCTGCTCGATGCCGCAATGCCCTTCATGGATATTGTGCGTATGACAATCCCCGGGCTTCAGGCACGCACCGTTGGTGGCACTCTGATGACCCTGGGGCACATAGTGTTTGCGTTCCACTTCGTTGCCATGCTTATGCACCGTGGCAACGCTCAAGAGCAACCAACACTGTTCCGCCCTGCTGTTAAGGAGGCCACACGATGAAACATGCCCTCGCAATTATGGTCGGTGCGGCTCTTATTCTGTTGCTAGCCACGCTTACGCTGGTGGTTATGCCGTACTTACAAATGTCGGCAGAACAGGTTCCACCGGATCTCAAGCCCTACACAGAGCAACAGCAGCGTGGCCGGCAGTTGTATATAGCCAACGGCTGTGTCTACTGCCATAGCCAGCAACCACGGGACCCGGGTTTTGCGCCCGGAGACAGAGACCGGGGTTGGGGACGCCCTTCAGTACCCGGCGACTACGCTTACGATCAGCCGCACTTGCTGGGTACCATGCGTACCGGCCCTGATCTGTTCAACGTTGGCGCACGGCTACCCAGCATCGACTGGCAACTGCTGCATCTTTACAACCCGCGTACGATCCACAAAGACAGTATCATGCCGTCTTATCCCTTCCTGTTTCGCCATGTAGATGAAGCAGAGGAGGGTGACAAAGTGGTCTATCTGCCGGCGTCTTTTGGACCCGAATCCGGGCAGATTGTTGCCACCGAAGATGCACTCGCGCTCGCCGAATATATGCTCGCGCTTGACCATACCTATCCGGCACCTACCTTGCCGAAAATCGATAAACCCAAGGAGTAACGTGCGCCATGGACCAGCATGATCATCGCGCTCAGAACCGTGAAGCAGCCGAACCAGAAGAGGGCACTCGTGCCGTCCCAAAAATTGTCATTGCCTGGATAGCCGTTCTGATTGTCTGGGGTGTTGGCTACTACGCCTGGCAGATTGGCAAGCCTATGCTGGGTGGTGACAGCCGCACGCCCGTTGCAGCCGAGCATCAAGAATCTAAGCCCGCAGAAGTTGTAAGTTCTGTTAGCTCTGAAACTGCCGAGAGCGCCGACGCGGCGAGTTCAGAAGCGCCTAGCACTTCGAATTCAGTCGAGCCCAGCACGCCTGATCCAGAGAGCTCAGACGTTGCAAGCTCCGAGGATTCTAGCCCTAGCAACACAGCAAACACAGCAAGCGCAGAAGCGGATGGCGCAGCTATTTTCAGCGCTCAATGCAGTGCCTGTCACCAGGCTAATGGACAGGGTATTCCTGGCGCGTTTCCACCCTTAGCGGGAAGTGAATGGTTGCTGGGTGACCCAAATATCCCTATCGCCATCGTTCATGACGGTTTGCAGGGTGAAATTGAAGTTGCGGGCAATAAGTTCCAAGGCATGATGCCTCCGCTTGGAGGGCAACTCTCGGATGCAGAATTGGCAGCTGTGCTGACCTACGCTCGGAGCCAGTGGGGTAATAACGCAAGCGAGGTCAGCCCAGACGCGGTAGCTAAACACAAAGAGCGCTTTGGTGACCGTGGAAGCTGGTCTGCAGAAGAGCTAACGGAGGTTTTCGGGGAACCCTAAAATGCCCGATAGCAACGCGAACACGGCACAAGAGTCTCTGCACCAGAAGCCCGAGCAACAGGACATTCTGATGATAGAGGGGATGCGCTGTGGCAGCTGTGCCATCGCCGTTGAAGCTCTGCTGAAAAAGCAACCCGGGGTCAGTGACGCAGCCGTTAACTTTGCAGCCGACGTGGCCCTGATTTGCTGGGACAACGAAAAGCCGCCGCTTGCGGGCCTGCAGAAGGCCGTCGCGCGCCTGGGCTATCGACTGCATGGTTCGGTCGACGCCGAGCGAAGCAAACTCCAGGCAGAATCCGTGCGCAAGCATCTGCAAAGACGACTGGCCGTTGCCGTTGTTTTTGGCATGTGGAGCATGATGCCGGCTCTGCTAATCTATCTGGCGCCGTTCGGAGCGGTAGAGCCGGAGGTACTCTGGCCGCTCGCCTTGGCCAGCGGCCTGTTCGCGGTGCCGGTAGTGCTCTATTCCGGCTCCCACTTCTATCGAGTGGGTTGGCGCACGCTGATTGCGGGCGCACCTGGTCTCGACAGCCTGATTTTTATCGCAGTGTTTGCCGCCTGTATCATCTCGGCTTGGCAACTCGCCGCCGGCAGCCACCACGTGTATTTCGACGCTGCCGTCATGTTGATTACCTTCCAACTGATCGCAAGGCTGTTGGACACCAGCGTACGCCGGCGCGCCTCAGAGATTATTCGTCGCTACCTTCAAGATGTACCAGAGCAGGTCACCCTGAAAACCTCCAGCGGCCACTACGAAACCCGCCCAGCCAACGACGTTGAAACCGGCGAACGCATTATTCTAAAGGCCGGTGAACTGCTAGCTCTGGATGGCCAGATCATCCAAGGCCATGGACAGGCGGATCTGTCGATGCTAACCGGAGAACACCTGCCACAAGCCCTCGGGCCGGGTGCGGAAATGTTGGCAGGCTGTCAGCTAGTGGAAGGCGAACTCGAGCTGTCGGTAACCGCAGACATTGGCCAGCGCCGCATTGACCGCTTATCCCGATCCATCAGCGCCCTGCTCAGCCGAAAAACTACCCTGCAGCGACTAACAGACCGTATTGCCCGAATCCTACTACCCGTTATTTTAATCGCCGCCGTGCTGGCCGTGGCACTCGCCCTTGTTCAGGGTCTACCGGCCCCGGAGGCCGCCGCTCGTGGGCTCGCGGTCATGATCATTAGCTGCCCCTGCGCACTGAGCCTGGCCATTCCGCTAGTGATCACCATGGGCCACGCTCACATGGTAGACCGCGGCATCGTATTACGAGACCCCGCGGCGCTGGAAGCCGCCGCAGAGGTTGGCGCGATTGTCTTCGACAAAACAGGCACCCTAACCACCGGCGAGCCCAGCGTCGACAGCATTGCGCCAGCGGAGCAATGGACTAAAAACACATTGCTGGAGCTGGCACAGAATATTCTCTGTGAGTCCCATCACCCTGTCGCCAGAGGGCTTAGGGCAGAAAACGCATCCTCATCTGCAGCAATATCTGACGGCACCCGGGAAAGCATTGCAGGCGCGGGCACACGATGGATCAACGGCGGAGACACCGCCCTAGCTGGGCAAGCGGATTGGCTTCGAGAACAAGGGGTCGAAGTGCCAACCACCGAAGATACTGGAATGAACGTCCATATAGCCTGCAACGGGCGCTATGCCGGGAAGATCGGTTTTCAGGAAACCCTCAGACCAGAGGCTGCACCAACCATTGGGCAACTGACACGCCAAGGCTATGCCATCTATCTGCTCAGCGGCGATACCCGAAACGCCTGCCTGGAATTGGCGGAACGCCTTGGCATACCCAGTAAACACGTGCTTTCCGGTTACTCCCCCGAGCAGAAACACAGCTTTATGGAAAACCTCGAAAAGCAAACCAACGCGGTGTTCGTGGGTGACGGGCTGAACGATGGCCTAGCCTTGGCAGGTGCAAGACTAGGCATCGCCGTTGGCAACGCTGCCTCCGCCACTGGCGCAGCTGCCGCCGTTTATCTCACCGAAAGCATTGAAAAAGTGCCCGCTACTCTGTTGTTAGCTCAGCGAGCCCGCAAACTCATGCGCCAGAACCTGTTCTGGGCAGTAGGTTACAACGCCTTGGTTGTTCCACTGGCGGTTATGGGTTGGGTGCAGCCTGTTATTGCCGCCATCGCCATGTCACTCAGCAGCCTGTGTGTTCTACTCAACAGCCTGCGTATGCAAAAACAGGTGCCCGGTGACGCGCCAAAACGCTCACCAAATGCCAGTGTCACGGCTTCGCCGGCCTGAGCGACCGCAAGAGCCCAAAAAAGGTCACGGACCAGGCGACCAGAGAAAGGTAGAAAAAGCTAATGGGTATGAAGTCGAGGAAGTGAAAACCCAAGGCTCCCGCCATCTCATGGGTGCTGGCGGCATACATCCCCAAGGGAAACACGGCACCCCAGTACAAAGGGTCGTATTCCAGCGGGAATTTCTTGTACACATGTCGCCATATACCCAGGATAAATAACATGGGTATCCACCAGGTTCCCGTCGCCCAGTAGAAAACAGAAAAACCTTTCAAAAAGGGGAGTAATGAGTCTAGGAAAGGCGCGTCTTTCACGTTAACGATTAATAGCGAGCCGGCCAGTGTCGAAATCGCCATGGCACCCATGTTGATCCAGTACGGCGGCGCAAGATCACCTGGGGAAAACTTAAAAAACGTATAGCGATAGAAGATCAGCGACATCATCCAGATGTACAGCATGCCGCCCCACAGCCACATAGATAACGCCAAAAAGTTAACGCCCAGCTTATAAGGCTGCGGTATATCCACCGCGATTAACGCACTGAGAACGGCAATGGATTGCGTTGCGACTACCGCCAGCAACCACCCGCCCGTAATGCCCTTATCCAGAGTCGGTTTTTCTTCCTTTACCGTAAACGCTGTAAATATGGTGTAGGTCAGCGTCAGCCAGAGGATAATCGCAAAAATCCAAAGCACCCGACCGGCAAGGGTGTAATCCGTCAGGGTAATAAACTGACTGCCAAGAACACTAGCGCCGGCAGGTAGGGTGAAAAAGCCGGGGCCGCGAAGATGGTCTATAACATCGAGCAGAAACTCCCGGCGATAGATAAGAAGACGTGCAAGTGTGGCTATCCAAAGCACGCAAAAGAAGCACAGGTTCAGATAAAACAGGCCGATCGCCACCAAATCAAAACCCAGAAAATGAGCTGTCAACGATATGATGCCCGTTGCCATCACCATACCGAAGTAGGCCGGTGACAGGCCTTTCAAATCATGTGTCATACCGGCCCACCTGCACTAATTGGTCTGGAAACTGCCCTCTCTTAGAAGAACACAGTTTAGTTCACCGCTGGATCTGTTCAAACCCTATATCGGCACTAAGCATTAATACATTTTTCTAGCTAAATCTTCAGCTAAGGCCAGGACTATCCTCAAGCAACGAATTTCAACTATAGTGATTTAAAGCTCGCAGAGACATTTCTTTATATGCCCGGTGCTATTCAAACATTTCGCTGGATTCATGCCCTGACCACCGTGCTTACAGGCGTCGGTGTTTTTTCTCTCTATACTGCTGTCATTCTTGCCTTGGCGGGCCAGGGCCTGCTGGTATCCCAATCAGAAAAACTCGACGCTTTGATCTCGGAAACCGAAAAAATAGCGTTGGATGGCCGCTCGGTCATTAATCGGCTGAACGCTCAGGGCTTTGATCGCTGTACCCATGAGTTGCTTGATGTCATGCGGCGAGAGCTTTTTCTTGCCAGCCACGTAAGAGAGATCGGCTTTGTCAGAAACAACCTTGTGCTGTGCACAACAAGCCAAGGCATTCTGGAAACGCCGATAAAACAAGCTCCGTGGGACTTCATCAGCAAAAATGGCTTCAAATACTGGCCCGCTGTCCGCCTTGTTTTTTTTGGTGGTGAAATCAGCGCGGCGATTGCGGAGAAGGGCCAGTTCAATGTTGTCTTTGACAGCCGCTCCCTCGAGCAGTTGGCCATCACGAACAACCGCTGGGAACTTGTATACCGCGACAACCTTTCGCAGGCTCACCATACCTACGGAGACACCGGGTTGTTCCGTGATTTGGGCGAAAAACTGGGAGAAATTATTACGCCCGTGTCCACCTATTCCGAGGCATGCAGTGACATCATCCCCTATTGCGCAAGCACTGAAATAGAGCACTGGGACGTTATCAAACGTAATCAGGTGCTTGTGGCATTTCTGGTGTTAATTGGCCTGACTTTAGGCTACGGATCCGGCCTTGTATCTTGGTTGATTCTTAAAAAGCGGCTGAGCACAGAGCAACGAATAATTAGGGGCCTGAAGCACAACGCTTATTTCCCGCTGTACCAGCCTATCGTAGATTTGGAGAGCGGAAAGGTTGTTGGGTGTGAAGTTTTGGCTAGGTTTAAGGATGCCCATGGCGCTATCTATCCGGATGAATTTATTCCGGTACTGGCTAAAGCTCGTCTTGGCTGGTCATTTACCCAACTAATAATGCAGAGAACTCTGAAAGATTTGAATCCACGAACCGGGCTACCTGACGGCTTCAAGGTAAACTTCAACCTGTTCCCGTCTGACATTGCTCAAAACAGAATAAAAGACGCCAATATTTCCCTGGTTCTTGCTGCATCCCGGTTTCATGTAGCGTTCGAGATTACCGAGGACGAGCAACTGGACACGAACGCCGCCAGAGACTGTCTAGAATGGATCAAGCAACACGGCTTTGAACTGGCGGTGGATGATTTTGGCACCGGTTACTCCAACCTTTCAAAAGTGCGGGATCTGGGCTGCAACACCCTGAAAATTGACCGCAGCTTTGTGTTTGATATCGACTCCGGCGGCCTGGGCGCTGCACTTGTTCCGCTAATGATCCGAATAGCGGATGAGCTGGGCATGGAGGTTGTAGCTGAAGGCGTGGAAACCAGCGCCCAGGCAACCATTGTTCAGAATATGGGGATCAGGTTTGGGCAGGGCTGGGCATTTGGCAAAGCCATGCCCGCAAAAGAACTGGAGAAGTGTGTTGGAGCACGGAGCCCGTTCAGGGCTCCATGAAAAAAGCGTTAGAACAGGCTAGCGTTCAACCACATATGGGTCGCGATGGACGCTATGTATCCAAGGGCGATCACCGGTGTCCAACGCAGGTGCGTCATAATGGTGTAGTAGCCACGGGCTTGCCCCATAAGCGCTACGCCAGCCGCTGAGCCGATGGACAACAAAGAGCCGCCCACACCCGCCGTAAGCGTTACCAACAGCCACTGGCCGTGGGACATATCCGGTTCCATGGAGAGCACGGCAAACATCACTGGAATATTGTCAACGATGGCAGACAAAACCCCCACGGTTATATTAGCGCCCGTGGCGTTCCACCCTACATATAACAATTCGGATACCTCCGACAGGTAGCCGATGTACCCAAGCCCTCCCACGCAAAGCACAACGCCATAGAAAAACAGAAGGGTGTCCCACTCGGTTCGGGCCATGGGATTGAACGCATCGTATGGCACCGCGGCATCGAGTCGAGCCAGCAACCGGGTATTATGGTGGTTTTCTGCCCAAACACGCTCACGGGCAACACTACGCTTGAAACTCATACGTAGGTAGTAACCAAAAATCTGCAGATAAGCCAAGCCCATCATCATGCCAACCACAGCCGGCAGGTGCAGGAAGTTGTGCCCCAATACAGCGGTAGTGATGGTCAGCAGGAATAGCGCAACCGTGCGGCGAGCGCCACGCTTCATGATCACTGTATCCTTGGCTTTTCCCGGTGGCTCACCTGGCACGAAAAAGCTCATGATAATCGCCGGCACTAGGTAGTTGACGGCAGCGGGAATGAACAACCGGAAGAATTCAGTGAATTCCACCACGCCTTTCTGCCAGACCATCAGGGTTGTGATGTCGCCAAACGGGGAGAAAGCACCACCTGCGTTTGCCGCAATCACGATGTTGATACAACCAAGGCCAATGAAGCGCGGGCTGTTTTCACCCACCTTCATCAATACCGCGCACATCAGCAGAGCGGTGGTCAGGTTATCGGCAACGGGTGAAATAAAGAACGCCATCAACCCGGTAATCCAGAATAAGCTGCGATAACTCAAGCCTTTATTCACCAACCATCCGCGCAACGCATCGAAAAGCTGTCGCTCTTCCATGGCGTTTATATACGTCATCGCCACCAGCAAGAACAGTAATAGCTCGGAGTATTCTAGTAGGTTGCGCTTCAAGGCAGCATTGGCGCTTTCTGTATCGCCAGTCATGGCCGCGGCACCGGCAACCAAGAACCAGATCAGGCCCGCAGCCAGCAACACCGGCTTGGACTTACGCATGTGCAGTTTTTCCTCAAGCATCACGAAGGCGTAGGCGATCACAAAAATCGCTACGGCAATATAGCCCACCGGGTGGTGCGTGAAGCTTGTTACGCCAGATTCTGCAGCACTGGCAAAGGCGCTGAACCCCAACGAAAAAATTGCGGCAATAGTCAGTGCTACTCTCGTTACGAATCCTTTATTGGCAACGACACGGTTGTGACCCCGCCGGGCGGGTAGTTTTTCGGAACTGCTGTTTTCAGTCATGGTACCTAGCTCAAAAGTTGTGTGGGGCGCATTATCAATCAAAATAAGCTTAGCAAACCATATCTTCCGTCAAGTCGACTTGATCCAGGTCGTTCGCAAGCTATTATGTTTGAAATTTCACCTACAATGTCACTTTTGAGCGTTCGTAGTGCACTTGTACTCGTAGGGCGGCGTTTGTCAGCTATATAAAGACTCGATCACCTCTGTGTATTTTTCATAGATTTTGCTCCGGCGCACTTTCATGGTGGCGGTCACTTCATCATCGTCGTGATCCAGCTCTTTATTCAGCAGATGAAAACGCTTGATCTGTGCCACCTGCGGCAGCCGGTCGTTGCCTTTGCTCACCTCTTTCTGAATCAGCTCCTGAACCTTCTCATGCTCGGTCAGGCTGCGGAACGTGGTGTACGCAATCCGTTCCTGCTCCGCCCATTTTGCCGCTGTTTCAAAATCGACCTGAATCAGTGCCGAAACATACTTGCGGGCCTCGCCAACGACAATGCACTCCTTAATGTAAGGGCTCGCTTTAATCGTGTTTTCAATTTCCGTGGGCGATAGGTTCTTACCCCCGGCGGTAATCATGATGTCCTTGAGCCGGTCAACGATTCTCAGCTGCCCCTCCTGCCACTCACCCACATCGCCCGTGCGCAGCCAGCCGTCCTTGAGGGTAGCTTCTGTTGCCTCATCGTTCTTGTAGTAGCCTTTGAATACCGTGCCACCTCGCATAATGATCTCGTTCTGCTCACCCAGCGCCACCTCAAGCCCGGCAACCGCTGTACCGACCGTACCAAGACACACATTGTCCACCCGCTGGGCAGTCGCCACACCGGTGCTCTCAGTCTGGCCGTAAACTTCAACCAAGGGGATACCCAGGGTGCGGAAGAACTGAAGAATACCCGTGGAGATCGGTGCCGCGCCAGTAAGCGCGATGGTGCAGCGGCGCAATCCGATAAAATTCTGCAAAGCACGGAACACCAGCCAGTAATAAATGCTGTAGGTAAGCCGCTCCCCAAGGCTCCACTTTGCTTTCGGCTTGGTCATCATCGGCTCACAGGCTTTCATGGCGCTGTTAAAAAGCGCCTGCCGCAAACGCCCCGTTTCCTGCATTTTGATGTAGATAGACGAATGAAGCTTTTCCCATATCCGGGGAACACCGAGGAAAAATGTCGGTGCAAGCTCCCGAAGGTCTTCCTGAACCGTGCGCAGGCTTTCACCAAAACTCACCGCACTGCCCACATAGACAGGCGCGATGTTTGTCAAAGCCTGTTCCGCCACATGGCACAGCGGCAGATAGGATAAACTTGTACTGTGCTGATCCACACCCAGCCGCTCAACAAGCCCGGGCGCACCGGCGTGCAGATTGCCCCAACTGATCATCGCACCCTTGGGCCGGCCGGTAGAGCCGGAGGTATAGATCATAAGGGCAATATCATCCATCTGCTGGCTATCGAGCAGCTCGTTAATCAGCTCAGGATGGTTTTTCTCGAACTCCCTCCCCAAGGTCTCGATTTCTTCAAACGACGACGGCGGCGATGGATAGGCGCGCAATCCTTTGGGGTCAATAACAATGTTGTGTTTGAGCTGTGGCAGCTGAGGCCAGGCCTCCAGAACCTTATCGGTCTGCTCCTGATCTTCACACACCACGATTTCTGCATCGCTGTGCTCAAGCACATAGGCCACTTCATTCCAGGGGCTGGTAGGGTAAACCCCCACGCAGATACCTTTTACCAGGCCAATACCCATCTGAGCGATAACCCACTCCACCCGATTTTCCGACAGTATGGCAACGTGACCGCCCTCAGACAGCCCGAGCGCACGCAGGCCCAGGCCGTAGTGCCGCGCCCGCTGGTAATAATCCTGCCATGAGAGCGCGTACCAGATACCAAAATCTTTCTGCCGAAGCGCCAGCGTGTCCGGCCGTTCTGCTGCGTGAGCCCGGAGCATTTGGGTCAGCGTCAGATCGCGAACCTGTGGTGTTGTCATGACAGCCACCGCTTACGGCGTTTGTAATGTTTGATGTCCCGGTAACTGCGGGTCTCTCCCTCTTTACTTCCAACCCCCAGATAGAACTCCTGTACATCCTCGTTGGATGAAAGCTTATCCGCCGGGCCATCGATCACGATTTTCCCGTTTTCCATGATGTAACCATAAGACGCAATCGCCAGAGACACGGCCGCATTCTGTTCCACCAGCAGTATTGCGGTGCCCTGCTCCCGGTTTATCCGGGCAATAATGGTGAATATTTCTTCCACCAGCTGCGGGGCCAGGCCCAGGGACGGTTCATCCAGCATGATCAGTTCCGGCTGCGCAATCAGTGCACGGCCAAGAGCCAGCATCTGTTGCTCCCCGCCAGACAGGTAACCCGCCAATTGCTTACGACGGTCCCTGAGGCGGGGGAAATAGTTGTAGACTAACTCGTAGGAATCGTTCAGCGACTGCTTGCGCCCACTCAGCGCATAGGTTGCCGCAACAAGGTTTTCCTCAACGGTCAGATCCTCGAATACGCGACGCCCTTCCATCACATGAAAGAGGCCATCGCGAACCAGCTTTTCCGGTGCAACGCCCTTTATAGCGTGACCTTTAAAGCGGACATCTCCGGCCGTCACCTCGCCGTTCTCAAGGGCTAGCAACCCTGACACACTCTTCAGTGTCGTGGATTTCCCAGCACCGTTGGACCCCAGCAGCGCCACAATGGCGCCATGGGGAACACGCAGTGACAGGCCCCGGAGAACCTGCACCGCCTTGTTGTAAACCACTTCGATATTATCGATTTCCAGCAAGGCTTCCATACAGTGTCTCAGTCGAGGTGAATCCAGTCAGATACCGGCTCATAGCGGGCTTCTTTAGCGTTCACGCGCCAGATACGACCAACCGGGAACGACATGTCCTGCACCGTAACCGGAATGCCGATAATACCGCCGGTGTCCCAGTCTTTGATAGAGGCCAGAGACTCAGCCATGTTGTCGGCGGTCAGCTCCTTGCCGGCAGCCATGGTGCGCTTGATCACCTCAGTCCAGACCATCGCGTTAAACCAGCCCTGCATATAGCCAGTGGGGCGGTAGCCGGCATCCGGGTCGCTCTTTTCCGCCGTGGCTCGCAGTGCGTCGAGCATCGGGCCGCCTTCGGCGCTGTCATAATAGTTATATGGCATAACGCCCATGTAGCCATCGGCGTCTGCACCCATCTTGTTGATGATGAGCTTGTCGGTAGACCAGAAAGTGCCCATGAACTTGGTATCCAAGCCCATCTGCCGCATTTGCACCATGAACTCGTTTATGGGCGACAACACATAGCCGTGGAATACCACAAAGTCAGGGCGCACTCTGCGCAGCTTCAGTATCTCTGCAGACACATTCACACTGCCAGGCTTGGTGACAATTTCCTCTACAACTTTGATTCCCATCGCGGCGGCTTTGGCCTTGCCGTTTTCAATAGGGTCTTTGCCAAACTCGGTATCGCTGTATACAAATGCAACGGTAGGCATATCGCCATCTTTTCCTTGAGTCGCAATGTACTCAAGAATAATGCCGAACATCTGGCTGTAGCTCGGGCCGGGAATGAACTGGTACGGGTACTGTTCGTTGTCCGTCAGCGCGGTCGCGAATGATGCACCGCTCATCAGCGTGGTACCTCTGCTGTTCAGTTCCGAGGCGATTGTTTTCATGAACCCGGTGCTGTCGCCGTAGTAAACCGGGACCTTGTTGCTACCGGTGATTTTCTTGAAGGCGGCTACTGAGCGGTCGACTTCATAGCCGGTATCTTCCATTACATACTCAACCGGATGGCCGTTGATTCCGCCCTCGCTGTTGATCCAGGTTGTATAGTCGGTCAGGCCGGCGTGTAGGTGCACACCGGCAAAGGCGAACACGCCAGAGAGAGGTATGGAGCCACCAAATACGATGGGTTCTTTGTCTTGCGCCATTGCGGGCGCCGCTGCTACGAGGGCAGCGGCAATACTGCCGATACCTGCAAGCCTGCGGCTTTTACTGAGAATGTTTTTGAACATGTTTCTTCTCCTTGCGGCTTCTTATTGTTAAATCCACTAGTTCTTGAAGGGCCATAAACTGAAAAAGCGCCGTATACGGTGCCAAATCTCCGCCAGCCCGTGCGGTTCGAAAATAAGAAAGCCCACAATCAAGGCACCGAAGATGATTCCAAGCATCGGCGACATGAATACCGGAGCGTTCGGATAATACGGCGTGAGCGCAGTCGTGAGCATGCCGAGCAGTTCCGGGATCAGCGTCATGAAGGCTGCACCGAGGATACCGCCCAGCAAGTTCCCCATACCGCCAACAATGACGGCTGCCAGATAGAAAATAGACATCGAAAGCGGGAAGCTCTCGGGCGTGACGACTCGGTAAAAATAAGCAAAAAGACCACCCGCCACACCGGCATAAAACGAACTTAGCGCAAATGACATCAGCTTGTAGCGCAGCAGGTTAATACCCAGTATCTCAGCCGAAATATCGCGATCCCGGATCGCGATAAACGCCCGACCCGTGCGGGTACGGAATACGTTTTTGGCCGCAAATACCATCAATACCGCCAGCGGTACGATGATAAAGTACATCTGAAAATCGGTCTGAAACGTCAGCCCGAATAGGTGCGCAGGTTCAAGGCTCATGCCGCCCATTCCACCCGTGACAGACTCCCACTGAGCGAAAATAAAGTGCAGGAAAACACTGGCGGCCAAGGTAGCGATCGCCAGATAAAGCCCTTTGACCCTGAGGGACGGGAGCCCCACAAGAATACCGACAGCCGCCGCCAACAACCCAGCAAGCACCAGCGTGACCGGGAAAGGCAATGCGGTGTTCATAGACAGCCAGGCAACGGTATAGCCGCCCACCCCCATAAAGCCTGCCTGACCGAGGGAAATCAGCCCGGTAAACCCGGTCAGGATGTTAAGCCCCGTGGTACTGATAACCGCAATGCCCACCAGGCAACCCATATACAACAGATAAGCGTCGGCCATGAAAGGAAAGGCAGCAAGCGCAAGCAGAAAAAAGGCGAACCAGATTTTCTGGGTCGAACTGGTCCAGATGGCCTCATCGGCCTCATAACTCTGTTTGGCATCACCAATGCGCATTTTATACTCGCTCTATTTCGTGGGTGCCAAAAAGGCCATAAGGCCGGAGCACCAGAATCACTGCCAGCACCGCAAACGTTGCCGGCATACGATATTCACCGCCCAGGTATGCTCCTGCCACCGTTTCCAGCCAGCCAATAAACACTCCAGCAACCAGCGCACCGACAATGCTGTCCAACCCTCCAACAATCACGACCACCAGCACGCTGAGGCCAATGGCACCAAACTGCGGGCTGAGCCCACCGGTTGCCGCCACCAGCACACCCGCCAGAGACGCCGCGAGAGAACCAAACACCCACGCCAGGTTGAACACCCGGCGCACGTTGATGCCCATCGAATAGGCCGCAGCCTGATCGGAAGCAGTGGCCCGCAGTGCCACGCCACCGCGGGAGAAACGGAAATACAGCAGATAAACGATGAGCAGCGCAGCACCAATAAGGAAGCCGTAAGCAATCTTTGGCGCCAGGTACATCTCGCCTATAAACACCGGTGAGCGGGGCAAAAAGCTGGGCAGGAGCTGCGGATCTGCGCCCCATACCATTTCTACCAGCCCCACCAGAATACTGGCGATACCAATCGTGACCATCACCACCGCAATAGGGGATTCTCCGAGCATTGGCCGGATCATCACTTTTTCGATGACGCCCCCCAGAACACTCCCGCCAAGCACCGCCAGCGGCAGTGCAACCCAGGGCGACATTTCCATACCCCCAGCGAAGGTCAGAAACAGGTAGGCCGCGAACATCATAATCTCGCCGATGGCGAAGTTAATAACTCGGGTGGCTTTGTAAATGATCACAAATCCCAGCCCGATCAAGGCATAGAGACCGCCCATGGCGAGACCTGCCAGGCTGATCTCCCCAAAAAATAGCCAATCCATTCAAGCCACCTCACGTTCTGGGTTCAGCTTCTTGCGCAGGCTGTCCATATCGCTGGTGCCCAGATACGCTTCGATGACCTGCGGATTGTTCTGCACCTCCGCCGGCAGACCTTCCGCAATCACCTGGCCAAAATTAAGCACGGCAATATAATCGGAAATATCCATGACCATGCCCATGTCATGCTCAACCATCAGTACCGTTACGCCCCACTGTTCCCGGATATCAAGAATGAACCGGGCCATGTCTTCCTTTTCTTCACGGTTCATCCCGGCGACCGGCTCATCCAGCATCAGCACTTTTGGCCGCATGGCCAGGGCGCGAGCCAGCTCCACTCGTTTCTGAAGGCCATAGGACAAGCTGGCTACCGACTGGTGCCGTATATGGTCTATCTCCAGAAAATCGATGATGTGGCGTTCTACTTCCTGACGCACCGCCATTTCTTCGCGGCGTGCCGCCCCGAAATACACCAGAGAACCCAGCAGACCACTCTTCATGTGAACGTGGGCGCCCAGTTTGATGTTGTCGAGCACCGTCATGCCTCGGAACAGCGCTATATTTTGGAAGGTTCGTGCAAGGCCCAAGACCGCTCGGCCTGGCGGTTTTATTCCCGTGAGCGCCTTACCTTGATAGCTTATGGTGCCTTGCTGGGGTTTGTAAAAACCGGAGATGCAGTTAAAAAGCGATGTCTTGCCGGCGCCGTTTGGCCCGATCACAGTGGTTACGGTGTTTTCCGGAACCCGGAAGCTCACATCCTGTAACGCCTTCACACCACCGAACGAGAGCGAAAGATTGTCAATTTCGAGGATACTGGACATTATTACCCACACATCGGCAGATTATGATTATTGTTGTTTACGTTAACCTCAGGTTGATTTCCTGAGTCAGACTTTAAAGTAGCCTACTTTCATCAAAGAAAACAAGGCAGTCTGTTCTATAGTGACTCGAACACTCTCCGCGACGGGATCTACGACCATGACAGCCAGCCCGATTATCTCCACGCTTAATAAGCAAACCGGTGTCGCCACCCTGACGTTCAACCGCCCAGAAGTTCTTAATGCCATCAACATACCCATGGCTGAGGCGCTCCTGGAGGCAGTGAAGGCACTGCGTGAAGAACCGGGGTTACGCTGCATTGTATTGACCGGTGCTGGGCGTGCATTCATGGCGGGGGGCGATGTAGCCAGCATGTCCGGCACTCCAGAACAGACCAGAGACGTTATCAATGGCTTGCTCGTGCCAATCAACGAAGCGATTCTCCTGCTACGGAGCATGGACGCTCCGATAATTGCCGCTGTAAAAGGTGCCGCCGCAGGCGCCGGGCTGAGCCTCGCTCTCATGGCAGACATCATCGTAGCAGAGGAAAACGCACGATTTCTTATTGGCTACAATGGCATAGGCGCCGTACCAGATTGCGGCGGAACCTGGTTCCTGCCGCACAAAATCGGATCGGCACGCGCAACGGAAATGATGATGCTTGGGCGAACCCTGAGCGCAATAGAAGCGAAACAACTGGGTTTGGTGGCGGAGGTGTCACCGGAAGGAACATTTGACGAGGTTCTGGCGGCCACCCTCAATCGGGTTGCTAATGGGCCAACACAGGCTTTTGGTGCATTTCGGCGACTGATAGATGATGCCAGTGGAAGCCCCTTGGACATTCACCTGGAAGCCGAGCGGCAAGCGTTTCTGAAGATCGCCGAAACAGCTGACTTCGCAGAAGGCGTATCGGCGTTTCTAGCCAAGCGACCAGCCGCTTTTTCCGGCCAGTAACTGCGCTAATCCAGCAAATTGAATCCACCTTGCTCATCCGCCCGTAAGCGTTCAGCATTCCCATTAAAATAAGTTTTAACCAAAACAGGAGTGTTCTAATGAAACACCGTTTGCAGGTTATCCACCGCTCATTGGGCCTGATGGCTCTGACAGGCACCCTACTTTCCGGCACCGTCATGGCGGCTGCACCCATGGCCGAAAAGCAGGCGCCGGGTTACTATCGCATGGTGCTGGGCAGCTTCGAGGTTACAGCCCTGTCTGACGGCACCGTCAAGTTGCCGGTTGACGACTTGCTGCTGAACACCACCAGGGAGCATGTCCACGAAAGGCTCGCAGACAACTACCTCTCTGCTCCGCTGTCTACCTCCGTCAACGGATACCTCATCAACACGGGTGACAAACTGGTACTGATCGATACCGGAGCCGGCAGTCTGTTTGGCCCTACCCTCGGCAACCTCGTGGACAATCTGAAGGCTTCCGGTTACGAGCCGCGCCAGGTGGATGCAATCTACATTACCCATATGCACCCCGACCACGTTGGCGGCCTGATTTCCGATGGCAAGATCGTCTTTCCCAACGCCACGATCCGGGCCAATCAGGTCGATGCGAACTACTGGCTGAGTGAGGAAAACCTGAATGCAGCAGAGAAGAACGCAAAAGGTTTCTTCCAGGGCGCCATGGCATCCCTGAATCCCTATGTCAAAGCCGGTCAGTTCGAAGCGTTTGAAGGCAACAGTCAAATTCTGACAGGCATTTCAACCGTCGAAGCCAAGGGCCATACCCCGGGCCACACGATGTATAAAGTGGAGAGCGAGGGCAACATACTGATGCT
The DNA here is from genome assembly GCF_900215155.1 of Marinobacter sp. LV10R510-11A. Classification (NCBI taxonomy): domain Bacteria; kingdom Pseudomonadati; phylum Pseudomonadota; class Gammaproteobacteria; order Pseudomonadales; family Marinobacteraceae; genus Marinobacter; species Marinobacter sp. LV10R510-11A. The sequence goes on from NZ_LT907980.1 coordinate 2,843,825, forward strand.
ATGGGGTGACCTGATCCACGTCGCCGCTGTTCAGTTCCTGGAACCGGATATTGCCATCCAGTTCGACTCGAACAGTGAAAACGCTGTCAGGGAGCGGGTGGACGAATTTGAACATGCCGCAGACGTGGGCTACCTGGTAGGCTCGGCGCACTTGTCTTTCCCGGGCCTGGGTCACGTTAAGGAAGCCGGTAAAGGATACGAGTTCATTCCTGCAAACTACGAAACTGGCGAATGACCATGAACCCGACCATTAACCTACTGAAATCCCATCGCTCCATCCGAAAATTCACCGACCAGAAGATTCCCCGCGAGTTGTTCGTGGAGCTCATCCGTGCCGGACAGAGTGCGGCCACGTCCAGTCATGTTCAGGCCTATTCCGTGATCCGCGTGGTCAATCCGGAAAACCGTCAAAAGATTGCAGAGCTCGCCGGCGGGCAGACGTACATTGCCGAATGCTCGGATTTTCTGGTGTTCTGCGCTGATATGAAACGCTCCACGGGAGCAGCAGAAAGGGCTGGTGCAGACGTCGTTCGCGGCATGACAGAGCAACTGGTGGTCGCCAGTGTCGACACCGCACTGATGGCTCAGAATGTTGCCATTGCCGCTGAATCCGAAGGCTTGGGGCTTTGCTACATTGGCGGCATCCGGAATAATCCTGCCGAAATCAGCGAGATTCTCCACCTGCCTGAGCACGTGTACCCGGTGTTCGGGATGTGCCTCGGTTACCCTGACCAGAACCCGGAGGTTAAACCCCGGCTGCCAGCAGAAACCATTCTCAAGGAAGACTATTACCAAGACGAACAGGATGAAGCCCAGATAGCGGACTTCGACGAGACCATGAACAAGTACTACCTGGAGCGCACCGGCGGCAACAAGGACACAAACTGGTCAGAGCAACTGAAGCCCCTGTTCACCAGCAAACTGCGCCCGCACATGAAAAACTTTCTGCAGGCAAAGGGCTTCAAAATGCAGTGAGCTGCCCCGCGACACTCAGGTGCTGACTTTCTGCCAAACGGTCAGCTCCGAAAGACTGTGCTGAAACTTGTTGCGGGTCTCGCGAATTACAAACGGTAGACTACGCGGCTCGCCCAAAATGCGGAAGTGAGGTGCGAGCATGTCCCGCAGGCCATCCAGCGTTGTGTAATCTTCGCCATTCTGCTGAAATCCTCCAACCCACTCCTCTTTGGGAGTGTATTCCTCAAGCCAGGTATAAGGCGACGCAATGACCAGCAAACCGCCATCATTGATCCGCTCGTGTATCGTTGTCAGGAAGGTCGACGGCTTATACAGGCGGTCAATCAGGTTGGCCGCGAGCACCAGATCGTAACCGCTGAACTGAGGTTTCAGGTCGCAGGCGTCGCCCTGATGGAAAGCCACTTTCTCCACGGTTTGGTCCAGCCCCAGATACGCTAATGTGCGCTCATGGTAGCTCACCAGCTCTCCTTCCTCCGGGCGCGCATAACGGACAAGTTTCTGTTCCGCCATTTCCACACATGTGTGGATAAAGCTGGCCGAGAAATCGATCCCATCCACATGCTCGAACTGCCTCGCCAGCTCGAATGTGGACCGACCACATGCACAGCCGATATCCAGCGCCCTACCCATGGCTCGACCATTCATGGCATCAATACACGCCAGCGCCAGTTCCTTCGGGAAATTCGACTCCCCATGCCACTGCTCTCCGAAATGAAATTCGCAATATTGGGCAAGCGTAGTATCGTTTTCATAATAATCGCTCGGTCGCATTTACTCAGCCTCCAAAGGCACATGTAGGAACTTCATCATACAACGGAAAACCACCGGCAGAAGAATCGAAGCTCTTCCGGCTCAAGATCTGACGGCAAAGGTTGAAACTCTTGCGCTCAAGCTCCATATCTTCGGGTACATCCGACCACAGGGCGCAATCCGGGAGCACCATGAACAACCATTTTGACTACTCACTGCTAGAACTCGCTTCAGTTCGTGAAGGCGATTCCGTGGGCGCCACCTTGGCAAACAGCGTGGCCTATGCCCAGCATGCCGAAAAACTCGGCTTCAAACGGTTTTGGCTGGCCGAACACCATAATATGGAAGGCATCAGCAGCTCCGCGACCTCGGTGCTGATTGGCCATATTGCTGGCAATACCCAGACGATTCGGGTGGGTTCCGGTGGCGTCATGCTTCCCAACCACCCGCCATTGGTGACCGCCGAGCAGTTCGGCACTTTGGAAAGCATTTACCCGGGTCGCATTGATCTGGGGCTTGGCCGCGCACCCGGCACCGACCCCATAACCGCTCGCGCACTGCGCCGAGATGGCATGGGGGCGGAACAGTTCCCAGAAGACGTCGCACAGCTGCAAGCTCTACTCGCACCACTGCGGCCCGGCCAAGCCGTTAAAGCCATTCCCGGCGCTGGCACCAACGTGCCTGTGTGGTTGCTCGGCTCAAGCCTCTACAGCGCACAGCTTGCGGCCATGCGTGGCCTACCCTATGCATTCGCCGGGCACTTCGCTCCACGCCTGTATCGCGAAGCGATACAGGTCTACAGAGACAACTTTCAGCCCTCAGAGCAACTCAAGCAGCCGTACACCATTCTGGCGGTTCCTGCTGTGCCGGCAGACTCTGTGGAAGAGGCGGAGTATCTGGCAACCACCAGTTACCAACGTATTCTGGCGCTTTTCAAGGGCCAGCCACTCTGGATGAAACCTCCGGTGACATCCATGGACGGTCTCTGGAACGCGGGTGAGCAAGCAACTGTGAAGGATTTCCTGGGGCTTCAGCTACTCGGCGATGCGAAAGCCATCAAGAGTCAACTTAATGAACTGCTTGCCAGCGTGACGGTGGATGAGCTTATGTTCACGATAGACATCTATGACCCTGAAAAGCGCCGTCATGCTCTGAATATACTCGAAGAAACTCAGCGAGGCTGATGCACGATGAAAACGGAAACGACACATATTTTTCTCTCCCATGGCCTCGAGAGCGGCCCTGGCAGCACCAAAATCCAAGCCCTGAAAGCCGTGGCAGAGACGTTCGATAACGTTCAGACATATGCGGTTGACCACCGGAGCAGCAAAGACCCCACGGTTCGTCTTGCACAAATGAATGATGCGATTGCGGCCAGCGGCGCGGCCCCGGAAAATATCATCCTTGCCGGTTCTAGCATGGGCGGCTGGGTGTGTGCTCAGATCAGCGCACAAACACCGGTTTTGGGGTGCTTCCTACTGGCACCGGCACTCGCGCTGCCCGATTACCCTGAATCCAGCCCTCGCATTCAGGCTCAGCACGTACAGATTATCCACGGCTGGGATGACGACGTTGTGCCCGTGATGCCAGTGATGGAGCTTGCTCGTCAGCAGGCGCTTTCGGCGCTGATGTTGCCCGATGGCCACCGACTTGAGAATAGCCTCGACACAGTGGTAGAGGAATTCAGAGCCTTCCTTTCCAGAACAGGTATCGATAAATAACCAGAGTCAGTTAAAAAAGATCTTTTTCTTGCTAAAACCGGCAAGTTTTGCCAGCTTTTGCGTATAAATCAGCTATACACTAATGATGGTGCGAAGGAATATAGACAATGAACACAATAAAAAAAATCATCAGGCGGTCGGTGATTTCCGTTTTTATACTCGGGATAGTCACGGCAACCAATCTCGCAAATGCCGCGACATGGCGCTACGCACACGAGGAGAACAAAGGCGATGTGCAGGATGTATACGCCCAGAGGTTCAAGGAATACATCGAAAAAAACTCTGATCACACCCTTCAGATATATCGCTTTGGCGAACTTGGGGAATCTGATGACATCATGGAACAGACCAAGGCCGGTATTCTGAACTTTGTTAACCAGTCGCCTGGCTTTACCGGCGCGCAGATTCCGGAAGCTCAGATCTTTTTCATTCCATACCTCATGCCCACGGACCTCAACATGGTTCTCGAGTTCTTCCGCAACAGTACGGCCATCAACGAAGACTTCCCAAAGCTGTACGCTGATAACGGCCTGAAGCTTCTGAACATGTACCCGGAAGGCGAAATGGTCATCACAGTTGACGAAGCCTTCACATCGCCAGAAGGCCTGGAAAATAAAAAAATGCGGGTTATGACTAATCCTTTACTATCGGCAACCTACTCAGCCTTCGGCGCTATCCCCGTGCCACTGCCTACCGGTGAGGTATACGGAGCCCTGCAAACCAGCATGATCAACGGTCAAGAAAATCCAATTTTCTGGATTGAATCCGAAAAGCTCTATGAGGTTTCTCCAAACCTGGTCTACACAAGCCACGGTTGGTTCACCACGGCCGCAATAGCCAACAAGAGCTTTTACGACGGATTACCCGGCGGTGATAAGACACTGATCCAAGAGGCAGCAGACTACGCCTTCGAGAAGGTCGCTGTTCACATTACAGGCCTTGCGGGCCAAGCCCTTGAAAGGATCAAAAAGATCAGTGACAAGGTGACGGTTACCCGTTTGAATGACACTCAAATTGGAGCGTTTAAAGCTCGAGCACCCAACGTTGAAGAGGAATTCATTAAAATGACGGGGGATAGCGGCAAGGAGCTGCTTCGGCAATTCAAAAAGGATCTGAAAAACGTACAGAATCAGCACTAACGAACCTGATAAAATGCAAGTTGGCGAAGGTTGCTCGATGCCTGTACTCTCATAATACGTACAAGCCGAACCACGGGGCTACTTGTTTAAACCCTAGGTACGGTTTCCTTAGCGGCGCGGCCCGGTCTTAATGGCAGCGCTAATGGCCGTCTAACAAAACGGGACGAGACATGGACGAAACGGATCAAGCCAATCAGAAAAACAATCCACTCCAACACAATGCTTTCCTTTCGGCACTCAACTCCATAGACAAGGGCCTCGGCTGGATCGAAAAGACAATCATCTCCACCAGCGTTCTGCTGATGGCACTGCTAATGAGTGCACACGTGGTAGGGGGCCTCCTTTTTAATAGAGGGATTCCGGGCACCTACGAGGTCACTGAAATGCTCATTATCGTGATCACCTTCGTGGGCGTCGGCTATGCAGCACGCTGTGCGCGACACATTCGCATGTCCGCGATTTACGACATGCTGAGTGAACGTCCCCGCAAGGTTCTAATGATTATCCTCAGCATTGTCACTGCCGTTTTGATGTTCTATTTTGCGTATAAGTCAGCCCAGTACGACATAGCCTTGTATGGACGCGGCCGTGTCAGCTCATCTCTGAATATACCCCTGTGGACAGTCAACTTGGCGCTGCCCATTGGCTTCACACTCGCCGGAATCCAGTATGTTCTGGTGACACTCCGAAATCTTTTCAGCGAAGGTATTTATCGCTCGTTTACCGAGAAGGAAGAGTTTAACGAGCTACCACTGGATGATAGTGGTGAGAGCCATGTGTCCGACGACCCTATGGGCCCCTGACGGTCTCATTGCTACTCGCAGGCATTTATTTTAAGCGCACAATAGGCTGATTTCGGGGGAAAACAATGCTGACTCTACTAATAATAACCATGGTAGTGCTGCTGTTGATGGGGTTTCCAATGATGGTACCCCTAGCTGTTGGTACGTTGTTCATGATGTTTACGGGCATGACGTTTTTCGGTCCGGACCAGGCCATCAGCTGGATGGTTTCAGGTGTCGGTAGCTGGGTGCTGGCTGCTGTCCCTATGTTTATTTTTGCTGCCGACATTCTTACCAAAGGTCATACCGCCAACCGGCTTCTTGATGTAGTTGATTCCTTCACCAGGCATATACGCGGTGGCCTGCCAATAACAACTGCAGCCTCTTGCGCATTGTTTGGGGCAGTGTCGGGCTCAACCCAGGCGACGGTTGTGGCGATGGGTGGACCAATGCGCCCGCGGCTACTTGCCAAAGGCTATTCAGACAGCTTTGCACTGGCCTTGATAATCAACGCCAGTGATATCGCATTGTTAATACCACCAAGCATCGGGTTTATCATCTACGGCGTGGTGATGAAGGCCTCTATCGGCGACCTATTCCTTGCCGGGATTTTGCCGGGCCTCCTTATTCTCCTTATGTTCTCGCTCTACTGTTATGTCGGTGCCCGCATCAAGGGAATCGAGGCTGACCCCCGCGCATCTTGGGGCGAGCGATGGCTCGCTCTGCGTAAAGCTATCCTGCCGATGGGCTTCCCAGTGATTGTTGTTGGCGGTATCTACGGCGGATATTTCAGCGCCGTCGAGGCCTCTGCGGTTGCTGTCGCTTATGCATTGCTGCTGGAAGTCGTTATCTATCGTAAGGTTTCCATTCGCGAGCTCCCGGGCTTGGCCTTGTCTACGGGCATGATTACCGCGGTGGTTTTCATTTTGGTGTCTATCGGGGCAGCATTTTCTCAGGCCCTTGGCACGGCGGGTATACCTGAACAGCTTCTCGGGCCAGTCATTGAGAGCGTAGGCGACAGCCAGACTCTTGCTCTGATTCTGATTGCTGCAGCGTTCTTTGTTGGCTGCATGTTTGTCGACCCTATCGTGGTTATCCTGATTCTTGTGCCTATCTTCAAGCCTCTGGTGCAGTCCACAGGGCTGGACCCGATACACGTGGGGGTTATCGTAACGTTGCAGGCCGCCATTGGTTCGGCAACGCCACCCTTTGGCTGCGACATCTTCACTGCAATCGCCGTCTTCCGCCGGCCTTATATCGAAGTAATCCGTGGCACGCCGCCGTTTATTTTCATTCTGCTGCTAGCCACCGTCGTGCTCATACTGTTCCCGGAGATCTCGTTGTTCCTGCCGTCGCTCGGTGGTGATTAGCGCTGCACTTAGAGTTGATGCCACAAAAAAACCCGGCCTACTTTCAGGCCGGGTTTTTTCATTCAAGGCTTCAATCGTTTATAGAAGCCAGCACTTCACGCTCTGGACTAAGACGCGGTGTCACCGTATGCCTTCAATAGAATATCCAGAGACTTCTTGGCGTTCTCGCCTACCTCGTCAATAAATGTCTGACGAACTGGCTTCACCATTTCACGGAACTTCTCACGCTGCTCTTCTGTCAGCTCAATGATCTTGATGTCACTCTTGGACTTGATGGTATCCAGACGTGTTTCGTTAAACTCGCTCTGGATCTCATGACCCGTCTCTACCAGCTCACCGGTCACATCCTTGATCATCTTACGCTGTTCGTCAGAAAGCCCTTCGTACCAGTCGAGGTTGCCCATCATCGTGGCCACGAACTGCGCTTGCTTGGCAAAGATCATGTAGTCCTGAACTTCGTAGAAGCCCATTTCCTCGTGCGCAAACACCGGCTGGATATTGCCATCGGCCTGACCCTGCTGCAGTGCGCTGTAGAGCTCGCCGTAAGCGATAGTGATCGGAGATGCACCGTACGCCTGATACGTTGAGCGTAACAGACTGTTGTCCATTACCCGGATGCTCAAATTCTTCATATCCTCAGGCGACTCGATGGACTTATTCGTGGTCCATACCTGATAGCCTTCCGCCAGCTCCGCCAGTGGTACAAGCCCACGCTGGCGGAACGACTTCTGCCATGGCTCGCTTTCCAGGAACTCCGGGGAGTTGAGAACCTTAACGGCCTCAAGCTGGTCTGACGGCATAACGAAGTTCAGGCTGAGCAACTGGCTTTCGGGCACAGTGCCACCCAAGGCTCCCGAACCAAAACCTATCTGAAGAGAACCATTCTGTACGGCATCATAGAGCACTGAATAAGAGGAGCCCCACTTACCATAGGGAAGGAGCTGCACGGTCACGTCTCCGTCGCTCTTTTTCTCAATGGCTTCTTTGAACGCTTCAGCGTACTTGGCCTGAACACTACCCTCGATCTCCTCAAGGCCGAAGCGCCATGTTTCTGCGCTCACAGCAGTCGCTGCTGAGGCAAGGCCCACTGCTGTTGCAAGACACAATGTTTTATAGAACTTCATAAATACTCCTTCATGAAACCGGGATAATTGTTGTTAATACAGAACGTCGGCACGCTCCTGCTCGGCTGAGATATTGTTGCTCAGGGCAAAAAATACCCGACCCGCATTGCGGTAGCTCTCTCTCCATTTCCGTATCTCCATTGGCCTCTTGCACCCCGCCCATTGAAGGTTGGCCACTTTTAGTTTGTATTTTGGGCTTTTCTAAACCGCCTTCTGTCGGCGATTTTCTTGTGAGTCTTGCACTCACAAAATCTACACTTGTGTAACAATGGCAAAAGCTTCCACTCAAGGCAAGGAAGTCGTCTTATACCAACAGCCAGAAATCATTCTGGCAACTTGAGTATAGTAAGTTATCCGACGTGCGTTGTTTTTCTTGTACGTTCGGCCACCTGTTGCTCTAGGGTCACCGTCAACGTCTGTAACGCGTGTTGAGTGAACGCATAGTGCCGAAACGAAACAAGGACAACTGCCAAAGAAAACGCCAGCAAGCCCAGGCGGATTGAAAGGAAACCCTATGGCGTGCCATCTGTGTTAAAGAGTAGCGCAGCCTATTTAGGCTACAACTTTCGCCCTTCAGGTTCCGCGAAGTACTTGGCTTTAACCAAGCAATAGATTTGCAGGGGATGTTCTATCATGAAGGCGCCCCGGCTGCAGAAACAGCCGGGGCCACCGAGAGGTTTTATTCGCCAGCAATACTGTTTAGGTAAGCTTTATCTGAAATGTTGGTCCACTGACGAACCTGCTTCAGGTAACCAAGCTGAGAATCAATAATCTCTTTCGCCAGCTCGTCTTTGTCAGCGGCCTCTGCCAGCAACTTGTTGGTTGCCTCGCGCATCGCTTCGATAACTTCCGGCGGGAAGGTCTTGTGAGTGACTTCGGGATAATCTTCCTTCATCCGATCCCATGCTACACCGCTTTCGTGAGTGGTCTGAATGTACATGTCATAGGCGGCTGTGCGCATGGCTACTCGCAGAATTGCCTGCAAATCCTTTGGCAATTTGTTCCAAGATTTGTCGTTGATCAGGAACTGAACTTCCGCGCCTGGCTCCTGCCAGCCCGAATAGTAGTACTTCGCGATCTGGTGAAAGCCCATGGGGAAATCAAGAGCCGGCCCCACCCATTCAACCGCGTCGATCGTACCGCGCTCAAGCGCTGTGTATAGCTCTCCGGGAGGCAGGTTAGTTACTGCAACGCCGAGTTCAGACATAACTTCACCCGCAAACCCCGGGGTGCGCATTTTCAGACCCTTCAGGTCTGCTACGGTGTTGATTTCTTTGTTGAACCAACCGCCCATCTGGTTACCGGTATTACCACCCGGGAATGAAAGCAGGCCGTACGGCTCGTAGACCTTCTGCATCAGCTCCATGCCATCGTCATAATAGAACCAGGCATACATTTCTGGAGCAATCAGGCCAAAAGGGATCGTGGTAAAGTACATCGCATTCGGAATGGCGCCCTTATAATAATAAGAAGCGGTATGGCCCATGTCGTACTGACCATTGCGCACCATATCAAAAATGCCAAACGGCGCCTTGTGCTTATTCGCACTGTCGATACGGATTTTCAGGCGTCCGGCAGACATTTCTTCTGCCATCTCGGCCATATTCTCGGTGGTCTCACCAAGAATAGGCGAATTAGGACCCCAAGTTTGCGCAAGCCGAAGCGTATAGTTTTCTGCCGCTACGCTGAGCGAACTAACAGAGAACAACAGCGTCACCGCTGCCATTCTGAACAGACGAGTCATCATCGTTGGCACCATTTATCGTATTGTTTTGTTGCGTTTTTGTCGTTCGAACGACTGCAATATTAGCCCTTCATCAACTCTCACGCCAAGAAAGCCTGTGAAAAAGTTCCTGGCGTAAGGAGCTTCTTCATTGCGCCGCTCTCATCAGCTCGCCTTTTTGATCCTCAAACCTTAAACTGACTCACCAAGTCCCGCAGACTCTCACTGAGCCGGGCCAGTTCTTGGCTGGCTTCGTTAGTTTGGGTAACACCCGTATCACTACGCTGGGCCGCATCGACAATGCGCACCACGTTCTGGTTTACTTCTTCAGCCACTTGGCTTTGCTGCTCTGCCGCAGTGGCTATCTGGGTAACCTGGTCGTGAATTTGCCCGATTGATTTCTCGATTGTCGCTAGGGCACCCGTCGCGTGGTTAATGCGCTCAACTGTCTCTGAAGAACGATCCCGGGAACGGTTCATGCGCTCAACTGCTGAACGTGATTCGTTCACGAAGCCATCAATCATTTCCCGAATCTGCTCTGCGGACTCCGCGCTGCGCTTAGCGAGCTGACGCACTTCATCCGCAACTACAGAGAAACCGCGGCCATGATCGCCTGCCCGGGCGGCCTCTATCGCCGCATTCAGTGCGAGAAGGTTGGTCTGCTCGGTCACTGCCTGAATAACATCCAGAACCTTCTGAATGTCATCTGATTTTTCAGCCAAAGCATGAATACTGGAAGCGCTTTCCTGAATTTCCTCGGACAACTTATTTACCGCGCCCTGAGCACTGGCAATGGTTTCACCACCCTCTCGCGCCATGCGATCAGCATCCGATGCAGCACCTTCAACCTCGCTGGCGTTACCGGAAATTTGCTGGATGGTCGCTGCCATCTCATTAATCGCAGAGGCAATCTGGTCAGTTTCCGAGCCCTGTTCCTGCACCGATGCGCGGGTTTCATTGGCGACACGGCTCAGCTCTTCCGCAGCAGACGCCACCTGATCCGTCGTTGCGCCTACTTCCCGAATGGTCGACTGGATTTTTATAACGAAGGCGTTGAAACGACGGCCCAGCTCGGAAAGCTCATCGGAGCCCGCTTCCGGCAAGCGCTGGCGCAAATCACCCTCGCCATCAGCGATTTCCTGCATCAAATCGCTAACGGTCTTCAGTGGACGAGTTACCGTGCGGCCAACCAACACACCGATCAACAACGAGACAAACACCACAATAACGGTGACCAGCGAAATAAAGCCAAGAGTCGAAACGATATTTTCCTCGATCTCAACACGGGCCGCCGCAACCTTCTTGTCAATATCTGCAATGTACACGCCGGCACCGACCATCCAGTCCCACCCGGAGATAATGGTAGAGTATGAAAGCTTAGGTTCCTCGTTGCCAGATGCGGGGTTCATCCAATCGTAGCCGTAATACCCACTAGATTCCGCAGCATCGAACAGATTCGTTACCAGCCGCTTGAGCGTGGCATTATTGCTTGGCCCTTCTTTGGAAGGATCCGGAGCGTAGGCAAGGTTGTATACGTCACGTCTATATGCAAACACGTAGTTCGTCTTTTCAAAGCGAATAGCACGCAGGCGCGATGCTGCAGCGGCTTTCGCCTCGTCTTCAGAAAATTCGGGGTTATTTTTTGCTTCCACCACGACCGCTTCTGCAGCATCAATCAGGTTCTTCAACCCAGCTTTCCGGGCCTCCAAAAGGCTTGACTCGAGACGCTCTAGCTCTGCCAGCCCGTTGGTCTGGATCTGACTAACAGAAATCCAAGCGACCGTGGCCGCTGTAACGAGTACCGGAATCAGCACAGCCAAAAGTAAGCGGGTTCGTATGCGCAGGTTGTTCAGAAAATTCATGACTGCAGATCCTTGGGAAGGCGTTGTTTCAATATACTATCGGCCAAAGCCCGGGTATCTTGAATACGACGAAATTATTACCCAGTCAGAAATCTGGGGCAGCCCCATCATCACACTTGCGGCAATCAAGCTCAAAACCCAGCATGGCGCGCCGCCCCTCCTCGGTGGTTACCCAGGGCCGATTAACCCAAGGCGGGGTATGACGCACATGCTGATTGTGACCACAGGCCAGTCTGGCGACCCAGTGGTCTTCTTCATCTTTGTGATATCCAATGATCGGCTGCTTCATACCGCCTAAGTTAACTGACTAGGCTGCGTATGAAAATCGCGGGCCGCACAGGAAGCCCCTCCAGATGCCTGAGCAGATTCCATTTCAAGCGTTCAACACGCCCGGGCCAGTTGGCTGGAAGACTAATTTCCATCATCAAATTCGGGCCAACCTTGGCCATTTTTACCTGCTCTGGAACAATACCCACAGAGTTCAACGCTTCGTGAATTTCTTCGACAAACTCTGCTGAAGGCGTGGCCAACATTAGCTCCCGCACGGCGCCCACGGTCATCTTTACCGGTACGAGGATGAAGTAGACAGAGATGGCAATCATCATCATAGGGTCTGCATAAACCGACCAAGCCGCCCAAGCGCTTTGCTCCAACCACCAAGCAGCGCCAAACCCGATCAATACCGCGGCACTGAGTACCGTATCCATAAACCATTGCTGTTGTTCCGCAACAACTAGGCCCGAAGACTCTTCGCGCTCGGCCCATTTCAGGTACAACCACACAGCAAGACAGCCCACCACACTCACGGCGGCAAATATTAGCGCCTTGTCTGCACTTACAGCCCGCCCGCCCTCAAGCAGAGCGGCTAGAGCAAACAGGCCAGCTGCTACCGCAGACAAACTCAGCGCCATATTTTCCCGCGCTATAGACTTAAACATTTTGATCTCCCATGAATTACCGGCATATTATCGGCACACGTCATACAGCGTGAGTCAGTGGCCGACGGAAAACCCGGCGCTCAAGGAGCGATCTGATGAAAACGTCACAAATTAAAGTGTTTCTCGCAGTAGTACGCAATGGCACCATTGCGGCGGCGGCGCGGGAGCTCAACCGAAGTCGCACGACCATCGTCACAGACTGCCGGCGATTTGATCAGGTAGCAGGGCAGATTTTTGCCCGTTGCCAGCATCATTTCAGCGGGGCCGAATCGGTTTTGCGGATAGCCCGGGACGACTCGGTTCCGGAACCCATGTGGCGCGATATTCTACGACGGCTCAAAATTCGCTTCCCACAAACCAGCCTGTCTGTGTGGCTGGCAACACCCCGAGAGCTGCCACGGCTGGTTAAGAGCCAATCCGTCGACGTCGCCTATGGCCTGATGCCCGAGTTACTGAGCGAGGGCTACCACTGGTTTCGCGAGCTTGCGGATGTGCGCATGCTAACAGTCGCCGCGCCAGACCACCCACTGAGCCAACTGAACCGGGTTACTCAGGACGATCTCATCAGCTACACAGAGGTCACGCTGGCGTCTATGCAAAACGACCGGCTGGAAGCCGAATCTCCCGAAACGGCCAATTATCTGGCGTTTACCCAATATGAGCTAATTCGGGATGCGGTAATTGATGGTGCCGGCTGGGCGGATCTTCCTCTGCCTCTGATAGCCGACGCACTAACCCAACGCACACTCAAGGTTATTCACCACCGCAGCGCCAAATGGTGGAAGGTGTTCAGTGCTTTAGAATCTGAACAGGCACAAGGTGGCGCCGTGGTGGGGTGGCTGGCTACCGAGCTGGAGCAGTATCTGGAATCTGTGTAGTGAACGCTAGGATGACACCGGCTTGGCGCGTTCGACCCAGGCCGACCAGGAATAGAGCCCCAAAGCCACCCAAATCATCACAAAGCTTGTCAGCTTTTCGGTACTCAAGGGTTCGCTAAACACCATCAGAGCAATAAAAAACTGAATGGTGGGGTTGATGTACATAAGAAAACCGACAGTGGACAAGCGCAATCTGCGCGCAGCACCGGCAAAAGCCAACAGAGGAATGGCCGTTACAATCCCGCTAGAAAGCAGCAATAGCGTGGTTGCGGTATCAGTCCCAAAGTGAGAAGCCCCGGCGTAGCTCAGAGCCGTCAGGGCCAGAATACCCACCGGCAACAAGAGCAGCGTTTCCACAAACAGGCCGGAAAGCCCATCCAGCGCCACTTGCTTACGAAGTAACCCATAGGTTCCGAAGCTGAATGCCAGTACCAGCGTGATCCAGGGCACCACCCCCAAAAGGAAGAGCTGATAGAGAATGGCGATAGCCGCCAATACCACAGCCACAATCTGCAACCGGGTGATGCTTTCTTTAAGCACCAGCATACCCAGCCCAACATTCACCAGAGGTGTCAGAAAGTAGCCCAGGCTGGCCTGCAGCACCTGACGGCTTTCCACGGCGTATATATACACGCCCCAGTTCACCGCAATAAGCACCGCGCAGCCGAGAACAAAACCGAGTTTTTTAGGACGAGCCAACGCGGCCCTCACCGGCGGCCAGCGCTTCAAAAAGGTAACAATAACCGCCAGAAAAACGCAGGACCAGAGCACTCGGTGAATCACCACTTCCAAGGCAGGCACGCCCTCGAACAAAGCGAAGTAAAGCGGGAAACAGCCCCACATAATGTAAGCTGACAGGCCGTATGCAACGCCTTTACTGGTTTCCTGCTCGGCCATATAAATAGCTTCCTTATTACACGATAGTGCTGAATTTAACACACTCTGTGGGTGACGACCTTGGGCAATATGTCTTAATCTGGAGAGGCACTCACGAGACGCCCACGGAACACTTACACACAACGGAGAGCAGGTTATGAAAACAGCACAGGATTTTGTTGCCGAAGCCAAGCAGCACATTCAGGAAATTTCTTTGGCGGAAGCCGACAGCGCCATTCAGGCCGCAGACTTACTGCTAGATGTTCGTGATGGCGACGAATACCGGCAGAGCCACATCCCCCAGGCCACAAATGTTTCCCGGGGCCTGCTTGAGTTCAAATTCAGCAACGACCCGGCGCTGGCAAACCGGGATATGAGAATCGTGGTTTATTGCAAAACTTCAGGCCGCGCAGCGCTGAGCACAAGGGCCCTGCAAGAAATGGGTTACCTGCACGTGCAATCCATTGAAGGTGGGTTCGATGCCTGGCAGGAAGCAGGCAAACCCACAGCCAAACCCGAGCTGCCATCCTTCGATTAAACGCAGCTAGGGCAGGCATACTTTTCGCGGCCCGGAGAACCGTTAAGCCCGCCGCGTAACCGCCATGGTCAAACGGGAAATGCAGGTGGTCTTGCCCTCTTCATTTTCCATGCGGATCTCCCATACCTGGGTCGCGCTACCAATATGAATAGGCCTGGCGGTTCCGTATACCCAGCCTTTGGTGACAGGGCGGATATGGTTAGCATTGATTTCCAGCCCTACTGCAACGGTATTGGGATCTTTAAGGCAGCAATTGGCGGCCATGCTGCCTAACGTCTCGGCCAACACCACTGATGAGCCGCCATGGAGTACGCCAAAAGGCTGAACCGTGCGCTTATCAACCGGTATGCGGCCTGTCACGTAATCATCACCAATTTCGGTGTACTCAATGCCCATGTGGCTGACTGCCGTGTTAGCACTGGCTTTCGCCATGTACTCAAGATCCGGTTTAACCGTCCAGATTGCCATACTGATAAAACTCTCTAACGGGTGGGGAAATTATCTCTACGGCACTAAGGCGGCAGAGACATGTAGCGGGCCGTATATTCACGAACAAGCTCATCCAAACGGCCTGAATTGATCAGTGTATACAAGCGGTCTGCAATGCGCTCACGGAATTCGTAGGTGTTGCATGGGGAGTTCTTGGAAAAAGTGAAAAAAAGCCCTTCGTTGCTGATGGGCACAGCCAGGGCAACAAACTTATCCGCCAGCCCCAGGTGCTGAAGCTTTACCTGCCCCTGTAGCTGCTCATACAGAACGTAATCAACACGTCCGGCGAGGGCCATTTCAAAAGATTGCTCTATGGTTCTGACGCTAACAATCTGAAGATTATTTTCAGCATAAAGGTCAAAACCCTGCCCGAAACTGTTATTGATCAGCGTACTTCCGTGCTTGCCCTTCAAGTCCGGCCAGTGACGATATTCAAACACCTGGTCTTTAGGCGCTTGCAAGTGAGCGGTCATCCTGTTTGCGGGCGTGGAGTTATATCTCTATATATTAAGGCACACGCTGAAGCGGTGCCCGGTTTACCACTGAGGATAACTGAGCGTACTGATCCGTGTACTTTAACACCAGATTTTCGTATAAGCGAAAAAGACACTTTACACGATGGTTGATTTAATAGCCTAACAGCACAAGTAACAGTAACAGGTCTTGAAAACAGTTCACTTCTACTTCTCAACGAAAAGGATAGACACTATGAAGATCCTCATGGTTCTCACTTCCCACGATCAGATGGGCGACACTGGCCAAAAAACGGGCTTCTGGTTGGAAGAATTCACCGCGCCCTATTACGTATTCCGCGATGCCGGCGCAGACATCACCATCGCATCGCCAAAGGGCGGCAAGCCACCGATCGACCCGAACAGTGAGGCCGACGAAGCCCTAACCGAAACCACCCACCGCTTTCAGGCGGACGCCCACGCAAAAGAAGCCCTCGCCAGCACGAAAAAGCTGAATGATGTGGACATGAGCGGGTTTGATGCAATCTTCTACGCGGGCGGTCATGGCCCACTATGGGATTTGGTGAACGACAAAAAATCGGTCGACCTGATCAAAGCTGCATATGAGCAAGACAAAGTCATTGGTGCTGTATGCCACGCGCCGGCTGTGTTCAAAAACGTGGAGATCAAGCCGGGACAGAACCTAGTTGGCGGCCGCGAAGTCACGGGCTTCAGCAACAGTGAAGAAGAAGCGGCTGGCCTCACAACGGTCGTGCCTTTCCTACTCGAAGACATGCTGAAGGAAAACGCCGCCACCTACTCCAAGGGTGATGACTGGGCTCCGCATATTGTTGTGGACGGCAAGCTGATAACCGGCCAGAACCCGGCTTCATCTGAGGGTGCTGCCAAGGCAGTGGTTCAGACACTTCAGCAAGACTGATATTCGCCATACCCAACCCCGGTCTGGCAATTTGCCTAGCCGGGGGATCCTAATTCCTATGATATCCCGCCGATTAAGCATCAAGATCCGCCAGTGTGTGCTAACGTTTTGAAGAACATCTCAAAAGGCTGGCTTTCTTCATGAGTAACCCAAAACATACCCTTTTCTGGATGACCTTTTTTCTCGCGGTTGTCACAATCGTTGGCATTTTGATCCACAAGCCATTGATATCGGCCTTTATGGCCAACTGGGTTTTCAATCTAATGATTGTTGGCGTGCTGATCGTCGGTATCGGCCTTGCCTATCGCCAGGTCTTCGTGCTGTTTCCCGAGATGCGTTGGATTGCACAGTTTCGCACCGGCCACTCTGGTCTTTCCGTGGTACAGGAACCCCGCCTGTTAAAACCCCTGGCCCGGCAGCTGGGCGAAGAGTCCAAGCGTGATCGGTTTAAGCTATCTAATTTGTCACTGCGTACCGTCCTGGATGGCATCCATTCACGAATGGATGAACAGCGCGAAATCACTCGTTACTTCATCAGTTTGCTGGTTTTTCTTGGTCTACTGGGCACCTTCTGGGGCTTGCTGGGCACCATCAATGCGGTTGGCGCCGTGATCACCAACCTAGATATGGGCCAGGGTGATTTCGGCAAGGTGTTTGCGGATCTTCAAGCCGGGCTGCTAACGCCCTTGCAGGGCATGGGCACCGCATTCAGTTCGTCACTGTTTGGTCTTGGCGGCTCTCTCATACTGGGCTTTTTGGATATCCAAGCCGGCCATGCTCAGAACCGGTTTTATGACGGGCTGGAAGAGTGGCTTACGGGCGTAACCACCTTGGTGGATCCGTTTAACAGCGATACCCCCCAACCATGAGCGGATCCAGACGCCGAAACCGCAGCAGCATCAATGTCTGGCCTGGCTACGTAGACGCACTATCAGCCCTGCTGATGCTGGTGATTTTCATGTTGCTGGTTTATGTGGTGAGCCAGCTTTACCTTTCTCAAACGCTGTCGGATCGCAATTCGGAGTTGGCCAGCCTGAACCAACGACTAAACGAAATATCTGAGCTGTTGGGGCTGGAGCAGAGCAAAACCGGAGCGCTCGAGCAGCAAATGCTCACTGTTCAGAGCAACTTCAGCGATAGCCTGGCTCAGAGCGAAGACCTGCAGCAACGCTTGGACGCCTCCCGTAATCAGTTAATGCAACAAACCGCCGATGCCGAAGCCAGGGCTGAAAGGCTGGCGAACATGAACCAGAAGCTGGATGACAAGGACGATATGTCCGCCAGCCAGCAAACCATGATCTTGCGGCTGTCAAACCGGATTGCATCGCTTCAGGAACAGCTGCGGCAGATAGCCACAGCCCTAAACCTGCAAAAAGAAATGACGGCGGAGAAGGAAGGTGAACTGGATAATGTCAGTAAGCGGTTGAATACCCTACTGGCTAAACGGGTCAACCAGTTGGAGCAGTATCAATCCGAATTTTTCTCGCGGCTAAGGAACATTCTGGCGGCCAATGAAAACATCCGAATTGTCGGTGATCGCTTTTTACTGCCTTCGGAACTGTTGTTCGCGTCTGGCTCGGCCCAGCTCGGCACTGAAGGTCAGCGCGAGCTGGATAAGCTGGCCGGGGTGCTGCTTGATGTGGTGGAAACGATTCCCGCAGATCTTGATTGGATTCTGCGCATTGACGGACATACCGACCTTATTCCCATCAACACCCAGCAGTTTCCCTCTAACTGGGAGCTTTCAACCGCCCGCGCGGTGGCGGTCGTGCGCTACCTCTCGGGCCAAAATGTGCCACAAAACCGCATGGCTGCCGCCGGCTTTGGCGAGTTCTTCCCGGTTGCTGATGGCATGACGCCAGAGGCCTTGCAGAAAAACCGACGCATCGAAATCAAACTTACGGACCGTTAATTCGAAAACGGTCCGTAAGTATTGAACGCAGGCCTCAGAAGTGAATAACAGTCCTGATGCTCTTGCCTTCATGCATCAACTCAAACGCTTTGTTGATGTCTTCCAGCGGCATTTCGTGGGTGATGAACACATCCAGCGGAATCTCGCCCTTCTCCGCTTTTTCCACATAACCCGGCAGCTCAGTGCGGCCTTTTACGCCACCAAACGCCGAGCCTTTCCAGACTCGACCGGTAACCAGCTGAAACGGGCGGGTGCTGATTTCTTCGCCGGCACCGGCCACGCCGATGATGATCGATTCACCCCAGCCCTTGTGACAGCATTCCAGCGCTGAGCGCATAAGCTGAACGTTGCCAACACACTCGAACGAGTAGTCCACGCCGCCGTCGGTCATTTCAACAATAACTTCCTGAATCGGCTTGTCGTGGTCTTTCGGGTTGACCACATCGGTGGCGCCAAGTTGCTTGGCAATATCAAATTTACCCGGGTTGATGTCTATCGCAATAATACGACCAGCCTTTGCCATTTTGGCGCCAATAATCGCCGCCAGGCCAATGCCACCCAAGCCGAAAATTGCAACGGTTTCGCCTTCTTCAACTTTAGCGGTGTTTAGCACCGCGCCAATGCCAGTGGTTACGCCACAACCCAGCAGGCACACTTTATCCAGAGGCGCTTCTTTGGGAATTTTGGCCAAAGACACTTCTGGCAGTACCGTGTATTCAGAGAAGGTAGAGCAGCCCATGTAGTGATACAGCGGCTCGCCTTTATACGAGAACCGGGATGTGCCATCCGGCATCACGCCCTTACCCTGGGTGGCGCGAACGGCGCCGCACAGGTTGGTCTTGCCAGAGGTGCAGAATTTGCACTTGCCACACTCAGCGGTATAAAGCGGAATCACGTGATCGCCGACTTCGAGACCGGTCACGCCTTCACCAAGGGCTTCCACAATACCGCCGCCCTCATGACCCAGGATAGTGGGAAACAGGCCTTCGGGGTCGGCACCAGACAGAGTGTAGGCATCGGTATGGCACACACCGGTGGCCACAATACGAACCAGAACTTCGCCTTCCTGGGGCGGTGCGACATCCACTTCTACAATTTCCAACGGCTGATTGGCAGCAAAGGCCACGGCGGCACGGGATTTAATCACAGGATATCTCCTTGCAGGCAGAGTTAGGGTTAAAGAGTTACGGTTATTTCGGATACCGAGAGTTTGACGGATTCTAGACGACCGGTCTAGTATGGCTGCCATGACGACGAACAACACACGCAAACTTGTCACTCAGACAGACGTCTGAGCTTATACAAATGCCAGTCGAGCCCCTTGTTTCCCTTTATCGAGTTTTTCCTTCTGGGGATAATAACGCTCATTTCGAGGGCTTCTGCCTCAGCGCGTATCGTCTGACTGTCGTATCCTTTATCGGCTATCATACATAGCGGCCATCAATGAAGACCCACTCCAGGTCCGAGTCGGTTGTCAGCCCACTAAAGAGCTTTTTCCAGATGCCTTTTTTTGACCAGTGATTGAACGCCTTGTAGATGGAATTCCACTTGCCGAAATGCTCTGGCAGATCTCTCCATGGTATGCCAGTACGCATTCTGAACAGAATACCTTCGACTGTCCTGCGCAGGCCTGCCTTGTCATAGAGGCTGAATTGAAGCAATATTTCTCTCAGCTTGGACCACAGCTCCTCTGTGAACATGTATCTGGGCATTGCGGGCTCGTATAATTGTTGTTTCGGAACTTCATTATACGAGCCTGCTCTTATCTTTCAAAGGCTTACGAGCAATTGTCAACACCCCCTAGACATGTCGAGTTGGCGATTTCGCCTGAATTTCACTAGCTGGGGCGGCATGGGAGCATTCATGCCACGTTATTCCGAAGAACGTAAAGCGGCCGTTTTGAATAAGTTGTTGCCTCCGCAGAACCGAAGTGTCGTGCCGGTCGCAGCAGCTCGATAATTGTTTGATACTGACTGCTTTCATCACCACTAACCCGATGGCACTCATCGATGATGATCATTGAGCATTCATCTCTGAACTGATCCAGATTAGCCGATAGAGACGTTCATACTAGCAAATACCGATGCCATGAGCAGGCGGTGGTTGTACTCCACGATCGCAGAACAGACGATATGAGTGACGATGATCCGTACGCGGACTATAAAACCCCGGACCACCTTATGTGACAATCATTGGGTCGCTATTCTCGTTACCATGGCGAGTTGGCCGCTAGCAGCTCAGGAAAATGAAGAAGTATTTGGCCGGGAGCTGATGACCCAAACGGAGTTTCAGGAACACCGCGAGAACGGCGTTGGACTGAAGAATGGAATGGGACAAGGTCCCGGTCAAGGCATGGGCAAAGGCCAGGGCATGGGCTCCGGGGGTAACGGCAAAAACCAGGAGTATAAGATCAAGGGGCCCGGTGGCCAGAGCGGTGGTAACCAGTAACCCGGAGTAAATTTTCCAGGTAACAAAAAAAGCGGGGCTGAAAATCAGCCCCGCTTTTTATTTGCGCCTTTTAATGGCAAATGGTTCAGGCTTTGCTGAGACGCTTGCGCGCCCAAAGACCACCCAGAGCCATCGGGACCATACCGGGCAGAACCGGATCAAATGGCGAACCCGATGCACCGGCGCTACAACCAAAGAGCGTGCCGCCACCAGAACCAGAAGAAGTGATCTCTTCATCATCGGTCCAGGCTATGTTGTGCCTGTCCATTCTTGTCCCCGAGGCCGGCAACAGACCAGCCTCGGGCATTTCCTGACGCTGAGAGGGGTCAACTCACGAAACGGAAAAAATCGTACGCTAAGGATCCTGCGCCTCTATTCGCGCATCGGGCGCGCTCTCGCGGCGGGTGGTTTTACCCATGTGATTGCCGGGTCAAACGAAATTTTCACTCTGGTGCTCAATGGCGTCATGAATATCTTTACCGCCTTGATCTACCATATTTCCCCGGTATTGATCGGCAACATTCTCGGCGGTACAGGTTTGTTCGCGATGCTGGCCTTTGGCCAGATTCAGGAAGAAATGTGATGCTCAAGGTATTAAATGTACGTCGAATTTACTTCACAGGCGCAGTGATCAGGCCTTCTGCCTTCATCCAGTCGAAGGCCACAAAGGCAGGCTCCTCGCCATCAACATCAACTCGGGAGTTGAGTGTCTGCTGCTGCGAATTTGTCAGCTTCGAGGAAATCTGGGCAAAGATTTGTTGCAGTTGCGGGTATTTTTTTAGGGTTTCGCTGCGCACCACCGGGGCCACGTTGTAAGCGGGGAAGAAAGCTCTGTCATCCTCCAGAACCACCAGATCAAGCGCCACGATACGACCGTCTGTGGAGTACACCTCACCAAAGTTACACGCACCGCGAGCGGTAGCCGCGTAGATGGTGCCGGTGTCAAGAATTTTGACATTGGACCGGTTCACGCCGTCTGCGCTACCCAGCGTCAGGTTGTATTCTTCCAGCATAGGTTTGAAACCATCCTGCCGCGAATTAAATTCTGACTCCACGCAGAACGAACGCTCGCTCAAAGGAAGGTCTTTGATTTCTGATAGTTTGGTGATGCCATTAAGTTCAGGCACCGCGCTGGCTTTTACGGCAAATGCGTAGGTGTTGTTAAGTTCTGCGGGCTCCAGCCAGGTTATGCCATTTTTCAGGTCGGCATCGCGAACCGCCTCGTACTGCGGGCGCTCACCGGGTATGCCTGCTTCGTTGCCGAGATAGGCCAGCCAGGCTGTTCCGGTATAATCCCAGACAAAATCGACATCGCCGTTGAGCATCAGCTCGCGCACAGCCACACTGCCCGGTACATTCGACATATCGGTAACCTGAAAGCCGGCCACTTTTGCTGCAAGTACAGCCATTTTGCCGAGGATTAGCGCTTCGGTGTAGTTCTTGGAAGTAATGGTAATAGCTGCGCTGGCGGGCAGGCCCTCAATGGCCTGTATTGAACCGGGTGCGGCAGCGGGCACGAAGGAGCCTGCCGGCTCCAGGCCACATCCGGCAAGCGACAGCGCTGCCGCGAGCCCGGCACCGGTTAATGTGCCACGCCACATTGCATGAGTTCGGCGGTCGGTGATCATAATCTAAAGTCCTTTTGGGCGGGCATAGTGTTCAAACACTCGACCAAACCAGTCGATGAACAGGGCAAGTAGTGCGACGAGCAGGGCACCTGACACCAGTACGCTGGGTAGGAACAGGTTCACACCGGTGGTAATCAGAAGCCCCAGGCCCCCAGCGCCAATAAATGTCGCAAGTGTTGCCGAGCCCACCACCAACACAAGGGCGGTGCGGATACCGGACAGCATCACCGGCACTGCGAGTGGCAATTCAACGCGCAGCAACACCGAAGTCGCACTCATGCCCATGCCCCGGCCCGCTTCAACCAGCTGGGCATCCACGCTCTGAATGCCGATCATCGTGTTCCTCAGCACGGGCAGTGCGGCGTAGGCAACTAGGGCGACCACAGCCGTCCAGAATGTGAATCCGAGCCAAAACGCAAGCAGCACCACCAATCCGATGATCGGCGCCGCCTGGCCAAAATTGGCGATGGCCAAAATGGTGCCGCTGGCGCGCACGAACGGTCGCCGCGTCAGCAGAATTCCCAGTGGGATAGTGATCGTCAGAACAATAATGGTCGAAACAAACGTCAGCGCCAGGTGCTCGCCTGTATAGGCCAGTAAAGCGGAAGGATTAAGAGTGGCCCGTTCCGTTGAAGACAGATTCGCCGTCGCCAGCCAGATTGCAAAAGCGGCCAGAGCCAGCAGGATTGCAACGAGTTGAATAACCAGGCTGCGCCCGGTTGTGCCGCTCGCGTCGCTGGCTGCCACCTTGTTGCGTGGAGCATCATTCATTTGGCACCTCTGCGACTTCCGGGGAGTCGGTATTGGTGCCAGCGGGTGACTCGTCATCGGCTGTTTGCACGTCAGCGCGTAGTTGGTTTATGGACTTCATGACAATATCGAACGTGATCACCCCAACCAGAGCTTTGCTGCGGTTGGTAACCAATGCGGCGCCAAGCCTGGAGGCCAGCATGGCGTCGAGTGCATCGTTCAGCGTAGACCCCTCTGCCACCAGCGGTAGATCGGGGTTTTCCGATTGCCCGATGGTGTCGATACGCGACAGTTGGCGCCGCGACAGCCAGCTTATAGGGCGGTCCCGGCCATCAATAACGACGACATAATCGTGATTGGTCTGCTGCATGCGCGCCAGCACCTCGGTACCTTTTTCACCGGGCGAAGCAGTAACGGCGTCGTCAAGCTGCACGTCTCGCACCCGGGCCAGCGTCAACTGCTTGAGCCCTGCACCCGCGCCTATGAAGTCTGCAACAAAATCATTCGCCGGCTGTGCCAGAATTCGTTCCGGGCTGTCATATTGTACGATCTGCCCGTCTTCGCCAAAGATCACAATCCAGTCACCCAATTTTACTGCTTCATCGAAGTCGTGGGTGACAAAAACGATCGTCTTCTGCACCTCTTCCTGAATCCGGATTAGCTCGTCCTGCAAGCGCTGTCGTGTGATCGGGTCGACGGCTCCGAACGGCTCATCCATTAGCAGCACCGGGGGGTCTGCTGCCAGCGCGCGGGCAACGCCAACTCGCTGCTGCTGGCCGCCGGACAGCTCTTTCGGGTAACGATCGCGGTAGAGCGCAGGGGCGAGCGACACCAGATCCAGCAGTTCATCGATCCGCTTGGAAATCGCGTCTTTCGACCAGCCCAGCATCTTAGGGACAATCGCGATGTTCGCGGCCACTGTCATATGCGGAAACAGGCCGCCGGCCTGGATCACGTAACCCATTCGACGTCTGAGTTTGTCGCCGTCCAGATCAGTGACGTCTTCGTCCCCCAGCATAATGCGACCTGACGTTGGCTCAATAAGCCGATTGATCATCTTTAGTGTCGTTGTTTTGCCACACCCGGAGGGACCAACCAGCATCACGATCTTGCCGGCGGGTATTTCCAGCGTAAGGCCGTCAACGGCGGGTTTCAATTGCCCCGGGTAGTGCTTGGTTACCTTGTCGAGCAGGATGGTACGTGAGGCCTGATCGTTGCTCTGTGTAGTGTTAGTTGCTGACACGAATACCTCGCGAGATAGTCAGGCGGCCGATGCCGACAAGAAAAAGATCCAAAATGAAAGCCAATAAGATAACGCCGACCACACCGACCACAACGGCCTCGAGTGAATTTGCCCCACCCAGCCGTGACAGCCCGGAGAAGATAAAACTCCCAAGCCCGGGGCCCAGAACGTATGCGGCCACGGCAGCAATACCCATCGTCATCTGAGCCGATATTCTGACACCGGTGAGAATGATTGGCCACGCCAGCGGAAGTTCGATGGTCAGCATCGTGCGTGTACGGCTAATGCCAATGCCACGCGCCGATTCGACAATGTCTTTGTCGACACCGTTGAGCCCGACAATCGCATTGCGCAAAATTGGCAGTACGGCAAAAAAGGTGACAACCACCATTGACGGTGTCACGCCAAACCCGAGCGGGGCAATAAGAAGGCCGATCAACGCAAAAGAGGGAATGGTTAGCCCCACCGCAGACAGCCCGTTTGCCACCGCGCTCAGTTTCTGGCTGTCATAGACGAGGAAGGCGAGAATCAATGACAGTGCGACTGCTAACGTCAGGGATTGCACCACGAGTGATAAATGTTGCCACGAGGCGAACCAGATTTGGTCCGACCGGTCGATCACGAAACTCAAGAGCGCCAACTGATTTCTCCTTGAAGGGCTGAGCACGAATATTGGCAGGATATGTGCCAATAAAAAGCATTACTCCTCGGAATGATTCTTCTCACGATCTTCTATCTTCTTCAAGATATCCGCAATCAACTTAAAAGAAAGATCGGAGGAGAGTAGTGTACACCATCCCATCTTGGTTCGTTGTCGGCCTCGGTTTTTTCATTGCGATTCACTTGACCCTTTCTCTAATCTATTTTGAGAATTGGTTTTATTTGAGAAAAGCTCGGCTGAAATATCACTTATTTTTGAAAGGATTGGTTTCAAAAGAGCCCGATGATAAAGAAGCTTCAAACAAAGCCAGCATCTGGTTAGGAGCCAGAGTAGCGGAGATCAAACGCAGGGTTCTTAAACTAGGACTCAACGGCGGGATTCCGCAGAACACGCAGACGATTGTTTAAGCGCGGCTCCTTTATGGCTGCTGACTCCCTGCTCCAACTTTTAAACGAGTTTTCCGCTGACGTTCACCCCCTCTGCCAGCCAATCGCCACCAGCCACTGCCGCCTGACACCCGAAGACCGGGCACAAAGGGGAATCAGCGATGGCTTACTGCGATTGTCAGTGGGGCTTGAGGATACGGGGGATTTGATTGCGGATCTGGAGCAGGCGCTGGATAGTTTAGCGAACTAGCTGCGGCACTCCCGGGGACGGATTTCAAATCCGTCCCCTTATCGCTACAAGCGCCTGTTCACGCTTCGAGTGCTTCGAGTTGGATCAGAGGGCTGCCCGTCGCCCCTTGAGGCCCAAAACGGCACAGACGATTCCGATGAGCACCATCACGGCGATTACCCAGGTCGGCACGAAGAAGGTGTGGTAGACGTCCCAGCCGAACAGTTTCAGCAGTTCGGAGAACTGGGTCGTTGCCCCCACCAAGTGGCCACCTATGGTGCCGGTCGTGGCAAAGATTGAGATGCCGATCAACGCCAGCAGGAGCAGTACCCAGCGTCGGGCACCGTCGAATGCTGTGCTGCCGGCTCGCCAGACGAGCACGGTCAACATGCTGAAGACCCCCAGCGACCAGAGCGCCGTGAGAATGTGGTTGCGGGCCAGGGGGCTGGAGGTGCTGGCCTCGATCGGCCAGACCAGTAAGCCGCTGGTGATGGCAACCAGAGCGGCCAGCAGGCTCAGTACCAGCACCGGCAACAGGGCGGCGCGGCTGAGTTCGGCCATCCGGCCGGGCAGCAGGGCGCCGATCAGGATCATCAGAGTGGCGAGTGCCCAGAAGCCCAGGGGAAAGTGAACAAGCATATGGTGCAAGCCGCTCATGATGGTTCTCCTTTGCGGTTGTTGGAGGTGTTGCGGAAGGCTGGGAGCAACGCGACCACCACGCCGAACATGGCGATCAGTCCGGCGATCAGGGTCAGGATCCACTGGCGGATGATGGCGTCGTTAAACTCCATCTCTACGCCGTAGATCGCCAGCTGACGTTCGCTGTGCCGGGCGCGAACCGGGGTACCCTCGGCGATGTCCGGTGCGCCGGCATGGGCGCGGCTGACCAGTAGCGGCCAGTCCACCTGACCGGGATAGAACAGGGTCATGTCGAACCACTCATCATCCCAGTCGGGGGCGCTGCCGGTGAAGGCGGTGGCCTGGAGGTCCGCCTGCCGCCCGAGCCCCAGGGTGTAGGGTAGGGAGACATAATGCCAGCGGCTGCCGGTGGCGTTGCGATGTACGGCAAAGCCGATGTCGTAGACTCCCTGGTCGGCGAGGATCTTGTCATCCAGCGGGCTGCCTGTATCCAGGTCGCGCACTAGCGTCACGTCCCAGTAGCCGTCCTCCCAGCGCGCCTGGCCTTGGACGGCGATGCTGCCCCGAGAGCCCTCGGGCTGGCGCAGCAGGCGGCGAGGGATCACGTCGCCTTCCTGCCAGTCGTGGTCAGGATCGAAGTCGGTCCGGTTGTCCTCGGAGAGGTAGTAGAATCCGTCGAAGTCGACCTCGCCGGATACCACATCCTCCCAGCGCAGGGCTCGCTGGCCCGTTTTCTCGGGGTCTAGCATCCAGCGCGGACGATCGCTTTCGCTATCCCAGTTGGTGGTGTAGGGGCCAGAGCCGGCGTCACTGTTGCGATACTCGCCGACCCACTGATCGTCGGAGACCCCGATGGGGTTGGAGCGCCCGGCTCGCCAGTGCCAGAGGTCGAGGAAGTAGCCGGCCTCGCGCTGGGCGGCGAGCACGTCGGCATCCGCGACGCTGCGCCAGTCGCCCCGGTCGGTGCGGGTGTCTGGCAGGTACTTGCGGACGTCGCTTTGCCCCAGCTGCTGTCCGAGGTGGGGGTGCGCCGAGACTTCCGCCGGGCTCGCCGAGTCGCTGAAGAAGCGCATTTGGTCACCCACCGTGATATAGCCGCCATAGCGACCGAAATCAGGCACACCGCCATCGTCCACCAGCATGGCGACCCGGTCCTCATAGGTGCCGTCAGGGTTGGGGCCTGGCATGGAACTGCCGTGGCGGATCCACTCGCCGTCCTCGTAGCGCAGCATGTCGTGGTAGACATGGGCCTGTTCGGCGGGCCAGCGATAGCGGAAGAAGATCCGCTCGTCGTTGTACGCGGCTTGAACCTGCAACGGCATGGTCAGCTCATCGGGGATTGAGATGTTGCGCTCCGGGTCGTCCTCGATCACCCCGCTGCCCTGGGTGACCCAGGCGAGCCCGAGCGCTATGGGTAGCCCTAGTGCCAGCCAAGGAATGCCAGTCTTGTCTTGACGTGCCATATGTACTCCTGAATCAGAGGGTGAGAGGGTGTGGCGAACTTTCAGTGTAGCCTCAAACCGGCGGAATGATATGACATAGGTCATATCGGGACCTGAATCCCGACTGCTGGAGCGAGCGGCCTAGCGTGTAGTGGTGAACTAAATTTGGTCGCCGCAGTCGTCATTATCTCCGCAGGATGGAGTAGGATTAAATCCTATCTTATGGGGGAGACCCGTCATGCGTCGCACAAACGGACCTGGAGTTTTCTATGAAGACTGGCTGAAAACGTGACCACTCCCCTGCGGCCCCTGTTTTCAGAGACCTCCAGGGTGCCTGGCGTTCTCAGGGTTACGGCAAAATACTGCTGATAGAGAGCGACCAATACACCCTGTTTGAAGAAACCACCATCAGTTGCCGGAAGCTTTATACGGGCGCCATCGCAGAGCTCAATCATTATTACGAAGATCTGGTAGTGTCCGCAACTGGGCGGGCGTTCAGTGCCCATCGTGTTAGCGGCGTGGCGCGCATCAGCTTTCGGCGCCTCAAAGCATTGCCGGCGAATGCCACTGCAACCCGGAACCATGCCTCGAAGGATCCGGAATACAACTTCGAATTCTTTTGGAGAACGTTCGACGAGCAGTACGCCTTGTTCGAACTGAAAAGCGTGGCCTGGGACCAGGCGTACCACAGCTATCACCCGCAAATTAACGCGCGCAGCTCACGAGAAACCCTGTTTGCAACCATGGCAACCATGGCAACCATGCTGCGGCCGCTGAAGGATGGCCACATCCGTTTGAATACACCCTGGGGCCATTACAATGCCGGCGCTCACCCCGCACTTTACCAGCGGCTGACACAGGAGCTTGAAGATGCCAACGATGACCGGGAACTCGCAAGCTATCTGGGGGATCTGAAAGAATGGCTGCACGATGTGATCCACGAGGACTACCTCGGGAATGGCGTTAGCCATGGCGGCAACCGGCTACTGGAGTGGGGGCACCTCAATGACGCCGCCGACACCCTTGAGCGCCACCTGCCAAATGGCTGGCACCTGACGTTATCCAACGAAATCTACCGGGTCTACGATGGCCAGCTGTACGAAGATGTCAGTATCCCGCCCCATATCCGCCTGCAATATCTTGGTCGAAAGGGTCGTGAAGAAGGGAAAGATCCGATGCTGGAGCGGGTGCTTAGGCTCGTTGGCGGATAAGGGGCAATGAGTGTGCCGGGGTCAGGTCTTGCGTTTTGCCCCTGCCTTGCCCTTTCGTTGTAATCGTCTCAGTCTGTCCGGCCTCAATTAGAACCACGGAAGGAGCCAGGGAATAGCCAGACCGCTGCGACTGGAATTTGCCGGTGCGTTGTACCATGTGACGTCTCGCGAAAATCGGCGTGAGATGATTTTTGAATCTAACGATGACCGCCGCGCCTTTTTTTCAGTTTTCGACGAAGTGTGTGAGACCTTCAACTGGGAATGCCACGCCTGCGGCCTGATGCGCAATCACTACCATTTTTTGATTGAAACTATCCCCCTCTGCCCAACCGCATACTGATGTCTCCGCTTACCCGTTCGCGCTCAAGCCAACCAGGCGATATCCCGAACGACATGAACGCGCACTACTACCAGCAAAGGGCAACTGCAGGGTTGATTCTCAGTGAAGCGACTCAGATCTCTCCTCAAGGCAAGGGCTACGCTTTCACACCGGGCATTCACTCCCGGGACCAGATTGATGGTTGGAAAAAGGTTACCGGTGCTGTTCACACGGCCGGTGGCCGCATCCACATGCAGCCATGGCACGTGGGCCGCATTTCCCACCTGGACCTGCAGCCCAACGGCAACCAGCCAGTCGCACCCTCCGCTATCAAGCCGGAAGGTGCCAAGACTTTTATCAGCGCAGACTCCGGCATGGTTGACGTGCCTGAGCCTCGGGCACTGGAATCCGCCGAAGAAGCCCGCACCCGTATCAGCGAAGGGCGTTGCGATCTGGTGACCTTCGGCCGGCCGTTTATCGCCAACCCGGATCTGCCCGAGAGCTTCCGCCAGAATGCGCCGCTTAACGAGTGGGATGACAGCACCTTCTACGGTGGCGATGAGCACGGGTATACCGACTACCCCACACTGGAAGAACTTGAAACTAACGCCTGATCAGAAGTTTTTGATCGAAGCAGGAGCAAGACTATGAGCAACACTAACGATCCGATTAACAGTGTCGTGGACCCACGCTGGTTCCAGTCCGGCCCGCTGCAAAGCAAGGCTATGGGCGAACATCGCTGGCGATTCCTCTGGCAAAGCTTGATCGCGCTTGAGCGCAGCCTCAGGCTCCTTGGCCAGAGGCTACACATCGCCTTTGGTGAACCGGAGAAGGTGATCCAAAACCTGGTTCACCAACACCGCATTGCCCGGGTGATTCGCTCGAGACAACCGGGCACACAGGAGACCGGACAGTGGCAGTGGATCAAGGGCCTGCTACCCGACACGCTGTTCCAGCAATTTGAAACCCTTAGCCTCTTCACCGGAGGAGAAAAAGCCGGCCTGGCGCGCCTGCAGGAGCTCCTGTTCGGCAACCACGCAATCGATAACTATAAGCAAACGCGAAACGAATCCACGTACTGGCTGTGGTTCGAGCTGCTCTGGCGGGAATATTTCTACTGGTACGCCATGAAGCACGGGGCTGACCTTTTCCGGCGTAAAGGCGTGCAACGCAAACGCGGGCCGGTGTCGGTGCAGACCCCCGGGGCCTGCGCCAGTTCAACCTGGAAAAGCAGGCACAACAGTACAACCCGGCAGGTATCTTTGTTAACAAGTGGCGTGGCCACTGTGTGCAACCCGTGGGATTGCACACAGTGGATGCGGCAGACTGGCCGATTTCATGACATTATTGCAGTTGGCTATCCAACTTAATCAAGAGAGGATACTTGTTCATGGCTCTGTTCAGCCAGAAGAACGCGCAGAAACAGTTGAATGCCGAAGCAGAAAAGGTAAATCGTGCCGATCTGGAGACTCTGCTTGAGCGACAGCGGGCGATTGAAGACAAGGTCAAAGGCAGCGGAAAACTGAACCGGTTCAGCGCCGATATCAAACTGATGTTCTCCATGATCCGGGATTACTGGAACGGCAGTTACCGCGATGTCCCCTGGAAAAGCATTGCCGCGATCGCGGGTGCGCTTCTATACGTAATGAACCCTCTGGATTTCATCCCGGATCTTATAATTGGATTTGGTTTTCTGGACGATGCCGGCGTGGTTGCACTGTGCCTGAAACTGGTGGAATCCGACCTGCACAAATACGCGGCCTGGAAAGAACACAAAGATGACGCCGGGCGATTCGCATAAGCACATTGATTGAATAATGAACTACAGGTAATCTCACCGCCCTGACCTTTAACCGCTACACCCCCGGAGAGCACGTGGATTTTGCCACCCTGATCGGACTTGTTGGCGCCCTTGCACTCATCGCATCCGCCGTTATTCTCGGCGTATCACCTGATGTTTTCCTGAATTCTGCATCACTGCTGATCGTTGTTGGTGGGACCATGCTTGTTGTGCTCGCCAAGTTCAGCATTCCACAGTTTCTCGGGGCTTTTAAAGCGGCTGCGCGGGCGTTCAAATTCAAGCTCCCGGAGACCCAGGCCAGCATTGAAAAGTTGGTGGACGTTGCTAATGTTTCCCGCAAAGAGGGAGTGCTCGGGCTCGAAGACCGAGAGGTGGCCATTCAGCAAGGCACAAACCCACGTATTATCGAACAGATGCTCTCCAGCTACTTGCCCCCGAACCAGCGTGACACAGCGCCTGAGGCGGAGGCCAGCAGCGGATAAGCCCCATGGACGAGCTGCCAGAAGAGGAAAAGCCGGGCATCCCGGCCTGGGTTGTTACCTTTGCAGACCTGATGTCGCTGCTGATGTGCTTCTGCTGTCGTTTTCTGAAATCGACGCGCAGAAGTTCAAGCAGATTGCCGGTGAGCTCTCACAAGCCTTCGGGGTTCAGCGTGAGGTACCGGCGCTGGAGATTCCGCAGGGCACCAGCCCGATCTTCGATAAGTTCTCGCCGGCGCCCCCTGAACCAACGCTGGTCAATGAAGTGAGGCATACCACAACCGATCAGCAGCCTGAACTGCAGACTTTGAAGACGGCCGCATTACGGTAGAAAAAGATCAGGATCAGCGCAGCATCGTCATACGGGTAGAGGAGAAAGGCTCGTTTCCCTCTGGCTCTGCAGAGCTCACCTGGGAATTTGAGGGCCTGCTTCTGGAGATGGCGAAAGTGCTGGCCGATATGCCTGGCGAGCTGGCGGTTGAAGGACACACCGACGACGTTCCTATCCGGACGGCCCGCTTCTACAGCAACTGGGATCTTTCTGCGGCACGCTCAGCGGCGGTGGAAAATGTCTCTTCGGAAAATCGCGCGAAGAACCGACGTGTTGAAATCATAATCAATATGTCTGGCCCACTGGAGGAGCAGCGTTTACGGCTTCGGGAACTGATTGAAAAAGATGCCGATGAGCGCGAGGCTATCATCGATATTTGCCCCATTAACCCTGATTCGGATTCGGATTCGGGTAGTATTACCTGGTGAATAAAGCCATCTGATAAATATGGGCACCAGTCAAATCGGTGCTTAGTCGGCATACCCGGTCAGCTCCATATAGCCTTCTCCCTGATGGCTTCCAGACACGCTGACGGGACTTTCCCAATACGGATAAAGCCCCCGGTTGAGGTAATCACCGGATGGCGCACTCAGCTCCAGATCTACCTGATAGTCAGAAATTCTAAGCTGCCAGCGCACAGGCACACCCTCGCGCCGTTCCAGCTCCTGCAGGCTCAGATCCTCAGGGCCCAGTCGAACAGGATCGTCTTCCGCAGGGAGCCATGTTCCAGATTGGAAGGTACCGCTGTCATCCCGCAAACGAAAAGCCATCAGCTTGTCGCCGTTATCCAGATGCAGCGCAAACCAGTCCCAGCCTTTCTGCCCAGTTTTCAAAAGCTGGCTGCTCCACTCCCGATCAAACCAGCCCTTGCCACTAACCGCTAGCACTTCACCATCCAGTGTTACCTCGCCGGAGATGGCAATATCCACCAAACTGAAGTACATCGAGCCTTCCCCGTTGGCGGATTTGGCGCTGAATCCGCCCTCGCCGTGAGCCACCGGAGGCCCCTCAATGTTTAGAGTCAGGTCATAGCTCCAACCCTCCCCGGCAGCTTGCAGTTGCCAGCGATTATTATCGGCATTGCTGGTCAGCCGCCAGTTATCAAGCCACACTTTAAAAGGTACCGCCGTTGCACCCGCATTACCCATATCGCCTCGGGCAAGTTTTTCCGCAAAATAATGTTGGCCTTTCCAGCTAACCGCGCCGTGGGCCATCCAGGCAGCTTGCAGTGGCCAGTCGGTTGCAGCCGGCGCGGGCTCGGCCGCCGCTCTGGGCTGGAGTGCTTGTCGGAACTGCGTCCATTGCAGCCCTACCGGCTCGCCGGCCGCAGTTTCGAGATTTGCGGTGAGGTACCACCACTCAATACGGTGCTGCGGATGCGGCCCGAAGTCGGCGGGAAACGTCAGTTGGTCTCCCGGGCCTGGCTGCAAATACGGCGTATCGGCTTTATTATTCGTGCCACCGTTATTCTCAAGCCCTGTCAGGCCGGCAAAGCCCTCATCTCCGGCATCTCCGGAGCAACCGGCCAGCAACAACAGAACCAGTGCAAAACCCAAGTACCGAGTCATCGTTCACCTCCCGTCAGAGCACTGGCAGACACAGGCGCAACAGCGGATTTGCCAAGTTGCCGGCGCATCAGCGCCGCAATGCTCAGACCAATCGCCAGGCTCAGAATGGCAAGCTCCAGCCAGAAAGCCGGATAGACAGCCATGGGCAGAGACCAGCCAAATGCCAGGGGATTGATTCTGTGTACCAATACCCAGGTCAGCCAGATGCCCAGTGGCAAAGCCAATACAGCGATACCGCCTGTCAGCAATAGCGCCAGCCTCAGCAACTGGCCTGCAACCTCCCGTTGTGGCAAACCCCAAACCACCAACAACCGGAAGTACCAGGCACGGGTAGAGAAAAACACCCAACCCATCATCAGCAACGCCGAGGCAGCCAGAATCAGGGTAAGCAGCGTCATCGCGCGGGTGAGCGCGAACGTTTGATCAAACACACCGGTTGCCAGCTCGCGGATGGTGCCGTTGTCTCTCATGGATAACGCTTCCACGCCCCAGATTTGCTGAAGTGCATCGGTAATATGCGTGATCCCGGGCTCTCCCGGCGTAACAGACAGGCTCTCGAAACGGATGTCAAAAGTCTCGGGAAGGGTTTCACCGTTCACCAGAACTTCCCCAACCGGGCGGCCATAGTCCGGGTAAACGCCCAACACTGGCATGGCCTTTGGCTGATCGCCGAGACGCAGCTGCACACTGTCACCAACCCCAATGTTCTCCCTGCGCGCCAACTGCTCGTTAATCATGATCCCTTCACCGGCTGCCAAGGTTCCCCAAGGGCGATCCGCCGCTTCCAACAATGTCCATCCGCGTATCAAAGAGCCTACAGGTGTGATCGCAAATACATCCACCTGCTGGCTGCCGGCATCTGGCAGCTGAGCGTGCCCCCGAATCACCCGATGCCACTGCAAACCCGGAGCGCTCGCCTGCTGGCTGACGAGCCAATCGGCTGCTTTATCGCTGTCAGCTCCGGCCGGCACTTCAATGTAATAGGCTGCCTCCAACCGCTGCGCCAACCAGCGATCAAACGTATCTTCAAACGTGGTGACCAGAGCCTGAACAGCAAGCACCATAGCCAGGGCAAACTGCAGGGCAACCAGTGGCAGTGTCAGCCTGCGAACCAACACAGCAAGCTCCCGGTAGCGCCATCGAGCCAGCGACGCTTTCGATCGGCCGGCTCGCCAGTGGGCCAGATGCGTGACGGCGGTCGGTGTCAGCCAGCCGGCACCGGCGAACACCAGGGCAACCGCAACGAACACCCACGGCAGCGACGGTGCAAGCCAAGCCATCACCAGCCCGACTGCCAGCAAAGCTGTTGCCAACCCTGCCCGAGCGGGCACAGGCAAGGAAAGGCGCTCGCGGAACCTGAGAAAAAGCAGATCTCCCAGGCACGCAATGACGACCACAGCCAGCATAACCAGAACCGGCGTTAACCAGCCCTGCCCTTGCCCTGCGTAAAGGGGAATATCGAACAGTCCGTCAAGAGCCTGACCGAATCCGCTACCCAGACCTGCCGCCAGCCATCGGCCCAGCCAGACGCCGGGCACGACACACACCAACGCCAGCACAAGAATTTCCAGCACCAGCCAGCGCTGAACCTGCCCTGGCGACACACCAAAACGATGCAGCAGGGCAAAGCTATCTCGGCGCTGTGCCAGACCCAACAGGTAGACGCTGCGCAACAGCAGTGCCGTGATCAGCAATACCAGCACACCCAAGGCCTCCAGGTTGAGCAGAAAGCTGTCTCCGAGTTCTCCGGTGTCTGGGCTGGTTGCGAAGGTTTGCAGGGTGTAATCGGGATGCAGGTCAGAGACTTGCGTGGTGTCAGGTGTCAGCAGGAAAAATCGGCTTTGCCGGGCGCTAATGCTCGCTGCGGAGTGAATGTCCACAAAAGGTTTGCCATCCAGAGGCTGATCCAGAGCTTGAGATATGCCGGTTCCCGCTCCGAAGCAATGGGCAGCCAAGGGATCGATCCCGATAAGGCGATTGCCGGCTTCAGGTGTCACCTCCAACCAGGGCATAACACACACGCCGGCAAGGCGCAGCGACACAAAGTCGTCGATCGCCAGGGCCTCGCCATCGTCTCGCACCACCTGCTGGCGCTCCGCCACAGCCTGCTCACTCTGATCCAGGCTGTCTCTCGCCTGGCTGGTTAAATGGCTAACGCCCGTCCAAAGCATGGTGGCAAGAAGGATCATGATTGCAAGGGCGAGCAGTTGCAGGGGGTGCCGACGATAGTGGCTGAACAAAGCCCGAGGCATGTAGAAAGGTGGGATGAGAGGCCTGAAGTGAGGACTGAAGAAAGACCTGAAGAGAGACAGAAAGCCTTTCATAGGTCACTCAGGTGGCCAAGATCCAGGTGCTGCTGGCAACCGGCGGCAAGCTCGGCGTCGTGGGTCGCCAGAATCAGGCCGCAGCCGTGGCGCGTCTGAAGATCGAACAATACCCGGGTAACCTCGTCGGCCGTATGGCGATCGAGGCTTCCGGTGGGTTCGTCCGCCAGTATCAGCGCAGGCTCCATGGCAAAAACCATGGCCAGAGCCGCCCGCTGGCGCTGGCCGCCAGATACCTGATCCGGGTAGCGCTGCGCCAGCTCACCGATATCCAGGCGAGTCAGCCAGTCTTGACTGTTTACCGGGTCCCGCCCTGCAAGCTGGGCCCGAAGCCGCACATTGTCCAGCAGTGACAGAGCGGGCATAAGATTAGCCTCCTGAAACACCACCCCGATATGCTGCCGGCGCAACGCAGACCAGGCCGCGGCCTTTCGCCGTGTCGCTGCGCCGCCAGCCTCGAAAACCTGATCGCGCAGAGCGATGGTGCCGGCATCCGGCAGTTCCAGGCCACACAGCAGATTCAGCAGAGTGCTCTTGCCAGAACCGGAGCGGCCGGTCAGCGCAAGCGACTGGCCTTGCCCCAGGGTAAACGACAGCTTTTCAATAACCGGGACGGTTTCGTTACCGCTGACGAAATGCTTGCTCAGACCCCGAACAGCCAGCAGAGAGTCAGTCATACAAGCTCACCACCGTGGCGCCTGGCCCGCCATTCCCGGAACTGCTCCAGCCAAGACAACAGAGCGGGGATAACCAGCAGTACCAGCCCGGTAGACAGCCCCAGGCCGAAGGCTATGGATGTGGCCATAGGGATCAGGAACTGGGCCTGTAGTGAGGTTTCAAACAGCAGAGGCAGCAAACCACCAATGGTGGTCAGCGAGGTCAGCAGCACCGCACGCACCCGCTGGACCGCCGCCTCATTCAGCGCCTCGTTAATACCCAGTCCTTTCTGGCGCTGCTGATTGTAGAAAGACACCAGAATGATCGCGTTGTTCACCACAATGCCGGCCAGGCCAAACAGCCCGAACAGCGATAGAACCGTAAGCTGCAGCCCCATCAGCCAGTGGCCCAGCAAGGCGCCTACTAGGGAGAAGGGAATAATCGCCATTACGATCAGCGGCAGGCTCCAGGAAGCGAACACCCAGGCCAGTATCACGTACATCAACGCCAAGCCGATCAACAAACCGGTTTTCATATCCGCGATGGTTTCCCGCTGATCCGCCGACCTGCCCTCGAAGCTGTAGCGAACATTGTAGCGGCTGGCAATATCCGGCAAGGCTTCCGCCTGCAGGCTCTCGATAATCTGCGCCGTAGTGCTTACCCGGGTGTTGAGGGCGGAGGTAACTTCCACGGCCAGCTTGCCGTCGGCATGGCGCAGAGCCTCGAAACCCTGGCGATGGTCCAGGTTCATCACCTGCCCCAGGGGCACAAAGCGTCCATCGGGTATGCGCACGGTAACGCGAGACAGTGTAGACAAACGTTCGCGCTGCTCCCGGGGCAGCTGCACCCGCACCTCCATCTCATCACGCCCGTCCTGATAGATCTGGGCGACCCTGCCATCAAATGCTGCCCGCAGCTGACTGCCCAGGTCCGTCGTAGTGAGGCCCAGCGCCTCGCCGTAGGCACTGGTCTGATAGATCAGCTGTTCCCGGCCCCAGGGCATGTCATCTTCCACATCCAGCACGCCCGGCAGCGTCGATAACGCCTGTGCCAGTTCCTCTGCGGCAAACTTCAGGTTTTCCGAGTTGTCACCGGTCAGCCGCACATTCACATCACGGCCCGGAGGCCCTGACTGGCGCTCTGAAATGGCCAGGTTATCCAGCCCCGCGGGCAGGGTCAGGCGGCTGCGCCATTCGTTGATGAATTCCGGATTGCGCACCGGGCGCTGATCCGAAGGCACCATTTCAATCATTATGGAACCCAACTCATCACCGGCACGAGAGCTTCCGCCACCGCCCAACGTGGCCCCCTCCGTCGTAACCGCATGCAGTATGAGGTTGCCGCCAAGCGCCGATTCCGCCTCATTCAATGCCTTTTGCATATCGACCATAAACCGACCAACGGTCTTGCTGTTCGTGCCCGCAACAAAGCTGGCATTGGCGTAGAGCACTGAGGGCTCCGGCGTCGGGAAAAAGTTGAACCCGAGGCGGCCACCCGCAAGCAGCCCCACGGTAACCAGGGCTAACGCCAGAACGCAGGCCATGGTGATACCCCGGTGCTCCAGACTGCGCAGGGAGAATCGGCGAAAAGGGCCTTCGCGAAAGCGATCAAACCGGCGTTCGAAACCAGCACGGAAACGCGCAACCGGATTACGGCTGGGGCGCGCAGGCTCTGGCGCACCTTTACCCGTGTGTCGGGGGCTGAAGGCATGCCGCAAGTGCGCTGGCAGTACAATAAAGCACTCTAGCAGCGACGCGATAAGCACGCAGATCATGACCACAGGTATATCGCCAAGAATATTGCCGATTACGCCACCCACAACCAACAAGGGCATAAAGGCGGCGACCGTGGTCAGAGACGAGGCCAGCACCGGCCACACCATGCGTTTGGCGGCGCCCTCTGAGGCGTAAATAGAGGCTTCACCCATGCGGGCGTGAGCGTCCGCATCCTCACCCACCACAATGGCATCGTCCACAATAACCCCCAGCGCCATGATCAGCGCAAACAGGGAGATCATGTTGATGGAACCGCCGATGAGCCAAAGCACGCCCAGAGCCGCAAGAAATGCCGTTGGAATCCCCACGGCCACCCAGAATGCCACTCGTCCCGGAAGAAACAGATACAGCAGGCACACAACCAGTATCAGACCGCTGAGACCGTTGCTGGTCAAAAGGGAAATGCGGTCATTCAGCAGTTGCCAGGTCTGGTCGTAAACCTCGAGCTGTATCGAAGGTGGCAGTGTAGCCTGTGTCTCGTCGAGCCACTGTTGCAGAACCTTTGCCGCAGCCAGGGAGTCGCCGTTTTCCGAACGCTGGAGCTGCAGCTCAATGGCCGGGAAGCCGTTACGGGTGAGAGAAACCTGATTGTCGCGATCCTCTTGGCGGACAGTAGCGATGTCTCCGAGGCGTAACTGAGTGCGTTCGCCGCTGAGCACAGGCACGGATTCGAACGCCTGCGGGCTGCGCCGTTGCTCTAGCGATCGCAGCTCCCGCGCCGCATCCTGCTGGGCCATTACCCCAGCGGGCAAATCCCGCGAAACTGAAGCAACCCGTTCGGCAATCTGCCCAAGTGTAAGCCCCAGTGCCTCCAGCCTTTCCACGGGAACATCAATGCTGATCTGCTGCTCTGGCAGGCCTCTGAAAGACACCCGGTCTATACCTTGCTGCAGAAGTTCGTCTTCATAGCGGTAGGCCAGGGCTCGCAGCTCTCTGCGATCAACGTCTCCGAAAACCAGCATGCGGGCGACGGGCTCGTAGCGCTCGATCCGGGTAACCCGGGGCTCCTCGGCGTCTGCCGGCAGGTTGTTGAACTCATCTACCTGCTGGCGCACATCATCCAGTGCGGTGATCGGATTGGTGCCTTCCTGAAACTCCAGTGTGATGGACGCCACACTCTGAGCCGAGGTGGAGGTCATCTTCTTGAGACCGTCCACGCTACGCAGGCGCTGTTCCAGAGGATTGGTAATGCCCTGTTCCACATCTTCCGCCGAGGCGCCACTCCAGATCACGCGCACGCTGACAACATCCAGTGCAAAGGTGGGGAAGAACTGAACATTCATGCGGGTAAGAGCTAACGTACCGGCAAGTAGCATCATCAGCATCACCAGGTTGCCCGCGACCTTGTGATGTACAAAAAAGCCGATGACGCCTTTTCTGCGCCTCATTGTGCGGAGCTCCCTTCACTTTCACTTTCACTTGCACCGGCAACGTCTACTTTAAGGCCGGTCAAGGCATTGGGCAGATGGGTGATAATCAGGCGTGCGCCTGGCTTCAGCGCCTCACTGGCGATTAAAAGGCTGCGTTCGCCATTTTCCGAGAGAACTTCGCCCACACGCTCCACGGAAACCCGCCGCATGCGGCTATCGTCGGCAACCAGATACACGCTGTCTGCGCCATACAGTGCGCTGAACGGAATGGCTACCGATTCGCTGCGCTCCGGCCGCTCAAGGCTCACCGGCAACAGGGCGCCCGGGCGCAAGCCTGCTGCGTCTCCGGCCAAGACAAGAATCGCCTCCGTTCCGGCAGGGTCACTGGTGCCCGCAAAGCGCTCAAGCCGGAAACGAATCTCTCGGTTATCACCGTAAGCGTAAAGATCTTTGCCTTCGGCCAGTGCACCAAGCAGCTCGGCCCGATACCTATCGGGCACTCTGGCCCGCAGCTCCAATCCCTTAACGGCGTAGACCGAGAGCAGCTTCTGGTTTCGGGTCACCTGATCGCCCACGGCAACCTGAACATCCGTTATAACACCGTCAAAAGGAGCAATAACCCGGGAGCGCTCGGCATCACGCTGCGTTGTCGCCAGAGTCGCCTCGGCTTGGGTCAGCCGAGCCTCCAGGCTCTGCCGCCGCGCCGGGTGCTCATCAATCGCGCGCTGGCGAATACTTACGGTGAGTTCGGCTCTGGCGGCACCGTCGGTTACGCTTTCCAGGTTTTCACGGGAGGCAAGATTTCGGTCTACCAGCGAGCGGGTTCTCTCCAACTGCCGGCGCGCATTCGCCAGAATCGCCTGCTCGCTTTTGAGCGCGGTCTGATCATTGCGGTAGCGCACCTGTTCAGATCGAATCTGCGCCTCGAGGTCGACCACCTGAGCTCTCGCCTGAGCCAGCACCGGCTCAATATCCTGAGAATCCAGAGCGACCAGCAAGTCACCCGCGCTCACCCGCTGCCCCTCGGCCACTGGCCGCTCACCAATGCGACCGGCCAGAGTAGCAACCACAGACATCTGCTCCGGCGCCACCACCTCGCCGTATAGAGGTAACATCGGTGTGTGAGCGCCTGGCTCAACGGTTTGAACCTGTACCCGCCAGCTACGCTCGGTGGCGCTCACTTGTGCCGGCTCCGGGCGGGTCATTTTCAGAAACAGGAAGCCCAGAACACCGGCTGCAAGAATAACTAGTGGTATCAGTCGTTTGAACATTACTTTTTAGCCCGCTCGGGAAAACAAAGCCACAGCCACGTCGCATGGGCGGGCCGGGAAGCACTGGTTAGGGCTGGTTTAATATCCCGACATTACACCCACTTGCATCTGGCGAGTGTGTAGTAAAGTAAAGGCACCACCAGAACCGTAAGCACGGTTGAAAGCGCGAGCCCAAACACTAGAGAGATAGCCAGACCGTTGAAAATCGGATCATTGAGAATGAAGTATGCGCCCACCACCGCCGATATGGCCGTAAGGGCGATAGGCTTGATACGCACCGCACCCGCCAGAACCACGGCCCTGTCCAACTCAACGCCTTCATCCAGAAGTTGCCGGATAAACACCACCAGCAAGATCGAGTTGCGCACGATAATACCCGCCAAAGCAATCATCCCAATCATGCTGGTCGCGGTAAATTCCCGGCCCAGCAAAGCGTGCCCGGGCATGATGCCGATCAAGGTCAGCGGAATAGGCGCCATGATCACCAATGGCAGAATATACGAACGAAACTGTGCAACCAGCAGCACGAAAATCATGAACATGCCCACGCTGTAGGCGGCCCCCATATCCCGGAAGGTTTCATAGGTAATCTGCCACTCACCGTCCCACTTGAGCGTGCCTTTTTCCGGCAACGGCGGCTGGTCAATAAAGAACTGCTCCGGCGCGCCCTCCTGCTGCTTCAGGCGATCAACCATGGCAAACATGCCGTACAGGGGTGAATCTATCTCGCCTGCCATATCGGCCGTCACATAAGTCACCGGTAGCAGGTTTTTGTGATAGATCGCGCCCATCCAGTCGGCTTCGCGCACCTGGGCGATACTGGCCAGTGGCACCAGATTGCCGGCGCGGCTTCGCACCTGAAGGGACATAAGAACCGACGGCTGTGCTTTGTCGCCCTCGTCTAGC
Organism: Marinobacter sp. LV10R510-11A; assembly: GCF_900215155.1. NCBI lineage: Bacteria > Pseudomonadati > Pseudomonadota > Gammaproteobacteria > Pseudomonadales > Marinobacteraceae > Marinobacter > Marinobacter sp. LV10R510-11A. Next base: position 2,885,732 of record NZ_LT907980.1, read on the forward strand.
ATTACCCGAATAGGCACAGGGTATTTGGCATGATCATCGTGCAAAAAGCTGACATTCATACCTCCCAGTGCCACCTGTAGAGCCCCAACAACCTGGGCCTGAGATATGCCCAGTCGAGCCGCCCGGGCGCGATCCACTTCAATTTCCCATTGGCGTGTGGGCGCTTCCAGCGTGGTGTCGATATCCACCAGCCCCTGCACCTCAGCCATACCAGCCGCTACAGAGCGAGCCAGCTCAGCGCGCTGGTCAGGGTCAACGCCGTAGATCTCCGCCACCACTGGCGACAGCACCGGCGGGCCAGGTGGCACCTCAACAATTTTCACGCTGGCGTCGTAACGATTGCCGATGACGGTCAGCGGGTCCCGCAACGCCTGGGCAATAACGTGGGACTGACGGGATCGCACATCTTCATCGCTGAGGTTTACCTGTATATCGCCCTGGTATGGGTCGCTACGCAGGTAATACTGGCGCACCAGCCCATTAAAATTGATGGGTGCAGCGGTGCCCGCATAGCTCTGCCAACTGGTCACTTCGCCAACGGTTTCCAGGTAATGCCCCATTTCCATAAGCACCCGCTGGGTCTGCTCAACCGGCGTGCTCTCGGGCATATCAACCACAACCTGAAGTTCGGATTTATTGTCGAAAGGCAGCATCTTCATGATAACCGCCTGAAACACCGGTAACGACGAAGCGGCCAGAGTCAGCAGGATCACCCCAAGCGCTAGCAGGCGACGACGCCAGCGATGGTCACCCAGAAACGGCGAAAGTATACCCCCGAAGATTTTCAGAGACATGGGGCTAACACCATCGGCTGAACTGCCGGCCTCTTCGGCTTCTGTCGCGGCTTTGCCTCTTTGGTGTTTCAGCAGCCGCAAGGCCAGCCAGGGCACCACCACAAAGGCAACAATCTGGGATAGCACCATACCGGCGGACGCGTTGATGGGGATAGGGCTCATGTACGGACCCATAAGACCCGTTACGAACGCCATGGGTAGCAAAGCCGCCATAATGGTAAGGCTGGCCATAATGGTAGGCGTGCCCACTTCGTCCACCGCTACCGGAATGATATCCCGCACCGGGAGGTTGGAGTTGCGGATCCGGCGGTTGATATTTTCGGTAATCACAATGCCGTCATCCACCAGAATACCGATAGAAAAAATCAGTGCGAACAGCGAAACCCGGTTCAGGGTGAAGCCCCAGGCCCAGGAGAACACCAGCGTCAGCAGCAGGGTGATCAGCACGGCCACACCAACAATCAGCGCCTGGCGCCAGCCCATGGCCACCAGCACCAGCAACACCACGCACAGAGTGGCGGATATCAAATCAGAAATGAGTTTGCGTGCTTTGGCAGAGGCGGTTTCGCCATAATCCCGGGTAACAATAACTTCCACACCTTCTGGCAGGATGTGGTTGCGAATCTGCTCCAGCCGCTGTTCGATAGCGGTTGTGATATCCACAGCGTTTTGCCCGGGTTTCTTGGCTATCGCCAGTGTTACTGCCGGGTAGACATCACCAGGCTGACCGACATTGCCCACATCCACTGCCGGCCCGAAGCCGGTCATGACACTCTGATCAGCAACGGTTCCGCCGCGGCTGACGTTTGCCACATCATCCAGATACACAGCCGCGCCGTTGTGCATGCCGACAACGAGAGCACGCACATCGTCCACGCTCTTCAGCAAAGTGCCGACCTGAACCGGAATGGAGAGATTATCACGGGTAATGCGAGCTTCCTGACTGCTGCTGTTAGCAGCTCTCAGGGCATCGCGGATATCGCTGAGGGTAAGGTTAAACCCGGCAAGCAGGGCCGGGTCAAAATGGATGTCCACTCGGTCGGGCACTCCGCCCACGGTGTAAACATCCCGGGTTCCGGGCACCCGCTTGAGCGCCACTTCCAGCGTGTGGGCCAGGCGGGTGAGTTCTTCGCCAGTATGCCCGTTGACGGGGTCGTACAGGGTCAGCGTCATCACCGGCACATCATCAATACCTTTCGGCTTGACCAGGGGTTGTGTGGCGCCAAGATCCGGCGGCAGCCAGTCCTGATTGGAATACACCTGGTTATAAAGCCGGACCAGCGCTTCCTGCCTTGGAATGCCGACTTCAAACTGCACAGTGATAACCGCCTGGCCCTGGCGGGATACGGAGTATACGTGCTCAACGCCGACGATTTCACTCATCACCTGCTCGGCTGGCGTTGCGATGGCACTTTCCACTTCCTTCGTGCTGGCGCCCGGGAAAGCGACCATGATGTCCGCCATGGTGACGTCTATCTGCGGCTCCTCTTCTTTCGGCGTCACGACAACCGCAAGCACACCCAGAATGATGGCCAACAGCGCCAGTAAAGGCGTTAGATGGTTATCCTGAAAAATCCGGGCAATGGTACCGGAGGGGCCGACCGGAGGCAGTTCGCGACTCAATTCCCTGTCTCCTCACCCGGATGGATCACGACTTGTTCGCCCTCACTCAAACCTGCCAGGATCTCCAGGCGGTCTTCCTGCTGCATGCCGATCCGAACCTGCCGCAACCGCGGGCGGCCCTGATCATCAAGCACAAAAACGGCTCTCAGTTCGCTGCGCCGGACAAGGCTGCTGGCGGGTATCCAGAGTGCATCACGGGTTGCGACCGGAACACCGACTTTGACCAGCATGCCGGGAAACAGTGAACCGTTAGGCTCACTGAGGCGCATGCGAAGACGGAAGGTATGGGTAGCCGGGTTGGCATAGGGATAAAATGTCATATCGCCGGTTTCAAGCACCCGCCCGTCGGCAAGGGTGACCTGCGCCTGGCGCTCGCGCCGGGCAAGATCCGCGTACTGCTGTGGTAGGTCCACAACAACCCGTAGCTGTTCCAGTGAAAGACCACTGAGCAGGGGATGACCGGGGCTGACAGACTCGCCGATTTCCACGTGACGCTCGGTCAGTATTCCACCGTAGGGTGCAAGTATGCGGGTATAGCTCAGCTGCTCCCGAGCTTCAGCCAAAGCTGCCTCGGCGCGCTCAAGCCGCGCCTTGGCTCCAGCCAGGCTGTTCTGCGCCCGATCGAATTCCTGTCGCGAAACAAGACCGCGTTCTTGCACGGCTTCAATCCGAGTGAACTGCTGTTGGGCATCGGCAAAGGCTGCCCGCGCTTCGTCCCGGCCACCCTGCGCCTGGTTGACACGGGAGCGCTGCTCGCTGCTTTCCAGCTGCACAATCAGGTCACCGGCGACGACAGAATCATCCACATCAAACGGCAGTTTCTGCACGGTGCCGCTGGTCTGTGCGGACACGGTGCTCTGCTGAACCGCCTCGATCACGCCATCAAGCACAAGCGTTTCCTGCAGCTCACTGCGCTCAACAGGAATGGTCTCCGGCTTGCCAGATATCTCTTCACTCAGAGCCAATCCGGAACAAGCCAACCCAAGCACGATCGTGCCCAGTACGGCAATATGCTTCACCACCAGCAACCTCGAAAATAGGTATAAGTTAATAACTATAGGCTATCACCGTTCTCAATACGACCACATATCAGCCTACCCGTAGCCAGAACTTAATTGTGATAATTCGCAAAGGCGCTCCTAAAAAACCCCATGCAGGGAGTTGGTCCTGCACGGGGCAAAATGTCACCCGCCGGCTATGAGTCGCGGGCAACCGCCATTACAGGGTTTACCACTTGGCCGTCAGTGCTGCGCGCAGCATGCGCCCTGGCTCGTTCACACGCACCGCATCAGGGGTGAACGGATCAGTATTTGCGCGGCTCACGTGAGGCGCCCAGGTGTTATCAAACAGGTTGTCCAGAGCCCAGTTGAAAGTGAGATATTCCATCAGCGGGTGGCTGCCATAGAGGTTAAACACACCATATCCGGGTGACGTTCCCGCATCCTGCCCGGATTGCGGATCAATGCGATCCTGGCGTCGGGCCAGCTGCCACTGGGCCTCAACACTGTGACCCATGCTCTGCCAGCCCAGGGTTTGCACAAATTGCACCGGCGGAATCTGCGCCAGCGCTTTATTATCATCACGGTTTTCACCACGAACAGAACTCAGAGCACTGCTGCTGTTCCACGTGCCGTCAGTCCAGCCAATCTGTGCCTCAACACCTAACAAGCGTGCATCAATGTTCTGGTAGCGGGTACAACCTCTGGGTTTGCCGCACTGGGCCGGCGTTTCTTTATAGCGCAGTACAAAGTCATCCACCTGATCAACCCAGACCACCGGCTTCCAGCTCCACTGGTTTTTACTGCCGCTGAGGGTCAGCTCTACTTTGTGGTGCTTTTCAGTGTCCAGTCCAGGGTTACCAATCCAGCTGTCCCCCATGGTGTTCCGGGCAAGATAGCGCTCAGTAACACTTGGGCTGCGCAGGCTGCGGCTAGCAGTAAGGGTTAACGCCTGATTCTGCGGCAGGCGCCATTCACTGGTTACAAACCCGCTCACATTATTATCCTCGGCTTTCACATCGGTTGCGCCGTATGCGTTCTGATAAAGCATGGCCGGAGTCATGCTCATACTCCCAACGTTACCCGCTTTGGTAGCATCCATTTCCACACGGTCATACCGAATGCCTGCCCCAACTTTTATGTCCCGGGCAATGCGCCGGAAACCTTCAGCAAAAATCCCGGCACGCTCACGCTCCACACCCGGCCACATAAGCGAAACTGCCATGGGCATGGGGCTGGTAACGTTAAGCAGAGTGGCATCCCAATCGTTGGTCTCCAGATCTGCGCCCACTGCCCAGTCTGTTGAGCTATTGGGGCTCTGATCAAGGATAAAGCGCAGACCGCGGGTTTCCGTCGTGGAATCCGTCTGCATTTTCATCATGCCGGCTGGGCGCAGGCTGAAGTTATCCATGGTGTGATCCACATCGGCCTGCCAAGCCAGTAAGCTCCACTCGCCGTCAGCCACTGGCGCACCAAACTCCATCCGGTAAAGATCTGTGTCAGTTTTCGGAGCATCCATGCCGGCACCGGCGTATTTCACATCGTTTTCTTCCTGACGGCTGATCATGCCCTTAATAAAAAATCCGCTCTCAGCTGTCCAGGCAGCGTCGGCGCGACCTTCGGCATTTTTATAAGCGCTACGCACCTTGTTGCCATCGCCATCTTCGTAATCGCCGGCTTCGTCGTAGCCGCCAGATAACCGCAACCAAGCTTCGTCACTACCTACGGCTGCGGCAGCATTCACCAGCTTTCCGTTGCCATTGTCTGAGCCACCAATAGTCACGTGGCCAGTAGTCGCATTACCATTGAACTGCGGGTCTGCGGTAGTCGCTATGACCTGTCCACCAGCAATAGGACCCCATCGCAAGGTGCGGTTGTTGGTTCTTACTTCCAGAGCCGGCGCCAACGCACTGCTCAAGCGGCTGGTTGGCGGATCCATCCGGTTGGGGCAGGCGCCCTCCACCCGAATGCCGTCAAGCAGCACATCCACTCTTTCCTGGCTTTGCCCTCGCACAATAGGTTCCAGGCCGCGGCCTCCCATACGGGAGAGAGATACTGAGGGGTCGGATGCCAGCCGGTTTACGGGTTCACTAGCCAACACAACACTGGCGTTGTCGCTAACCTGCCCCTCAGTTACCCGAATGATCAGGTTTTCGTTGGCAGCTTGTGCAGACACCAGCGCCGGGAAACCTGCAAAACCAATCATGGCGATCTGGGCAAATCTGATAAACTTGCGTTCCTTCATACTGCTACGTCCCCGTGGGCGGGATTGTCTGCATCAAAATATTAAATGCATGATAAACGAGCTTGTTTCCGCGCGCGTGAGACACAATGCCGCATCTCTCTGGGGGTATCTGCTCCAGCCTAACAGGGGGCTCTCTTGCCAAACGGGCCGCGATATGGTCAAATCACCGCCCCCTTTTTCCGATACAGTCTTTTCATTTTCCTGCAATAAGCAAGAACCGAAACAAGGAACATTCTATGACCGCCCGACTTGATGAGAAACTGGAACTGATTTACGAAGACGTTCTGCACCGCAATCCGGGTGAAAACGAGTTCCACCAAGCAGTACACGAAGTTTTGGAAACACTGGGACCCGTTCTGGTGAAGTACCCAGAATTTGCCGAAAAGAAGATCATTCAACGCATCTGTGAACCCGAGCGCCAAATTATTTTCCGGGTGCCTTGGCAGGATGATAGCGGCGAGATCCATATCAACCGCGCCTTCCGCGTGGAATTCAACAGCGCATTGGGGCCCTATAAAGGCGGCATGCGCTTCCACCCATCGGTATACCTGGGCATTATCAAATTCCTAGGGTTCGAGCAGATTTTCAAGAACGCCCTGACCGGCCTGCCCATCGGCGGCGGCAAAGGCGGCAGCGATTTTGATCCTAAAGGTCGTTCAGACGACGAAGTCATGCGTTTTTGCCAGAGCCTGATGACCGAACTGTATCGCCACATTGGTGAATATACAGACGTACCGGCCGGTGACATTGGCGTAGGCGGCCGCGAAATCGGCTATCTGTTTGGCCAGTACAAGCGCATCACCAACCGCTACGAATCCGCCGTGCTCACTGGTAAGGGCTTAGATTGGGGCGGCAGCCGTGCCCGTACCGAAGCAACCGGTTACGGCACCGTGTTCTTTACCAATGAAATGCTGAAAGCTCGTGGCGATTCGATAGAAGGCAAGAAAATTGTCGTCTCCGGCTCCGGCAACGTGGCCATCTACGCCATTGCCAAGGCCCATGAGTTGGGCGCCAAGGTTATTGCTTGCTCTGACTCCAGCGGGTTCATCGTGGACGAGAAAGGCATTGATCTGGCAGCGGTCAAACGCATCAAGGAAGTTGAGCGTCGCCGTATCAGCGCTTATACAGAGTTCCACAAAGACGCAAAATACGTCGAAGGTGGCAATATCTGGTCTATTCCCTGCGATATTGCACTGCCGTGTGCTACCCAAAACGAACTGAACGGCAACGACGCCAAGACCCTGGTTGAAAACGGCTGTATCTCAGTTGCTGAAGGCGCCAATATGCCGACCACCCCGGAAGGTATCGCCATCTTCCAGGAAGCCAAGGTGATGTATGGCCCAGGCAAAGCTGCCAATGCGGGCGGCGTGGCAACCTCTGCTTTAGAAATGCAACAGAATGCCAGCCGTGATTCATGGACCTTCAACTACACTCAGAAGCGCCTTGAGGACATCATGATCGAGATCCACAAGAGCTGTTACGAGACAGCGGCTGAGTTCGGCGCTGAAGGCAACTATGTGCTGGGCGCCAACGTTACAGGCTTCATCAAAGTAGCTCGCGCCATGGCATCCATGGGCGTTATCTGATCAAGGAGCAATAGCCCATGACCGGGAACGGCGGAAACTCACAAGATCATAACCGAGTTTCTACCGGCCTCCCCAGTCTTGACGATATGCTCGATGGTTTGAGAATTGGTGACAACGTCGTTTGGCGAGTCAGCGACCTAGACGATTACCGCCGATTCGTTACGCCGTTCATTGAGTCTGCGGCGTCCGCCGGGCGCCGTATTATCTACCTGCGTTTTGGCCAGCACCCCCCGCTGGTGTCCGCGAAAGCCAACATTCACATCGAAAACGTAGACGCCCTGGGTGGCTTTGAAGCCTTCACCGGAAGAGTCTGGCGCCTGATTGAAGAGCATGGCCGCGGTGCTTTCTACGTGTGCGATTGTCTGAGTGATCTGCTTAATGCCTGGGCCACTGATGTCATGGTGGGAAACTTTTTCCAGGTGGTCTGTCCATTTCTCTTTGAACTTGAAACTGTCGCCTGGTTTGCTCTCTATCCCGATCGGCACTCTCGCACCACACTGGACCGTATCCGGCAAACAACACAGGTGATGGTCGATGTTCACCGCCTGGGGCACGACGTTCAGATCCAGCCCATCAAAGCCTGGTGCCGACAGTCGCCTACCATGTTTTTGCCACACCGGGAGCTCAACGGGCGCTTTGTGCCGGTTACTGACAGCAGTGACGCAACCCGGCTTCAGGCCGGGCTGGAATTAGCCCAACTTAACCGTCAACCGCTGCTGGATTACTGGGATCGGCTGTTCCTGCAGGTTTCGAGCGCTATTGAGACTGGCGATAAAGAGCAGTCAGCAGACATTCTAGATCGCGTATTGAATGTTCTGATCAGCCGGGATCCACGTATGCTGGATCTCGCAAAGCGTTACCTTAGCCTTGAGAGCCTGCTCGCGATACGCGCCAGAATGATCGGCAGCGGCTATATCGGCGGCAAAGCGACAGGCATGCTGATAGCTCGCAGCATTCTGCTCGCCAATCAGCCCGATATCTGGCAGAAAAACCTGGAACCACACGATTCCAGTTATCTGGGCTCAGATGCCTATTACGCATTCCTTGTTCACAATGGACTGTGGCCGGCAATCATGCGACAGCGTTCTGCCGACGGTTACTTCAGCGAGGCCACGAATCTTCGCCAAGGCTTGCTGGCGGGCAGATTCCCTCCGGAAATCCGCGCCGAACTGGAACGGTTGCTGGATCACTATGGCCAGTACCCAATTCTGGTACGATCGAGCAGTCTTCAGGAAGACGGTTTCGGCAATGCATTTGCCGGCAAGTACGACAGCGTTTTCCTGGTAAATCAGGGCGCACCAGAGCACCGACTTACCGCGCTGGAGGATGCGATCCAGCAGGTTTACGCCTCTACCATGAGTGATGACGCGCTGGTTTACCGAAAGCAACGTGGGCTGGATCAACGAGAAGAGCCGATGGCCCTGCTGATTCAGCGGGTCAATGGCCGCTTCCACGGGCGTTATTATCTGCCGGATGCCGCCGGCGTCGGCGTTTCCCGCAATACCTTTGCTTGGGATACCAACATGAACCCGGCCGCCGGCATGGTTCGCTTGGTTATGGGGCTCGGTACCCGAGCCGTTGACCGGATTGAAGATGACCATGCATGCGTTATGGCACTGGACTACCCCAGCCGCCAGCCCTTCCGCAATCAGGATGAAAGCTACCGTTTTTCCCAGCATCTTCTGGATGTACTGGATCTGTGGGAAGGGCAACTTGCTACTCGCCCTTTGAGCCAACTCACACTAGAGGTTTCGGATCTGCCGCTGGAACACCTTGGCGAAGTAGACCAACCCGCCAGCCGGCGGGCGGAGGAACTGGATCTGCCTGCGCCGGTATGGCGGCTGACGTTTAAGCCACTGGTACGCAATGGCCAGTTTGTTGCCCGCCTTTCCAGCCTGCTGAAAACGCTAGAAGCCGGCTATCAGCACCCAGTGGATGTGGAATTTACCCTGCACCTCGACGATATCGGTGAGCCGACTTTTAACCTTGTGCAGTGCCGGCCACTGGCAACCATCGGTGAAACCACGGCGGCAGAAATACCCGCCGAAATACCCGACCACAAGCTTCTATTCCGGACACGTGGGCACTTCATGGGAGGCAATATAAACCTCTGCGTCCAGCGTGTTATCCGTGTGGATGCAGCGGTCTACAGCCGGTTGACCGTCAGCCAGAGGTACGAAGTTGCCCGCCTTATCGGCGAGCAGGTACGAACGGGCGACGATAAAACCATGCTCATTGGGCCAGGGCGCTGGGGCACCAGCAGTCCGGAACTGGGTGTGCCGGTGCGGTTTGCCGATATCGCCCGGGTTTCCGTGCTGGTTGAAGTGGCGGAAATGGACGGCGATATGGTGCCAGATTTATCCTACGGCTCACATTTTTTCCAGGATTTAGTCGAAACCGGAATCGCCTATGTCGCCCTTTTCCCCAATGGCCGGAACTGCACTTACCAGCTCGAACGGCTACCCGGCATAAACACTCACGTTCGGGATGCCTCTCCTGAGCGGGCGATACAGATCTTTGATCTGCGCGCAGATCCGCTGCAACTGACTGCAGACGTTGTCAGCCAGAATCTGGCCTGCTATTTCCCGGATTGATATCCCGCAATTATTTAAAAAAAGCGACTAAAAACACGCACCTGCTCCAACACTGCGTGCTCCGCCCTGCTAGAATCCGGGCCATGGAATGGCTCACTCACTCTCAAACCGGTTTTCAACAGGCTGCTCGCTATTTGCTGAGCATGCGCCTCGCTGTTGTTGGCCTCCAGCTTGTTGCCATTGCGGTGGCGGAAACTGTTGTCACCCTCGCTCACCGGGCTGAAGCACTCGTGCTTTGCTTGCTCTATGGTGTTCTTGCAACACTGGGCTGGCTCTGGTTTACCCGCAGACCACCGCGTTCTACTATTAGCGTAAGCGCTGGCCTCGCTCTTGATCTGGCCTTGATCGGCGGCTGGCTGTTTCTGACCGGCGGCTACACCAACCCCCTAGTTTCCTTATTGCTACTGCCCATAGCCGTAGCGATTATTCTGGTTCCCCTGAGCCAAAGCATTGCACTAACCCTATCCGGAATTGCCGTTTATACAGCGCTGGTTATTTGGCACACGCCCATCACCCATGATCAACACGATGCCAACCTGGCTCAGCTGCATTTGGCCGGCATGTGGGTTACGTTCGCCATGACGGCCGCGATTCTTCTGCTAGTTGTGGGTGCGCTGGCACGAAGAATACACCAGCAACAGACGCAGCTATCCACCATTCGGGAAACCCGGCTTCGCGATGAGCAAATTATTGCCTTGGGCCTCTCCGCAGCCTCCGTAGCCCATCGCTTGGGCACGCCTCTGAACACCATGACATTGCTCGTTGATGAGATTCGTTCAGCCTTCCCAGACCCAGATCTAGCTGAAGACCTAGGTCTGATGGAGAAACAACTTGCCCTTTGTGGCCAGCACCTGCAGCACCTTTCCAGCGCGGCAATACAGGCAAAAACCGCGCAACTGGAAAACCTCCCCGTTCGGGATTGGGTGGCACGGTTAAGAGAGTCGGCAACACTTCTGTGGCCGGCGGCACCCATTGAGTGGACAGCAGCGGTTCCAGATTGCTGGGTTGCGGTAGATGCCACCGTGGACCAGGCCATTTTGAACCTTCTTGCCAACGCGCTAACTGCAAGCCCTTCATGGGTAGCCGTTAGTTTGCGGTGCGCAGAACCTAGCCGAATCGAAATGGTCGTAGAAGACCATGGTGATGGCCTAGACGATGCCTTCCAAGACGCCCCTGGAGACCAGATTGTGGGTTCGGAGAATGGCTTGGGCGTCGGTCTGTTCCTTTCCAATGCAACCATCCAGCGCTTGGGCGGCGCCCTGAAAGCGCGCGTTGATCAGCATGGCACAACCATGATCATCGATTTGCCGGAAGCCGGGGCGAATAAAACAGAGATTGGAGGTATGAAGTGACCACTAACGAACGCTGGTTGCTTATTGACGATGACGCCGCCTTTGTAGAAGTGCTTCAACGTGCTTTGGGTCGTCAGGGAATTGAAGCCGCAGGCGCCCATTGTCATGCAGAGGCGCTCAGTGCCTTGAGCGAAAATGCGTTCCAAAAATGTGTTCTGGATCTGAACCTTGCAGGCGAAAGCGGCCTGCAGCTTCTGCCCGAACTCCTTGTTCGGCAGCCTGCTCTGGAAATTCTGGTGCTCACTGGCTACGGCAGTATTGCGACGGCAGTTGAAGCCATGCGCCGCGGTGCCGCCAATTATTTGTGCAAGCCGGTGACCGTTCATCAGCTCATCAGCGGCTTTAAAGCAATGGCAACAACCCCAGAACTACGCCCGGAGCCGCCATCGGTGGAAGAAATGGAGTGGGAGCACATTCAGCGGGTGCTTAATGAGCATGAAGGCAACGTGTCCGCCACGGCCAGAGCTTTGCAGATGCACCGGCGAACCTTGCAGCGTAAGCTGCAAAAGCATTCCCGCTGGCGCAATTAAGACAGCGAAACCCTATCTCACACGAGTGCCTTAAAGGGGGTTCGGCTATCGGTGAGCGCCTGCCAGGCCTCATAGGTGCTGAGAAACACCTCACCACCCAGATGCGACAGAAGCTCTGTACTCTTAAGACGATCCATAACCGGCCCTTTTACCTCAGAGAGGTGCAACCGCACGCCGGCATCCTTCAGGCGTTCGTTTATAGCCTCCAGGCTTTCCAGTGCCGAAGCATCCACCAGGTTCACCGCCGGGCACACCAGTACCAAATCTTTCAGTTCCGGCTCGCCAATAGCCAGATCCATCACCGTCTCTTCCAGAAAGCGCGCGTTGGCAAAATACAGGCTTTCATCCACCCGCAAAAAAGTGACCTTCGGGCACAGTTCCACGTCGTGCCTAAGCACATTGCGGAAGTGTTCCGTGCCCGGCACCCGGCCAACAACCGCGCAATGAGGCCGGCTGGTACGATAAAGGAACAGCCCTATGGAGAGCGCCACACCCGCAATGATGCCCGCCTCCACACTGTGTACAAGGGTGAGCACAATGGTTGCCAACATGGCGCCAAAATCCGTTCGGGAGTACCGCCACGTGCGGCCCAGCGCCGGGAAATCGATCAGCGTGGCCACGGCAACAATAATGGTCGCTGCGAGCGTCGCCTGGGGTAAGTAGGCGATGGCAGGCGTTAAAAATAATGTGGCAAGGGCAATTCCAACAGCCGTGTATGCGCCGGCTGCCGGGGTTTCCGCGCCGGCGTCAAAGTTAACCACCGAACGGGAAAAGCCGCCTGTTACAGGCATCCCACCGGAAAAACCTGCGCCAAGGTTGGCAGTGCCCAGGCCGATGAGTTCCTGGTCTGGGTCAATCCGCTGGCGCCGTTTCGCTGCAAGGGTTTGCCCTACGGAAACCGACTCCACAAAACCCACAATACTAATCAGCAATGCACTAACCGCAAGTTGCTGCCAGAGCCCCTTATCCATCGAGGGCATTGTCAGCCCGGGAAGCCCCGATGGCACAATACCCACCAAGCGCACGCCTTGGGTGTCCAGCCGGAGTTGCCAAGCGACCAAAGTGGTTACCAGCACCGCGAGAATCGGTGCGGTTTTGGTGAGGATGTCCGCCGAGCGGGCGCCCACGCCTGCACGAATCAGAAGGGGCTTCAGCTGCTTTCGGGCGAACATTAGAAACAGCAGTGCACCGGTACCGATCAACAGGGTCGGGATATTGGTATCACCCATCGACTGAATCAGTGACTCACCAATCGTCAGAAGGTTCTGGCCAGACGCCTGTACTCCAAAGATATGCTTGAGCTGGCTGGCCGCAATCACAATCCCAGAAGCCGTGATAAAACCCGAGATAACCGGATGGCTGAGGAAATTGGCAAGAAAACCCAGCCGCAAAACACCCATCAGCGTGAGCATGATCCCCGACATAACCGCCAGCAGAACCGCGCCGGCAACGTATTCAGTGCTTCCAGCCTGCGCCAGCGGCGCCAGTGCAGCAGCGGTCATCAGGGAAGCCACCGCCACCGGCCCAACCGAAAGCGTACGGCTTGTACCGAAGATCGCGTAGATCACCAGCGGCAGAATACTGGCGTACAGGCCGACTTGCGCAGGCAAACCGGCCAGCAGCGCGTAAGCCAGGGACTGGGGAATCAGCATCACGGTTACGATAACCGCAGCCACCAAATCGCTGGTGGCCTGGCTTCGGCCATATTTTGGCGCCCACTGAAGAATGGGCAAATAGCGTTTGAAGTTCATCTGGCGCTCAGAACAGGTTAACCGGTATCTTCAGGTAAACCTGGCCGTTGTCTTCAGCCGGTGGCATGTCTCCCGCCCGCATGTTGACCTGCACTGACGGCAAAATCAGCCGGGGCATGTCGAGGGTCGCGTCGCGCTCCGTGCGCATCTGCACAAACTCGTCTTCGCTGATGCCGTCGTGCACGTGAACATTGGCCTCACGCTGCTCCGCCACGGTTGTCTGGTGAGCATACTCATCCCGACCTGGCGCTTTGTAGTCGTGGCACAGGAAAATACGGGTTTCGGAGGGCAGCGACAGCACTTTACGGATCGACTGGTACAACACCCGGGCATCGCCACCTGGGAAATCGCAGCGGGCGGTCCCGAAATCCGGCATAAACAGGGTATCGCCTACAAATGCGGCGTCGCCGATAACATAGGTCAGGCACGCAGGAGTGTGACCGGGGGTATGCATTACGCGGCCTTCAAGACCACCAATGGCAAAGGTATCGCCATCCCCGAAAAGGCGATCAAACTGGCTGCCATCACGGGCGAATTCTGTACCTTCATTGAACGCCTTGCCAAAAATCTCCTGAACATCCCGGATGTGGGCACCAATAGCGGTTTTACCACCGAGTTTCTCGTGGAGATAAGGCGCGGCTGAAAGGTGATCCGCATGTACATGCGTCTCCAGAATCCATTCAACCTTCAGGTCATGTGACCGGACGTATTCAACAATCTCGTCCGCAGAGCGCACATCGGTGGTTCCTGCCGCATAGTCAAAATCTAGCACCGAATCGAGAATGGCACAGGCCTGGCTGGCAGGGTCACGAACCACATAGCTGAACGTATTGGTGGGCTCATCAAAAAAATGCTGAACGATCGGGTTGCTCACGATATTCACCTCCGTTGGAGTGGCGCCTTAGATATTTATTCTAAGGATATACCAAAACGGAATATAAGGTGAAATTCTCTTTTCTTATATGCGCGATACCCCTGATGCATCCACAAGGCAGTCTCGCCCCGCCTGCTTTGCTCGATAAAGCCGGTTGTCCGCCAGGCTGATAAGCGGATCTGGCGATGCTGGAATGCCACTCAACTCCCCAATGGAGGCAACACCCGCACTGACCGTTAGCGGTAAGATCCTTTCTTCAAAAATAAAATCGTGATCACGCACTGCGCGGATAATCCGGCTAACCGTGCGCCTAACGCCTGCCTGACTCACATCGCTGAAAGCGACAACAAACTCTTCCCCGCCAAACCGTGCCACCACGTCTGCGTCTCGAGTCTGCTCCAGAAGAATGTTCGCAAACTCGCGCAAACAGAAATCTCCCCCAAGATGGCCGATGGAATCGTTGATGTGCTTGAACCGATCCAAATCAAACATCGCCAGGGTGAAGTGCTCGCCGTAACGACTGGAGCGGCTCAGCATTTCATTCAACCTGGGCATCAGGTAGCGGCGGTTGTGCAGGGTAGTTAAGGGATCACGAACAGACTGATTAAGAAGTTCGCCCTCAAGCCGGCTGCGCTCAAGCGCCCCCGAGAGCAGGCCCGATACAATAATCAGAAGATCAGCCTGATCTTCACGCCATGCTCGTTTGCGGATGGAGTCCACGCCAAAAAAACCGGTGACCAGGCCCCTGACACGAACCGGCACGCAGAACATGGAACAGATACCCTGTTTCTCCAGCATGGTGCGTTCTGGGCCCCCTGGTATCTGCTCAAGCTCTTCAACAAAAACGACCCGGTTGCCACCGACCATCTCATCAATCTTATCCTGCCACCACTCAAAATCGACGGTCAGTACGTTACGCTGGCTGTCGATAAGCGATGGCACGTCAGCTGCACACCATTCGTGGGTATTGTCCATGGTGCGATAGTCCGGCGAGAGGTCATACAGGTAAGCCCGATCCACCTCGAAGAAACCGCCAATGGTTTTCAGCAACTCAGAAATACACTGATCAATGGTGCCAAAGCCCAAGTTGATAAACTCGGTGGACAGTCTGGCAATTAACTTCTGAAAATCGGCTTGAAAAGCTGACTCGGCCTCGCCCTCCCTGAGCGTGCGTTCAAGATCTTTGTAGTGCTGGATATTATGAAGCTGGCCATACCAAACCGTGCTGCCATCGGCCTGGCGCTCTGGCGTTGCGTGGGCTTCAAACCACTCGTAGTGTCCGGCGCTCACTCTCATGCGGGCCTGATACCGCCAGGGCTTGGAGACCATAGCGGATTCTTCAATGCTGGCGCCAACACCGTCGATGTCCTCTGGGTGGACCGCAGAAAACATCGGATCGGCATTTTTGCGCAAAACATCAGGATCGAGCCCCAGAATGCTATTCACCTGGTCGCCAACAAACAGATACCGATGAGACTCACTGTCGGCACTCAGCCAATAGGTAAAAAGAACGCCGGGAATGCCCGAAGCCAGCTTTCTAAAAAAATAATCAGAGTCGGTGTATCGCGGCCCCTGGCCGGTCTGTGTTGTCATGAACCACTCGTCTTACGGGCGTAAACCAGATTGATTCCAAAAGTGTAGTCCACAGTTCCATGCACGGCTATTTCATAACCGGCGCATTCATTCGCTTCTGACTTTATGCGGTAATGCAGCCTTCAGACATAATGATGGCGGTAATCGCGGCCATGGTGCTGGCATTCCCAACCCGCCGCGCGGCCTTCTACGAAGCACACCAGCGCGTACTAGCAACCTTCTACGGCAGCGCTACTTGTTGCCGGGTTAGATGTACTAACAGGCTGCCGAGGGGCTCAAAGCTGAAATCCGGCAGATTTAACAAATTTACAATCACCAAAAAAATTGAGTAGACTGCTGGAATATGAGTTGACCTACTGCGAATGGAATCGAATATGAAATACATAGGCAGGACAGCCTTAATCATCTTACTGAGCCTTTCAGAAATTGCCTGTGCCTCCCAAGATCTCAATGTGCTTGTGCCTGTCGAAGCAAGAGCAGCAACATCAGGCATTACAATAAACCGCACAGCCCATCCCATTATGCTTCCTCTAGGAACTCTTGCCGGTGCAACTTTTATAGGTAGCGAAGGGGAACTGATAGTCTACGAGGGTAACAAAGGTCTCTATGCCAGTGTCGTTACGCAAGAAGACTGGGGCACCACTCTGGCAGATTTTCACCGCGTACCAGAGTATGTTTTTAAACGTGACCTCGCCTCAATCCATGACCCAGAGTTTCGAAAGGAGCTTGAGGGCATAATCCTCATAACACTCGAGCCTGCTGTAGAAAAGGTTTTGAGCGTGATGACAATTGGTAAAATTACAGCCTACATTGCCTTCAACCCTGAAAAATCAATCATCATGCTTTCCTCTCCAGATAAGCCAGACTTGTTTACACGACTGGTATTAAATAGGTTTAGCTGGGAAGAAATTGAAAACGAGATCTTGAAAGGAATCAAGGAACACTAAACATGCTCTCAAGGACGGAAAAAGAAGATCTTTTGGCGGTTATCGACATTCTTTTTGATGATAATCAGCTACGTAGATTAAAAAGCAACTTCAATGAAGATACCGCATATATTGTCGAGCAGGCTATAGAAGAGCTTATAAAGTGCAATGCCAGCATGAAAGAGCTTGTGACAGGATTAGTAGCGGGAGCTTCCATACTTACGGGCGGTTGGTTAAGACAATCGCTGGACAAAATTGCGCAAGCCCTTCGTGACAAGCAGTTGCAGTTTGATGGAATGGCGTGCCGGAACCAGGGTAGCAGCCAATTTCCGGCAACAAATCTACCTTTCCACCTTTTAGTAGCTGCCGGATACTTCGTATTCGGTATCATGCGTTCTTCTCTGGCAACAGGAGCCGGCCGTGACGGACCGCACCTCGCAATCCGATTCTGACTCCTCAGCATTCGAACCACCACGCAGCTCGCTGCGTTCCCGTGAATGGCAGGCGTTCTGGCTGTCCATAGGTTTTCTCACCCGCATTCCCATGCTGGTGCGCATCGATTACTCCCAAAAGCTGATGAATCAGTGCAGCATGTACTTTCCGCTGGTCGGCCTCTTGCTGGGCGCACTCTATGCCGGATTATTCACGCTCCTCAGCTTGGCATGGAGCCCGCTGGCCTGCGTGCTGCTGGTGATGTGCTTCCATCTGTTTATTACTGGCGCCTTCCATGAAGATGGCCTTGCCGACAGCGTGGATGCGTTGGGCGGAGGCTATACGGTTGAGAAGCGCTTGGAAATTATGAAAGACAGCCGCATCGGCACCTACGGCACCGTGGCTTTGGTGATGGCCCTGGGCTTGAAGGCTGCGCTGTTGATGGACACCCAAAGCATCTGGCTGGCGCTTTTGTTAGTGCCCGCTATCAGCCGTGTAACGCCACTGCTATTGATGGCGTTTATGCCATACGTAACCGATCCGGATAAAAGCAAAAGTAAGCCTGTGGCAGAAGCCTTTTCCCGCCGCCGATTGATGGTCAGCTGTGCTTTTACCGCGCTGATCGCGCTCGTATTCAGCTTCTGGTTGCCAGGGCTGTGGCTGGCGGCACTCACTGCAATCATTACTGTCGCGCTGCTATGGGGTTGGTATCTGCAACGGCAACTGGGCGGTTACACCGGCGATGCACTCGGGGCCAGCGTGGTGTTTTGTGAATTGGTGCTGCTTTTGGGAGTGTAGACACTGCATTGACTCCCAGTATCATGCCCTTATAGTGGTGTGACTTCTTTATCAGGCATAAGAGAAAGGAATCAACTAACCTGTGTCGCCTCCAGAACAATCCGTCGTCGAGATAGTCGAGGTTATCCGTCGCTCAGAGCAAGGTATAACTCGTCCATTTATTTGTCGTGGTGACGACGATAATACGTATTTCGTGAAAGGGTTTGGTGCCGGCAGAGATAGTCAGATCAAGGAATGGATCGCGGGCAATCTTGCTCAAAACTTTGGCATACCTGTAGCGCCATTTAGCATCGTTTACGTACCTGAAGAGTTAATCGAATTACTTTCAGTCGAACAAGCTAGTGATCTTGGTACTGGGCCAGCTTTCGGCTCCGTTGAGCAAATGGTGACGGAGCTATCGTACTCTCAAGTTAACAACGTCGGTCCCGAGCTTCGGCGCGCCGTCCTGTTTTTTGACTGGTGGATTTCCAATGCAGATCGCATGCTGACAGAGAGCGGAGGAAATCCGAACCTATTTTGGGAGCCCAATACCCAGCGCTTAGTCGTAATTGATCATAACCAAGCTTTTGACTCAGAGTTCTCTAACGAGGAGTTCTTTAAATTTCATATATTTAAAGATTTCGCACCTGGTATCTCCGATGACTTATTGGAACGAGAGCACTATACTTCGAGAGCAGAGCAGGCTCTTCACAACTGGCGATCCATTATGGATAGTATTCCAGAGGAATGGCTTTATAGCGATCAGGAAATGACGATGAAAATCAACCTGAATCTGGATTCACTGCTTGAGAATCTTCAACGCTTTAACAACGGTGATTTCTGGAGTCGGAAATGACTAGGTTCGCGTGTCAATACGCCATAGTGCGATTTATGCCTTACATTGAAACCGGCGAGTTTGCCAATGTCGGTATATTATTGTGGGTGCCAAAAACACGCCACTTAAGCTTCAAGTTATTGCGTCGAAAATACGCCCGGATCACCCAGTTTTTTGAAGAGTTGGACAAGGCTGTTTACCTGAAAACCATGGCTAACATAGAAGCAGAACTGTTTAGGGTTCAAAGTATGATGCTTCATAACAAGACCACCGAGTTTAGTGGTAACGTCATGGAATACGGCTTCCATAATGGCATATTCGACGAGCTGATTCGTCCCAGAGAAACCATCGCGCGATTCAGCGAGCGGCGCAGCATCCTTTCTGAAGATCCACAGAAAACCCTGCAAGAGTTATTCGACTATTACGTTGGCCGGAACTTCGTAACCAGGGAATACCAGGAAACTATTCTGGAAAAAGGTATCAAAAAACTACTTGAACAACGCAACTTGGCTCGCCACTTCTCAAAACGCAAAGTTGAAGATCATCTTTATAGCGTCACATTCCCATTTGTCGAACAAGACGACGATAAAGCTATAAAAGTTATAAAACCCCTATTTCTTGGACAAGCTGACTCTACAGCGATTATCGAGCACGGCGGTCACTGGAAACTCAAGGTGAACCAGCTGAGGAAGCGTAACTTGCTTCATGGCCCAGTTCTATTTCCAGTTAAAGGGCCCGAAGACGTTCCCCCTTCAGACATCAGATTTCAGGCCTTCGAAGAAGCGCGGGATTCTCTGGCGGACGATGCTATTGAGGTGGTGCTATACACTGAAAAAGACAGCATCCTAGAGTTCGCCGCTCATTAGCAGTTAAGAACCACGCCACTTACTCAGCGATGTGCCGCAGCGGCAACCGGCAGCGCGATCAGTTATGGCCATGTAACCAAAGGAAGTGGCTCAGTTATTATTGGGTAAGCTCAGAAGCCAACAAAAGGCAGCTCCAGAGTTTACTCGCTTCAAGATCCGTCGCTGACTTGGTGCTGCTTGAAATTCTCCGCCTGCTCAAAAATTTCCTTGTACACCTCATCACGGTCTACCGGCGGGTAGCCGTGTTTTGCCAGCAGAAGAATCAGACCAACTTTCAATTCGGCCTTAATGTCCTCGCGCTGGTTCCAATCGGTGTATTTTACTTTTTCCTGTACCACTACTTTGACGGCTTTCGCCAACGGTAACAGCTTGTCTTCCGGGTAACTGAAATCGTACTTAATGGCTAGGTCTTTCAGAATGTCGTAAAAGGCTTTCTCTTCAAGATCAATGCCCAGCTCTTCAAACGATCCGAGCTCCTGCTTCAGCGACTGAATCAGATCCATATAACGGTCGATGATGGTATCGGTGAAATCTTCCAGCACATTGCCGACTAAAACATCATCTTCCTTGCGTTCGTTATAGTGCTCCACCAACGCCTTGAGCTTCTTGGAGAAATCCACACCCTTAGCTTTGTTTACTTTTTTGAAGTCATCAATGGCCTTCGCCAGCAATTGTTGCAGCAGCTTGATTTTGGTATTTGGCAGTTTGATCTTGTCGATCTTGGCCAGGTAATCGGCGTCAAAAATGTCAGTTTCGCCTTGGCTCTCACTGCCCATCTTGAAAATCTCTTCCACACCGTCACTTTTCAGCGCTTCTGCGACCATCTGGCGCACTTTGGCATTCATCTGAGCGCTGTCCGGCGCATTGCCACGGGTCAGTTTGAAAACAATGGAGCGCACCGCCAGGTAAAAATGAATCTGGTCACGCTCACCCTGGCTGACACCCTCCGAGCCGCTGCAAATGTCATAGGCCACTTTCAGGCGTTTAACCAGATGCATAAAGCGCTTCTCAAACTTGTAAGTGGTCTGGGCAAACTCCGCCGCCTTGGTCAGGCAATGCAGCTGCTCTAAAGGGCTGCCGTGATAATAGAGCTGGCTGTCGAACGGGTGAAATAGTTTGTTGAGTAGATCGAGGTGGTCTTTCACCACCACAATGGACTGGTTGATCTCTTCGATATTCTGCTGATCCGCTTTGTTGTAGTGCGCCAGTGCCAGATTCATCTGTTTTTTGATGCCGATGTAATCCACCACCAGGCCCTTATCCTTGCCCTCAAACTTACGATTTACCCGGGAGATGGTCTGGATCAGGTTGTGGCGCTGAATGGGCTTATCAATGTACAAGGTATCCAGAAATGGCACATCGAACCCGGTCAGCCACATATCCACCACAATAGCGATTTTGAAGTTGGATTTGGGGTCTTTGAACTGCGTGGCCAGATCCTTGCGGTAGTCTTTGGTGCCCAGCAAGTCGTAAAGCTCTTTGTCGTCATCCTGACCGCGAGTCATGATCATTTTGATCCGCTCCAGAGGTTTAAGCGCCTTTCGTTCCTGTTCGCTCAACTCGGCTCCGGCTTCACACTCCAGCACTTCGTTCCATTGTGGTCGTAGGGCAATCACTTCCTGAAACAACGCCCAGGCAATATCTCGTTTGCTGCACACAAACATCGCCTTGCCTTTGACCGATGAACCCTCTTCAACCCGACGTTCGTAATGGTGCACAAAATCCAGCGCCAACGCCCGCAACCTGTCCGGGTCCCCCAGAATGGCGTTCATCTGCGCGCTGGCCTTCTTGCTTTCCTCGATCTGATAATCGCTGGCGCCGTCATCCGCACAACGGGCGTAATAAGCCTCAACTTCCTCCAGCTTGCCGTTATCCAGGATCACCTTGGCCGCACGGCCTTCGTACACAATGCGCACGGTAATCTCATCATGCACCGACTCAGTCATGGTGTAGCTGTCCACCACCGGGCCGAACACATCCAGCGTCGCGTCAATGGGGGTGCCGGTGAAGCCTACGTAGGTAGCGTTGGGCAAAGAGTCGTGCAGGTATTTGGCGAAGCCGTAGGTGCGCTGAACGCCTTTCTCGGTCACACGCACTTTCTGATCCAGGTTGACTTGGCTGCGGTGCGCCTCATCAGAAATGACAATAACGTTGGTACGATCGGTGAGTAGCTGGGCGTCTTCGGTAAACTTGTGAATGGTGGTCAGAAATACCCCACCACTGTTACGGCCCTTGAGCAGCTCACGCAGATGGGCGCGGCTTTCCACACTCACAACAGCTTGATCGCCAATGTAGTTTTTTGCATTGGTAAACTCGCGGGACAGTTGATCATCCAAATCGGTACGGTCGGTGATCAGCACAAGCGTGGGGCTTTCAAAAGCCAGGCTTTTCATCAGCAACCGCGCCAAAAACAGCATGGTAAAGCTCTTGCCGCAGCCGGTCGCACCAAAGTAGGTACCGCCCTTGCCGTCGCCTTCCGGCTTACGGTGTTGCAGGATATTGGCATACAGCTTGTTGGCAGCGTAAAACTGCGGGTAACGGCACACCACTTTTACTTCCTGATTGGACACATCCGGAAAGTAGATAAAGTGACGAATCACCTGGCGCAGCCGATCCTGGTTGAACAAGCCCTCAATCATGGTGTGCAGGCTATTAATGCCATCTTGCCCAATAATTTCGTTGCCGCTCACTTTGCGCCAAGTATAGAAAAACTCATAGGGCGCAAACAACGAGCCCATTTTGCTATTAACGCCGTCGCTGATTACACACAACGCGTTGTACTTCATCAACTGGGGAATATCCCGGGCATAGCGGGTGGTCAGTTGCATGTAGGCGTCATGAATGGTGGCTTCTTCGCGCACTGCACTTTTGAACTCAAACACCACCAGCGGCAGGCCGTTGATGTAAAGCACGGCATCGGGAATGCGCTTCTCGCTGCCGGTGATTTCCATCTGGCTCACCAGCTTGTAAATGTTGCGGGGGCCACCGTAGCTTTCCGGCACTTCCGCCGCCAGCGTGAATACCTCCCCTTCACGGGGCAGGCGCATTTCCGCCAGGCCTTGGTAATCAATCAGCTGGATATAGAGGTCTTTGCGGCTGCGGTCTTCCCTTTTTAACAAGAAACCGTCGGCGACCATTT
This sequence comes from Marinobacter sp. LV10R510-11A, assembly GCF_900215155.1. Classification (NCBI taxonomy): domain Bacteria; kingdom Pseudomonadati; phylum Pseudomonadota; class Gammaproteobacteria; order Pseudomonadales; family Marinobacteraceae; genus Marinobacter; species Marinobacter sp. LV10R510-11A. Next base: position 2,908,647 of record NZ_LT907980.1, read on the forward strand.
TGTGAATCGCTTTGTTGGATTCGTACAAGTCGAGCGGGGAGAGGCTTTCCAGCCGGCGAATGATGGATTCGACTTCAGCCGCGGTAATGTGATCGCCTTCGTAACGCTTGGTTAGAAACGCCGTTAAATCGGCTTTAATCAGCACATCGGTGGGTTCGCGCACCAGGGAAGAACCGGGGCAATAGGGGTAACCCTGAGCCTGCAGCAGTTCGATGATGGCCTGTTCCAGCCGTGCTTCATTAAAGCCCATTGTTTGCCCCTAAGCTGTTTGGCCGTTTCGATGAGTCGAGTGTTTTATCAGGCTTTCGGCTGGAATTGAAAAAGAGCTATGTAAACCCTCAATCATCCGAAGCGTCAGTGGGCGCTTACGAGCCAAAATTTCATAGACGCGATTCTTGCGCCCAATCACCGGAACAAGATCTTCTACCGTAAGCCCTTGCTGCTCCATACGGAATTTGATGGCTTCAATAGGATCGGGGAAGTCGATTGGATAATGCTTTCGCTCATACGCTTCAACAAGGGTCACTAAAACGTCTAGACGATCACCTTCCGGCGAGTTTGCCTCCGCCATCATCAGAGACTCAATTTCTTTAAGCGTCTCACTATAGTCTGTGTCCGATTTAATGGGACGAATGTCCATAATTCACCTTAGATTGTCTGTACATCGATTTCGTCGTACTGCCGATGGGTACCGACAAAACGGATGTAAACCACTCGATATGGATAGTTAATCCAAACCATCAACCGATACTGTATACTGCTTTGAGAAGAGGAGACAAAACATGAGCGCTCAATTATCACCGATCGTGTCCGAATTTGAGACCGAGGAACAAGCGGTCAGCTATGATCACTGGTTCCGCGCCAAGGTGCAGGAAGCGATGAACAGCACAAAGCCAAAACTGGCACATGACGAAGCCATGTCGAAGGTGCGGGCTGAACTTGAAGAACGCAGGAAAGCCCGTGCTAACCGTCCGCTGGTCTGAGGAAGCCACCAGCGACCTTATTGAAATCATCGATTACATCGACCAGCGTAACCCCATAGCGGCGCTATCTCTACACTCTGAAATATTGCGCACCGTAGAAAGCCTTCCAGCAGCACCTCTGATCTTCAAAGGCGGGCGAGTAACCGGCACTCGCGAGGCGGTTGTCCACCCGAATTATCTTGTGGTCTATCAGGCGGGCGTCGAGTTCGTCGATATCCTGCGAATTCTGCACTCACGACAGGAATACCCTTAGGGTTTCCCCGCCCTATAGGCGCTCGCAAGCCACCCCCTTTGGCTCATCCATGAACCTAGCCATGAAATCAGAGCACCTCGGCGATTTACTGCTCGCCCTCGGGGATGCGGAGTTCGCCGGAGAGGAGTTTGGGAAGGAGGGTATCTCTCAGAGTTATAAGAGCTTCATTTGCAGTATCTAGAGCTTTTTTTCGACTCGTCATTGCTGAGACCTGTTTGCTGTACTCTTCGAGCGCTTGGAGCTTAGGAAACACCATTTTCTTTGAGTAAATTACGTTTCGATTGACCCCGGGAACTGCTGAGTCCTCGCCCATAGACCTAATATCGAACAGCTGAAGAGCTTGATAAATCCAGTACAGTGGAAGTCCAGAATTATTCACAACGTAGAAAACCGTGTCGATCGGGAAAAAATCTTTCTCTACCCAGTATAGCGAACCAACGGTGCCCTTCCTTCCAACGATGATTCCCGGCCCCTTTACAAGCGCCGCGTTATGGAACCCTGTAGCGCCCCCTGAACCATAAACCGGGATCAATCCGGGAACCCGGACAGAAACGGCCAGTGACTTACCGTATGCAAGCTCAATTTTGGACCCAAAAGATGCAACCTCCCACCCCTCCGGCACCCATCCCATTTCCTCGGTTAACACAAACCGATCCGGGAACTGATGCTGAATGGCGACAGGCAGGGGTTTGCGCTGGTCACCCAGCGTTTTGCGGGCTTCGGCGCGGGCGCGGAAAGGTTCGGGAATGGGATTGCCGGCAGCCATGGCGTTGTCAATCACCGGGTCGAAATCGACGAACCAGCTTTTGAACAGGGCTTGGGCCATGGCTTCTAGGGTGGTGTTCATTTGGCGGTTGAGGTCGATTTTTTCGTCGAGGGTACCGAGAATACATGCTATTGCTTTTTGCTCTGTCAAAGTTGGCAATAGAATCGAAAAACTCTTGAGATAGTTTAGATTTGTTTTCGGAACGCCCGTTGACTCTGAGTCGCGTATGATTCTCTCGACACTACTCGCAGACGACACATAATAGTACACAAAGAGTGGGTCAGCTTTACGCCGATCAACAGAAAGCTTCATTTGGTTTGAGGAAATTAAATACTTAGAAAACGGTGTATCAGGCACAAATCCTGTTTGACCCAATGTGCCTTTTTTCGTAAAAACTATATCGCTGGGAATACAAATGCTTCTCGAAAGCCTCTCAGCAGTTTCCTCAGACACATACACAAATTCAGCAGCACGGAAACGACCTAGCCCCAACGTCAAATTACTCCCTCTTATAACTGGCACTCCTGATTCCGTATAAGATGAAGCTGGTAAATTTGACCCAAAGGGTCCATCAACTAGGCCATGGTTTCCGGCGCGAGCGATTTCACCAAGAGTTGATAAGTTCCACTCACTCCCCATAACCCAACCCCTCCAAATTCTCCCGAATCACCACATCCAGCCGTTCCGCTTCCGCCATCTGTTGATAAAGAGTCTTACTCAATTCGGTCATTTTCACTTCAAAGGGAATGCCGTCATCTTCAATCGCAGCTGCGCCCACGTAACGGCCAGGGGTGAGCACATAATCGTTAGCTTTGATGTCAGCCAGAGTGGTGGCTTTGCAGAAACCGGGTAGGTCTTCATAACCGCCGTCTTTGGCTTCGCCGCGCCAGGCGTGGTAGGTGCGGGTGATTTCGGCGATGTCGTCGGTGGTGAGCTCTTTGTGGGTGCGGCTGATCATGGAGCCCATGTTACGGGCGTCGATGAATAGCGTTTCGCCTTCGCGGCTACGGTGGTTGCTGTCGCTGTGGCCGGTAATGGTCTGTGCCTTTTTGTTCTTGGTAACGAACCACAGGCACACCGGAATCTGGGTGGTGTAAAACAACTGACCGGGCAGGGAGATCATGCAGTCCACCAGGTCGTTTTCGATCAGCTTCTGGCGAATGGCGCCTTCACCGCTGGTGTTGGTCGACATGGATCCGTTGGCCATAACGAAGCCGGCGGTGCCCTGTGCTGACAACTTGGACACCATGTGCAGAATCCACGCGTAGTTGGCGTTGCCGGTGGGCGGCGCATCGTAACCCGCCCAGCGCGGGTCGGTGCTGAGCTCGTCCGCGCCGCGCCAGGCTTTCATGTTGAACGGCGGGTTCGCCATGATGAAGTCGGCTTTCAAATCCGGGTGCTGGTCTTTGAAGAAGGTATCCGCCGGTACGTCGCCAAGGTTGCTGGCGATGCCGCGAATGGCCAGGTTCATTTTCGCCAGCTTGTAGGTGGTGGCGGTGTATTCCTGGCCGTATATGGAGATGTCTTTCTGGTTGCCCTCGTGGTTGCGCAGAAACTTCACCGACTGCACAAACATGCCACCGGAGCCGCAACAGGGGTCGTAAATTTTGCCCTGATAAGGCTCGATCATTTCCGCCAGCAAATTAACGATGCACTTGGGGGTATAGAATTCGCCACCGCCCTTGCCTTCGGTGGCAGCGAATTTGCCGAGGAAGTATTCGTACACCCGGCCCACCAGGTCTTCTTCATTGCCTCCGGGTTTGGTACTGCTTTGGTCACTCACGGTGGCAATGTTGTTGATGGAATCAATCAACGCAGCCAGCTTGCTGGCCTCCAACCCCATGCGAGAGAAGTAGTTATCCGGCAATGCGCCCCTTAATGACGGGTTCAGCTTTTCAATGGAATACAGAGCCGTGTCGATTTTTACGGCAATGTCGTCCTGCTTGGCCTGTTTTTGCAGGGTATTCCAGCGGGCGTGCTCCGGCAGATAGAACACGTTTTTCATGGTGTAAAACTCCACCATGTCTACGTAGGCTTCTTGTCCCTCGTTAATCAGCGCCTGCTTGCGGGCTTCAAATTTGTCACTGACGAATTTCAGGAAAATCAGGCTCAGCACCACGTGCTTGTATTCCGACGATTCCACCGTGCCGCGCAGCTTGTCGGCGGTATCCCAGAGGGTTTGTTCGAAGGTGCGGGTGTTCTTTTTTACGAAGGAAGACTGCTTGCTCATGAACTGCCTTTTTACGGACTCGGTGGTAACAGATCCAATAATGGCAGGCATGATAGCGCTTACGAAGAGTAGGCGTCTAACCCTCCACGGAATACGACAAAATGCGCGATAACTGGCTGTATGGCAGGCCTGTTTCCTGGTGCCAGTCGGTAAAAGCCGTCTGCGCTTGCTGCAGCCCTTTTATACTCGTTGGCGAGGCATCCAGAAGATCGGCGTGGCGAAGACCCGTAATCACATCGTGAGACAGAATGAAGCCATCCCAGCCGACACGGCGCAGAAAATACTGAGCGCTGTTACCACCCAAGCGGGCACCGTTGCGTTTAAGCCAAAGCAACAAACCAAACTGATCTTCCGACGGCCACTGCTGCAAGAAAGCACCAAAACTGCCGTATTCCCGCGCGGCATCCACAATCATGCGGGCGTTCTCCGGCACCGTTCGAATCTTCTGCATGTTGCGCACAATGCGTTCATCACGGGCCAGCTCTTCCAGAACATCCGGCGGCACCTGCTGCCAATAGGCGGGTACAAAACCGTGGAAAGCCGCTTCGAAACCCGCCCACTTGTTATCAATAACACGCCAGACAAACCCCGCTTTAAACACACAACGGGTGATCTCTGAAAGGTAGCGATCATCCGTTCGCAGCTCCAGCTCCGTGGCAGGTAGCAATTTTGGCAGCAACGCGTTCAGCGCTTCAACGCCACCTTTTCGCGCAATTGCGCGCTCATGAATATTCGAAAAACGCATAATTTCTCGTCTTTTGGGTATTGATGGAACTCTTAGAATTTAATATCACATTCGTATTAATAGTGACCTAACTCAATTCCAATTTGTCACTTCTCAACTACCCTGTTGGCTAACGATCTGGAAATCGTAGTCCCGCTTGGCTGGATAAGAACAACAACATTCACAGCCTGGATCGGGAATTTCATTGGCTCTATACATAGCTGTCGGTGTGGATAAAGGAGAAGTGCTGTGAATGATAAGAACCGCCCCACGGAAAACCCTTCGGATAACCCTTTAGATAATTCTTTAAATAACTCGCCAGATGATCAGTCCAACGACCCAGAGCAGGATTTGGCAACGCGGTTTCCCACCGCCTATACCATTCTTTTTCTGCTGATCATTCTCGTTGCTGCCCTGACCTGGATCATACCTGCCGGCCAATACGACCGGGCGATGAACGAAGAAGTCGGGCGCGAGGTAGCCGTGCCTGGTACCTACCAGACCGTCGACCCCAACCCTCAAGGCTTTATGGACATTATGCTCGCGCCTACGGCCGGGTTCTATGATCCCGATAGCTATGTGGCCAACGCCATTGATGTTGCCCTATTCGTGCTCTTCCTTGGCGGTTTCCTTGGGGTGATGAACGCCACGGGGGCAATTGATACTGGTATACGCAGCGCCATGCGCCATCTCAAAGGCCATGAAATCTGGATGATACCAATCCTGATGACCCTGTTTGCCATCGGCGGAACAACCTATGGCATGGCCGAGGAGACCCTGGCTTTCTATGCCATTCTGATACCAGTAATGATGGCCGCGGGGTACGACGCCGTAACCGGGGTGGCTATTATTTTGATCGGAGCCGGTATCGGCGTACTGGGCTCCACCATCAACCCGTTTGCCACAGTCATCGCCGCTAACGCGGCCGACATACCGTTTACTGACGGCATTGTCGTGCGCTTTATTCTGCTGATTGGCGGCCTGCTGATCTGTGCGGCGTACGTTATGCGTTACGCACTGCGCGTAAAAGCAGATCCCTCCCGCTCTGTTGTCGCCAAACAGTGGGATGCTCACCGCCGGCTGTTCCTAGGCAAGCATGAGGATGAATTTCATGACTCCACACTCACCAGAACACAAATTATTGCCCTCCTGATCTTCGCCGCAACCTTCGTTGTCATGATCTGGGGCGTATCGTCACAGGGCTGGTGGATGGCCCGTATGGGCGCACTGTTTTTTGGCGCAGCCGTTGTGATCGGTATTGTTGCCCGTCTTGGCGAGAAAAAGCTCACCGGCAGCTTTGTTGATGGCGCACGTGATCTCTTGGGTGTTGCGCTTGTTGTAGGCCTTGCACGGGGCATTGTGGTGATCATGGATCAAGGGATGATTGCCGATACCATTTTGCACAGCGCTGAAGCGTCTCTGGGCGGCCTGCCTGAATTGGCGTTTATCAACCTGATGTTCTGGATAGAGGTGGGCATGAGCTTCTTCGTACCCTCTTCATCCGGTTTGGCGGTTCTCTCCATGCCGATTCTGGCACCGCTTGCGGACTTCGCTAACGTGGGGCGTGATCTTGTCGTAACCGCTTACCAGTCTGCCAACGGCCTGGTAAACCTGATCAACCCAACCTTTGCCGTAGTGGTTGGTGGGCTGGCGATTGGCCGTGTGTCCTACGATCGCTGGATCGCATTCATCTGGCCTTTGCTATTGATTCTTACCATTTTCATTTCGGTGGTTATCAGTGCAGCCGCACTGGTTTAACGGAGGATTGAACCATGTCTGAACACAAGCTTGGAGTACATTCCGAAACCGGAACCCTGCGGCAGGTCATTGTCTGCCGCCCGGGGCTGGCACACCGGCGCCTGACGCCGACCAACTGCGATTCTCTGCTGTTTGACGACGTGTTCTGGGTTAAACAGGCACAGAAAGATCACGATGTGTTTACCAGCGTGATGCGGGAGCGGGGGGTCGAAGTACTTGATGTTAACGAGTTGCTGGCCGAGACCTTGGACATTCCCGAAGCCCGCAAATGGATCCTGGATCACCGGATTACTTGGAACGATATTGGCGTAGGGATGATTTCGGACCTGCGCGCCTGGATGGACGAGCTTCCGGGCAGCAAGCTTTCAGAACACCTGATTGGCGGCCTTGAGATAGGGGATCTGCCGTTTGATCCAACCGGACTTTTTGGCAACCACCTGGGGCACTACGGATTTGTGCTGCCGCCGCTGCCCAACTATCTGTTTACACGGGACAACAGCGCCTGGATTTACAGTGGCGTGACGCTTAATCCCATGTACTGGGCCGCTCGCAAACCCGAAACACTGTTGATGGCAGGTGTGTACCGTTTCCATCCGAAATTTGCCGGAAAAGTAGACGTACTCTGGGGTGACCCGACAAAAGAACATGGCCTTGCCACGCTCGAAGGCGGCGATGTAATGCCCGTGGGCAACGGCACCGTGCTTGTGGGTATGGGAGAACGCTCATCTCCACAAGCCGTCGGGCAACTGGCCAACACCCTGTTTGAAAAAGGCACAGCGGAGCGGGTGATTGCCTGTCAGATTCCGAAATCTCGTACCGCTATGCACCTAGACACAATCTTCACCTTCTGTGGCGGCAACGTGGTCACCGCTTTCAAAGAAGTCGCAGATGAAGTGGTCTGCTACGACCTGCGCGCCGGTGAGGGCAAGAAACACCTGACTTTCCACCAGGATCCTCGGCCGATGTTTGACGTGGTTGCTGAAGTTCTCGGCTATAAATCTCTGGAGGTTGTTCCCACCGGTGGCGATAACCCGGCGGAGCGGGAGCGGGAGCAGTGGAACGATGGCAACAACGTGCTGGCGCTGAGCCCAGGCGTGGTCGTGGGTTATGACCGTAACGATGACACCAACGCGGCACTTAAAGCGGCGGGCATTGAAGTACTGGCCATTCCCGGTGCTGAACTTGGCCGTGGCCGAGGCGGCGGGCGCTGCATGAGCTGCCCTACGATTCGTGACCCCATCTGACCGGAAAGGATAACGACCATGGCTTTTAATCTGAAGAATCGTCACTTCCTGACCTTGCGGGATTTCTCCCCGCAGGAGATCAGTTTTCTGCTGAAATTGTCCAAAGATCTGAAGGCGGCCAAATACGCTGGCACCGAGGTCCCGCAGCTAACCGGCAAGGAAATCGCTTTGATCTTCGAAAAGAACTCCACCCGGACACGGGTGGGGTTCGAGGTAGCGGCTTATGACCAAGGCGCCCGAGTCACCTATCTCGGGCCTTCGGGCACCCATATCGGCCACAAGGAGTCGGTAAAGGATACCGCCCGGGTGTTGGGCCGGGTTTACGATGCCATCGAGTATCGTGGTTTCGGTCAGAAAATTGTCGAGGAGTTGGCAGAGTATGCCGGCGTGCCGGTTTACAACGGCCTGACCGATGAGTTCCACCCCACGCAGATTCTCGCTGACTTTCTCACCATGCAGGAGCACGTGGAGAAGCCATTGCATCAGGTGGCCTATGCTTTCCTCGGCGATGCCGCCAACAACATGGGCGACAGCTTGCTGATCGGCGGTGCCAAAATGGGCATGGATGTGCGCCTGTGCGCACCCAAAGTCTGCTGGCCACACCAGTCGATACAAGATGAAGCCCAGGCGATTGCCCGGGAAACCGGTGCCCGTATAACCATTACCGAAGACTTGGATGCCGCTGTCGCCGGGGTAGATTTTATCTACACCGATGTTTGGGTATCCATGGGTGAGCCGAAAGAAAAGTGGGGTGACCGAATCAAGCTGTTAATGCCCTATCAGGTGAACGCGGCCGTGATGGAAAAAACCGGCAACCCCCGCGCCCGATTCATGCACTGCCTGCCGGCGTTCCACAATACCGACACCATCGTTGGCAAAGAAATTCAGGCAGAGTTCGGGATCAGTGCCATGGAGGTGACCGACGAGGTTTTCGAGAGCCCCGCGTCGATTGTTTTCGACCAGGCGGAAAACCGCATGCACACCATCAAAGCGGTATTGGTAGCCACCCTTGGGGCCTGATCCCGGCGCGAAATGCTGATAAAGGATGCACAGTATGCTGATTGTTGCAGCTCTGGGCGGCAACGCCCTGTTGAAACGCGGCGAGCCACTGACGGCTGAGGCCCAGCGCACCAACGTTCAAACCGCAGCAAAATCATTGGCTGAACTGGTGCGTGCTGGGCATCAGCTGGTGATTACCCACGGCAACGGCCCTCAGGTAGGTCTGCTGGCACTACAGGGTGCCGCCTACAAACCTGAAGAGGCCTATCCGCTGGATGTGTTGGGCGCCGAAACTGGCGGCATGATTGGTTATATGATCGAGCAGGAAATGGAGAATGCTCTGGGCCATGATCGCCCGGTGGCAACTCTGCTCACACAGGTGGTTGTCGATCGAGACGACCCAGCTTTCGCCAACCCGACCAAATTTATCGGCCCGGTTTACGATAAAGAAGAAGCAGAATCCCGGGCAGCGGCGGCCGGCTGGCATATCGCAGCCGATGGCGACAAGTGGCGCAGAGTAGTGCCCTCGCCCGCTCCCAAAGAAATCCCTGATATGCGCGTGCTGAAATTGCTACTGGCTCAGGGTGTGGTTGTTATCTGCACCGGTGGTGGTGGTATTCCGGTACTGCGCCGTAACGACGGCAGCATGACTGGCGTTGAGGCCGTCATCGACAAGGATGCCGCCAGCGCTTTGCTGGCACGGGAGTTGGGCGCGGATGCCCTCCTACTGCTGACCGACGTGGATGCGGTGTATCGCGACTTTGGCAAACCAGCGGCAGCCCCGGTTCGCACAGCCACCCCGGAACAGGCAAGGACACTGGATGTGCCAGCCGGTTCCATGGGGCCGAAGGTGAAAGCAGCCTGCGATTTCGCGGAGGCTGGCGGCATCAGCGGCATTGGCCGGCTGGAGGATGCTCTCGCTATTCTGGATGGCCATGCGGGGACGCTTATTACCAGAACAGCTGCTGAAAACTCATGACTATTCAGGCACGTTATTATGTCTAGTCTGGTCGTTAACGATGCGAATCTGATGCCGGATGCTGGCAATGACGATGCCGGACAGATCGTGGGAATTCGCGGCGGTGTGGTTGATGTAAAGTTCCCGGGAACCTCTCCGCGCATCCACGACTTGATCTATGCCGGTAAGCTGGCGCTGGAAGTGACCTCCTTGCTGGAAAGCGGTGCCGTGCGCTGCATGGCCTTGGCACCTGTGCGCGGGCTCGGCCTAGGCATGTCGGTGCGGGCCACCGGAGCACCGATCCAAGTACCGGTGGGCGACGCGGTACTGGGGCGCATGCTCAACGTGTTTGGCGAACCCATTGACGGCAAACCAGCGCCCGCCACAACGATCCGACGCTCCATTCATCAGCCTCCTCCGGCCTTGGAAGATCGCGTTATACACAGCGACATCCTCGAAACCGGCATCAAGGCGATCGATTTACTATCACCCATAGAGCGCGGTGGTAAAACCGGGCTGTTCGGCGGCGCTGGGGTCGGCAAAACCGTACTGATCACCGAATTGATCAACAACACGGTTCAGCATTATCAGGGGGTCAGCCTGTTCTGCGGCATTGGCGAACGCTCGCGGGAAGCAGAAGAGCTATATCGCGAAATGGGCGACGCCGGCGTGCGGGACAAAACCGTCATGTTGTTCGGCCAGATGAACGAAGCCCCGGGCGTGCGTTTTCTAGTGGGCAAAACCGCGCTCACCATGGCTGAGTACTTCCGCGATGATCAAAAGCAGGATGTGCTGCTGCTCATCGATAATATTTTCCGCTTCGTGCAGGCGGGCTCGGAGATCTCGGGGCTCATGGGCCGGATGCCCTCGCGGGTTGGTTATCAACCCACGCTGGCCACCGAATTGGCCACACTGCAGGAGCGTATTACCTCCACACGCAACGGCGCGATCACCTCTATTCAGGCGGTGTACGTGCCTGCGGATGACTTCACCGATCCGGCAGCAGCGCATATTTTCTCGCATCTTTCCGCCTCTGTGGTGCTTTCGCGCAAGCGCGCCAGTGAGGGCTTGTATCCCGCGGTCGATCCGCTTGGCTCCGCCTCCGTTATGCTTACATCCGCCATGGTCGGCCAACGCCATTATGACATTGCCCGCGCGGTAAGGCGCACCCTGGCCGAGTACGAAGACCTACGCGATATTATTGCGATGCTGGGCATGGAAGAGCTCTCTGCCGCCGACCGCTCCACCGTGGCCCGGGCGCGACGACTTGAGCGCTTTCTCACGCAACCGTTTTTCACCGTCGGCGCGTTAACCGGTGATAGCGGCAGGCGCGTATCCATCAAGGACACTCTAGACGGCTGCGAAACCATCCTGAACCAGACGGAATTCCACGATAACGAAACCGACTACTACATGATTGGCTCGCTGAAGGATCTGGAGAAAAAATCATGAGCCTTGCGAACACCATGCAGGTAACGCTGCGGCTGCCAACCCGCACGCTGTTCGAAGGCAGCGCACAACGGCTGTTTGCAACAGCTCAAAACGGTGCGTTTGGCATGCTACCGAACCATACGGACTTCGTTACGGCACTGGTGCCCTCAGTGCTGATTCTCACCTCAGCAGACGGCACAGAACTATTTTTTGGCGTTGATGAAGGCGTGCTGATGAAAACAGGCCACCAGGTAGACATCGCCATACGTCGCGGTGTTCAGGGCAAGGATCTCGACTCTCTGCACGAGACCATCCAAACCGCCTTTATCGAAGTAGACGAAGAAGAACGGGTTGCCCGCTCGGCGCTGTCACGGCTTGAAGCAGGCATAGTCCGGCGCTTTGGCGACTTGCGGAAACCCACGGTATGAGTACGAAAAACGACCGTTCTGCAGAAGACATCCGCCGCAGTGCTGAACGCATGAAGCGCGCGCGCACTGAGCCCGGGTTCAGCCCTCTGCGGGGGCTGGGCGCCTTCGGGATCATCGGCTGGTCCATCGCGGTGCCCACAGTGGGTGGCGCATTTCTGGGATTATGGCTGAACAAGGTGGTGCCACAGACCTTTTCCTGGCCCATTGCATTAATTCTGGGTGGCGTAGTCGTCGGGGGCATTATTGCTTGGAGCTGGATCGATAAAGAAGGCCCGAATCAGAAGGGAGACAAACGGTGATAACAGTAGACTGGCAAGCGGTACTGCTGGGAGTTTCAGTGGGTTTGCCCTTCAGCGCCCTGTTCTTTGCGGGCCTGGCTTGGGGTATGCGACGCGCCCTGGGTTCTGACCGACCCGGGCTCTGGCTGATGGCCAGTTCTTTCTGCCGCATTGCGGTACTGCTGGCCGTTGGTTTTTGGGTAACCGCAAGCGCCGGGAGCAACTGGGCAGTGGCCGGCTACGGGCTGGCGTTTTTCCTAGCCCGGCTGATTGCCGTGCTCTGGGCCAGGGTGAGCAAAACACCCGCCACCGCCAAACAAGAGGGCGCATAATGCAACTTACCCCTGATGACATTATTGTTTTCACGCTTGCCGGCTGGGAGGTCAACGCCACCCTCGTCAACACCTGGATCGTGATGGCACTGCTGGTGGGTATTTCCATGATGATTACCCGCAATCTACGGGCCGATGTGCCGCCCAATCGCTGGCGCACCGCTCTGGAAGTCATCGTAAAGCTGATTCAGGGCCAAATCGAAGAAGTTACCCGTAACTCCGCGCGCCACGTGATGTACTTTGCTGGTACCTTGTTTCTGTTCATTGCCTTATCAAACTTGATGCTGGTGATACCTGGGTTTTCGCCACCCACCTCTTCGTTATCCACCACGGTAGCCCTGGCCTTGTCTGTGTTGGTGGCTGTACCTGTATTCGGAATTGCCAGCGGCGGTGTAGGCCGGTATCTCAAAACGTTTATTGAGCCTTCAGTTATTATGCTGCCGTTCAACATCATCGGTGAATTCTCACGGGGCATATCTCTGGCCATTCGGCTTTACGGCAACGTGATGAGTGGCGCCGTTATCGCAGCCATTTTGCTTACCGTCGCGCCGTTTTTCTTCCCGGTGATAATGGACATGCTCGGATTACTAACCGGCATGATCCAAGCCTACATTTTCGCCATTCTCGCCACCGTTTACATCTCATCTGCTACAGCAGAGCCAGACCCTTCATCACCACAGCACGAGGATAAGTCATGACCGATCTTGCCATCATTGCGGCCATTTCGATTTTTACCGCCGGCTTTACCATCGCCATAGGTGCCATTGGCCCCGCTCTGGGCGAAGGACGGGCAGCCGCCGCAGGAGGCTAGAGCCAATCATGTCCATTGACTGGATTACCGTTATCGCGCAGATCGCCAACTTCCTGGTGCTGGTTTGGCTGCTGAAACGCTTTCTCTACCGCCCAATCCTTGACGGTATTGATGCCCGCGAGGCTGAGATAACCCGCCGCATGGCCGAAGCCGGAGAGGCGGAAAAAAAGGCGCAGACGGCAGAAACGGAATTTCGCCAACAGCAAAAACAGCTGCTGTCAGATCAAGATTCGGCAATCGAACAGGCCCTGCAAGAATCAGAAAACCAGCGTGACTCTCTGCTGGCCGAAGCACGCACCAAGCTTGAGCAAGAGCAGAAAGACTGGCACAAACACCTTGAACGAGAGCGCCAGAAATTCACGGCTCAGCTGCAGCGAGCCGGAGAAGAAACCCTGCTGGAACTCACTCGCAAAGCCCTGCGCGATCTCGCGGATGAATCGCTGGAAGAAGCTATTGTTCGCCACGTCAGCGCAAGACTGCGCCCGATTGCGAGCGAGCTTTCCGAAGCCGCAGGCGACAGCAAGGAGGCGGTAGCCACCACCCGCGATCCCTTACCGGATGCGGCGCAGGCGCTGATGCAGGCAGATCTCAAAAGCCTGTTGCCAAGCATGACTCTGCACTTTGAAACCGACCCGCAGCAAGCGCCGGGGCTGGTTCTGCGTATTGGCGGCGCGCAAGTTGCCTGGACGGTCGACAGCTACACCGAAGAGTTTGATGCGCTGTTAAGCGAACGCATGGGTGCCGGTGCTTCCGGGCGAGTTCAGCCCGGTGATGCTTAAACCCCGTTGTGCACAAAAAGGATAGATAAAACGCTATGACCGACACCGATCACAGCGCTTCGGAAAAGCACTCTCAATCCCACTCTCAACCGCGCCCTCAATCCCACTCTGAGCTGCATTCTCCCGAGCAGTTTGATAGCTGGCGGGAAGCGCTGCTAGCGACGCCTACGCCCGCCCCGGTGCTGACCGAAGTTGGCAGGGTAACGGAAGTGGGCGACGGTGTTGCTGTTGTTACCGGCCTCGCCCGCGCATTGGCGGATGAGTTACTGATATTTGAATGCGGCGTGCGCGGCATAGTGCTAGATCTGGAGCCCGGCCGGCTTGGTGTCATCCTGCTTGGCCCCTCTGAACTCATAACCATGGGCGAGGATGTGCGGCGCACACGTAAGGTGGTGAGTGTGCCCGTTGGCCCCGCACTGCTCGGGCGCGTGGTTGATGCCATGGGCCGCCCAAGAGACGGTCTAGGGCCTATCGTAGCAGTGGCCGAAACACCGATTGAAGCGGAAGCGCCGGGCGTTTTAAGCCGTTCGGCTATCTTTCGGCCACTGGCAACCGGTATCAAAGCCATCGATGCCGCTGTCCCCGTTGGCCTGGGCCAACGCGAGCTGATCATCGGCGATCGCCAGACAGGTAAAACCTCCATTGCTGTGGACACCATCCTCAATCAGTCGCGATCACAGGTTATCTGTATCTATTGCGCCATCGGACAGCGTGGTGATGCGGTCTCCCGGGTGATCGCTGCCGTGAAAAAAGGCAACATGCTGGCACGCAGCGTAATCATGTCTGTTGGTGATGAAGAAACACCGGGGCTAGCCTACATCGCACCCTATGCCGCTATGGCCATGGCCGAGTACTTTTCAGATCAGGGCCGGGATGTGCTGATCATTTTTGACGACCTGACCCACCACGCTCGCTCCTACCGGGAACTGTCGCTGCTCTTACGCCGGCCCCCGGGACGTGAAGCCTTCCCCGGCGATATTTTCTACGTCCACGCCCGCTTGCTGGAGCGGGCCGGCCAGTTTACCCAGGAAGTCGGCGGTGGCTCGATTACCGCATTGCCGGTGGTAGAAACCCAGGCGGAGAACCTGTCGGCCTATATTCCCACCAACCTGATTTCCATTACCGATGGCCAGATTTACCTCTCGCCAAGGCTGGTACGCAAAAACCAGTTTCCTGCGGTTGATCTGGGGCTGTCGGTCTCTCGGGTAGGTGGCAAGGCCCAGAGCCGCGCCCTACGCGAAGTGGCTGGTAACTTGCGGGTTACCTTGTCGCAGTTTGAAGAGCTGGAGGACTTCGCGCGCTTTGGTACGCGGCTGGACGACACAACCCGCGCACGGCTAACCCGGGGCGCAGCCGTTCGCACAGCGTTGCGCCAAGCCGAACGTGACCCCATGCCGGCCGCTGAGCAACTGGCGGTTTTGATTGCCGCAATGGAAGGACTTTTCGATACCTTGTCTGAGCAGCAACTGACCGATGCCATGGCACGTATCCGTGCCGCTGCCAGCAAACAATTGCAGTTCATTGACGAGCGCATCAGTGAAAACAAAGGGCTAAGCAAAGAAGACCGAGAACGGATTATCACGACCGCTCGCAACGCGCTGCCTGCGAGCCGTTCACCCAGCGCAAACGAGGTCAGTAATGGCCCAGACGCTTGAGACCCTAACTCGCCACAGCGAAACGCTGACCAGCATTCGTGGCATTGTCCACACCATGAAAACCCTGTCGGCGATTAACGCGTCACCTTATGAACACGCTGCCCGATCAATCGAAGCCTATCACCAGACCATACTTCAGGGTTTCGCCGCCTTCGCTTACCGAACCGGCGGGATCGCCCTGCGCCAGGAGGACGCGCTGGAGCATCTGGTGATCGTGTTCGGCTCCGACCACGGTCTTTGTGGCAACTACAACGAGGTTCTCGCGGAGATCGTTAAGCAGCACGACCAAGCACCAACAAACGGCAAAAAACGCATGCTCTGCATTGGCGCGCAGATGAACGATGCCCTGGATGATCAGGGCCTGACGCCCGATGCTGTTCTGCTACCACCGGCGTCTGCCGAAGGCATCGGCCGCATTGCCGGCGACATAGTTACCCGCATAGACAAATTCAGCCGGGGACAACCACTGTACCGCCTGGCCGTCACTCTGGCGTTCACCCAGCGTGGCGAACAGGGCCTGCGGGAACCGGTGACACAAAGGCTTCTGCCACTGGAGCCTGCGTTGCTACAACGCTCAAAACACTGGAATTCCCGCTCGCTTCCGGATTACACCATGGAGGCGGAAGCCCTGCTGTCATCGCTGATTCGCAGCCATATCTTTGCCAGTGTTTTCCGCGCCTCCGCAGAAGCCATGGTCACTGAAAACTCGGCGCGTTTGGCCCTTATGCAGCAGGCGGAGCAGTCCGTGGATGAGCGCATAGAAGATGTAAAAGGTGAGTTGAGATCGGTACGGCAAGACGAAATAACCAATGAACTGATGGATGTGATTATTGGTTTTGAGGCGTTGAAGAAGCCCAAAAAAAACCGCAGCCTTAAGACTGCGGTTCGGATGCGATTTCTATTCAACAATTACAATAGAAACTTCAGTTCATCCCAAGAGTTGAATCCATATTGCAACCCATGAATGAGCAGCTGTGATCGACACGCACTTCATCACCGACGCGTACTTTTGAAATCACTTCATCGTCTACAACCACAAAAGCCCCGCTGCGAACAACGGGATCGCCGATTCTACCTTCACCAACCGGATAGCGATCGCCATCGGCCGTTACGTTAATCAGGCGAACATTCCCACCAGCCTTTGCACCCAGATCTGACGTCAAAGATGTCTTCAGTACAAATTTGCCTTCGGAGGTTTTATAACCTTCAAGAACGTAGCCGGTAGGGGAGAAGAAAGCCTTCAACTCTTCCTGAACTTCATAAACGGAATCTTTGGCTGCCGCACGAACCAAGTTACCGCCGTTAGCCGGGCAATTGGAGTTGCGCGTTTCCTCAGAGCTGCTCTCACTGCCCTGGCCACGAAATGATTTAACGCGCGTCAATTCTGGAACCGTGTAGACGTTTACGCTAATACTCACTTTGCCAGAATAGCTGCACTTGGGCGGGGTTGTGCGGCGTTTACCGTCATCGTCAGTCCAGCTACTGGCTTCAGTGAAGCTTGTACCGAAACTTGCCTGTGTCACCGTTGTTTTAATAGCATAGTCTGCAACTGGTGCACCTTTATAAGCTCCTGCTCCGCCCATTTCTGCCCTGAGCACTTCATCTTTTAGCTCTGCGGCCAGAGTGCGATCAACCAGTTCTGCACCCGCGTCGTTAAGATAACCGTCAATAGCAAAACGAATTGGCTCGCCTGCTTGGGCCTTGTCCGCTGTTCCCGAATTCGAAGTGTCGACATCGAAAATCACGACCTTACTGACATCTGCGCCACGCGGCGATGGGTTCGACGCGGAAACCGGCAAATCCATTATATCCGTCAGATGCTCTTGCTTAACAATTGGTGTTGAAGAGCAGCCTGCAGCCAACACACCAGCAATAACCACACTCAGCGTTAAAGTACTTCTCATCATGAAACTAACTCCTTTTTTTAAAAACTTGAACACGGGCCCCGCACTCAAGGCTCTTTATGCATATTCAGAGCACGCCAAATACCACGCTCTTGAATTTCCTCAGCAACCAATCGGTTTGTTGTTTTCAACGCCAGATCAAAATCGGTAAGCGAGCTGGCGGCAGCGTCGTAACGAGCAGATGAGATCTCACTACCTTTGTTATCATTAAGCGAAATCAGTGCCTTCAGCTGAACGTGATACTCATCAAATATTTCACGTTTGGAAGGGTCGCCAGTCACGGCAATCACGCCATCATAATTTCCATTTGGGGTACCAACTTCTGCTCGCAAACCAAGCTCCAACAGCATCGTCAAAAGCTCTTCGCCAACATTCGACGTGTAAGGGTCCCAAGTTACTGCCAGGTTCAGGGACTGCTGAATACGGTCGCGCTCTGCCAGCAAC
Organism: Marinobacter sp. LV10R510-11A; assembly: GCF_900215155.1. Lineage (NCBI taxonomy): Bacteria > Pseudomonadati > Pseudomonadota > Gammaproteobacteria > Pseudomonadales > Marinobacteraceae > Marinobacter > Marinobacter sp. LV10R510-11A. The sequence goes on from NZ_LT907980.1 coordinate 2,926,624, forward strand.
GACTGATACCGAGACAACGCCCCCTGCCTCAAACTGCCATCCTGACCGGCTGACTGCACCAGCAAGACCTTATCGATAGCCTCTGTGATCAGGCCTCGGGCAAGGGTAAGACGGTAAAGGTATTTCACACGGGTGCTGTTTTCTACATCGGATAGGCGAGCGTCAATTTCCCGGCCCAACCGATCAATATCCTTTAGGATGGAATCGACTAGGGTTTGACGATCCACAGATAACAACACGAACAGTCGGTTACCAGCCTGGGCATTATTGACCGTCCGAAACTCCGACAATTTTAACGATTCTGTGGTCGTACGAACGCGATTTCGCGTTTTTGAAGTTTCTTGACCATCCGTCAGCACTGTTTCGGTTTGAACATCGGACGTCACGTGGGTTTCAAGCTTCCCCGCAATCACTGCCAGGGCATCATCTCGCGCGCCACGCAATGCCATTCCTTCACCAACCCCGTAAATTGTTGACGAGGTATCTACCGGCGGGCTGAGCACCCATTCCGCCAACACTCCCGATTTGCCGTTGCTCGCACATCCGCTCAGCACAAGGCTTAAGAACAGGGTAATCAGAAGCGCCGGGCTATTAGTACGCACGTTAATCACTCGACAGTACCTCCTCATACTTGGCCAAACGACTGGTCACTTTGCGCAGATAGTTAACCGTCTCCTCATAAGGCAGATTGCTCATCAAATGGGCGTGAACCTCTGAGGGCGACATGGTATTGGCGATACGAGTAGCCGGCTTGAGAGCCATGGAGTTACCGGTTAAAGCCTTGGATACGTTGCCCGGCCCTGTGTTATAGGCCGCAATCGAGCAGTACAGGCGAGAGAGCGGATCCTCGATACCGCGGAAATAGCGGTAATACAGAATATTGAAATAAGCCGCACCAACCTTAATATTGTTTTCAGGATTGTAAAGATAAGACGGTGCAAGCAGCCTAGGCTTACCAAACAGCTTCTCGGTTGCGTCTTGCCCTGCGCTAGCCGGTACTATTTGCATAAGGCCGAAAGCGGGAATCGGTGATTTTGCCATCGGGTTAAAAGCCGACTCTGTCTCCATAATGGCCAGCAGTAGTTCTGCTGAAAGCTCGAACTTCACGTTTTCACGGTTGATAGATGAAACGAAAGGACGCGCCCGAGCTGGGAGATGCTTAAGCTGATCCGCGTCGATGGCTTTCGTCCTCCATACTTCACCTGAGCCCAGCATGGGAGTCGGTGCTGCCTTGATCTTGGGTTTAGCCTTAGGCTTGGACATTGGCTTAGATTGCGGCGTTTCGACTGTTGGCGGCTCGATTGAGCCCTCATCAATTGCCATCGGAAAAGTCCAAACGACAACTGATTGTCCCTGTTGATTTCGCTCAACCTTCTTGGCCGAGGCAACCATGGAGTCAATCGCCCCATCAACCCGTGACTGGCTCGCCGCACTATCACCAAACAGGTAGGCGGGCAAAACAGGCTTGTCATCCAGCTCCGCCGTTTCCAGATGATCGAACTGGGCAAGACTCTTGGATTCAACCTCGCTCGCCACTTCGTCCTGCTCAAAAGCTTGCCGATGCGTGAGCGACATCAGCTCAGCAAGCACGGTTTTAGCCTCCGCCAGATCAAAGCCAGAATTGGCGTAACGCTCAGGCGTAGACCAAACGATCGTGCCCTTCTTAAAATCAACGACGCGCTTGCGTTTATACTCGTCTTCGTAGAGCACCCAGCGGGTTTGGGACGACTGCTCAGGATCAGCCCATACATCGGCAATTCGGCTCTCGTAACCAGCCGATACCTGTTCATGAAGCGCTGCGAATTCACGCGCCTCTTTCTGCACCTGGTCCCGATAGGACGCGTAGCCTTGCTGCACGTCTTGCTTATACGCCGCAAAGCCCGAGTCGCCCGATTTGTATTCAGATTTTGCAGCTAAGTGGTAGCTACCCAATGCAAGAGGGCAACCAATCAGCAGCACAGACATGGCTCTACGAAAACGACTCATTTCTTATCCTTCTAGGGCTTCGTCTAGCTCTTCAGCCGCACGCTTGGCGCGATATTCCTGATACAACAGGGCTTCGTTGTTGGGGTTCAACTGACGGTTGGACTTGTCGATAATTTGCTCGAAAATCTTGCGATTCTTCTCTGGGGCCAGCACTACCATGCTGCAGAACAGCATCTTGTCGCCCGGGCCTTCCAGATAATCCATTCGCTGGGGAATCGCGCCGTTGAGCATCTGATCAGCCACCTGCTTCGAGACACTCTCGAAAGTAGAGCCTGAGCCCGCTTCGTCACCGTTCTCGGTGAGTGTCTGATAGGTTTTGTCCATCGCCTGGACATTCACCCCGATCTGCTGCGCCAATGCCGCTCGAGCCAAAGCAACGGATTTGGCTTTAAGAATGCTCATGTTGGCGTTATCGGGAACGCACTCCGTGGCTGCCAATGCGCCCTCTCCTGCCACACTAGCAGGCGTCATAACCCAGGCTGGCAAGCCGCTATTGGATGTGGGCTGTTCAGGCGCCTGATTGCTGGCACAACCTGCCATCAGGCTTGCTGCCAACATTGCGGTTACTAATTTGATCTTTGAATGAATCATTACACGCTCCTTCGATTGTCGTTTTATTACTGATAGGCCGAGAGATAATGACCCAGATCCGCCGGGCTCAGGATTGACGATTTCAGATCGCCAAGGGACACAGTGCCCCAACCATAAACATTAGGTTTGGTCGACTCGCGCAAGACCTTGCGCAACGCTTCGGAATCACCACCCAGCAAGACGCTCTGATAAAGTTCTGCCAGTCCTTGCTCACGACTGCCATCACCGTAATTGACCCAACCGGCAAAGGCCTTTTGATTCAGCGACCCTCCCCCAAGATTGACTGATTCGAGGTAAGTCGCACTGTTTTTTGTCCAGTCCGCAACAAACTCGTCCGGCATACCTTTCAGCTCTGCAAAGGTAAACTCCCCGAGGTCACCTCCCCACTCGCCGAACACAGACGGGGCAAAGCCTTCCTGAAGGCTGATCACAACAAAACCAGCAACTTCATCTGATTTCACAAGCAGGGTAAGTAGGTATTTTTCATCAAAAAAATATTCTGCGCTTAGTTCCCGCTCCAAGTTGCGACTGACTTGCGGCGTACCGAATATTTCTCTGGCGTAATCCAAGCTTATGCCAGACTGGAGATAACCTAGGTCTTTGTATTCGGGAATATTGGTAAAGGTCGATATGGCACGGTCGGTGGCACTTTCAACAATCATGATTGCTTCAGAAAAGTTGCCAAGAGCAATAACGGGCAATGTTAATGCGGCTACCCAGCTCAACACTTTCTGGCGAAAGCGAGTATCTGAGTTGGCTTCATCCTGTTGCTGGGCGTCGCTCATTTATTAATGCTCACGAAATGCTTCAACGGGTTCATAGAGTTTCTCAGATACCTTTTCTGAAGCCAGCGAGTATAAGCAGGCGAACACAAACTATGTAGATTCTTATCCCGAAAGAAAAACCTCATGAGCAGAGGTGCACGGGGGAGGCATTAAGTTATCTTTGTGATTGAAATCAATAGAAATATCTCAAAATATTATTTCAGCATTACCGACTGTTAACAATCCCTGCTTTGTAAACGTTAGTAAAATTTACAAACTACTAAACCTGTCACCAACCGCTGCGACGCAGTGGATCCAGAAACTCTTTAACGTGGCCAAGGCTGCGGTGGGTTTTTTCGGCGTCGAGCGTGGCGCCCCAGATCGTCAGATTGTAGGCTCGTGGGTATCATAAAATTTCATAGCCGCTTACTTTGTCAATTTGGTCAGCAACGCCTCATCGTCCAGCGCAACACCTGTGCCCCGCCCTGCGCGTGCAGCCAAGTCAGATCCGCGCGGGTGCTTTTGCTACCGGGAAGGATAATAAGATCCGCCGGCGGAATGGGCTGATCCGGGCCGATAAACTGAAGGTTCACGCCTGGATGCAGGCGCAACGGATCAAAATCGTTGTGATTACTGATGCGGGGTACAACAGGCACAATCACGTTGAGAGCCTCAGCTTCGCTGGTGCCCGAAGTACCGATGCTGTCTTCGGAATCCACAATCAAGCCGTGAAGGTAGGCAATCCGTCGCCTCTGCAAAGCCCATGTTGGCGACGTCGTTGGCGCGCAGGTTAATCTCAGCCGGGCTACCTGCACCCTCGGCAATGATCACATCGTAGCGTTCGCTGAGTGAACGCCAGGCTTCCATAACCGCCGTCATGGCCTCGGCTTTGTAAGCGTGATAATCCAGTGCATCCATATTGCCATGCACTTGGCCGCGCAGAATAACCTGGGCGCCACAGTCGCTTTGGGGCTTGAGCAATACCGGGTTCATGTCGCTGTGGGGTTCAAGGCCACAGGCCAATGCCTGCAGCGCCGTGGAGCGACCGATCTCACCGCCATCCACTGTGACTGCACTGTTCAGAGCCATGTTTTGGGGCTTGAACGGTGCTACCGACACACCTTGACGGGCCAGCCAGCGACACAGGGCCGCAACAACGGTGGTTTTACCTGCGTCGGAGGTGGTGCCCTGGATCATCAGGGTGGTCATTTACAGTTCGACACCCTTCTGGGCCTTGATGCCCTGATCGTTGAAAGCGTGCTTCACAACGCCCATTTCGGTGACCGTATCGGCGATGTCGATCAGCTCTTGCGGGGCGTTACGGCCGGTGACAACCACATGCTGCATCTCAGGACGGGCCTGCAGATCATCCAGTACACGATCCAGATCAAGGTAATCGTACTTCAGCGCAATGTTGAGTTCATCCAGCATAATCAAATCATAGCTATCATCTTTCAACATGCCGGCAACTATGTCCCAGGCAGCATTGGCGGAGGCCACGTCCTGCTCACGGTTCTGGGTCTCCCAGGTGTAGCCCTGCCCCATCACGTGGTAGTCCACATTGGGCAAATCCCGGAAGAAGGCTTCTTCGCCGGTGCTGAATGCACCTTTGATGAACTGCACGATGCCTACTTTCATGCCGTGCCCCAAAGAGCGGGCCACCATGCCAAAACCCGAGCTGCTTTTACCTTTGCCCGGACCGGTCAGAACCAGCAATATGCCCTGCTCTTTCTGAGCATTGGCGATTCGTTCGTGCATGATTTTCTGCTTGGCTGCCATGCGTTTGGCGTGGCGTTCGGGGTCTTTTGCGCGTTCCTTCATGGTGTATGTCTCCCAGAAAAATTGATTTATTGTGCCGGCACAAACACCAACACACCGTCTGCCTTAAGGGTCATCAATCGCTGGTTGTATAAGCGCTCCAGCGCATCAGGCACCAGCATATTTTCTGCCGGCCCCCAGCAGGCATCGCCATTGGTATAAAGCAGCAAAACATGGCTGCACCAGCGAGCGGCCAAATTCAGGTCGTGCAGGCACATAAAAACGGCTTTACCAGACTGGGCCTGATCACGAAGCAGGTTCATCACTTTTACCTGATGGTGCAGATCCAGATGGTTGGTGGGCTCATCCAGGAGCCAGACATTGGGATTTTGGGTCATCAGCGTAGCGATGGCGACACGCTGACGCTCACCACCAGACAATGTGTCCAGCAAGCGATCAGACAAGTGACCGACATCCAACGCAGCCAATGCCTGCTGCGCACGCTCCTGATCTTCACCCTGCTCATTTTCCCAAGGCGACAACCAAGGATGACGGCCGATAAGGGCGGCTTCCATGACTGTCGCCGGAAAACTGTCCTGCCGCTCCTGAAACACCAGGCCGACTTGTTGGGCAATATCACGGCGCTTCAGCTCTGATAGCGACGATTCATTCAGCATCACCTTTCCGCTGCGAGCGGGACGTAAACCGGCGAGTGTATGAAGCAGGGTGGTTTTCCCGGCACCGTTGGGACCAAGCACGCCCCATATCTGGCCAGGCTCAATGCTGAGATTCAGTGCAAAGCCATCCGGCCTTCCCGGGATGTTTATAATCAGATCGCGCGTATGCAACGTGCTCATCAACGGCTCCGGTGCAGCAGGTACAGGAACATGGGCACACCCAACAAGGCGGTAATGACGCCAACCGGCAACTGTTCGGGAGCAACGACAGTACGTGCCAGAGTATCCGCAAGCACCAGCAATGTACCACCGGCCAAAGCGCTGGCAGGCAGGATAATGCGCTGGTCATTGCCCAGCACCAGCCGGAGCATGTGAGGCACAATCAGGCCCACAAAGCCGATACTGCCCGCCGTCGTTACAGCAGTAGCCGTTAGCAGGCCAGCGAACAGATAAACCGTCCATTCCAACGGCCGCACAGAGACGCCAAGCGCGGCTGCTTGCATAGGGCCGCGCGCCAGCACATTAAGATTCCGGGCAAGCGGCATAATCAATACGATGGATACAACCAGCACAACCAATGCCGGCCAGGGTGTGCGGGCGTATGAAACATCGCCCATCAGCCAGTACAGCATGCCGGGAAGTTTGTAGGACGGAGTAATTGCCAGCATTAACGTAATCACCGCCCCCCAGCCGGATGCAACCACAACGCCAGTGAGCAAGAGGCGGGTAGGCGTCCAACTGCCGGTACCATGAGCGAGGCCAAATACTAGTAAGATGGCCAGCATGGCGCCGGCAAAGGCTGAACCCGATATCAGCAGTGTTCCCATTCCAGCCAGCATAGCTAACAGAGCCCCGACGGCAGCACCGCCAGATAACCCCAAAATATAGGGATCGGCCAAGGGGTTGCGCAGCAGCACTTGCATAAGCGCGCCTGCTACACCCAACAGACCACCGGTGGCAAACGCCGCGAGTGCGCGCGGCAGACGCAGATCCAACAGGAGGGTACGGTTTAATGCACTGCCTTCGCCCTGAACAACCTGCCAGAGATCAGGCAGCGGGATAGTCACACTGCCTATGGCAAGGGCCAGCAACATAGCGGCCAAAGCCAGCACACCAAGGACAAGCAGAGAGCGGATCACTGACAGCAAGCCCACAATTGCTCATTCGTGTCATCAATGTTCACGGGCAACATCCAGCTTTTGACAGATCAATTTGCTGGCTTCGAGAAGCCTGGGGGTGGGTCTGGAAATCGGTGATGCTGGAACAAAAACAAGATTGTCCCGGGCTACCGCACCCAATCCAGAATAACCTTTCCATCGGTCGAGTTGGCCATCGTTTACACCTTCGGAACTTCCGGTAAGAATGGCTTGAGGGTTGGCTTGCAACACAACTTCTGCGCTGATCCGCGGTACCAGGCGCGGCATATCGCCAAACACATTGACCCCACCACACAACTGCAGAACCTTGCCAATCAAATGATCATTATTGATCGTCATCAGAGGCTGCTCCCACACCTGATAGAAAACCGGTATCGGTTCGGCATTGCGGTACTGCTCAGACAGCTCAGCAATGCCAGTACGAAAGCGTTTAGCTTCCGCAAAACCCTCGGCCTCCGTTCCTGCCAAAACAGAGAGGCGCTCAATAGCACTGGAAACCCCTTCGAATGTGCGGGGTTCAATGGCAAACAGAGGCAAGCCTAGCTCTTGCAGCAGCTCAACCTGTGCTGGCGGGTTGCCCGTTACCCAAGTAATCACCAGATCTGGATCGAGTGCCAGTAGGGCTTCGAGATCTATTCGGGTGTGATTACCAACGGAGGGTAGCTTCTGAGCTGCCGGAGGGTAATCGCTGTACGCTACGACGGCGACCACTAAATCACCTGCGCCAGCAGAGAACAATAACTCGCTGGCGCCAGGAGACAGCGAAACTATTCTTTTTGCTGACTGCGTTAGACACACTTCTTTCTTGAGATCATCCTGGACGCAGAGAGCGGCAAAGCTCTCTCTGCCATATAGCGTAAAAACAACGAAAACCAGAATGGCCAAGACTGGCCATACATTGATTCCATGCGTCCTAGTATTCAAACTATCGTCCAGGCTGAACAAAACTAGTTGCCACACATATTAATGGCCAAAATTGTACCTCACAGAGAGGAATGCAAGGCGACCAGCGCTGATGTAATCGGTGCTAACATCTTTTTTCGCTGTAGCATATTCTTTGTCCAACACGTTACCAACAGTTAGGGAAGCGACAAAACCTGAGGCAAACGTTTTCTGGGCGCGAAGATCCCATACGCCATAACCTGGCATTTGTGTACGCACGCTACTAAAAGTGCTCATGTCGTAATACTGATCAGGGCGCTGGTCTTCAGCCCTGATTGTTGTTCCAAAAACCCAAGTACCTACTTCTTTGTCTAGATCTACACGAATGGTGTTCTCCGCCCTGCGTATCAGTTGCTTTCCATCTTCCTTGTTCTCGAAATCACCGACACTCGCAACCGCCCTCAAGTTCCAGCCATTTTGACGCCAACCACTACTAAGTTCGACGCCACGCAACCGAGCTTCCGGTATACTCCCAGCGGCATTTTGCGATGGCAGAGATAGGTCTTCTACATCGGATTGGAATACAGCTGCGTCCCAAAACCATCTTGTATAACGGCCTTCTATTCCAAGCTCATAGCTAGTTGCTTCTTCTGGCTGAAGGTCAGGATTGCCAAAACCCGGATAATAGAGATCATTAAAAGTCGGTGCCTTGAACGAAGTGCCGGCACTGGCGCGTACCCGATAATTTTTATTCAGAGCATACCCAACTCCTACACCCCAAGTTTGCTCTGTACCGAACGTTTCATTGTCGTCACTTCGTAAGCTCAAATGGACATCCAGAGCGTCAAAATTCAATAATGCCTGGCTAAAAAACGCACTATTAGAACGGCTACGTTCATCATAAACTACGGTGCTATCTACCTGATCCACCGTATACTCAGCGCCCAACACAAACTCGTGCGCCCCAAAGGTCAGCCAATTCTCTAATCGAGAATTTCTCGTTCTAGTATTAAATACTCCAGGAAATGAGCTGAAATCTTCCATTTCGTCTCTCGCATCAGAAAACTGCAATGATGCGCGCCAATTTGCGGTAATTGGAACATCCAGATTCACACCTGCAACCTGAAAGACGAAGTCTTGTTCCCCGCCGTCATACTCAGTGTTACCTTCGGCATTCAGGAATGTGAAGCCAAGACGGACACCATTATCAAATTGATGACGTCCACTTGCCACACCAGACGTATTCTTATAGCTTTTATCTTCCCCGCCAGTAACTACAGGCGCACCATCTGTACGGAACTGATTTATACCAATGCTGAGCTTTGAAGAGTCGTTCGCAAGCGCAGCTCCTGCAGCATACTGCTGGCTGTTATAGTTGCCACCACCCGCTTCTAGCCAGCCAGTCTCCCCCTCATTTTGAGGCAAAGTAAAAGCCTGTATCACGCCGCCAGTGGCGTCAGCGCCATATAGACTGCTGCGGCTTCCCCGAACAATCTCAACTCGGTTAATTAATTGTGGTGGCAGATGCTGCCAAGCAGCCCCGCCGAGAGTTGCGGAACGAATCCGAATACCATCAACCAAAAGCACCGAAGCATCTGAAGAATTCCCTCGGATGAAAACACTCGTTGTTTTACCAAAAGAGCCATTGGGCACTACAGACACACCAGGCTGAGATTCAATGAGCTCACGAAACTCTTTGGGTTGTTGATAGCGAATATCATCTTCCTCAATGACAGTAACGGACGTCAGGCTTTCGCCCACCGTTTTCGGCCCAAGAGTTGCCGTGACAACAATCGGGTCTAACTGAGGAGTCTGTGAATCCTGAGCGATGGCAATTGAGAGGGGGCTAAACGCAAACGGGACTACCAGAGCTCTGATAACTGGCCGGGAGACTTTCATAAAACGCACTCAAATACGCACCACGCGCACCCGCATGGCTGATTATTGGTGCTGCAAAGGGAGAGAAAACCCGGCGGCAAGCCAGGCTGGAGCAATACAAAGGGTGGGGAAATTCCGTAAGACAGGCCGGTGTTTACCCACCGCAACTGCCCTCCGCAGCGTTCGGTGTGTTTACAGGCCGGTCTCCGGACTTGTGAGTTGTAATACTGAGCAGCGTAAGCCTTCCCATGCTTGCGCACAGTGGCATCTCTCTTCGCCGATCACTCACTTACCGTTGCGGGGGCAGTGCCGGACTTTAACCGGCTTCCCGTTTCACTGTTGTAACGACGATGATTGCACCACAACAGCACCTACAAACGCCGGGAAAGGCTAACAATGCGTTAATGTTTGGTCAATGACTAATCACAACTCTTTCCAACCAAAGCCATTTCCAGCTTTCGCCACTGACTTTCATCTGCTGCCAGGCCAAACCTCGACATTCCCGGCTGCTCAAAGACCCGAACCAAAACCCCCTGCTCAGCCAGTTGATCCGCCAGCAGCCGTGGATAATCAGTGCGAACTGTCAGGAACAGCGCACTACCACCAGCCAGCGTAAGCCCGGCTGCCTGCAACACCCCGCGCAATCTGCCCGCACTCCGCTGCAAGCGGGCACGAGCCTGAAGCTGCCAATCCGTATCGCTCAGCGCCTGCGCCATCACGTAGCGAGCCGGCCCACCAAGCGACCAAGGGCCAAGCACTCGCTTTAAAGCATCAGCAACTGCAGAGTCCGCAAGCACCACCCCGGCGCGCACGCCCGCCAAACCAAAAAACTTCCCAAGCGAGCGGAGCACTATTAAACCTGGCAGCCCAGCATGAGAACACAAACTGAACGCTGGCGTAGCATCCATAAATGCCTCATCAACAACCAACCAGCCACCGCGCTTTTGGAGCCGCTGGCACCAGCGCATCAATGTAGAGGGCGGGATTATTTCCCCGGTGGGATTATTGGGGTTAATCCACACCAGCACATCCAGCTGATCTAACCAACGATTATCGCAACCTGACGCGCCACAACGGGTTTGCTCAGGCCCTATGGGGATAACCGTGTGGCCCGCATTTCGCCAGCTGTGCCCATGTTCACGATAGCCAGGCACAGGTATGCCGACACGGCAGGGTTTGCGCAATCTCGGCAAAGCCATAATGGCCGCTTGGCTGCCGGGCACAGGAACACAGGCTGCAGAGAAAGGCGCGCCGGACCACTGGCGAATAATCTCCTCGAGCCCGTCATCGGCTTCCGGCAGCCTTTGCCATAGCTCCGCCGGTATATCGGGCACCGGCCAGCCAATCGGGTTTATGCCAGTGGACAGGTCCAGCCAATCAGCGCGGGGAATGCCCCAACGTTCTGCCGCTTCATTCAACCGCCCACCGTGTTCCAACATCATTATGAGTGCACCATCAAAAAGATAAGCGCTGTCACTGCCAGAACAACACCAACCCAGAGCCAAACCCCGTGCCGCACCAGCGTGATTGCAGCTTCAATACTGGCTGAACTCGCATCCTGAATGCCACCCAGAGTCGGGCGCTGCTTAACACCAGAGGGATAAGGCGAGGGCCCACCAAGCCGCACATTTAATGCACCTGCACCCGCCGCCATAACAGGCCCGGCATTGGGGCTGTCCCATAGTGGCGCTTGGGTTCGCCAGCACCACCAAGCCAGCTTGCGGTCGCCCAACAGCATATAGGTGAGCGCTGTCAGCCGGGCGGGCACCCAGCCCATCAGGTCATCCAGCCGCGCTGCAGCCCGGCCAAAATACAGAAATCGCGGGTTGCGATACCCCCACATGGCATCCAGGGTATTCACCATTCGATGCAAAACCACGCCTGGAATACCCGCTATCAGGAACCAGAACAGGCTGGCAAACACCGCATCTGCTCCGTTTTCAAGCATGGACTCGGTCGCCGCAGCGGCCACGCCTTGCTCATCCAGCGCACTGGCTTGGCGGCTGACAATACGGCTAACCTGTTCACGAGCCCCGTCAAGGTCACCCTCATGCAGCGGTTGCGCTACAGCTTGCCCATGCTCCGCCAGCCCTCTAAGAGAAATCGCCAACCAGAGCATTACTGCCTGAGCTAGCATCAACAATAGCCCCTCAAGTGCCACAGAAACCCAAACGGCCAAGATCAGCATGGGTACCGTTAGCAAAAGCACCGCTAACATCCCCGCAGGTAGACTTCGCCAGGGGTTTTCTGGTGCGATGTTGAGCCTCTTTTCTACAACGGTTACCAACCGCCCAAACCCAACAATCGGGTGCATGCGGCGTGGCTCGCCCAATAAGTGATCAAGTGCGAGAGCAAGCACACAAACAATGAAGGGAGCGAATAACAACACAGGTGTTCCCGGGCCGGTCAAAAGGTGAAGCCGTCAAGCCTACCTGATTACATCCAGTCGGAGTATGATCCCGCATTGTATTGGATTGAACTCAAGCTCCACCTCCGTAATCAGAACCCGCTTTACCGTCTATTGATGCCTAAAGGTATGTGAAATGTCGTTTCCTAGCAGTTGGACTACCTCTCCCCAGCAACCCGAAGCACGTTTTTTTGAGCGGGCCGCACAGCGCCAAAGCGTGTTGACCAAACCCGCAGGATCTCTAGGCCGGCTGGAAAATGTTGCGGTTCAGCTTGCTGGGCTTCAGGGCACAGACAAGCCGACGCTTGATCGCGTCCAAATTAGTGTGTTTGTGGGTGATCACGGTATTTGTGAGGAAGGGATTTCCGCATACCCCCAGGCGGTTACTGCCCAGATGATTGCCAACTTTGCCAGTGGTGGCGCGGCAATCAGTGTATTGGCCAAATCACTGGGCGCGGAGCTGGAAGTTGTTAACCTCGGCACGGTTGCAGACGTCGCGCCTGATTTACCGGGCGTAATAGATGCCCGCATCGCTCCGTGCACCCGCAATTTTGCGGAAATTGATGCCATGACCACCGAGCAGGTATGCGCCGCGCTTACACATGGCGATGCAGCGGCTCAGCGGGCGGCAGATAAGGGCTGCCAATTGTTTATAGGCGGCGAAATGGGCATAGGTAACACCACGTCGGCAACAGCCATGGCGTGTTCGCTGATGGGTAAGAACCCTATGAAGCTGACCGGCCCCGGCACAGGCTTAGACGTAGCCGGCGTACGCCACAAAGCCGAAGTTATTATCAGTGCTGTTCAGCGCCACGATAACGATGATGATGGCGAAGATGCGATGGCCGTGCTCAAAGCCTTTGGCGGCTTTGAGATTGCGGCGTTGGTGGGCGCCATTGCCGGCTGTGCAGCGCGATCCATTCCGGTGCTGATTGACGGTTATATTGTCTCTGTAGCCGCGTTGATTGCCATAAGCCATCAACCAGACATTCGCCCATGGCTACTATTTGCCCACCGTTCTGCCGAGCCTGGCCACCAGGCTATTTTGTCAGCACTGAATGCCGAACCACTGCTTGATCTTGGCATGCGCCTTGGCGAGGGTAGCGGTGCAGCTACAGCCGTTCCACTGCTTAGAATTGCCTGTGAGCTACACAACGGCATGGCCAGCTTTGAAGACGCTGGGGTTAGTAACAAAGAGTAGTAACAAAGAGTAGTTATAAAGAGGGCAGTCACGATGTCTGATAGCACCACAGTGTTTGATCTCATTCGCCATGGCGAGCCCGAAGGTGGGCCCATGTATCGTGGCAGCAAAGACGACCCGTTAAGCGAGGCTGGCTGGCAGCAAATGCGGGGCGCTATTACGGAAACCGATACCTGGGATGCGATTGTCACCTCACCCATGCTGCGCTGCGTTCACTTTGCTCAGGAATTGGCAGACCGCTACGGAATCCCTCTAAACAAAGATGAACGCCTGCGAGAGATCAACTTTGGAGATTGGGAAGGGCGCACGGCGGATGAGGTAATGGCCAGCGATGGCGACAGGCTCAGCCGGTTCTGGGCGGACCCGGTTGCCTGCACGCCACCGGGCGGTGAGCGGGCTGCGCACTTCAACCAACGTGTTGTTGAAAGTTGGCATCACTGGCAACAAGCGCTTGCGGGCCAGAATGTACTGATTGTTTGCCACGGCGGTGTCATAAGGATGGTTATTGCGAACGCCATGAACATCCCACTGCAGCACTCATTCTCCAGCCTAACCACACCTTATGCTTGCCGAAGCAGAATACGGGTAGACACCTCAGATCACGGGCGGTTTCAAAGCCTGGTGGCGCACGGAGCATTCACGGCTTCAACACCATAGACAACCCGGCGACACTCATCACCACCTTGTCGCTTACCGTTGCCAGTGACTGATTCAGCCAACCCAGCTCATCGGCAAACCGGCGGGTGAGCGGATCCATCCCAATCGTACCCAGCCCTACTTCGTTGCTAACAATTACCAGCTCGCCGGGATAACGGCTTACGTGTTGTAAAAACGCTTCTCGCTCACAGGCAAACGTTTCTTCACCGGCGTGCAGCAGGTTACTCAGCCACAGGCTCATGCAGTCCACCAGAAGGCACGGCGCGCTCTGTGTCTGTGCATAGCGGGCAAGCACCTGCCCCAGAGCAAGCGCCTCTTCCTCCAGCCCCCAGTCGGCGGGGCGTTGCTGCTGGTGGCGCTGAATACGCGCCCGCATCTCGTCATCATTCGCCGTTGCCGTGGCGAGATACACAACGGAGCTATTTGCTGTGTTTGATGCCAAGCGCTCTGCAAGCGCGGTTTTACCTGAACGGATGCCGCCAAGAACAAGAGTATGCATGTTTGGGTGTTTCTCTCAGAATCATGCAGGCATGCTAACCGGCTGATACGCCGCAAAGCAAAAACCCCGGCCTCGCCGCGCAACCGGTGGTTTCTGCTATAGTTTTGCCAAAGCGCTATTTTTTCATCCGGGAGACAGCATGCAGGCTGAACTGATCGATATCCGCAACCACCTTGTCCAGCATTCGCCGTTTAACGACATGCCGGAGGAGCTGGTTAATCAGCTCACTGCCAGCATTGAAATCAGCTATGTGCGAGCGGGAACCCAGATCCTGGAAACAGGGCAACCCAGCACCCACATGTATTATTTGCGCAGCGGTGCCGTGGAAATTTTCCGTCGCTCCGGCGAGCTCTATAACCGCATAGGTGAGGGCGAAATTTTCGGCCAGTTTGGCCTTCTTATGCAGCGGCAGGTGCGGTTTCCTGCCCGGGCGCTAGAAGACAGCCTGCTATACCGAGTGCCAGCCGAGATCTTCCATTCCGTGTTTGAAAACGATGAAAGCTTTGCCGACTTTGTGGAGATAGAGGATCGCAGCCGTTTGCGCTCGGCGCTCTCACGCCGGGAAAAGTCCAACGCACTGATGACCTCCCGCGTTAGCCGCCTGATCTCCCGTAAAACCGTGTCAGCACCCAGCACCGTGCGGTTGCAGGAAGCCGCGCGCATTATGACGGATAACGGCGTATCGGCTCTGCTACTGATGGACGGTGAGGGCGACAGTGCACGCCTGGCGGGCATTATCACCGACCGTGATCTGCGCACCCGCGCTGTCACCGAAGCACTGCCCTCTGAAACACCCGTCAGCGAAATCATGTCTGAAGGGCTGATCACCATACGTGCCAGCAGCTATATCTTTGAAGCCATGCTCACCATGTTGCACAACAACGTGCACCACCTTCCGGTGGTAGATGGCCATGAGGTTCGGGGCGTGGTCGCGCTTGCGGATATTGTGAAATATGAAAGCCAAAGCAGCCTGTACCTAGTAAGCAATATCTACCATCAAAAGCATGTAAAAGGCCTGAAGAAAATCAGCCGCGATGTCCGCGACAGCTTTGTGCGTATGGTCAATGAAGATGCCAACTCGCACATGATCGGCAGTGCCATGGCCGGTATTGGCCGCAGCTTTACCCAGCGCCTGCTGGAGTTGGGTGAGGAAGAACTGGGCCCACCACCTGTGCCCTACTGCTTCATGGCTCTGGGTTCCATGGCGCGGGACGAACAGTTGGTGGTGACCGACCAAGACAACGCCATGATTCTAGACGACAGCTTTGTGCCGGAAGAGCACGATGAGTACTTTCTGGCGCTGGCGAAGTTTGTGTCCGACGGCCTGGCCGATTGCGGCTATATCTACTGCACTGGCGATATCATGGCCACCAACCCAAAGTGGCGCCAACCTTTAAAGGTATGGCGGAGTTACTTTATCGACTGGATTGGAAACCCCAAGGCGGAAGCCCTGCTGAACAGCAACATCTTCTTTGATCTCGATGGCATCTACGGCCGTACGGGGTTTGCAGAAGATCTCAAAACTCTGATTGCAGAAAAAGCCAGTAACAGTCAGCTTTTCTTAACCTTGATGGCGCGCAATGCACTCAACCGCACGCCCCCGCTCGGCTTTTTCCGCACCTTTGTGCTCGAGGAAGACGGCAAGCACCAGAAAACGTTCAACCTAAAGCGTCGGGGCACGGCGCCTCTGTCTGATCTTATCCGCATTCACGCTCTGGCATGCGGTTCCCGGGCACAGAACTCCTTTGAGCGTCTGAAGGATATCGGCAGCACCAAGCTTATCCTTGAAGATGATTTAGGTAACTTGAGAGACGCGCTCGAGTTCATTTCTATTGTGCGCATACGCCACCAGGCACTGTCTCTCGAGGCGGGTGAAGAGCCGGACAACAACGTGCGGCCAGAAGACTTGTCGCCATTTGAGCGTAGCCATCTGAAGGATGCTTTCCAGGTTGTTAGCAACGCCCAGAAGTTTCTCCGGTTCCGTTACAACACCCAGGCGACTCGGCATGTCTGAGATCCCATCCATACCCGATGCCGTAAAACGCTTGCCTTGGCCAGAGCAGTACCAAGCTCTAGCCAACAGTGCCGAAGCGCCCGTACTGAAAGCCTTTTACGAAGCTGGCTGCCCCTCTGCGGAAACCCCAATATCCGAGGTGCCCATGGTGGCACTGGATTTTGAGACCACAGGTATGGAGGCAGAGGGGCACTCGATCGTCAGTATTGGGCTGGTACCCTTTACACTGGACGCCATTCAGCTTAACCAGGCAAAACACTGGGTAGTTCGCCCCAGACTACCGCTACACCAAACGTCAGTTACCTTTCACGGCATCACCCACGCCGACATAGACGCAGCGCCGGATCTGTCAGAAATACTTGAGGAGGTCTTTGCCAGCCTGAACGGCCGCATTCCCGTGGTGCACTTCAGGAATATCGAGCGACCTTTCCTGAATGTGGCTTTGCTGAGCCGCCTTAATGAGGGGATTCGTTTCCCAGTGATCGACACCATGGCCATTGAGGCGCACCTGCACCCAGATCGGCAACCGTCTTTTGTGCAACGGGTTATGGGTAAGCAATCGGTATCTATCCGCTTGGCAGACAGCAGAAAACGCTATGGGCTGCCTCACTACGCCGCCCATAACGCTCTGATTGATGCCATTGCCACTGCGGAATTACTGCAGGCCGAGATACTTCATCACTTCAGCCCGCAAACTCCTATTGGTGACTTGTGGCTTTGATGCACTCTTCAGGCTTTACTGCGACGCCTTCACTTGGGCTATCCAGTCGCCGTAGCCAGCCTCCGCCATTTCTTCCAGAGGGATGAACGTCATAGCGGCGGAGTTCATGCAGTAACGCAGGCCGGTAGGCGCGGGGCCATCATTGAATACATGCCCTACGTGTGAATCGGCAAAGCGGCTGCGAATCTCTGTGCGAGTGGTAAAAAACCCGTTGTCTTCTTTTTCCACGACCATATCCGTGCTCAGCGGGCGGGTGAAACTCGGCCAGCCAGTGCCGGATTTATACTGGTCGCGGGAGGAGAACAGAGGCTCACCCGACACAACATCTACGTATAGTCCTAGGCGTTTGTTATCCCAATACGGATTACTGAATGCCCGCTCCGTGCCGTCGTTCTGTGTTACGTTAAACTGAGTGCTGGTAAGGCGCTGTTTCAGAGTGTCTGCATCCGGCTTAACGAACGCCTGTGGATCAAAACCTTTTTTGCCACCCGAGCTACTTGCTCCTACGTTCTCTTTAGTGCTCTTTGCGGCACTGGCGGCTGGTTTGAACTGGCTGAAGTCCAGCTCATAATCATCACCATAAACATCTTCGATGAACTGGTAACGGCCCGAGTTGAAGGTGTAGAAATTATAGCGCACCGGATTCTTTTTGTAGTAATCCTGGTGATACTTCTCAGCGGCATAAAAGGTCTTCAGCGGTGTAATCTCGATGACTACCGGGTTGTCATAAATACCAGACGCCTGCAGCTCTTTCTTAGCGGTTTCAGCCACGCGCTTCTGTTCGGCGTTGTGGTAGAAAATACCCGGGCGGTACTGTTTGCCACGGTCAACAAACTGACCATTGGCGTCTGTGGGGTTCATCATTCTCCAAAGGCCTTGCAGCAAACCTTCGTAGGTGATTTCTTTCGGGTCGTAGTAAACCTGCACAGCTTCGGTGTGTCCGGTGCTGCCGGAAGCCACCTGCTGATAGGTCGGGTTGGTCTCATCCCCGCCGGTATAGCCAGAAACGGCCTCTACCACGCCGGGGATTTTCTCGTAACCGGATTCCACACACCAGAAACAGCCACCGGCAACAGTCGCGACCTTCAGGCGGGGATCTGACGGTGCATATTCATTGGCGCTTTCATTGGCACTAGCTGTACTCTTTTCGGCCGTGGCAATGGCGGCATAGAAGGCGCCGGTGGCCGCTACGAGCAGCGCGGCGACCATAGCGAGTATTTTTCGGTTCATAACAACTCTCCTAAGAGTAATAACGTAAGCCATCCTATCGCCGTGACTTCACCAAAACGTTCCCTAATTCTTACGAATCTATAACGTTGTGGATTCTTTTTCCGCTGAATCAGCCAGCGGCAACCAGAAACAGAACGTGGCACCTGCCCTCGGATGGCTTTCTACGGAGACCCGCCCCTGCTGCAATTCCGCCATCCTGCGTGCAATGGCAAGGCCCAGGCCAGCATGCCCTGTGCGGCTCGCGCCAGGCCCCTGATAAAACGGGTCGAACACATGGTCGATATCTGCCAGCACCATCGCAGGCTGAGCCGTGGTGATGTTAAGCGCAACGCTTGCCTGCTCTGCCTTCGGTCTGTGCTTTTGCACCACATCGTGCAGCAGTTCTGCTGGCATGAACGGCTCTGCAAAAGGCTGCCGTTCGCGGGCATCCAAGGCTGCAAGTTCAAACAGCTCATCAACCAGTTTGCTGAGGCGAAGGGTTTCAGCCAGTGCCACATTAAGAAAGCGCCGGCGCTCATCTGGGCTCAGTTCCTGCTGCTTCATTCCCAGGGTTTCCAAGTAGCCCTGAATCGACGCCAGCGGTGTGCGCAAATCGTGTGACACCTGAGCCACTAACTGACGGCGCTGGTGATCTTTGTCTTTCAGCAGTTCCAGTTGGCCTGCAATACGCGCCGCCATTTGATCAAACCGAATCGCCAGATAATCTACATCGTCCCCCGGGACACCGGTTTCATCTGCAATGCCAATACTCGCGGTATCTTTTGTCTCCGCTTCAAAGGCCTCCACACGAGCGGTCAGCCCCGACAGGCGTCGTGTCAGTAGCCGGAAGAACACCAGGCCTGCCAGCAGCCCCACAAAAAGACTGATGGCCAGAGCGCCTCCGCCCATCCGCAATAATCGATCGCTGTGCACCATGCCCTCAGCAAAATCGTATTCCTCGCCCCGGAGCACGACATACAGGTAACCAGTGGGATGTTCGGCGCTGGGTACCGGGGTGACTGAGAACACCTTGTGCCGGTCATGGCTGCGCGGGTCATCGCCCTGTATAGGATAGGCGTCTGGGTTATTCAGCAGCTTGTGAATAGGCTCCAGCGATACGTGCTTGCGTTTGATCTTGGCCGGATCGGCGGAGTAGGAAAGAATACGCCCGGCCTGATCCAGCAGATAAATCTCGATGCTGGGGTTGATGCTCATGTAAAGCTCAAACAGGCGTTCCAGCTCGCTGTGGTTGATTTTGCCGTTAGTCACCAGATTACGATCTGAGACTAGGTTGCTGGCTAGATCGCGGTTGAGTTCCTGGCCTACGGCTGCGCTGTACTCACGCACGGAATATAGGCTTAGCGCCGTAAACAGCCCGCCAACAATCACCAGCAGCAAAAACAGGCCCAGGGCCAGGCGCGCATAAAGGGTTTGAAACAGGGGGCGGATCTACCCGCCGGAACAAGGCTTTAATGCGAGCAGAAAGCTCAGCGATGCTGAAGGGTTTGGTGAGATAATCATCCGCACCCATTTCTAGCCCAAGCACTCGATCCAGCTCGGTGCTTTTGGCGGTCAGCATAAGCACCGGAACATAACCGGGAATCCCACGAATCTCCCCGATCCACGAGCACCGGCTGCATATCCAGATCTTTGATCTGCATACTGACCAGCTCGCCGATCCCGGGGTTGTCCTCAATAATCAGTACGGCTCGTGTCATGGTGCTCCGGCTCATTTGTCTGTGCTGTGCAATCAGCCCATTACGCTTAGGGTTCTTAGTGCAGTCTAACGTGAAAACTTCACGAATCTGTCACACGTGGCAGTTTGTTCTTTTTGAGCCTACGCTAAAGAAACTTCCCGATGGATGGAACCTGAAACATGTCACTAATAAGGAGAGCCTTACCCTGTGTGTCAACCTCAGTCCATACACTCAGTCTATGAGTTAACATAGATTTCAGGGCGCGGATTGAGGAGTAAAAGCTATGCCAAAACCCGAGTCACAGATCCCTGATAACCAGGTCCAGCCGGATGCCCGTTTGGAGAAGCGTACCCGTCGTCGGTTTTCTACGGAATACAAGCTGAGAATATTGGCTGAAGCGGATCAATGCGCCCATGGTGAACTGGACCAGTTATTGCGTCGTGAAAAGCTCTACAGCAACCAGTTGAGCGAATGGCGCAAGCAGCTTGAGATCGGCGGGGAGGCCGGTCTGTCCAAGTCTTCGCCGGGGCCGAAAGCCGCCAAGACTCCAGAGCAGAAGCGCATTGAGCAGTTGGAAAAGGAACTGGCGAAAACGCAACACCGGTTGCGGGTCACTGAAGACTGTGTGGATCTCCAAAAAAAAGCCTTGTCGATGCTCGATCTGTCGAACAATGGGAAGGATCCATCATGAGGGTTCTGACGCAGCGTCCTGAGCTTATGCCGCTGACACTGGCCTGTGATGTTCTGGGACCAGACACCGTATCAGGTCTATCACACGCTGCTCGAACGCGGTGAATGCCTGGGGTCGCTCAGTACGTTGTATCGGGTGCTGAGAGAAGCTAACCAGACCGGCGAGCGACGCAACCAGCGTGCACCCCAATCGCATGCCATGCCACGGCTCACGTCCACACGGCCCAACGCAGTGTGGACGTGGGACATTACCAAATTAGCGACAACCCGGCGGGGCGTTTACCTCAATTTGTACGTGGTCATGGATCTGTTCAGCCGTTATGTGGTTGCCTGGATGGTCTCTCGCAAGGAGAACAGTCAGCTGGCTCAACAACTCATGGAGCAGACATTGACACGCTATGGCCTGGACAACCAGCAGGTCACCCTGCATCAGGATCGCGGCTCCCCGATGATCGCCAAGAGCTTCCTCGACCTGATGGCGGACTTCGGCGTGGTCTGCAGCCACAGTCGCCCCAGAGTCAGCAACGACAATCCGTACAGTGAAAACCAGTTCAAGACACTTAAACACCAGCCCGACTATCCGGGCCGGTTCGACAGTCCGGGGCATGCCCGGCTCTGGGCCTCCGATTACTTTGCCTGGTATAACCATGAACACCACCACGGTGGCTTGAACGGCTTTACGCCGGCCCAAGTCTATACCGGTGAATTCACGGGTATCGCGAAAAACCGACAAGCTGCCCTGACACGCTATTACGAGAAGCACTCTGAACGCTTTGTACGCGGCAAACCTACTTCAGCCTTGCCGCCGGAGGCCGCTCACATCAACTCGATTACATCAGAAGACTCAGGCAGCGAGGACAGCGCCGCCGTGAACTTCCCGACTCTGTCTGCCGCACGCGAAGCGTTGGCACGGGCAAATCGATATTAACTTTTTAAAGAGCTGTCCATATGAGGTTGACAGGTTCGAAAAGGCTTTTATACTATTTATACTGGGGTCTTCAATATCCGCCACCGGTTTGCGCACTACGACTTCATACCTCGACCGAATACGGCTAACACTGGGAACCGCCAGTTTCAGTCATTCCATGGGAGAAAACGATGTTCCGTCTGCTTCATGTCAGTTCGTCCCCGCGCCGTGGGGAAAGTGAGTCGTTGGCCCTCGCCGAGGTATTTCTTGATGCCTACACCGCCAAGCATCCCGAGGTAGAGGTGGAGCGCCTCGACCTGTGGCAGGCCAACTTGCCGGCGTTTGGCTTCGATTCGGCCAGCGCGAAGATGGCTGTCTTCGGCGGCGGCGAACCCGCCGGCAATGATCAGGTGTCTGCGTGGGAACAAGCCAGAGCGATCTTCGATCGCTTCGCTGCAGCGGATGCCTACCTGTTCAGCGTGCCCATGTGGAACGCCGGCGTTCCCTACATCCTCAAGCAATGGATCGACATCATCACCCAGCCCGGCTGGGCGTTCGGACTCGATCCGGAGGCCGGCTACACCGGCCTGATCCAGGGCAAGAAGGCCACCACCATCTACACCAGCGGCGTACACCCGGCCTTTGGCCAGGATTTCCAACGCAGCTTCTTCGACGACTGGCTGCGCTTCATCGGCATTACGGACATTACCGAGATCCGCTTCCAGCCGACTGTGCTTACCGCCAATCCCGATGAAGACCGAGCCGCGGCGCAAGCCCAAGCCCGCGATGCTGCCAAGGCTTTTTGAGCAAGTGGTTGGGCCGGTTACTACATAAATCGGGGTAGACGAGAAGAACATCAGTCGGAACACGTCCCCGACAGCCAGCATCAGCAGTAGCTGGCGCCGGGTCAGGCACGCCTGAGGGATGAATCGGATCAGCGTCGACACGCCGGCAGCCATCATCAAGTCCGTAAAAGCTGATGCGCTGTATGGGTCGGGCGGCGCCCCGTAGGCGAATGCCGGCGCGATCAACACGATACCGACAAGGATCGCGCCGAGCCCCAGAGCTGGCATCCAAATGCGCTCTTGCGCGGTGGCAGGCCCGAAGGAAAAACCGGAGTCAGATCGGCATCTCACCAGGGACCAACGTTTCATGGATATGGCACCATAAACCCTCTTTTCGGGCCAGCAAGAAATTAAGCTAAAGTCTGTGTACGGGAGACGGTAGGTAGGAAAGGTGGTGTATCTTGTTGATTGATCAAGACCAAGATCTCAAGCAAGACGCGTGGATACGCCATGACCGACTTTACCCACCGGGGGGCATTATCTGATATTTACCACCTGACCCTTTTCATCCGGAGAAGGCCAGATGCCAGCGAAAAGGTTATCCATGCGTAAGATCAAAGAAGTTCTTCGCCTCAAGTGGGAGCGAGGGCTGAGTAACCGCCAGATTGCGGCGGCCTGTGGCGTCAGCCGCCCCACGGTGAGCGAATACCTGCGCCGTACGGCCGAGGCAGGTCTGAGCTGGCCACTGCCAGCGGACCTAAACGAGTGCCCTGACACGCTATTACGAGAAGCACTCTGAACGCTTTGTGCGCGGCAAACCTACTTCAGCCTTGCCGCCGGAGGCCGCTCACATCAACCCGATTACATCCGAAGACTCAGGCAGCGAGGACAGCGCCGCCGTGAACTTCCCGACTTTGTCTGCCGCACGCGAAGCGTTGGCGCGGGCAAATCGATATTAACTTTTTAAAGAGCTGTCCATATGAGGTTGACAGGTTCCGCTTATGAATCCGTTTAACACGCAACACACTACCTTTCATTACCGCCAGCTGACGGTTGTGCTGGCGCTCATGCTGTCTTTAGTATCGTTCAGCGCCCACGCAGAGAAGCTAACGGACAGCACAATCCGCGCCTTCATCACGTCGTTGGAAAAAGCCCAGACTTTGGCGCCAGAGTTTGAGGAACTGAATGACGAACAGAACATTGAATCGATTGATCTCTCACGAATTTTTAGCTCTTCCGTTGAAGAACTAAAAGGCGAGGATGCCTACGGGCGCTTGGAAGACTTGGTTCAAGACAATGGCTTCAACGACCTAAACGAATGGGCCGCCACCGGCGACCGTATTTACGCTGCCTGGATGGCCATTGAAATGGCGGATCAAAGCCCTGAGATCAATCAGGAAATGCAAAGCGCCATGGCCGAGCTAGAGAATAATCCGAACATGAGCGATCAGCAAAAAGCCCAAATGCGATCGATGATGGAAGCGGCGCTTGGTGTTACTAAAATGGCCAGCGAAGCGCCCCCCGCTGACATTGAAGCCGTCAAACCCCACGTGAAAGCGTTGCAAGCCGTCACAAACGACGCGGAGGACTAACTTTCGCCCACAAAATAGCTGTGGGAAGCACGGGGATGAAGGCGAGCGTTCAC
Source organism: Marinobacter sp. LV10R510-11A (assembly GCF_900215155.1). Taxonomy (NCBI): domain Bacteria; kingdom Pseudomonadati; phylum Pseudomonadota; class Gammaproteobacteria; order Pseudomonadales; family Marinobacteraceae; genus Marinobacter; species Marinobacter sp. LV10R510-11A. Next base: position 2,950,749 of record NZ_LT907980.1, read on the forward strand.
CCACAGTGAAAACGCTAAAACAGCGCCCCCTATGGCAAGCCGAAACAGATCGGCGTCCTGGTTCCAGATCAGGAGGTTTACCAGCAACCCCGCTGGCACCAGAACGTTGTTCATGATGGCGAGTGTGCCCGCATCCACTTTGCAGGCGCCGCGGTTCCACAGGAACAGGCCAATCCCGGAAGCTGCCAGCCCCAGCCACGTCAAAACGCCCCATTGCAGCGCCGTTGTGGGCAAGCGGTCGGCATTGCCGAACACTATAAAAGACGGCAATGCGATAATCAGCGCACCCATAAAGAAGTAGCCAAAGGTACGATACGCGGGGATATCAACCGGGTAGCGCTTCATAACGTGTTTATAGCCAACCTGGCCTGCGGCAAAGGTGAAGTTCGCAACCTGCAGCAGCAAGAAACCCGTAATGAAATCCTCGCTGAGGCCATCGTAACGAATTATTCCGGCGCCGAGTGTGGCTATCGCGGCAGCCACCAGTGCAACTGGGGAAAATCGACGGAACAGCGCGTCGTCAAGCAAGGTTACGTAAAGCGGCGTGAATATGGTGAACAGCAGCACTTCCGGTACCGTTAGATAGCTGAACGAGCGATACAGGCACAGGTAGGTAATGCCAAACTGCAGCATACCCGTTACCAGAATGCCCAACCGGAGCCCTCCGGGTACACCCCGCCACCGGGTAAAAGGCAGAAAAATCAGCGTCGCCAGCAACACACGGCTAAGTACCGCAAAATCGCTGTCTACCTGCCCGGCGAGAAACTCGCCAATCAAGCTGAAGGAAAAAGCCCAGAGCACTGTTACAAAGACCAGTAGTCCCATAATGACTGCCATCTGTATGAATTAGGGCGAGTATCTTAGCGGGTTTTCAAGCTGGTTTCAGTGTCTCTGAGTGGCAATTCCTTATGACATGAACCATCGCAACCCGGTAGCATGTTCAGCCCGCAAATAAACCAGCCGAGACATTTGTCAGTTTCAGCTCTTCGGACAACACCCTATGGATGAAGCCCACCAGCCACTTCCACAAGTCCGCAAGCCGCTAATTTCGCGGACGCTGATTGAATGGAAAACCCTGGCAATACTGGGCGGGCCGATTCTGATTGCCCAGATAGCGCAAATGGCCAACGGTGTTATCGACACGGTCATGGCCGGCCATGCCAGTGCCGAAGACCTTGCGGGCGTGGGTATCGGTAGCAGCCTGTGGATGCCGTTGTTCCTGTTTTTTATGGGTATGCTCGGAGCACTGCAGCCCATTATTTCCGGTTACAACGGTGCCCGCACGCCAGAGAAAATCATGCCGGCCACTTGGCAAGGCTTATACATCGCCGGTGTGGGCGCAATCATCATGATTCTGCTGCTCACCAACGTGCACCCGGTTCTGGAGGGGCTGAACCTGGAAGCCAGCACGGCACGCATTACCCAAGGTTACCTGAATGCCTTTGCCTGGGGCATTCCCGCGCTCTTGTTGATGACCGCGCTCCGAGGACTAACTGACGGCCTGGGGTACACCCGGGTGATTATGGCGTTTTCTGTGCTGAGCACGCTGATTAACCTGCCGCTCAATTACATTTTTATTTATGGAAAGCTGGGCCTGCCTGCCATGGGCGGCATTGGTTGTGGCTGGGCAACGTCACTTTCCAACGGGTTCGCCGCAATCGCACTGCTGATCTATCTGAATCGAAGCAAACTCTTCAAGCAGTTTCACCTGATTGGCAGCCGTGCAAAGCCCAACGCGCGCCTGATTCGCTATATCCTCAGCATTGGCATACCCATCGGGTTCACAATTTTTGTTGAAGCCAGCATGTTCTCGGTGATTGCGCTGTTTCTTGCGCCACTGGGGCCGGTTGTCGTGGCCGGTCATCAGGTGGCATTGAACGTGGTGTCTCTGCTGTTCATGCTGCCGCTGAGTATCGGCATGGCTCTTACACTGCGAGTTAGTTTTCTTCTGGGTGCAGGCGCGCCAGATACGGCCCGCTTGATTTCCCGCAGTTCACTGATTCTTGCGGCCACCACAGCCTTGGTGTTCGCCATTCTCCTGTTTGCTTTCTCACAGGGCATCTCAGCTCTTTACACCAGCGATGCCGATGTTCAGGCGGTTACTACAAGACTGTTGATGTTTGCGGCTATATTCCAGGTGGCGGATGTTATCCAGGTTACCTGCATCAGCGCCCTGAGAGGCTACAAGGACACGGGCATACCCATGTTGATCATGCTGTTCTCATTCTGGGGTGTGGGGTTGCCGCTGGGTTATGCCCTAACGTTTACCGACTTGATTACTCCCGCTATGGGCGCGGCAGGCTTCTGGGTGGGGCTGACCGGGGGCCTGGCATCTGCCAGTGTGTTGCTGGGGTGGAGGCTATTTCGCTATCGCCCGAAACCCAGTGGGCAACTAGCCGGTTAGCTCGGGGCTGCCAGCAGGCGAGCTCTTGTCAGCCGCTGGTATATTATCCGAAAAAACGACTCGGTCGCGGCCAGTTTCTTTAGCCTCATAAAGCGCCGTATCCGCCCGCTTCAGCCAGCTATCAACACCTTCACCGTGTTTGAGCAGTGCTACTCCGAACGATGTGCTGATAGTGCCCCCCGGATGCTTAATCTTTTTACGCATAATATGCTGAAGGTTATTCATTACCGCTGTCAGCCCATCCCCGTCAACACCTGGCAGCAGGAGTACAAACTCTTCGCCGCCATAACGAAAAAGCTGGTCGGATTTGCGTGTGTGCTGCTGAACCAGTGTCACCAGGTCAACCAGTACACCATCTCCAACTCCATGACCGTACTCATCGTTCACCTTCTTGAAGTGATCAATATCCAGCATCACCAGAGCGTATAGCAAACCGGTGCGCTCAGCGTAGGCTGCTGCCAAGTTAAGCTCCTCATCCATGGAGCGCCGATTTTTTACACCGGTCAGCGGGTCCAGGGTCGCTAACTGTTCCAAGCGCTCGCGCTGCTCGTCTGAACGCTGGGCAAACGCATAGGCGGTGGCGCTGACCACAATGGCGGTTGCCGCAAAGCTCCACATTTGGACATCGCTCTGAAAAAGATCGCCCTGAACCATCATGGCGGCGATCGACGCAAGATTGAGAAAGGTGGCAATGCGGGGGCTAACCAGGAAGAAGGCGGTCACAAGGCAGGGATAAAGCCAGAACAAACCTACCTCCCCAACCACCGCAGCTACCGCAACTGCCCCAGAGCAGGCGATGACAGCGAGCACCATCCCGCTGCGACGGGTGTCGCCGGTTATCCACGCATAAGCCATTGCGCTAGAGATACCCAGCAGAATAGACGTATCTATCAATCCGGCGACAACATTACCCTGCAGAAAGCGCATGGCAGCAAACGGGGTAATCCCCAGTAATGCACTGGCACCCAAGATAGTAATAATCGACAACCGAAAGTCATTTTTGAGGCGATTTAGCATGCCTGTCATCTTCCCGCCAAGCAGAGTTTACCCCTCAAGCATAATCCAGAGAGGCGCAATAAGCGCTGAATCCTACGTTTTTTAACAAAATGACCGCAAAGTGTCATGAAAAAGACATGTTATCGACGCATTTGACCCTCAGTCGGGTAGCTCTGACAATTCAATTACCATTACTATAGTCGCAGCCGTATTAAAACCAGACCTGCTCTAAAGGGATCAAAGGGATTTTGAGTGAACTCGTTCGAATAGCCCCCGGCGCATTAACCATTGGCCGCCCGCTGCCATGGGAGGTGTTAGACGCCGACGGCAACGTGTTGCTGTGCCAGGGCTATGTGATACAGACAAATTCACAGCTCGAACAACTGTTTGAGCGCGGCCTTTTCAAACCACGGGTTATTGAGGCACCGCTGGAAGACGACGGGGCACTTGGTGATGAAGTGGGCTGCAACCCGTTTGCCCGTTACCCGGACTATCTTCACGCACTTGAAAAAGCTCTGGCCGCGATCGCCGCTGGCGAGCCAGAAGCTCGCAAGCATTTGCAGGATCTGGCTCACGCTCTGGAGCAGGCTTGCATACAGGCGCCGGATTCCAGCTTAGCGCTCATACACCTGTACTCCGTCGGACCGACCATCCACGAACAGATCATTTTTTACGCCATTCTCTGCCAGCTTATCGCCCGACAATTCGGGCTCGATGAGAAGCGTATCCCGATACTGACAGAAGCCGCACTGAGTGCAAATCTCGCCCTGGTGCCAATCGCCGACAAGCTTAACGCCTTCAACAAAATACTCAGCAGTGAGCAGAGAAACGTTATTCGCAAGCACCCACAACGGAGCATTCGCGCTCTGAACGCGGTGGGTATTGATAGCGACCTGTTGTTTACCATCATTGCGCAGCACCATGAGCAGGCAGACGGCAGCGGTTACCCGAATGGCCTGAGCGGTGCGGACATTCGGCCCGAGGCGGAAATCCTGGCGCTGGCCGAGCGCTACGTCGCCATGATCACAAAACGCGCTTATCGCAAGCGGATGAACGTAACAGCCGCGCGCAAACTGATAGCCAACCTGGCAGACGGAAACTTCCGGCCAGCCCTTCCCAAAGCCTTGCTCCAAGTTCTGGGCGAATACCCGCCAGGAACCTTGGTGCGGCTAGAAAACAACGAAGTTGGCGTAGTAACAGGCAGGCCAGTGCGGGCTCGCGGGCCTTTTGTGCGGGTTGTGTTCGATTCTTCGGGCAAAAGCGAGGCCTCCCACCGAGAGCGCGACACCAGCGCGCTGGACTTCAATGTCCAGGCAATAGAAGAGCCCGACATTATGCCATCCATGAACTTCAGCCAAATCTGGGGCTTCCCGGGCCAGCCCCAGATCGGGTGAACCGCTCAGCTCAGGCCCAAAGCCTTGGCATGGTGGTTTAGGTGGTCTTCAATAAACGAAGCGATAAAGAAGTAGCTGTGATCGTACCCATCGCGCATACGCAGATTAATGGGGTGGCTGTGTTTATCGCAAGCCTCTACCAACGCTTCAGGATTGAGCTGGCTTTCAAGGAAATCATCCGCCGTGCCCTGGTCTATTAGTAGGGGCAATCGCTCACTGGCTTGTGGGATAAGCAATGTGGCATCCCACTCTTCCCAGCTCGCCGTGTTGTCACCAAGGTAACCGCTGAACGCCTTCTCGCCCCAAGGGCATTTGGTGGGGTGGGCGACGGGGGCAAATGCAGAAACCGACGCATAGCGACCTGGATTGCGGAGTGCGCAGATCAGTGCGCCATGACCACCCATAGAGTGCCCGCTGACACTACGCTTGTCGGTTAGCGGCAGCTCGTTTTCAACCAACTGCGGCAACTCCTTCACCACATAGTCGTACATCCGATAGTGGGGCGCCCAAGGCTGCTGCGTGGCGTTGATATAAAATCCTGCTCCACTTCCGAAATCGTAGCTGTCATCTTCCCCCGGCAGGTTAATGCCGCGAGGGCTGGTATCCGGGCAAATAATTGCCATACCCAGCTCCGCTGCCTTTTTCTGAGCACCCGCCTTCTGCATGAAATTCTGGTCATTACAGGTCAGCCCCGACAGCCACCACAGGGCGGGCACTGTTTTCGGTTCTGGCCCCACCGCGGCCGGGGGCAGGTACACGGCAAATTCCATCGTGCACTCTAGAGTGGCAGACGTATGGCGATAGCGGCGATGCTCCCCGTCAAAACTAACGTTGGTGGATAAGAGTTCCATAGTGTCCTCTGTAGAATATGGATTGAGAGTGCGAATTGAGAGTGCCAATTGAAAGTGCGGTTTATGAGAGCACCGCTTAAGAGCACAGCTTAATCAGTCGTCGGCGCCCCTGCGCTTAGAAAGCTTAATCCCGCAACCAATGCGAGCCAGCTCCGCTAGCACAGCAGCGCGCGTAACTATGCCAATGAGTTTTCCGTGTTCCACTACAGGGTACACTTTCGGTTTGCCAGAACCGAGCTTCTGGGCAAGATCAACAATCGCTGTGCCAGGTGAAATCGACAAAGGCTCACGGAACATGACATCGTCAACAATAGGGTCTCCCTCACAGTGATAACCGCTCACCAACAGTGCGTGGATGCAATCCTGTTCAGAAACAAAGCCCAGCAAACGCCGATCCGCATCAACCACCGGCAGCACATGCCCACCGAAGCCCTACACTGTAAACATAGGCAATTAGCTCCAAATCCTCCAACTTTCCGAGCCTATAAGTTTACAGATTGCCATATTCGACTAAACTCAGTCAGTTATAACCCTTACGGGTACAACAAAAACATCAACTATGGCAAAAACAGGGGAACCCCATGGAAGCCATCGAAAACATTCTAGGGCAAATCAACAGTCTGGTCTGGGGCCCACCCATGCTGGTGCTAATTCTGGGTGTCGGCCTGTTTCTGAGCCTCGGCCTGAAACTGATGCCAATGCTCAAACTTGGCGCCGGCATACGCCTAATGTGGAGTGGCCGTAGCGCAACAGGTGCAGAATCGGATGGTGAAATTCCGCCATTCCAAGCGTTAATGACAGCGCTCGCGGCAACGGTGGGAACAGGTAACATCGCCGGTGTCGCGACCGCTGTTTTCCTCGGGGGCCCGGGCGCGTTGTTCTGGATGTGGCTAACCGCTCTGGTGGGCATGGCCACCAAGTACTCCGAAGCAGTACTCGCTGTACGCTTTCGCGAGGTAGATGAGCGCGGCGCCCACGTTGGCGGCCCCATGTATTATATTCGAAACGGTCTTGGCAAAAAATGGGCGTGGCTAGGTGTGTTGTTTGCCATTTTTGCCGCCATCGCAGGGTTTGGCATTGGCAACACCGTGCAAGCCAACTCGGTGGCAGACGTTATGGAAGCCACCTTTGGCCTGCCACACTGGATTTCCGGCATTATTCTGATGGTAATGGTAGGTTTGGTACTCATTGGCGGTATCCGCCGCATCGGTCAGGTAGCCAGCGCTCTGGTTCCTCTCATGGCTGTGTCGTATGTGATCACCGGCTTGGTTGTACTGGCACTGAACGTTGCTGATATCCCCGCCGCCTTTGCACTGATTTTCGAGCATGCCTTCAGCCCCATCGCCGCCGAAGGTGGCTTTGCCGGTGCTGCTGTTTGGGCCGCCATTCGGTTTGGTGTCGCCCGGGGTGTCTTTTCTAACGAGGCAGGCTTAGGTTCTGCCCCTATCGCCCATGCCGCCGCGCAAACCAAGAACCCGATCAATCAGGGCTTGGTGGCCATGCTGGGCACCTTTATCGACACCATCATTATTTGCACCATCACCGGTTTGGTTATCATCACTTCTGGTGTTTGGACATCCGGCGAATCTGGCGCCGCACTTACCTCCATGGCGTTTTCGAAGGCGCTGCCCGGGGTTGGTGATTATGTAGTGGCCATTGCTCTGGCGGTGTTTGCGTTCACTACCTTGCTGGGCTGGTCCTTCTACGGTGAACGCTGTGTCGAGTTTCTGTTCGGTGTGAAAGCCATCGTGCCTTATCGTGTGGTTTGGGTTCTCGCCATTCCTCTTGGCGCAACGGTAAATCTGGGCCTAATCTGGCTGGTGGCCGACACGTTGAACGCCATGATGGCACTGCCCAACCTGATCGCTCTTATCCTCCTCAGCCCAGTGGTATTCAAGCTGACCAAAGAGCACTTTGAACGGGAAAAGGCGGCGGGGGTGTGATTGACCCTTGCAATCCCATCATCCGGCACCAATGATTCTTGTATACACTCAGTGAATAGATCCGGCAGCCAAGCTGCCGGAATTTCAAGCAACATCAAGAGAAGTTGCACTAAAGGAGAGCGAATATGAGCTTACGTTTAGGGGATACCGCACCGGATTTCGAACAGGATTCCAGTGAAGGCAAAATTTCGTTCCACGAATGGCTAGGTAATGGCTGGGGCGTGCTGTTCTCTCACCCTGCAGACTTTACTCCAGTGTGCACAACGGAACTTGGCCTAACTGCGAAGCTTAAAGACGAGTTTGCACAGCGCAACGTAAAAGCCATCGCACTGAGCGTTGATCCCGTTGATTCCCACCACGAGTGGATCAAAGACATCAACGAAACCCAAGGCTGCGCAGTGAACTTCCCGATCATCGCCGACCACGATGGCAAGGTGGCTGAGCTGTACGACATGATTCACCCCAACGCCGACAGCACGCTTACCGTGCGCTCGCTGTTTGTGATTGATCCGAACAAAAAAGTTCGCCTAATCATCACATACCCAGCCAGCACCGGCCGTAACTTCAACGAAGTTATTCGGGTGATTGATTCCCTGCAGCTGACCGACAACCACAAAGTCGCCACCCCGGGCAACTGGGAGCGCGGCGGAGATGTCGTTATTGTGCCGTCACTTCAGGATGAAGACGAAATCAAGAAGCGTTTCCCGAAAGGCTATAAGGCGGTGAAATCCTACTTGCGGATGACACCGGACCCCACGGCTAACTGGAGCGGTGATTAATCACGAGCGCCCGGCACTGAATTTAGAAGGTACTGAGTGCAGAAGGTACTGAATGTAAAAGGCCGGGCAGCTTTCGCTACCCGGCCTTTTTTTGCCTACTTTTCAGATTATGCCCGGTATCACCCGGGCCCTAATCAGAATGCCGGAACAACAGCACCTTTATAGTTTTCCTTGATGAACTCGCGAACTTCGTCAGATTTCAACGCTTTCGCCAGCTTTTGCATAGCTTCGCTGTCTTTGTTATCAGGGCGCGCCACTAGAATATTCACGTACGGAGAGTCGGAGCCTTCGATGATCAGAGCATCTTCCGTCGGGTTCAGGCCTGCTTCCAACGCGTAGTTGGTGTTGATCAGCGCTACATCCACCTGATCAAGAATCCGGGGCAGTGTTGCCGCCTCCAGCTCTTTGAAGTCGAGATCTTTGGGGTTGTCAGCAATGTCGCGCGGGGTTGCGGTGATCTTGCTGCCTTCCTTCAACATGATCAGCCCGGCTTTTTGCAGGAGCAACAAGGCCCGGCCACCGTTGGTGGGGTCGTTTGGAATAGCGACAACGTCGCCCTTTTTCAGATCATCCAGAGAGTCGATCTTGTTGGAATAGGCGCCAAATGGCTCAACGTGAATGCCGGCAACGGTGACTAGGCTGGTGCCACGGCCGTCATTGAACTCGTCCAGGTACGGCTGGTGCTGGAAGAAGTTGGCGTCCATACGTTTCTGGTCGACTTGAACGTTCGGCTGGATATAGTCGGTAAACACCTTCACATCCAACTCCACGCCCTGTTCAGCCAGCTTCGGCTTCACAAATTCCAGCAGCTCGGCATGGGGTACAGGCGTTGCGGCTACAGACAGCTTTTCGGCGGATACCGCAGCAGAAAAAAAGGATGCGGCAGCTAGGGCTACCAAGGCTGTTTTAAACTTCATAAATGTACTCTCCTGTTAACTGATATTTACTTTGGATCAAATTACTTCCGGCTGAAATGCAGAACCAATCGATCACCAATCATCTGCAGCACCTGCACGAAAATCACCAGCAAGGCCACGGTAATCACCATTACATCGGTCTGAAAACGCTGGTAACCAAAACGAATCGCCAAGTCACCTAAGCCGCCACCACCGATAACGCCAGACATGGCGGCATAAGACACCAGCGTAATCGCGGTTACCGTAATACCCGCGATAATGCCCGGAAGCGCTTCTGGCAGCAAGGCACCGAAAACGATCTGCCGCACGCTGGCTCCCATGGCTTGCGTTGCTTCGATGATACCCCGGTCGACCTCCCGCAGGGATGTTTCCACCAGCCGGGCAAAGAACGGCGCACCGCCTGCAACCAGCGGCGGGATAGCACCCGCCACGCCGAGAGACGTACCAATAAGCATCACGGTAAACGGTATCATCACAATCAGCAGGATAATAAACGGCACGGAGCGTAATACGTTCACCACAAACGACAGCACTGCATAGGCGACCGGCTGCTCCAGCAGCTGGCGTTTACCCGTCAAAAACAGCAACACGCCTATCGGCAGGCCAGCCAGCACACTGAACAGCAGCGACATGCCGACCATTATCAGGGTATCCCAGCTCGCTATGCCAATCTCTGGCCAGTCCACATTACTCAGTAAGGCTTCCATCAGCGCAACACCTCCACGTGAACATCGGCCGCTTCTAGTGCGCCCATAGCCACCGCTAGATCGCCGCCTACCAAAGACAGCGTCAGCTGGCCGTAGGGCGTATCCTTGATGTGATCAATGCGGCCAGAGAGGATGCTGAAATCTACGCCGGAGGCGCGAGCTACGCTGCCCAACAGCGGCTGATAGGTGGATTCACCCTTGAACGTCAGGCGCAAAATACGGCCTTTGGCCTTTTGCAGATCTTCTTGCCGACTTTGGCTATCAACATTCTCGCTTTCAAACACGAATTCCCGGGTGGTGGGGTGCTGTGGGTGCAGGAATACGTCGCTAACCAACCCCATTTCCACCACACGGCCACCGTCCATCACGGCAACCCGGTCACACACACGGCGTACCACGTCCATCTCGTGGGTGATGAGTACAATGGTGAGGCCCAGCTCTTTATTAATCTCCGCCAGCAAGCGGAGCACAGACTGGGTGGTTTGCGGATCCAGTGCGCTAGTGGCTTCATCACACAGAAGAATCGTGGGCCTGCAGGCCAGTGCGCGGGCAATACCAACTCGCTGCTTTTGGCCACCGGATAACTGAGAAGGGTATTTATCGGCCTGATCCATAAGGCTAACGCGGGCCAGTAATTCCTGCACACGATCCCGAATTTCCGCTTTGGAATAAATGCCCGCAAGCTTCATCGGGAAGGCAATGTTGTCTGCGGCCGTTTTGGAGGACAGCAGGTTAAAGTGCTGGAAAATCATGCCGACTTTACGACGGAAGGCTCGCAGCTCTGCGGCGCTGTACTGGGTGATATTCTCGTTATCAACCAGAATATCGCCGTCAGTGGCTGGCTCCAGCAGGTTGATCAGGCGCACCAGGGTAGATTTCCCGGCCCCGGAATGCCCAACAATGCCGAACACCTCGCCGGTTTCAATGGTCATATCAGTAGGGTGGAGCGCGGGGATCGCCCGGCCGCCCACCTGATACGACTTCTGTACCTGGTTAAATACAATCACGGTCAGCGCCTTGTGGGTGCAGTATTAAAGCCGGCGATTATAGACTATTCGCTTGCCAAACCCGAATCCGGGTTTCCCCCACACACCTTAATACTGACCGCGACCGGCAAGCCTAGTGCATCGCTCGTAATTGCCGTGGATACAATGCCGCACTTACTTCGGGTTCTTCCAGAAGATCGGAAAGTTCAAGATCCACGTCACTCTCTTCACCATGCTCCGGTAGGGGCTCAAACAGTGTGCTGAGCCAGGATGCAATCGAAGGCTCTTCATCGCGCTTGTAATCCGTAGACAGCGCCTTGATACGGCGAAAGCCGATGATGCGCTGATGCTTCGGATCCCGGATCTGTTCAAATCCACGCCAGTACACGTGATCCCGGGTATGCAGTTGTACAAACAACGTGTCTATCGGCTCGTTTGATTCATGCTCGGCATCATCATCTGCCGAAGCCTCAAGAGCACCTTCTTTTGTATCGCTACTTTCTTCTGTTTTTTCCGTATTTTTATGGCGAATGGTTGTCCAGGCGGGGTACAGAACCGCCACGGCATCCGCTTCAACATGCTCGCGGGCAGCGCGGAGAATCAGTCCCCAGCGTGCCTTGTCGGCATCGGTTTCAAGTGAGTTGATGGGCAGGTCATAGCTTTGTTCGCTGGACAAAACAATCGCCATCATCGGGGCGTCTAGCTCCCCCATGGCTTCTGCCTGTGCTACTGATACCAGTTCGTCGATTGCCATCGGTTGGTTCATAATACGCTCGCCTCCTCGATGCCATCAGGATGTATCAGGAAGATGGTCTCCCTGACACACAGCATAGCCTGTTACGGGCACAAAGATAAACGTGGGGTTTCGATCAACGGATCACAAGCCTGCAGCGGGAAAAGCATTTTCAAGCCGCTCGTAATAGCCAAACCAGGGCGCAGCCTCTTCAAGCTGGGCCGCCAGTTGCAACAACACATCTTCACCACCATGGGGTGCGCCTAGTTGCACGCCTACGGGCAGCCCCTCGGCCGTCCAGTGCATGGGCACAGACATGGCCGGCGTTCCCGTGAGGTTGGCAAGCTGAGTGAACGGCGTGCGGGCAAGGCTCTCCATAGCCATCTGATCCACCTGGCCACTGCGGTGCAGCATTTTCCCGGCTTTAAGTGTCAGCATCAGTTTTGCCGCCAGTTTCAGGTGCCCCGGGGTCTCCAGCTCACCGATACGGGCCGGCAACTGGCCGGTTGTGGGGCAGAGGTAAAGATCGTATCCACTAAAAAATGCACCCAGAGCCCGGGCGAATTCATTCCACTGCTGGCGCCGAAGCACGTAGTCGGACAGTGGCATGGTATTACCCAACATACCCATCAGCCGGGTATCCAACTCAAAATCACTATCAGATGCACCAAGCTGCTCTTTGGCTTTCGCCATCATGGCGGACACTTCACCAAAATAAAGCCCAAGGTAGCAACTTGCCAGCGCCATGCCATCGAATTCCGGCCGGGCATACTCAACCTTGTGCCCCAGGTTTTCCAGAATCCGCGCCGTTTCCTCAACGGCTGCAACGCATTCGGGAGCCACCTCTGTGTCGTAAGGGGACGCGGTGAACACGCCAATTTTTAGGCTGCCGGGCGACTTTTGCATTAAATCAGCATAGGCGGCACCGGGGGCGGGAATAATAAATGGATCGCCAGAGGCAGGGCCACTGAGCACATCTAGCATGGCAGCACTGTCGCGTACGGTGCGGGTAACCACGTGGTCCGAAGACGCGCCAGTCCAGGTTTCGCCCATCAAGGGGCCGCTGGAGACGCGCCCGCGAGATGGCTTGAGCCCAAACAGCCCGTTGTAGGCTGCAGGTATGCGAATCGAGCCACCGCCATCGTTGGCGCCGGCCATAGGCACAATGCCCGCTGCGGCTGCGGCGCCAGAGCCGCCACTTGAGCCCCCGGGAGTGAGTTTGGTGTTCCAAGGGTTGCGGGAAGCCCCCCACAACTCGGATTCGGTAACTGCCTTAAGGCCGAATTCCGGCGTTGCGGTTCGCCCTAAAAACACCAACCCACCCGCACGGGCCCGACGCACAAACTCTGAATCTTGTGGCGCAATGTTATTTCTAAAACCGCGGCTACCGTAGGTGCACGGCCGGTCCGCCTGCTCCTGCGCGAGATCTTTGAGCAACAATGGGACACCGGCGAACACCCCTTGCTCAGGAAAACGCTGCGCCAGAGCTTCGGAAAACTGGGGAAAGCAGATGGCATTGAGGGAGCCGTTCACAGAGCTTGCCCGTTCCACTGCGGCCTCGCATACTTCTCTGGAGGTTACTTCGCCACGGCGTATTAAATCCGCCAGCGCGGTGGCGTCGTAACGAAGATACTCAGATTGCTTCATAATGGCGTCCATTTGTTATTGTGGTGCCCAGAATGCCACGGACACATCGTTTATGAACTCAAGATTTGCAAGCTTACGTCAGCTTGCCCTGATTTTCATCCTGACAACATTGGCGCAAGCACCTGTGCTCGCTGAAGAGGATCAGGCTGGGGGTGAAGGTGCTGACACCACCGGTTGGACTGCCATTGTGAGGAGCTCTCCTTACTGGGTCAGCCAGGGCGTTTACACGAACATTCTCACCATCCGTCGCTGGGTTCTGAAGGAATCCGGTTATTGCTCAAGCACCGACCGCCACATTCTGTTCGACATGCGCGGGCAGTTCTTGGGCTGGATCAGCAACGGCGACGACAGTGCAGAAACCCAAAAGCGCCTAAACGATACTCGCCAGTCGCTACACAAAAAAGGACTCACCGAGGAGTGGGTTGCCGGTGATGCAAACACCAAGGGCTATCCGTTCGCCTTGGCCTGTGACCAACCCCATGTAAACCTAGACCTTGCTGTTGGCCGCTATCTGGGCGCCCGTACCAAAGATCGTGTATGGGGTGCCTGGGACGACCTCTCTTTCGCAACCCGTGACCAGCCTGGCTCTCTGCACGATGCACTGATGTATATCGTGCAGCGCCGCAGCGAGCAAAACCGCTTTAAACTACCCGCCGTTTTGCCTAACTATCTGGCCGGACAAATTTTGATTGAAAGCGGCGGACAGGCACGAGCGCACTCACGAGCAGATGCCAAGGGCATTCTCCAGCTTTCACCCTCTGCTCTGAAAGATTGCCAAATCAAGCCACAAAACTATTGGCACCGGCTGGCGCAGATCGATTGCGCGTTACGCCTAATGCACCAGAATGCCCGCAACCTGCAGCCGGTCTTTGACGAGAGATTTGGCCACTTGCCAGAAAGCAAACGCGACGCGCTATTCTTACTCTTGCTGGTTCAGGCATACCACGGGGGCGCTGGCCGCGTTCAGGCGCTTTTGGATGACGAGATACTGGCTAAGCCAGCAGACTATTTTGCATCGAATCACGAGCGGTTTACCGCGGGCGACATCGCCTTTGGCATGGTGTTTCATAATTTAGGCCGAGACAGGCTGGGGCTGGCCTCACTGTATTACGTTGCCGACGTGCAACTGGCAACCGAGGCACTGTGTCGAACGGCCAAGCTCGAATCCACGGAGTTCTGCGCAGGAAAGCAGCCCTGACCCGATAAAGCCCTGGCGTGTTATCGCTATGGTGCAGGCATTACCACAACCCGGTTGCGGCCTTCGGATTTCGCAGCGTAGGTACCTTCGTCTGCCCGGGCGCCCACCTCTTTGGGTTCCTTGTCCGCAACAATCAGCTCAGTCATACCGATACTCGCCGTAACGCCAAACATTCGGCCGTTCTGTTCTACCTTGAGAGACTCAACACCGGCGCGGATACGCTCGGCAAGGGTCTTAGCCCGCACAACCGTAATGGTGCCCATAACCTTTTCTGGGGTTTCAAGAGACGCTGTCATTACCTGGCACCAAACCGGGGTGCTAGCATTCAGCCCCTGCAATCGCAAGCGGTCGCGGAATACGTCCTGCCGCTCAAGGGCTTGCTGCCAGCCATTAATAACAGCACCACGATCATCATCCGAGACACAGTCGAACAAATGCGTGCCGCTAAGGTCGGCCAGAGAGCTCATAACATCGTCGCGCTCGTCCATCACCATGTTGAATATATCTGCTACCTGGCGGATCTCCGAGCCACCGGAGCCACCCACGGGGTTGCTTCGCACACCCAAGTGACGTTCGTGTACTTGTTGCCCCAATTCGTGCAGCGGTGCCATCAAGCGCCGGAAGCGCCACAGGGCCAAGGGCACAATCAGCAAGATCACTGCCAACAGAATCCAAAGAAATGCGTCTTTCATGCGAGTAACGGGAGCATAGGCTTCACGGGCAGGCCAAACAGCTGCCACAAACCAGGGCATCTCAGACATTTGCTGCACCGACAAAATAACGGGATCACCGTCGCTATCGCGGCTCTGGGCGGTACCCTCAAAACCATCCATGGCGCTCTGAAGCATCGGGGTAATGCCCTTTAACGGCCGCATGACTTCGCCCGTGCGGCCATGAGCAAGCATGATGCCGTTGCGAGCTACGACGGCCAGATACCCGGTTTTACCAATGCGAATACCGGAAAATCCTTCCATAAGGTGCTTGCCCGCAAGCGAAATCGCACCCCCGAGCATCCCGATAAAACGCTTCTGGTGATCGAACACGGGCGCGGTCACCATCACTGCGGGTTTGCCTTCGTTGTTTGATCGGTAGGGTTCGCTAATAAACGGGATCAGTTGCCCGGAGGCCTGCTGGAAGTATGAACGGCTACTAACATCCATCCCGATCATATTCAAAGCCTCGGGGGACTCGGCAACAATGTTGCCTTTCGCATCGATCAGATAGAGGCCATCAAACAAGTGCTGCAATGCGGTCTGGCAGCGCATCAATACTTTCGCCCGCACCTGAAAAGCCGTCTCGCTCATAGTGAACCCTTGCGCGACATGGCTGAGTGCGTCGAGGCGCTGCGACAGCTTGTCGTCTAGCTCTCCTGCAACCAGCTGGGCAAATAGTGGTCACCTGATTTGCCGCCTGCTGTTCGAGCTCCGACCGGCTAATGAGCGTACCCGCGAATGCAACCAGCAGCGCTGTCAGAACAACGACACCCACTACCAGAAGCACCGCCCGGTTAACGAGGCTACCTAACCATCGACTAATCAGCACCGCAGAGCCACTCCGCACTGCAAGAATTCTATGTGAATGGTACAGCCTCCGTATTCGGTCATATCGTTCAAGAATGCGTTTAGCAACGACATGAATTCTATCAGAGCGTGGTGATGCAACAGCTTACATACTTGCAAACACAATGATAATCGTTATGATTTGTATCACACCTCAGTAAGAGCGATATCTCGCATGAGCGATTTCTTGGCACCCTTCAGCTCCACGCTGACAGATGGCCCCCTTAACCAACTGCTAGTCATGGGCGGCCCAGTGATGACGGTGCTGCTTGTAATGGCGGTTCTGGGCCTCGTCACGTTTATCTACCTGATACTCCTAGGCGCGCTTTATGCACCCAGGTTGTCCAGAAAACTTAAAAGCATTATTACGCTTTGGCAACAGAACCCCGCCGGCGTGAACCCACAAGTCATTCGTCAGCAGGCTAACCGTTGGGGAAAACTAAACCCTCTGCAAAATGTGGTAACCAACACCATTGAGTCACTGCAAAGCAATCAAGACAATCGACAGGTTCGCGAGACCGCTGCACGAGACGCACAGCAAGGCCTTGAACCCTTTGAAGCCCCCCTCAAAATCATTGAAGTGATCGCGGCCCTTGCACCTCTACTAGGCCTGCTAGGCACCGTTCTTGGCATGATGGAAGCCTTCAGCGCTATGGCTGCGACAGAAGGTCGCGCCAACGCATCGCAGCTAAGTGGCGGCATTTACGAGGCACTGACCACCACCGCGGCTGGCCTTGTGGTCGCCATTCCATTTGCCGCTCTGGCGGCCTGGATTGAGTTCCGGTTGCGGCGCATTCATAAGGTGGTTAACAGCACGTTGGTGTCTGTGCTTACCGTGACGCCGGAAGCCTCTTCCCAGCAGCATTTCGCCCATGCAACTGGTTGAACCCAGGCCCAGCCGGCCCGTTCCTATCCGTATCACACCACTGATTGATGTGGTGTTCATCCTGCTGGTGTTTTTTATGCTCACAAGCCGGCTGATGCCGGTGAATCATCTGGAGCTTGCCAACAGTACTGAAAGCCGCAGCACGGTAACAGGCGAACCTCTACCATTGCTGACGGTGGCCCAAGGGGGCGACGTAACATGGCAGGAACTTACTTTGCCTATCGGCCAGTTGCTACCGGAGCTCCGCAGTGCAGGCGTTTCTGAGGTCAACCTCACTACCGCACCAGATACCCAGCTTAGCCTGTTCACAGCCACTCTGGGTGAGCTGTCCCGCAACGGCATTCAAACCCATTGGAAACGTGCAACCGAAGAAGCTCCATGACCGAACTGATCCCACCGCCCTCCACCTCCGACAAGTCTTTGATGGAGCGAGTAGAAGATGCACTCCTGCCACTCATCAATCTGGTTTTCTTGCTCCTGATGTTTTTCATCGTGGCTGGCCAGCTTGCTGACGACCCCTTGCCCGACCTGCCGGCTACGCCTCCGAGTGCCGAGCAACAGTCGCCCCATGCCGATCTGTTAGTCAACGCTAGGGGCCATTGGCGAATAAGCGGCGAAACGCTGGATGCACAAACCCTGCTTCAGCGGCTGCCCGAACCAGATGCACAGAACCCACTAAGAATTGCCGCCGCCAGCAGCATTTCCATGGCCGACCTAGAAAGTCTTTTACGCACATTGGAAAAGGGCGGTTACGAGGAAATACTACTGCTTACGGAGCCTGACACGTGAAGGATACCGGAAGGCTTGCCCGTCTCGGACTACTGGTAATTGCCGTTGTATTGAGCGCGGGAATTCTCATGGCTGCCACGCCAGAGAAACCCATCGAGATCAACCAGCTAGGCAACGCCGCCGTCAATACAGCACCGGCTATCAAAATCTCGCTTGCGGGCAAGGCAGCGCCCGCGCCTGCAGAGAAGGCAAAGCCCGAACCTGTGCAGAAAGCCAAACCAAAGCCCGAGCCAGAGCCAGAAACGGTAGCGGAACCTGAGACGACCGAAGCAACACCCGAAGAACGAACGGATAATTCTCAACCAGAGGCTTCCGCCAGCGAGACGCCAGAGCCGGCGCCAGAAAACGGGGATTCCCAGTCGCAATCTTCAGTGCCATTGCAAAATGCTGGCAACCCCTCAGCGGTTGATGAGTACCTGGCAAAACTCAGCAGGCACCTTTCCCGGTTTTATAAATACCCCCGCCGTGCCCGCAGGCTGGGGCAGGAAGGTGCGCCGGTTATAACCTTCAAATTCCGCCGAGACGGCTCACTTATCGGCCACAGCCTGCGCACAAAATCCGGCCACTCCCTGCTGGATAAAGCGGCTCTTTCCATGCTTGAACAAGCTGCACCTCTACCTCCTGTACCGGATGATATGTCCGGCAGCACTTTCAGCTACGCACTGCCCGTCAGATTCAGCTTGCGCTGACATAGAGGGCGAAAACATAAGCGATAAGGCTCGCATGATGTTGCCTTTCGAAATAGAACTATTCATCAACCTGCCGAATCCATGGCCCGGGTGGGTACCATATTTTCTGCTCGGTCTCGGCAGACTTGTTCTCCATCACAGGAGCAAGGAATGTAACCACCGCAGCAACAATCGCCGAGAACGCCTGCGGCACATGCGGCTGGCCAAGACGCTTATGAAAGGCTTGCCATTGTGGCTGCTTGCTGTCCGTAAAAGCAGTAGAAAAGGGGCTAATTTGAGGGAGCTCGGTGCCCCGATTCTGAAAGGTTTGCCCCACGGCCCCAAACAGATCAAGCAACGTGAATACATGCTGGCGCGACAACAGCCAGATATCGTAAAAGTCTTTCATGCGGCTGTTCAGTTCGCCAAGATTAACCATCGCCTGAAACTTCTCGGCAATCGAAGATTCCGGGGTGTAGCACTGGATTCTGGCAGAGGGAAAATCCAGTAACGCTGGAAAGTCTTGCCAGGAGGGTAATGGAAAGACCGTGTCGCCAAAGCCGATATCCAGCTGCATGGGAACTCGCGCCTTATCAAGTGTTCCAGTGAACGTCACCCTCAACCCTTGATAATCGGCATCTGCAGTAATCAACTCAGCTTTCAGCGTATTCGGATCAAAGCTCAGGCCATCATCAACGACTTTGGTAGCAATCACCTCACGGACTTGAGCCAAAATAGCCCTAGGCTCATTACTGGTCTGGCCCAACATATCAATGTCTCGGGTGGGACGGCTATTTGGCCCCTGTATAACCCAAAGCATCAGCGCTCCCTTGAGCGTAAAGCAACGGTTATGGGTTGACTGGCTCAGTCGGTATAAAAACCGCTCCATGGCAAAGTATTGAAGCAATTCCTGAAAGGGACGCTTTTCCTCTTGGGATTTATTCAGCAGTTTCTGTCGCACAGAGGCGGCGATATTCTTGGCCACGGTGATCTCCTTTCACGTTAGGCTAATTCCGTTTACAGTTTGGCTTCCACATACGGGGCCATCACATTGGCGACTCTGCAGATTCGGGCGTATTCCATCAGCTTGCCTGGCCTAAAAATTTTGCGGGTACGATATAGCTCGAGAGCTTCCAGCACTACATCCATTCCAATGTGATTACGGAACTTGAAGCAGTCCGCCAGAGTTTTCTCCGGACTGTAAACCTGCAAAGTGATGCCATCGACCTCCGCCTGCTCAATACCTTCACGGAAGGCCTGACCCGAAAACCGGTAGCCGGCCACTGGAGGATAATCAAGAACCGGCAAACGGGCACCCCGCTCTACCGCGAGGTGAACCTCATGGGGAATTTGTGTGGTGATGCCATGCCAGTCCAATGCGGATATCAGGCACAGCACCGCATGGGGAAAACGAGTGGCGACTGTCACCAGATCCGGATTCTGTATCAGGGGTAGATCTGCCAGCCGGTAGAGTCCACGACTAACCTGCTTAATCTGCCCCTCATCCCGAAGCTGGTAGAACTGGTAACGGCTAACACCCTGCGCCAGCGCCTCGCTCATACGGAGTTGGCCGCCGTGCTGTCGGAACAAAACTTGGAGCTGTGCCCGGAAGTTATGGGCGAAGCCTGAGTCAGACAAACTGTCACCACTTATCAACATGTGGTGACAGTTTGTCTGGTTATGGAGAGCAATTCAAGCGATTGCGCTGACATCCACTGCCCGGGCAAATTTTCGCTCGGCCAGCAATTCCTCGCTCAAAACCCGGGCACAAGCTTGCCCGCCGCGGCCAAACATTGTCATAAATACTCTTTACTTATTGTTTTATATGATCTTTATGAATCTGGCACGGGCTTTGTATATATCTTGTCGTCCAGGGAAGACCCAAGGACATTTACTCATTCAAACGTCACGGAGCAGACTATGCCAACTCCTTGTTATATCTCTATCGAAGGCAAGACCCAGGGTAACATCACCGCTGGTGCATTCACTTCCGATTCCGTAGGCAACATCTACGTTGAAGGCCACGAAGACGAAGTGCTGGTTCAAGAATTCAGCCACGTTGTCACCGTACCTACAGATCCCCAGTCCGGTCAGCCTTCCGGTCAGCGTGTACACAAGCCGTTCAAATTCACATCGGCACTGAACAAATCCACACCGCTGATGTACAACTCTCTGGCTTCGGGCGAAATGCTGCCAAAGGTTGAGCTGAAGTGGTACCGCACTTCTGTAGAAGGTAAGCAGGAGCATTTCTTCTCTACCATCCTAGAAGATGCCACCATCATCGACATCAGCTGCAACATGCCACACTGCCAAGACACCGCCAGTGCTGACTTCACGCAGCTGGTTACCGTTTCCGTGTCCTATCGCAAAGTAACCTGGGAACACACTGTTGCCGGTACTTCCGGTGCAGACGACTGGCGTTCGCCAATCGAGGCGTAAGACTCACCGCCTTGATGTCAAAGAGAGGGGGGCTGAGGCCCCTCTTTTTTCATTCCATCTATCAAAGGGAAATTGGTAGTGAGCACCTGGAGCGCCATTCGCCCGAGGCTCGGTCAAAATCAGCCTTACCTGCAAATTGACTCGTGGGTTACAATTTAGGAGCCCACTGGAAGCCTCTCTCGGATAAGACAAGGACGCCTGAAACAAATGAAGCTCATTGCAACCGTCATACTCATTTTGATTCTCTCCGGCTGTGCATCGACCCAGCCAATATCGTTTTCACCCAGTCAAGATTACGCGGTGTCGGTTCAATCATCTTTATTTGATGCTGTGCGTATCGACGAGAACGACACATCCCTCTTTCGCAACGGAAAAGCCATCGGATTCATTAGGGTTGAACCCGTACCCGAAAATGTTGCTTCAACATCCGACTTTCTGAGCAAACTCAGATCCGACTCTGAATCAGAGACCGTTGAAACAAAATCGCTGAGCTTTTCATCAGGGTTCAGAGGATTTTCAGCAAAGTATCGTAACTACGTGACCGGCTATCTATTCAGTGAGGAGAACCCTGACTCAATCCTTATTTTCAGCTTTCCGGAAGATGATTTTGATAAAATTGCTGGGACGGTCTCGTCCGGCATTTAATGGCCTAAATTCAGACATACTGTCACCATTTATTCTCATCTGGCGACGTTTTGTCTGACTCAATACCAAGAATCAAGTAAGTTGGTCGCTAAACTTGTCGAACTCTACTTCTCAGATTATGAGGTTTGCAGCTCGTTAATTGCTATGAATGACCCTAAATATCAAGCCCGTAGGCTCGGCGAACTGATGTGCGAAGTTACGCAAAGCACTCTCTGGCAACCGGCAGCCGCCTGGGTCAAAAACCGCGTTCCCAGCAGCACCCTGGTATGCCGAGTCGGTTCTGGTCAGGCCACCTATCATCGCTTTGATCCGCAGTACAAACAGCATCAGATTACCTATGGCCTTCGTATGATTCAGGCCAAACACCAGCCAAATACGGCCAGTGGCTGGCTCTCCAGCCGGGAGATCCTGAAGCGGGGTTATTTCGACGGTGAGCTGAGCACACTAAACTTATTGGCGCACACCTGCTGCCACGAGTTCGCGCATCTGCTGCAACACAGTGCTGGGCAACGATTTCGTGGCTCGGTTCACAACCGACATTTCTACACGATTCTTGATGAACTGCATGAAAATGGCGGAGCAAACGCCGTGCGAGAAGAGCTGGCAGAACGTGCGGGGCAAATCGGAATGCCATTGCCTGAGCAGACCTTTGAGTTACCGAACCCAAGCCAACAGCGGGCAGGCTGGAATGTGGGTGAAGCAGTGTGTTTTGATCACGGCCTGCGGGATTTTCAGGGCGAGATTGTAAGAGTCAATCGCAAGACCTGCACCGTGCATGGCACAGGTAAATCCCGGGGCACACGTTACCGAGTGCCAATGCAAATGCTGCGGCGCGCAACGTGAAAACGCTGCTACTCTCAATGCATGGATTAAGATCAGCAGAACACCCATAAAAAGGACGCCGACCGTGAAGCCTCTCAGCCCCACCGATCAGCTTTTCCTCTGGTTGGAGAAGCGCCAGCAACCCATGCATGTGGGCGGGCTGCAGATTTTTTCGTTTCCCGACGATGCACCTGATGATTATGTGGCCAGGCTTGCCGCGCAACTTCGAAACGATACTGAGGTGACGGCGCCATTTAACCGGCGCCTGGACAGCCGGCTGGCGCAGCCTGTCTGGGTGCAGGACAAGCATCTGGATCTAGAACATCACTTCCGCTTTGAGGCCCTGCCCACGCCCGGCCGAATCCGTGAATTGCTTGGTTTTGTCTCTGCGGAACACTCACACCTTATGGATCGGGAACGGCCGCTTTGGGAGTTTCATCTCATAGAGGGGCTGGGCGAAAGGCAATTTGCAGTTTATATCAAGATACACCACTCCCTGATGGATGGCATTTCTGCCATGCGGATGACTCAAAGGATGCTGTCTACCAATCCTTCAAAGCGCAATATGCCACCGATCTGGGACTTATCGGTACGACCACGGCGGGATGAGGACAGCAGCGGCCCTTCGCTATGGAGCAGTATTAGTCATTTTCTGGGAGCATCGGGAAAACAACTGGGTACGGTGCCGACCGTGGCGCGTGAGCTGTTGCGCACGGTTAACACCGCCCGCAAAGACCCGGCCTACAACTCCGTCTTTCAAGCGCCGCGCAGTATTCTGAACCAGAAAATTACCGGCTCCCGGCGTTTTGCCGCCCAGTCGTATTGTCTGAAACGGATAAAAGCGGTTTGCCATGCGTATAGCGCCACCGTAAACGACGTGGTCACGGCCATGTGCGCCAGCGCTCTGCGCACCTACCTCATGAATCAGGATGCGCTGCCAGATAAACCATTGATCGCTATGGTTCCGGTATCGCTGCGTAAGTATGAGAGCTCTGCCGGCGATAAAGCGGAAAACAACCAGGCCGAAGGCAATCAAGTGGGCGTTATTCTGGCCAACCTGTATACAGATGAGAGCGACGCAGGCACGCGACTGCGGAAGATTCACCAAGGCATTCAGGAAGCGAAAGAACGCTACTCTCGAATGTCGCCCGAAGAAATCGTCAATTACACCGCCTTGACGCTGGCGCCAGCGGCGTTTCACCTGCTGACCGGCATGGCTCCAAAATGGCAGACATTCAACGTGGTGATTTCCAACGTGCCCGGACCCAAAAAGACCTGTTACTGGAACGGTGCCAAACTTGAGGGCATGTACCCCGTGTCCATCGCCATGGATCGATTAGGTCTGAACATGACACTGACCAGTTACAACGATCAGGTGGAGTTCGGGCTGATCGGTTGTCGCCGCACGCTACCAAGCCTCCAGCGGATGCTGGATTACTTGGAAGATGGGCTGGTAGAGCTGGAGCAGGGTGCAATCAGCTAAATGTTACTTCCCGGTTACGCTCGGAAATTTGGTCATTCAGCGTCCAAAAATCGTAAAGAATACCCATCAGGAACAAGCCACCGGTCAGCAGATAAATAATCCCGGTGATCCACTTGCCCATATACATCCTGTGCAAGCCAAAAACGCCGGTAAAGGTCAGTAGCAACCAACCAATGCTGTAATTGACCTCGCCCTCACGAAACCGGCTGTCTGCTTCCTCATCCATGGACGGAATCAAGAACAGATCGATAATCCAGCCGATGAAAAACAAACCAAAGGTAAAAAACCAGATCGTTCCCGTAATCGGTTTTCCGTAGTAAAAACGATGGGAACCAAGAAACCCAAAGATCCAGATAAGGTATCCGAGCAGCATGTTGTGAGTATTCTGTCGATTAGCCATAAAACGTTCCGATAACGATTAAATTCGAAGGTTTTTTTAATATGGGGCCAGTGCTTTGGTTCCACAAGGTCTGCTAGTAAGGTGCCGGGCCGGAGGGTTGTATTTATGGCCCTACTTCCGGAGCCGGATCAGGCCCTCCTTCGCGGAACTCACTGGCCGATTTACCGGTCCACTTTCTGAAAGCACGGCTGAAGTTTG
Source organism: Marinobacter sp. LV10R510-11A (assembly GCF_900215155.1). Classification (NCBI taxonomy): domain Bacteria; kingdom Pseudomonadati; phylum Pseudomonadota; class Gammaproteobacteria; order Pseudomonadales; family Marinobacteraceae; genus Marinobacter; species Marinobacter sp. LV10R510-11A. Next base: position 2,975,193 of record NZ_LT907980.1, read on the forward strand.
AAAGGTCGCCATAACCCAGCTCATAGCCAATCTCGCTTACCGATTGATTGGTATAGCGCAGCAACTGAATCGCACGGTCTTTTAGAACGGCCTCTACAATTTCACGGTAACTGGTTTCTTTCTCCGCCAGCCGGCGCTTTAACGTTCGAGAAGACACGCAAAAACGCTCTGCCATGGCTTCCAGCGAGGGCAAAGGCCCGGGCATCATGCGCAGCATATTGCGCACAGCCATCGCGAGGTCGCCTTGCTCCTTCAGAGCTTTCTGCAGCTCGAACTCACACTCGTCGCGGGCCATCTGGGAGGCCTCGGCATCTGCCAGCCGCATACGCACGTCCAGCAACGCTTTCGGGAGCATCAGCAGTTCATCGGGCTGGTCATACTCGAACCGCACCGGTAGCTGATCCGCAAACTGGCGGTAATAAGCTGGTTCTGGCCCGCCAAGGCGTACGGTTACGCCCGGCAGTTTGCCGTCCGCAAGGCCAAATCCGCGTTTTTCCGCATCGCTGCGATCTAGTAACTGTTCGGTAAGCAGAATAAGGGTCGCGCTGACTGTTTCTGCCAAAAACAGATAGAGGCCCGGTGCGTCAATCTCAGTACGCAGCTTAACCAGTACATGATCATCAGTTTCGGACTGGCTCATGCTCAGAAAAGGCGCCCGCAACTGAAGATAACGGCGCACAGAATCTAGGGAACCGGCAAACGTAGGGCTGGTTAGCGCAGCAAATCCAAGAGTGCCGTGAATGGTTACCCGCAGCTCCCGGGCAAGCATAAAGCTCAAGCCGTCTTTACCCGCCAGAGCCAGCGCACGCTCGGCCATAATCATGGCATCAGTAACGAACACCCGGCTGTCGTTGGCTTTCAGATCTTCCGGGCCAAAATTCAGGCCCTCGTAAAGCAACCTGTCATTGTGACCAAGCTGCCTGACAGTCTCAGCCATCACCCGCATGTACACGCCCGGCACCAGGAATAAACCCAGCATCTGCCGTTCTTTTTCCGATCGGGTGATCGCCATAGGTTTCCCTGATTGCCTGAGTGAAAGCCTCAAAACGACTCTAGCAGAAGCCCTCAGCCACTACAGTGGGGCGAGTTGCACCCGGGCCCGCGTCGCGTTGGCCAACTTTTCTGCCGCTTTGTCCCATTTAGAATGGTGGCCGTCCCGTTTTCGCATTCATCCCAACGCTGGACTCCGACACACTGAAGCCATGACATCAGCCCATGTGAGGAGTAGACCCATGCTGAATACAAAAACCACCGAAAAACACGCTACAGCAGCCAGTCGGGCATCAAAAACCCCGGATAGCGTCCACATCAAAGCCCAGCGCATGGGGTTTGAGTTTAACGAAAAAGTGCCCCAGTACTGGCTGGAGAACAGCCATTTCCTAAGCCACACCATGAATGCACTGTCGGTGCTTTTCCCACAAGGCGAGCAATTTTTTGTGGATTCGGTGCGGGCCTTTCAAGGTCAGATCAGCGATCCCAAGCTGAAAGCCGACGTGCGGCGTTTTATTGGACAGGAAGCCATGCACTCCCTGGAGCATATCGCCATAAACCAGCATATACGGGATCAGGGCATGCCAGTTGAAGGTATGGAAAAGCATCTAACTGTTGTTTTAGGTATAGCCAAAAAGCTACCAAAGCGTCACCAGCTGGCGATTACCTGCGCCTGGAACACATGACGGCCATGATGGCGGATATGCTTCTGGAGCGCGACGATGTGCGTGAAGGCATGCATGAGAGCATGCGCCCGCTCTGGGCATGGCACGCCATTGAGGAAACCGAGCACAAGGCGGTGGCTTACGATGTGTTTCAGCAGGCCGGAGGCACCTACGTTGAACGAACCTTCTATCTGGCCTTCAGTACGGCGGCTCTGGGTGTTATGAGCACTTATTTCACCTGCCGGATGATGCTGAATGATGCCAAACGCTTTTCCATTGCCGATACCGCCGGCGGCCTATGGCGTCTGCGGGGAAAGAACGGCACCTTCTCCAGCCTGATCCCGAATTGGCTCAGCTACTTTAAGCCGGGCTACCACCCTTGGGATCATGACAACAGCGAGCTGATCGCACGTTTTAAAACTGAGATCCAGGCCCACATTGCACCGCGATACCTTTAGCCTCCACAATACCCTTGCGCCACAACCGCCACTCGCCTGGCTGGTAGATATCCCATTCTTCATCGCTTGTCAGCGGCTCGGTTACGATCACGCTTACGACGTCGTTCGGCGTGGTTTCCGACTCAAAGTCCACAATAACGTCTGCGTCTTTCAGCCTTGCCGGGCCGAAGGGCGCACGGCGGGTAATACTGGCCATTTTGGTGGTGCAGTAGGTGAACAGCCAATCGCCGTTGCTCAGCAGAAGATTGAAAATGCCCTGGCCCGCATAGGCCTTTGAAAGCTGAACCAAGCGTTCTGTAATAGCTTCTACCGCGTCATTGCGATCACAGTGGTTGCGCAGGTGGTTGAGGATATCGCAGAACAGCGCCTCGCTGTCTGTGCCGCCTACGGGCTCGTAAAACCCCAGCGATGGCCGGAACTCAGAAAGCTGCCCGTTATGGGCAAACACCCAGTACCGGCCCCAGAGTTCCCGTATAAACGGATGGGTATTGGCCAGGCAGATTTCGCCCACATTGGCCTGGCGAATATGGCAGATCGCCACTTCGCTTTTGATAGGGTGAGTCTGAACCACTTCGGCAATGCGCGAGTTGGCACTGGCATCCACATCGTGGAACGCCCGCACGCCCTTGCCCTCGTAAAAAGCCACACCCCAGCCGTCCTTGTGGGGGCCGGTGTCGCCGCCTCTGCGGGTCAGCCCGGTAAAGCTGAAGCAGAGATCAGTGGGTGTATTGGCGCTCATGGCCAGTAGTTCGCACATAAAACGAGACAGCTCCTTGCAGGGTCTGGAATTCTACCGCAAGAATACCGGAATTGAGCGGGCAGGCTAGTGTCAGCTATATAAATTCTTGCGGGAAAACCGCGTCCCTATCGCCTACGTCTAGCTTATAGGTTTTAACATCCGAGATCGCCAGCCTACAACCGCGCACGGCCAGCGCTTGCGCGAGAGCTCGCCCGATACCAGAACCCGCTCCGGTAACAACAACCACTTTGTTTTTCAGATCTTTCATGGCCATAGGCCTCTTGTTGTGTGTTGTGCTAGTTAAAGCAGATACTCTAACAACTGCACCTGCACCGCATATGGCTATGAATGCCTGTCTTGCCGACACCTGGGCCACTCTGACTCGGCCCGGGCTTTTCGGTACAATCCCCAATCTCCGCAGGCCTTGGTCTTGCGGATTTCTTAAACCCTGAACCTGCGGATTTTCTGTATGGAATGGAGTCTTACGCATTTTTGGCTGATTCTAGCCCTCGTGCTGGGCCTAGCTGAACTGACATCCGGCGTGCTTGTGCTGCTAACGCTGGCTATTGCTGCCGCTCTTACCGCAGTACTGGCCTTCGTCGGTATGTCATTCGAGTGGCAGCTTGTCGGCATGGGCGTGTTCTCGGGTCTGATGGTGCCCATCGCTATCCGCTGGATCCGCCCATGCTTTTCCCCAAAAGGGGTGGCATATGGAACCACTGGTACAGGCGTCGAGCAAGGTAAGCGCTATCACACACTGAAGCGAGATTTCGACGGCGCTACAGGTATCAAAGTCAACGGCGACTTTTATCGCTTGAGAGACGACAATACCGGGGCTACCGATTTCCCTGCGGGAACCGACGTCATTTTCAGAAAATTTGATGGCACCACTGCCATTATCCAAGCAGTCACACTCAAGGAACAGTAAGCATGGAATCGTTTATTACACCGGGGCTAATCATCAGCCTGATTGTTGTCGCCATCGGCATCTTCATCATCGCCAAAGGGCTAGTAATCATCCGACAGTCGGAAGTTATGGTCATTGAACGCCTGGGTTCGTTCAACCGCGTTCTGGAAAGCGGCGTGAACATCATCATCCCCTTTGTCGAGCGGCCCCGCCCCATCACCATGATCCGCTACATGCGCATGGGCGAGGAATACCACCCGATGACCACCGATGAAATTCGCATCGACCGCAGGGAAACGGTGATGGACTTCCCGGGGCAGCCGGTGGTGACCACCGATAACGTGACCGTGAAAATCAACGGTGCTCTGTACTACCAGATCATTGACCCCCGCCGTGCCGTTTACGAAGTGGCCAATATGAGCCAGGCCGTTGAAGTGCTCGCCAAAACCACTCTGCGTTCGGTGGTCGGCAAAATGGAGCTGGATAAACTGTTTGAATCCCGCGCCGAGGTGAATAACGCCATTCAGGCCGAAATGGAAGACGCGGCCTCCAAGTGGGGTGTAAAACTCACCCGGGTGGAAGTTCAAGACATCAACATGCCCGAAGAAGTAGAAGACGCCATGCGCCTTCAGATGGCCGCTGAGCGTAAGCGCCGGGCCACGGTAACTGAGGCCGAGGGTGAGAAAACAGCCGCTATTGCCAAGGCACAAGGCCAGCGCGAATCTTCCATCCTCAACGCTGAAGGCGACAGAGAATCCGCCATTTTGCGTGCACAGGGCGAGCAAGAATCCATTCGTCTGGTGCTGAGTGCGTTAGGTGATACCGAAGACAACAAGCAGACGGTTATCGGCTACCTGCTGGGGCAAAGCTACATCAAGGTATTGCCGAATATGGCGAAAGACGGCGAGCGGGTGTTTGTACCCTACGAGTCTTCTGCTCTGCTGGGTTCCATGGGCATGTTCCGAGAACTGGCCGGCAGCCCCGAAGATGCGGTGCGCCAATCGCTGCAGAAAGACGGCCTGCGCGGCGGCTTGGTAGGCGGCGCCAGCCACGCTTAACCCTCACGAACGCACGGACAACCTCCTGGGATCAGCCCAGCAGGTTGTCCAGCGGTTGTTCATAGCTGGGTGCGAACACTTCCATAAAGTAGGTCACTTCCGGTAACCCCTCCTGCACGAGCTTTTGTCGAATCTGCTTCTCAGCTGGTTCAAACTCCCGGTTACCCGCACGCACTTCTGCCTGACATTTCAGCCAGGCTGACAGCCGATCTGCCGCCTTGATCAACTCGCGATCTTCCGCCGGCTGCTGGGATTCCCGAAGATACGGTGAAAAATCCTCTCGCAAATCCGCCGGCAGCAGAGCCAGTAGTTCCGCCTCGGCTTTGTGCTCAATGTCGCCAAAGGCCTCCCTCATGACCTTGGAGTGGTACTTTATGGGCGTGGGCATATCCCCCGTTATCACTTCGGTTGCATCGTGGTACAGCGCTGCAGCGGCGATTCTGTCGGCATTCACCTGTCCGTTGAAGTGCCGGTTACGAATTAGCGCTAAGGCGTGGGCCAAAGTGGCCACTTCCCAGGAATGGGTTGCTACGTTTTCTTCAATCGCATTACGCATCAACCCCCAGCGTTTGATCCAGCGCAGGCGGGAAACGTAAGCAAAAAAATGACTCAGGGCCTGTGGCACGCGTTTTAATCCTTTGTGACTTCTTGGTGTAATCCCGCGATTTCTTAGCGGGCATCCAGAGTAAACCCGACAATGACGTTGCCCTCGTCCGACACCTCTGCGTTGCGCGAGGGGTCGAGCATAAACAACTGGCTCGCCGGAACACCGTGGGTGTCCCGCAGTATCTCTTGCACCGCAGAGCCCCTCGCATTGGCAAGATTGGTCAGCACTTCAGGCGCCGCCAGCTTTCGCTCCCCCGCCAGATAGGCCTCACGAGCCTCTTCCCAATCCTGCTCAGAAAGTTCCCCGCCTTGACTTGCCAACAGCTCATCACGCAGAAACACCAGCCCGTCAGCAGAGGGCGAAACACCGCCTCGGATATTCAGCAAAAGGTCCGGGCGATCAAACAATGCGTTCGCCAGAGCAGCCAGCTTTTCAGCCTCACCCTGTGCCAGCTTGGCCGTACCAGGCTCAAAGCTCATCTGGCCTAGCTCTTCACCACTTAAGCCCGCCAGTTCGGCAATCGACCCAAGCATACTAAACGGCGATGTAGCAGCTTTCGCCAGCAGGTTCACAAACGTGCGCATAACCACCTGGCCAACGCCGAAATCAGGGCTGGCCAGGTTCCCGCTGATTGGCAGGTTCACTTCGATAACCCCATTGCTGTCCCGCAGCAGAGCCAGCCCGAGCTTCACCGGCGCATTGACGGCTTGCTGGCTTGCAACTGCCTGCCCTAACCCGAGGCGATCCATCACAATCCTGTTCGATGCGTCAATCTGGTTTCCGGTAATCTGATAGGCCAAATCCAGCTCCAGCTTTCCACTGTCTACGCCATAGCCCAAGTAGCGGCCAAAGTAGGGTGAAAGCACTGGCAGTGACAAGTCTTTCATCGTCAGTTTCAGGTCGCTGGTTTCTTCGGTTCCCAAGGTACCAATTGTGCCGTCAAATTCGACGCTGGCACTACCATCCATTCGCCCTTTCAGGGAGACTTTGCCTTGCTGGGGCGATACATTGCTGAGGCCGGTAACCGAGCCGTTGAGCTGGTCAAGTGACGTTGTAAAAGCCGGGTCTAAAGTGCGATCTGTGTAATCGAGCGCGCCTTTCTCAACCATTAGCTGGCCGATGCGGAAGATAAACTGCGCCTCTTCGTCAGCGTTGTGTTGTGGCGCTGCAGAGGCATCCCCAGCCTTAGACTGCGGGATAATCTGCGCCACGTTATGAACACTGTTCGTGTTGCGAACCAGGTTGATGGCAGGCTGAGCCAAGGTAACCGTGCCGATTTCCAGCCTGGCCGGATGCACGTTGTACTCAATGGGGGCCAAGCGCAGCGTTTGCCATGAAATCAACCGTTCGCTGCTGCCGGGCAATTGAAGATTCAACCCAGTAACCTCTGCGGTGCCACTGAAAGTGCCCGTTAAGGGTTCCTGCTGGCCATCCAAATCAAGATTTCCATCCAGCCCCAGGTTGCCGCCCGTAACCGCTAAATTAGCCGACTCCTGCAAATAGGGTTCAAACGCCGCCAGCACAATTCCGGAGCCGGAGATAGCCGCTTCCAGAGTAAATGGCTCAGGTGTCACCTGGCCATTCAGGGAGAGAGTGCCGCCACTGGCCAGAGCCGCCTGCAGCTGGTACGACATGGGGTCTTCCATCGCGCTGCTGATGTCACCGGTGGACAGGGAAAGCTGCTCCAGTGTCAGTTCTGCAGCAGAGCCCGGCTGCTGATCCTGCCAGAGCACACGGCCATCAGAGACCTCTATGCCCGCCAGCGACCAGCGGAAAGGCGGCTCAGCTGCTGCGGGCTCCGACGCTTCTGTGTTCGGCTCTTTCGTCTCGCTGCTCTTGGTAAATGCAGCAAGCGTAGCAATCCAATCAATCTCTCCGGCTTTATTACGCGCTAACGCAATGTCCGGCTGTTCCAAGGAAATCTGCCCAACGCGGGCTTCACGGGCATTAAGGTCAAACCCGATGTCCTCGATGACAATAGATGCTGTGGTCAGGCGCGGCTGTTCACTCTGCTTGTCCGGCGCAACAGCCAGATCCTCCACCGACACCCGACCCTTGCTGGTTGAAAGATACAGAGTGTCGCTGGTCTGCAATTCATAATCTGAACGCACCGTTACTTTACCCCCGCGCAAATCGTAGGGTAGGTAAGGCGCCAGGAAATGCCCGAGGGTCTTGTGATCAACGCCGGAGATGGCCAGGTTTCCACTGGAATATAGCGGTGTAACACTGAGGTTACCCTGCCACTCAATGGTCTGGTTACCCAAGGCCGCCTGCAGATAATAATCGCTGTTGCGATCGTCCCGCTGCCAGGTGGCCAGATCGCTTAAGGTGAGATCCAGCGGTGTAATCCGGAACTCTGCCATTTCTGGCTGAGTGAAATCCCGGAACAACAGCTCGCCACCGTTTACGGTGAACTGCTGAAAATACAGCGAGGGCAGCGCCTGATTGTCCTCTGGCTCAGCCTGCTCTGCCGGCGAATTATCCTCGCCTGCGTTGGCAGCCTGAAAATCCCGGGCGAAGTTCACACTGTAGTCTTCAAGCAGATCCAGCCGGATAAACGGCTCTTCAAGCTCAATGGCCTCAAACGCGATCACCCCACGAATCAGCTCAAAGAAATTCAGGTTGATGTACAGGCGATCAAAACCCACAACCTTTTCGTTGTCGCTGTCTTGCGCAGACAGGCTTAAAGCTTCCACACTCAGCGCAAACGGGTTACTGCTGATGTCGCTAACATCCGCTTGCCACCCCATGCGCTGTTCCAGCTGATCGGGCAGCGCACGCTTCAGCCACCAAGGCAGCACCAGAAAACCGGCTAGGCTGTATAACACGATGAGTACGAGCGCACCGATCACCAGGTTTCTGGGAAGGCGACTGCGCTGATGGCTTTGGGCCACGGATTTCTCCTTTAAGGCGTTGAGGACTAAAGTACGTAGCCTTTGTATAAGGATAGACGGCCCGGTACCGGTTTGTCAGCCAACCGCTGACAGGGGAAACTGAACTCTATATCCTGAGCTTTCGTACCGTACCTTCTTGGTCATCTCTTTTTAACACTACTTTTCTGGTTTTTAGCGAACGGGGGCAGGCGTTTATGGACATCGGCGATATGCGTCGCGATTTTGAAAGTGAAGGGTTGGATCGCGAAGCATTAAGCGAAAACCCGGCCCAACAGTTCGAATCCTGGTTCGGCGACGCCCGCGAAGCCGGTATTCTCGAGCCGAACGCCATGTCATTGGCCACCACCGGTGCCGACAGCATGCCAGATTTGCGCACGGTGCTGCTGAAATACTTCGATGATCGCGGGTTCGTGTTCTACACCAATTACGAAAGCCGCAAAGCCCATGAGATTCATGAGAACCCCCGGGCTGCCCTGTTATTTCCCTGGATAGGCCTAAACCGACAGGTGCGGATTCAGGGCCGGGTTGAAAAGGTCAGTAAGACCGAATCCCTGAAGTATTTTGCCTCACGCCCGCGCGGCAGCCAGATTGGCGCTTGGGTATCCGAGCAGAGCAAGGCCATTACCTCACGGGGGCTGCTGGAGCAGAAGGTGGCAGAAATGAAGCGCAAGTTCAGCGAAGGTGAGGTTCCGCTACCCGGTTTTTGGGGTGGATACCGCGTTGTTCCGGAGCGCATCGAATTCTGGCAAGGCCGCCCTAGCCGTCTCCACGATCGATTTGAATACGTGAGGGAAGGCGATGGCTGGCTCATCCAACGACTCCAGCCCTGATTCCGCCGGAGTTCGGCAGAAGCCAACCATCAAACTGTGCCATCAAACCGGACAACTGCCGGAGGTTGCACCGGATTGGTTAACTGCTCACGAACGCGAGAGATTTGCCGGGCTCAGCGGCACGGGGGCCTCAGAGTTCCTCACCAGTCGTTGGCTGATACGCCAAGCTTTAAGCAAAGCAGGCTCTGTACGGCCAGATCAGTGCTGGCCGATGGAAGGGCGCGCAACTGTTTCTGCCAGCCCGTCGGGTTGGCACCTTTCCCTAAGCCATAGTCACGGGCTGTCTGCCTGCGGTACTCAATACGGCTCTGCGCTGGGAATAGATATTGAACCCAGCAAACGACATCCACAATGGCAAAAAGTGGTTAAGCGCTGGTTCTCTCCCGTTGAACAAGAATGGTTGTTTCAGGAGGATGACTCTCACAACTTCCTCAGGGTTTGGACTCTAAAAGAGGCTTGGCTAAAGGCCACGGGTCGGGGCATCGCTGGCAACCTACAAACTCTGGAAGTGCGCCGGAACTTTGAGCTCTACGGCGACCAGCCAGACGATCACTGGCAGGCTTGTTGCTTTTACACGGAGGGTTTTCTGGCCACACTGGTTTACAGACAAGCCGAAGGTGACCGACCAGGCTCATGGCCCACGATCACACTGCTCGAGCCTCCGCCCGACGATTACAGCCTGAGTAAAGCAGAGCCACTGGATACACACTGGGAGCCGATGTTTCAGCGTAGAATTCGTTCAAAGCGCTGATAGCATCGATAACTTCGCCGGGAGACAGCCATATGCCTGTTTTGCACAAAGATGACAAAGCCGCCGAGCGCTGCCCATGGTGCGGCACCGATCGGCTCTATGTGGATTACCATGATAAGGTCTGGGGCCGGCCCGAGTACGACGACCTGGCCCTGTTCGAAAAGCTCTGCTTAGACGGCCAACAGGCGGGGCTAAGCTGGATTACCATTCTGCGCAAGCAGCAAAGCTATCAGGCCGCTTATGATTTTTTTGATCCAGAAAAAATCGTTCAGTACGATGACAACAAGATTGCGGAACTGCTGACGAATCCAGGTATTGTGCGGAACAAGCTAAAGGTGAAGTCGATCATTAAAAATGCCAGAGGTTATCTGGGCTTGAAAGAGGAAGGCACTGGTTTTTCTAGGTTCCTCTGGTCTTTTGTGGGGAACGGCCCTATCCAAAATAACTGGCGCAGCATCGATGAAGTACCGGTTACTACCCCAGAATCCGAAGCTATGTCTAAGGCGCTAAAGCGAGCGGGGTTTACGTTTGTGGGGCCAACCATTGTTTATGCATTTATGCAGGCTGTGGGCATGGTCAACGACCATTTGGTTAGCTGCCCACAACACATGCAGTGCCGCTCACCGGCTCAATAATTTTAAATGTACTCGGGCTCTTAGGTTCTGGGAAAGCCTCGTACAGCCCACCATCAAACGACGTCTGGAGCTTACGTAAAGCAAGCTTCTCAATTTGCCGAACCCGTTCGCGGCTTATGCCCATATCGGCTGAAATAACCTGCAAAGTGTCCGGCTCTGGCAAATCAAGGCCGTAGCGGCGCGAGAGAATGGCCTGCTCACGATCGGTGAGTTCACTGAGCATTGCCTTCAGAGCTCGCCGATCGTCGCGGCCCGACATCCTTTGCTCCGGGCTTGCCTGATCATCTGCCTTAAGGCTGTCACCCAGAGTCATTAAGCCGTCTTCAATCAAGGGAACATCCGTTGATACTTCACGCAACGCCAGTGCCCTCAGCTTGCTGATCCTCGAGGGCGTTGCCTCCATGGCTTGCGCCAGTTCCGACTGAGAGGGCATGCGCCCGAGGTTCTGGTGCATCTGCAAAGACACTTTGTGCAGATTTCGTATTTCGTCCACCACGTTTTCTGGCGTGTGCACCAACCGTGCGCCACGCTGCAAACACCGCTTAACCTCTTCAGTGATCCACCAATACGCGTAGGTTGAAAAACGGAAGCCCTTGGTCGGATCGAATCGTTCAACCGCTTTGATCAAGCCAACATTGGCGTCCTGAATCAAATCCGACATGGGCATACTTTGTTGGTTGTAACGGCGGGCAATGTGCACGGCCAACCGCAAGTTGCTCTGAATGAGCTTACGGCGACAGGCATTGGCAAGGCGGAAAGCCCGAAGGCATCTAGGCGAGAAGGCGCTGGTATCAACAATCGTGCCTATTACGGCGCGGTAGGTTTGGGGGGTGTCATCAGGCAAAACCAATTGCGCGCTGATGATGCGAAAGCAAAGGGTTAACTTTCGGGAAAGGCGGCGCTCAGACGCCTCTGTGAGCATGTCATAACGGGACGCATCCCTGAAATACAGCCCAACCAAGAAACCCCTTTCATTATCGTTGGGCATTTTAGGGGACGGGCCCAGCACTGCGCTATTTACCATGGCTTGGTACCGGTGACAATTTAAAGAGGATACGACCTCATGCCACCGATGGATTCATCGCAGGTAGCCCGGCCCATGCGACAAATCCACCCGAGCTTTCACCGTTAAGACTGGGCAGCTACAATCGCGTATTCATGGTTGTGGGGCTCTATAAGAGCACCGTGCAACGCAATGATCGCTTTCTCGTAATCGTCTTCATCGATTACAAACTGCATATCAACCTGGCGCATGCACTGGTGCATAGCCAACACGCTGATTTCAGCGTCGGCCAACGATTTAACCGACCGTGCAAGAATGCCTGGCACCTTCATATCGCTGCCAATCGCTGAAACCATCGCCACTTTACGGGTACTAATCTCACCGTTGGAGAACTCTTGTTTCAACGCGCTCACCACGCGCTTGACGTGCTTGAGTGTGCTGCCCACGTAATGAGTAATGGTGTTGGCGTTCGTGTCCTTGGCCATGAAGCGCACTTTGAAGCGGCTCAGGATGTCCAGAATACGACGATCCGATCCCGGCTCACCCTGCATGTCCTGATCATACACTTCGATCGCAAACACGCCCTTGGCGCCGGCAATGATCTCAACCTGTGGTTTTTCACTGATGTAATCGCCAGTGATCAGGGTGCCGGTGTGCTCTGGCTCAAAGGTGTTCATCACTCGCAGCGGAATTTCCGCCTGGCGAAGGCCCTTGCCGGCACGGGGATGAATCGCTTCCATACCCAGGTTCGCCAGCTGATCTGCCACGTCGTAATTGGTGCTGCCCAAAGGAACCACTTTTTCCGCGCCCACAATGTTGGGGTCGGCAGAGCTCAAGTGGTATTCCTTATGAATAACGGCTTCGCGGGCGTCGGTAATAACCGCCACTCGGCTGAATGTCATCTCGCTATAGCCCCGGTCGAAGCTGCGCATCAGCCCTTCTTTACACTGGGCATAACCGGTCACAATCGGCAGCTCACGGGTGAGATCCACGGCATCAAAAGCCTGCTTCAGCTTTTCGTCCAGCGGCAGCAGCTCTGTATCGCGCCAGCCGGTAAGATCCACAAAGCGTGCATTGATACCTTCTTGCTGCAGCTTCAGCGTAGTGTTGAACGCACTGTGCGCTTCGCCAATGCCCGCAAGCATTTCACGAACCGTTAGCAGGTGTTCTTCAAGCTGGAACTGGCCGTAGGAACACAAGCGCTGCAAGTCGATCAAACAACCGCGAACACCTTCAATACGGTCGGTAATAAACTGATCTGCCTGCTGCTTAAGCATCGAATCTTCAAACAGTTCACCGTTGATATCGGTAACAAACTGAATCAGCTTGGTAAGGTCATCCGCCCAAGCCCAAGCCCAGTCTGATTCCGCATCAGCGAACAGCGCATACACGCCCGGCTCGCCAGTTTTTTTGTGCTCCAGCAACTCGTTGGTTACGCCGCTGTATGCAGACACCACGAAAATACGCTGGTAGAGCTCTTCCTTGCTGTGATTCGCGACAATGATATTATCGCGCACAGCTTCGTAGTTACTCATTGAGGTACCGCCGATTTTCTCGACGGTATGTAATTGACTTGTCATAACTCTTCCCTGGCTAACCTGCAGAATGAATGTCCGGAATGGTGAGGCGTATTAAGACGCCTCGCTGATCCCTTCCTGCATGATCTCATCCACACTTTTTGCCAGCAGTTCAGCACCCAGTTTCAGATCCTCCTTGCTGGTTGTAAGCGGCATCAGGCATTTGATGACTTCATCATTCGGACCACTGGTCTCGATGATCAGTCCGTGCTCGAAGGCACGCTTAGTAACAGGGCCTGTGATCTCCGCGTTAGCCGCTTCAATGCCTCGCATCAAACCGCGCCCTTTCATTTTGAACTGGCCTAGGTATTTATCGCAAATCGCCTGCAGCGCATCACCCAGCACCTGAGTCTTTTCTTTCACCTCATTGGCGAACTTGTCATCTTTCCAGTAAGTCTCTACCGCAACACGGGCGGTGATGAACGCCATGTTGTTGCCACGGAAGGTGCCGTTGTGCTCACCCGAGCCCCAAATGTCCAGCTCTGGCTTGAGCAGCACCAGTGCCATCGGCAGACCATAGCCACTCAACGATTTGGAAACCGTTACGATATCAGGCTTGATGCCCGCAAATTCAAAGCTGAAGAACTCACCGGTACGGCCATTACCTGCCTGGATATCATCGAGAATCAGCAGCATGTCGTGCTTCTTACACAGAGTTTCCAAACCTTTCAGCCACTGCGCACCGGCGGCGTTCAGACCACCTTCGCCCTGAACCGCTTCCACGATTACCGCGGCCGGCACTTCAACACCGGAAGAGCTGTCAGACAGCAACTTATCCATAACAGCCAAGGTGTCTACGTCTTCACCCAGGTAGCCGTCGTAGAACATGAAGTCTACGTTGCTCAGCGGTGCGCCAACACCGCCACGGTGATGCTTGTTACCGGTTGCGGCAACCGCACCCATGGTTACACCGTGAAAGCCGTTGGTGAACGAGATGATACCGGTGCGGCCTTTTACTTTACGGGCCAGCTTCAGGGCGGCTTCTACGCTGTTGGTACCGGTTGGCCCGGTAAACTGCATTTTGTAATCCAGACCACGGGGATCCAGAATGTACTTCTTATAGGCTTCCATAAAGCCGCGCTTGGCGGTGGTGTGCAAGTCCAAGCCTTGGCTCACACCGTCTGATTCGATGTACTCAAGCAGTGCTTTTTTCAGAATATCGTTGTTGTGGCCGTAGTTTAGGGAACCGGCGCCGGCCAAAAAATCTAGGTACGGCTTACCGTCTTCAGTGTAAAGATGCGCGTTCTTCGCACGATTAAAAACCACTGGAAAGGCACGGCTATATACACGTACTTCGGATTCACTTTTGAAAACGTCCATTATATTTCCTCTCAGCCTGTTCGGCTTTTTAAATAGAATTCTTTAATGATGGCTCTGGAATTGGGGCGCGTGAGCAGACAAAGTGCCCCTTAAAAACGTTCCAAAAAAAGTCTCAGAGTTAACTCAGAGTTGTCTAAGAGTTACTTGGCAAACGGCCCAATACGCAGCAGGAATTCTGAATCGTGCAGGCCGCCAAAATGGGTGTCTTTCTTGAAGTGCTCATGGTGGACAATCTCGGCACCCATATCCCGCGCAAACGAGCGGAACAATGCCCATGAAGCTTCATTGTCGGCGGTAATCGTGGTTTCCATGTGGGTCACGTTTTTGCACGCGTCCCGTGCCACAATTTCTTTCAGCATCCGCTTGGCCACGCCCTGCCCACGACCTTTCTCGTGAACCGCTACTTGCCACACAAACACGGTTTCGGGCTTTTGGGGAGGGATGTGCCCGGAGATAAAGCCGACTAGGTCGCCGTCCTTCTCCGCAGCTACGCCGGTATCGGCAAAATGGCTGCACTGCAACAGGTTGCAGTAAATTGAGTTGGCGTCCAGAGGAGGGCATTCCGCTACCAGCTGGTGAAGCCTGAAGCCATCATCCTTAACGGGTGTGCGTAGGGTGATGGCGGTGGTATTCGATCCTTCTGATGTCATAACGTGAGGGGTTCGCCTTAAAAGTTAGTGCTAAATTATATAGACCTCAAAATATATTTCAAGTCGGGCTTGACGGAACCACAGCAAAGTACGCCGACCCTTTCACTCAGAATAGACCGGATTAGAGCTTTCGCCAGTGACAAATTCGTAAGATATCGGAAGAAAAAACGACCTACTCAGAACATAGGGAAGTACCTTGCAGGATGCGCCGCCTATAGGATGCAGCGGCATCCGAGCCCGCTGACCAGAGCACGGGCAGCCAGGTATGAGTGCAGGCAATCACATCGGCATCGGTTGCGCGCAGCCACTGCAGCACAACGGAGTCGTTAGCCGCACTAAAGGATTCATGGGCCAACTCCCAACCGGCAAGAGATTCGGGGTCACCATGCAAAACCAGAACCTTTAGTCCTCCAAACATCAAACACATCCTCCGATACCTCGTCCGGCTCCTGGCAGAGAGATTTAGGCCTGTATCGGTAGGCTAACGGACAACTACGGCCTTCGGTCATGGTGGTACCTCATACTTCCCCGGCCGCCAGCGAACGCCGTACCAAACGCCGAAATGCCAGTGGCAGAAAAAAGCCGCCAGTACAAATCAGGAAGCCGTACGCATTCACCCCGAGCAACATAGCGTACTTGCCATCGCCGATGGCCCAACTGGCCGGAACCAGCCCCACCGCCAGCATCACGCCAAGGCCAAGACCGGTCCAGAAGCTCAGATGGAAACTCCAGGGCGACCAGCGGGTGAAACCATAGAACAGAAATACAGGGCCCAGCCCCATTACCATAGTGCCGGAAACGGTGGTGGCCTTGAGGATATCGGTGCCTGCAAACATCGGCAGGTTACCCGCGAATGCAAAGACGATCATCACCACTGCACCTACACGGATACTCGGCAACTTATCCTTTGCCCTTCGTGCCAAGCGCGGCAGATCTACCGCCAGCGACTTGGCCAAGGACGAAAAGGTGGAATCCAGAGTCGAGCCGGCTGAGGTCATCATTACCACACTCATAAAAAACAACGCCGCAAGGCCCAGTGACTGCCCGACCGCCGCTGGGGCATTGCCCATGGCATCAATACCGTTCAGGCGCGCATGAACCCCTACCAAGCTGAAGGCGAACACCGCCACAAAGCCCAACAAGCCCGCAACCACAAAGCTCTTAAGCATGGTTTTTTCCTTGTTCACAAACCCTCGATCCGTCAGCACCGGGTCGTGAAACGGGTAACTGAACATCTGCAACAGAGCCACCAGCAGCAAATCAAACCCCGCGTTCAACCGGAACTCGCCCTCGCTCAGCAACGCAGAGGTATCGTTGGCCGGAATGATCATGAACAGCACCGCACCCAGGAAAAACACAAACACAAAGGTCTGGATCACATCGGTAAAAATCGAAGAACGCAGCCCGCCCTTGAGGCTATAGGCAAGGGTAAATACGGTAAATAGCATGGCCGACGCATAGTATTCCCACTCGCCTGGCAGACCGAAATAACCACCCACCACTGCGGTATTACTCCACACCTCGTTATAC
Source organism: Marinobacter sp. LV10R510-11A (assembly GCF_900215155.1). Classification (NCBI taxonomy): domain Bacteria; kingdom Pseudomonadati; phylum Pseudomonadota; class Gammaproteobacteria; order Pseudomonadales; family Marinobacteraceae; genus Marinobacter; species Marinobacter sp. LV10R510-11A. Next base: position 2,991,807 of record NZ_LT907980.1, read on the forward strand.
AACCGGATCAGAATCGCCGCCGCGAACGCCAGCCCCGCAAAACGCCCAAACCGCGACGTAAGAAAATCCTGCAGGCTGCGGGCCCCGGTTTGAGTCCGGATCAGGTAGATGATGTAACCGGCCACCGGAATCGACAGCCAGTAACTGGCATAGGCCAGCCCACCAGTCACCCCGTATGTGGCTCCCAGATTCGCCGCATTGGTCACCGACTTGGCAAAAATCCAGCTAATAAAAATACTGGCCGTCAGCGACCACTGACTCACCGGATTGCCCTGATCGTCCGCACCCTTGTAGAACGAATTCGCATTCTTGCTCTTCGGCGACAGCACGTACATCACAATGCCGTAAACCACCAGAAACCCCCAGAACAGGGCGCCTTCAAAAGTCGTCATCACACAAATCCACGTTTCTATCAGCGAACAGCACGGCGAGCAGGCTTCAACAATCAACCAGGCGCCGAACAACTAGCCCCATAGCGATAACAGGAAAAACACCGATGGTGCCGCAACATCACGCGCTCCTCCATGCTCTCGGCCAGCGACCCACCCAAATCATATTGCGGATCATCATCCACCAGCGTACAAGCATAAACCCGCACCGAATCGCCCTTCTTCACCAGCATCCGCGTATACGTACACATAAAATGACCACGACTATCGACGGTCGGAAACTTCTCCATGCAGTTCTCAGTAATCTCCGGGCTGCCATCCTCCGAACCCGGAGTACCCAAATCAGGAAACGCCGTAAACGCCAGGTTTTCCGGAATCTGCCATTCTCGGAATATCCCGCGAAACGCAGTTTCCACCTCAGCCGGAACTTCATCCAAATCCGTCTGGCGAGCAATAGAAACCTTAAAGCCTTGCTCGACCAACCACTGAATTCCCTCCAACGCCTGATCAAAACTGCCCCCTCCGCGATCCTTGTCATGGCGGGCGCGGTCGGGGAAATCCAGGCTGACGCGAAAATGAATCGGGTAGGGGTTATCCAGCAGCGGCAGCACCTGGTGCCGGCGCTTCAATAAAGGCTCGGTGGCATTGGTCAGCACAAAACAGGGCCGGTGCTGGCTGGCGTAATCCAGAATGTTCACGAAATCGCGAATCACAAACGGCTCGCCACCGGTGAAGGAAAGTTGCTCCACGCCCATATCAATGGCCTCGTGAATAAACGGCTTCACATCACTCAGCTTCATACCCGGAATGCGGCCATCGCCCGGATGGCTGCCTTCCAAACAAAACGGGCAGGCCAGGTTGCAGGCCGTACCGGTGTGAATCCACAGCTCTTTCAGCTTATTCGCGTCAATGTAACCCCGGGGGTCGCCATTGCGGGTATGAGTCCAGCTATCGCGCGCTCTGGGCTCCAGCACTTCCACCGCCGGAATACGTTTTCTGGCAGATCGGGTTTCAGCCAGGGGCATACATGCTCCTTGATGTTAATGGTATTAGGATACGGACACAGGCGGTGCTGCACTTATTCTATGAATCCAGGGTTACAACGACCGCCTGTTATTTCAGCCCGTGGTCACTTCTTTACGTTTCGCCTAGTTGCTTTGGCCCTTTCCGCGACGCCAGCCATGGAGTTTTTCCAGCAGCTTGAGAATACCCTGAGGCGCATGGGCGCGCTTCCATTCCCCTGCAGCAAACTTGGCAGACTCATTCCAAGTCGGATACGGATGAATGGTACCCAGAATCTTATTCAGGCCCAGGCCGTGTTTCATAGCCAGCGTAAACTCCGCCAGGATTTCAGCAGCGTGGGCGCCCACCACCACCACGCCGAGGATTTTATCCTTGCCCGGCGGAGTGAGCACTTTGATGAAGCCATAGTTGTCGCTGTCTGCAATCGCCCTATCCAAATCGTCTAAGCCGTAGCGGGTAAGCTCATAAGCAACACCCTGCTCTTTCGCTTCGGCTTCGCTTAGCCCAACGCGTGCCACTTCTGGCGAAGTAAAGGTGACCCAGGGCATAACCCGGTAATCCACCTTGAAGCGCTTGAACTGCCCAAACAGGCCATTCACCGCGGCATACCACGCCTGATGCGCTGCGGCATGGGTAAACTGGTAGGGCCCAGCAACATCACCACAGGCGAACACATTCGGATAGCGCAGGCTCATGTCTTCTTCCACCGGTACAGTTCCATTGGGCAGAGTGTCGATACCGATTTTGTCGAGCCCCAGGCCTTTGGTGTTTGCGGCGCGGCCCACCGCGACCAGCACCTGATCAAAGGCAATACGAACCCGCTCGCCCTTGTGCTCGCAGTAAACCACCTTCTCGCCTTCTTCGATGGCGAATTCTTTCGCCGCGTGTTCCAGGCGAAGGTCAACGCCATCACTTTCAAACTGAGTTTTCACCAGTTCTGATACGTCGCTGTCTTCTTTAGCCAACAACCGATCACCCATTTCTACCTGAATCACCTGGCTGCCCAGGCGGGCAAACGCATGAGCCAGTTCGCAACCGATGGGGCCACCACCCAGCACCAGCAAACGCTCCGGCTGCGCCTGCAATTCCCAAAGATTGTCAGAATTCAAAGGCTCCATATCTTTAAGCCCTGGAATCGGCGGCATGGCCGGCTTGCCACCAGTGGCGACAATAATACTCCGTGCCGTCAGCCGCTCTGTGTGACCATCGTTGTGCCTTACCTCCAACTCCCAGGGAGATACGAAGCTCGCCTCGCCAGAGATGCAATCCACGCCCAATTCTCGATACCGTTCAGGAGAGTCATGAGGCTCTACTTTGGCAATCACGTCTTTCACCCGGTTCATGATGTTCCGGAATGACCCTTTCACCGTCACCGATTCAAGACCGTAACGATTAGCATGGCGCAAGGTATCCGCCGCCTTCGCGCTTCGAATCAGTGCCTTCGAAGGTATACAACCGGTATTCAGGCAGTCACCGCCCATTTTGTGTTTTTCAATCAGTGCCACTTTCGCCTTAACAGCAGCCGCAATGTAGGCAGATACCAACCCTGCCGAGCCACCGCCAATCACCAGCAGGTTGTAATCAAAGCTTTTGGGCTTCTGCCAGCCGGCATAGACCTTGCGACGGCGAATAAAGCCCACCACAAATTTGGCAATCAGGGGGAAAAGCCCGAGCAACGCAAAGGAAATCAGCAGATCCGCAGAAACGATGTCGCCGGTGGACTGGATTTGGCCCAGCTGGGTACCAGCATTTACGAAAACAAAGGTCCCCGGAAGCATGGCAATCCAGCTGACCAGAGCATAGGTTCGCAACTTCATCGCCGTCAGGCCCATCGCGAGGTTGATCAGAAAGAAAGGGAATACCGGCACAAGACGAAGTGTTGCCAGGTAAAAAGCGCCATCCTTTTCAATTCCACGATCCATTTTGGCAACGGTTTCCCGATAGCGCGCCCGCAGGGTGTCACGCATGAGGAATCTTGCCACCAGAAACGCCAAGGAAGCCCCCAGGGTTGAAGCAACGGACACCGCCGCCAGGCCATAAAGGTTGCCAAAGAAGGCGCCGCCGGCCAGTGTCATAATGGTCGCCCCCGGCAGGGACAGGGCCGTCACCACCACATAGATTGCGGCGTAACCCGCAACGGCCACCAGAAGATTCTGGTCAATCCATTGTGCCAGGGCATCCTGATTCGCCTGCAGGTTCTCCAGGGTCAGCAGCTTGTGCCCGTCGAAGCCAAGAAAAGAACCGACGATCACGACGATAACCAAAATGAGTAAGAGCTTGCTACGAGTCATATCCATGCCTTTTAGAATGTATAAACCAATACGTTGATACCGTTAAGACACGATCACCGACTGGATGTTACATTGCTGTTGAACTAAAATTTTTGAGCACTCGTTCCAGAATACCGGAACTTTTCCGGAACCTAAACAAATACAGAGACTCCCCCCAAGCTGCTAAGGAGCGGAATCCCATGAAAACTTCGGTGCATCCAGCCCCCCAAGATTCACTGATCGAAGACCTGAAGAGAGGCGATTCATCTGCCTACAAAAAGGCCGTTCGGGAATACTCTCCGGGCATGCTGGCCGTTGCTCGGTTTTATCTGGATCATTCCAGTGCGGAAGAGATTGTCCAGGACTGTTGGGTTACGGTGATCGATGCCATTCAGAAATTTGAAGGCCGTTCCGGCCTGAAAACCTGGCTGCACCGAATTGTCGCCAACCGCTGCAAGAACAAGCTCCGATCCAGCAACAGGGAAGTAGCCATTGATTTTACCGAAAGTCTCGAGCCGGCGCTTGCCGACCGTTTCAATGCCAAAGGCCGCTGGGACCTGCCGCCAAAACTTAAGTTTCACGAATCTGCAGATATATTGATGGAAAAAGACGCGCTCAGTGATTGCCTGGATAAACATCTGTCGGCATTGCCAGAAACCCAGTGCTCAGCTCTGATGCTTTACGAAGCCCACCAACACAAATCCGAGGATGTCTGTAACATTCTGGATGTCAGTGCCTCTAACCTTCGTGTACTTTTACACCGTGCGAGGCAGAAGATCTTTCTCATGGTGGAAACCTTCCAGGAGACGGGCGAATGTTAATGTGCAGGGACTTGGCCGGAATTGCCAGCGACTACATCGATGGTGAACTGGCCGGCCGACAGGACCTGTCTGTGAAGATGCATCTGATGATGTGCAAGGACTGCCGCACGTTTATCGGCAACCTTCGCACGAGCACGGATCTTATGAAGGCACACTCCTCCGGCAAGCCGAACGAGGAATTCATGCGTCGAATTGATGAACGGGTGGCAGAGGCCCTTCAAGCTTGGAAAGAGAATAGCGGAGACGAATAACCTTCCGGCTCTTGCCGTAGTGAAATAACCTCGTAACGATCGCCTTTGCAAGCCGCCAGGTAGTACGCCGATGTTCATAGGAACTGCGGATGGCTTTTCGGCTATTACGTCCATCCACAAATTTAATCGGCTTCAAAAATCAGGGTTTCCGGGTGAAAAGTGTACCAGGCAAACCAGAAAGCCCTGGTCGCGGGCAACAGTTGGCCGGATTCATCGCGCAATTCAGCTGAGGGTACGTCCGGATTATAATGAATGCTGACGTTCTTACCGCCTACCCGATCCTCAAGAACGGCACCATGATCAGCCAGTTCGGGGAATGGCCAGGCCTTGCTCTCGCCATTGTGAGTCCAGCCCAACACCCAGGTTTTCGGGTGATATTTCCGGCTGGTGTGGGTCACCGGAAACCGCCCGACCCTCAATCTGTGACCATAGAGATTCGGTCTGGTGGTCGTACATCAGCAAGTCACTGTTGTAGAGCAGGCCCGAAACACCAAAGGTCAAATGCCGGCCATCCACCACTGGGTCAAATGCCATGCCGGTGCCACAGAGCGGGCAGAAGGTGATCAATATCGGTTCGTCGTCAATAGCGTGATTGACGATTTCATGCCAATTCAGAATGCCAACAGGGTAAGCAAACCGGGCTCCCCCATGATCGTAGGTCAGCATCAAATCATCAGCACGCCAGAGTAAGGTTTTCGTGGGGTTCTCAAATATTGGATCATCTATTGAGGGGATGCCATCACGGGGTGGACCTCCCCGGAGGATTTCATCAACCGGCACCCGTGCGGTGCTGAGATCAAATCCGTTTTTCTGCTCTGCAATGAGCGGCTGTGCCGCAGCCAGGAACGCTGCGATAACAATTATCTGTGTCCGTATAGTCAGTATTTTCATAATCACCACCTCCACTCAAGCCTGACGGCTTACAAGGTGAGAGACCCCTGAACAACCGGAGTGTTACGAAGCGCCTTTCTGAAACTGTATTTTCTGTGCTTCCTCGTGCACCGTCTGCTCTGCGACTTCGGCTTCCCGGCGCAGGTGCAGATTACGGTTAACAATCATTCAAGCCTCAGAAAATAGTGAGTGATGTGACATACCCGGACATCGGCTCTTCCAATTTGTTACAAATCTTTGATTTTTCTTGAACTTACCTTACAACCCTTTGTCATTGGAACGATCATTCAAAAACCAAAGGATAGAGAAATGCCCAAGCATTTACCCCTCGCCCTTTTTTTACTCAGACTCGGCGTATTTATCGTGTTCCTGTTACGGGAATACGACACGCTGACACTATCGCGGCAACCAGTTTCAGCCACCGCCTCGGCAGGCTCAGCCATCAGTACGATATGAAAAACGTGTCAGACCCACCATTGAAGGCGAATTCGATTACCGAACCATCGACTGGGAGGACAGGCAAGCCTGAGGCTTCCTCGAATCCTGTGCCGACGTCAAGAATTGCGGGGATAACCTTTCAATGCGGGCCTGCCGAGCAGAAATCCTTGCATCTCATCACAGCCTGATACCGCCAGCCACCTCGCCTGGGCTTCTGTTTCAACCCCTTCGGCAATGACCTCAAAGCCCAGGTTGTGAGCCAAGGTGATGATGGTTCTGCACAAGGCTTCATCCTGATCGTTATCCGGCAAGCCGGTCACGAACGCACGATCGATCTTTATCCGCGAGACCGGCAAGGCCTTGAGATAAGCCAGCGAGGAGTACCCGGTTCCAAAATCATCCACCGCCAGGGTCAGACCCAGATCGCGAAAGCGCTTCAGCGTTGCCATTGAGCATTCGACATCGTCCATCAGAGCGGTTTCAGTAATCTCCAGTTCCAACTGGCCGGCACTGACGTCAAACCGTTTCAGCATTTCATTAATGCGTTGACTCAAGTCCCGATCAGACAACTGCAAGGCCGATACATTGACCGCAATCCGTCCGGTAAATCCTTCATCGATCCAGGCTTTTAGCTGACGGATCGCCTGCTCCAGAACCCAGTCACCGACTCCGGAAATCAGTCCGGTTTGCTCAGCCAACGGTATAAATTCAGCGGGCGACACCAGCCCATGCACAGGACGATGCCAGCGCAGCAGTGCCTCATAACCGACACAACGCTTGAGTCGATCAAACAGAGGCTGGTAATACAGCTGAAACTGATGCTTCTGGACAGCGAGTTTCAGATCCCCAATCATTTCCTGCCGGCGATGCATCTGGTCACCAAACTCCGATGCAAAGAACTGAACCCGCTCGCTGGGCGATTTCTTGGCACGGTGCATGGCGATTTCTGCGTGACTCAACAGCGTTCGGGCATAGTTTCCGTCCAGAGGAGTGATAGCTACACCCGCGCTCACCTCGCATCCATAGGTTTTTTGGCCAATACGCACGGGCGCTTCACAGGCTTCAATAATCGCGGAAATACGGGCTTCGAGACTGTCAGACGCCCCCCGGGAACCCACGGTGATCAGCAACCCGAATACGTCACCCCCGAGCCTGGCGACATGGCCATGATCTACTACACGTCCCGCTAATCGACGCGCAATTTCTTGCAAAACGCGGTCTCCGGTCTCATGTCCCGCCAGACCATTGAGGGCCTGAAAATCATTCAGGCCAAGAACGAGGACCGCCTCGCTGCCAGCCTGTTCCAGATCACCACGATTTAAATGGCGATCCAGCTGGTCTTCAAAAAGGTTCCGATTGGCAAGGCCGGTTAATTGATCGTAAAGTGTTCTGATCTCCAGTTCCTGTTCGGTCTTGCGCAGGGAACGGGTACGCTCATCGAGTAACTGGTCCAGATTTTTATTCAGCAGCTGCATCCGTGACAGGTAGGAGGCATTCTGTGTCAGCATGCCATTGAATGCGCGTTCCACTTCCCCAAACTCGTCACTTCGCTCCGGAGATGCCACGTATTTCCCAGGGTGCTCTGCATCGTCGCCAGCCCTGGCAATTCGCTCCCGAAGTTTAAGTAAGGGCGACAGCATCATTCGGTCGACCACAGCCATAGTAACCACAGTGACAAACACCGCGATAAGAAGTGAGAGGCCCAGAATACGAAAAACAAACGCGATCAGCTTGCCCGACACATCGCTCACATCCGCCCGGGCCAGAATTTCATAATCTGACAGTCCGGGACTCGTACTCCAGGATAGGTCAATGACCCCTTCAGCCGGCCGTACTGCACCTCGAAGATCGCCGTTCGCAGGTTGTGGATGCGTAACCGGCTCACCCGCTTCAATGCGGGTGCCTCCCGCTATCATGGAAATACCGGTCAGAGAGCTATTTGCCAGAAGCACCTCAAGCCTGCCGGGGGTAACCGCCTGCCCGCTTTTGCTGTTAAGAAACATGGTTATCGCCTGGATGGCAACCTCAGCACGCTGGCGGAGCAGATCTTCCTCGTAATTGCGATAGGAGGGGAAGAGAATCGCCACTTCAATGGTCAGAATAGCGGCGAAAGCCGCGAGAGTAAGGTTCCTGCAAAGACCGCAACCAGCAAGCCGCCTGGCCCACTCTCTGAAAGAGCGCCGCAGCTCCAGATTAGCGGCAGTTTTCGACACGTCAGCAATCAATTCAGCCTCTGTTCCCTCTCCGGATTTCATGCGCACCCCACAGACTCTCAATTCGAACATTGCTAAACAGACACGGTAAATACCGAAAAATTACACCAAAACGATCCGTTCGGTGGGTTTTCTTGCGCGCAAGAATCAGCACTCACTCGAGGGTCCTTTGCCATCACAAAAAAAAGCGGGGCGCGCGGCCCCACCCAAAATCGACAATGGAATTGTCAATGCGAACAACGCTACTGTTTGTCGATATACTTCTGCTGCTCCTGGAGAGTGTATTCGGTCAATGCTGCCAACTCCTTGGAGCCCCATCCAAGAGGCTCGGCGGCCATCGGTGCCACCATGCATATCTGGACCATTTCATCCAGGTGCACCATGTCCATACCGAAGTCCCGCTTGCCCATGGCAACAAAATGCGGGTACTGATTCTTGAACGTGTCCAGGTAGACCATACCGTTGGTATGACAGGTGGCACAGGACAAACCATTGGAGGACAGACTATTGTCGTTGAACAGCTTTTCGCCCAAGGCTCTCAGTTCCGCAACATCACCCTGGTAGGGTGCGTAACCTTCGGGGCGGCGCACGGCTTTCTTGAGGCTCGCTGATACGCCTTCGCCTTCAGCCTCTCCTTCCGCCTTGCCCTCGGCTTCTCCCTCGCCTTCGGCGCGGCCTTCAGCTTCGCCCTTTGCTTCCCCTTCAGCCTCTCCCTGTGCGGCTTCCGCAGAGGGAATCAGGCCAAGATTAGAGCCTGAGTGTATGTTGAAACCTGCCACAGCCACCACGGTCATCATAGGTACGGATATCATGAGATTTCGCGACAGCTTGCTTAAAAGCGCCTTTCGTTTTTTTTTCTTTGGACATGTCAGCAACCTCCGGTCGTATTTTCGTTATTCAGGGTGTAGACCCTTCATGCAGGTCTTTGAAGCACGGACACCCTTGCCGCGCATTTTCTGAGTTCAGGCACTTCGGGCCAGGTCTGCCGCCTGGCCTTCCAGATATCGCAGCGTTGAGGGATGAACGCCGAAATCAGAGCTGACCTTCACCCCGGCCTGTTCGGCCAGCATGCCGATGATGGCCATATGGTGGATGGTGTGGCTGGCCAGAAACACCAGTTCACGTTCCACGCTTGTCTTCACAGTCTGATGCTTACCGGCACTGTTATGGCGCATGTTCAGCTCATCCGCACAGGGTCCTTCAAATCGACTGCGAAGGGCCCCAACGGTCTCCTCCAGGCAATCCCGTGCCGCCCTTCTGTCTTTTTCCAGGGACAGATCCCGGTTGCGGTTCTCGTAGTCAAGCAGACCGCCAACACCAGAAGTGGCTGTCAGCAGCGCGCTGTAGTGATCGATAATGTGCCGGACATGCTTGCCGATAACATGTTGATTTCTCGCACCAAAGCACTGCCGGTACAAAGTTCCCGGCATCTGGTCAAGCAGCTGGACAAGCTGCCCGATCGCATGAACATTTTCATCAACGATCTGGCCCAAGGCCCGGTTATTGTCTGAAACTGGCTGTTTCATCGCATTTATCCGTTTTACGTTGTTCTTTACGGCGCTGTTAACGGCCGTGTGGACACAAGACGGACTCATGCCCACACTTGTTCGCTCATCAGCCCTTGGCTTTACCTTCTGCTTCGCCTTCGCCCTCGGCTTTACCTTCTCCTTCTCCTTCGCCTTCGGCGTTGCCTTCTGCTTCTCCTTCGCCCTTGGCCTTACCTTCTGCCTCGCCTTCGCCCTTGGCTTTACCCTCGGCCTCTGCTTCGCCCGCAGCGACCATCAGATAGTTAGCGTCAAGGGTGGTTTCCGCGGCCGATACGTTGAACGCCGAAGCGCCGACAATGATGGCGAAAACGGGTCCTGTGTACGCGACACCCCGCGCGAGCTTGCCAAGCAACCGCTGTTTCTGTGTTTCTTTGGACATGATGTATCCCCTTCCGTTGTTTCACATTACCGCCGGGCGGGTTGCCCGGCTTTCGTTATACCCGGAGCCAGAGGTCCAGCGGACCTCAAAGGCTCCCGGATTTTTGCGGCTGTGCTGTAGAACACCGCTTGTCGAGTGCCGCGGCAGCGACCTCAATATTGTTCATATCAACCAGGTACCGATCGCAGCTTTCCAGCCACTCCGCGAGCCGGGTAAACCCATGGGTATCGAGCGGCTGGCCACCAGCGGAACAACACCCCGAAATAAGCTGCCTCAGCGTCTCATTGACCGGAATTGCCCGTAAGCCGTCCTCTTCCCGGAGCCGGGCCATACTGGGAATGAGCACCGCAGACACCGTGTAGCGACTGCCGGTGACAGCCGAAGAAGCCGGCACAAGACAACCCTTGCCAGACTCCGGCGACAATCGGCCACCAATACCCTGGTCGCCAAAGACGCTTTCGGATAAACCCTCCGAAACCTGCAGCGGCAACCCCAGGCCCGAAATCTGGTAGTCGGTGCCCGAAAGCAGCAGCGCGCCGCGGCTATGGTCAGCCTTCAGACAGGCCGACAACGCCAGCGTCAGGGCATCATGGACGGCTGGTTCGGAGTTGCCGACCAGAAAGGCCTGCCCGGCCAGGGTCGGGCCCGCAATCAGACCGGCGTCTATGGCAATTTCCTGCGCTTCGGCGGCATGCGTCGCCAGGCAGGCCATGAGCGCTGAGGCAACGCCGGACAGGGGCAGACGGGAACGAAGCACCCTGCCCTCCAGAATCAGGGTGAAACCCGGTGTATCGCGCACGATCTCCAGCCTGGCAAGCAACTCGGTCCCGGCGACACCGGCAACCGCCATAGGCTCAAGCAAGGCTTCGATCCGGCCAATCAGCGGCGCACTGTCCGTGAACAACCGCACCCGGAAGCGTCCGCAGTCCAGTACTCTCGAAAACGGCGTGGAGTCAGGGCTCGGCGAGGTTGCCGGTGCTGCCGGCTGGTTAGCGGATGCGTCGGACTGGATCAGGAATCGGTTATTCACCCAGTCGCCGAGGGTATTCCAGACATCGTTGCGAATTGCCCAGGCGTCCGGAGCGGCGGGCATACTGCGGCTGGCCGATTCGTAAAGGGTTGCAGCAATGTCGTCCGGCCCTGCACCTTCGGTGGCCATTAGCCAGATCAGGGAAGCGGTTTCGTTTAGACCGCTCAGGTGACCGAGGCGGGTGTCATATAGATACACCTGGTCTTCACTGAGGGTGTCTTCCGCCACCCAGCGTTCAAGGCGTGGTTGCTGTAAGGGACGATCAGACAATGCCTGGGCCACCACCCAGTCGGACAGCCGTGGCAGCGCCATGAAAGGCAGATACGCTGCCGGGTCTGCCCCGGGAACCAGGTTCTTGAAGCCGCCGCTGCGGGCTATTTCATCTTGGGATTCCCGGACTAGCCGCTCAACCACAGAGCCGGTTTCCAAAGCGACAGGCTTGCTATTAAGGCTCACGATTTTAACCATGTCGGCAACCAGTGAGCCCTTGATACCCTCCTCAATGTCGCCGCCGCTTTCCGGCCCGGCGCACACTTCCAGAGAGGGGCTCAGGTTGCACTCCAGCACCCAGGGTTTGAGCTCTTCATCGACCAGACAGTCAATACCCATCAACTCATAACAGCCCCGGGTGTCCGCACCCACCACCCTTGAGCGTTCACGCATGGGTTCCAGGGCTGCCAGACAGGTCAGGGCCACCAGGTCTTCAATCTTGGCAAACAGGGCCTTGTCATCATGGCCCTGTTCCCGAAGCCACTCCCGGTAACGGTCAAAGTCCACGAACTCCACCGGCACCTCGGCATCCAGGTTCAGGGCATTAACGTCCGGGTTGGTCAGATAGCTGTATGGATTGTTAGCGTTTTCCTCGTTATAGGGCGCGGAAGCCAGCTTGGCAAAGCCCTGCCGGTAGAGATACACCCGAAAAGGCGATACCGAGGACACCAGAACATAAAGACGGAGAACATACTTCCGGCCATGCATGGTGTGGGGGTTTTCGAGGTATTCCTGAACCATCCAGGAGGATTCCAGCGGCACATCGGCCGGGTCCCCAACCAATTGGATACCTTTACCTCGCGCGGCGTTCTTCGGCTTCAGAATCCAGCGTTTACCCGGATTATCCAGCGCTGCCTGCTGGAACGCGTGGTAGTCTTCCGGCATAGAGAATACTCCTGGCACAAACCCGAGGCGTTCGGTCAGGTGTCCGCTACCTTTGTCCTGTTGTTCAACCCGCTCGCGCAGGTCCATCAGGCTGCGGTAAAGGCGGCTCTTTACTGTGAGCGCATTGTTGCCCGGAATGTGATTGATTTTCCGTTCCGGCCCGACCTCGCTGAAGTCGTTCTGATCCGGCATGCCGGTATACCAGCAGGCGTCCCACTTCTCAGCACTTTCTGCCTTTTGCCACTGAGATTTGTCCAGCGATTGCTCAAAGAACCTGTCCTGCTCGTAGGACCTGTTGCCACCCATCCAGTAGTACCGAGTCATCGTGCCGCGCTCTCCGTTCCGATTGGCCACTGCCTCGACGCTTTGCAAGACAGTGATTTATTGGCGTTTCGAGGATAGAGACACATGTGAGTTGCAACTGTTACAGCGTCAACTGAATTTTTTAGTTACCTGTTCGAGTCTGGCTGGCAGGCTGGCCATCTTGGCCGTTATGATATGGTTGCTTTGGTCAAAAGTTCGTTAACAACAAAAAAGGGATTGCCCTATGCGTCGCCCGACAAAGGCGGATCTGATGCCATGGCTTGCCCGCGCGCTTTCCAGTACAGGAGCTCGCAACCCGCGACGGTGCATTTACAGCGCACGAGCCAGGGTAAGAGGCGAGACCGACCTTGTTCTAGCTTTCGTGAACCCCCGGGATCCGTTCGGATTACCCCTGCTGCAAGCACTTGCCCAGTTACAGAAGCGCTTCATGGTGCGCTTCCAGCTCCACACCGTCTGGCAGCTGGATGAGGAGATGTACCCCGAACCGGAACTCTGGCGGTTGTGGGCTCAACAAGACGCCACAAGGATCTCCACGTTATACAATCTCGATCCGCCTGACCGGCCAACCCTGCCTTCACAAAACGAGTTTTTAACCGCGGTGGTCCGGTTACTTGAGGCGGAACAGGCGGACGACGGGCTGCTCTCGGCTGCGCGGACGATGTCTGATCTCTGGGGCAAAAATGGCCACAATGCATCAGATACCGAATTTTCAGAGCATCAACAACAAACTCTGGCAGAGAATGAACAAAAACTCCGACGCCTTGGCCACTATCAGGGCAGCATGACCTATTATCTTGGCGAATGGTTCTGGGGCGTGGATCGGCTTGATCATCTTGAACGAAGCCTCATTGCCCAGGGGCTCAATCGCGGCGACTCCGTTGACATCGTTTTTAATCGAACCAGGACCGGGGTGGGATGCACCTCCGCCGGTCTGCCCGAAGATCATCCGGCTTCCGACATCCCGCTGGAGGTGTTCTTCTCTATCCGCAGCCCTTATTCCTACCTCGGTCTGGAACGGGCAATCACTCTGGCTCGCAACTGGAATATCCCCCTTCGTCTGAGGCCGGTTCTACCGATGCTGATGCGTGGGCAATCGGTACCTGATGCCAAAAAGTGGTACATCTTTCATGACACCAAACGCGAGGCTCTCAAGCTGGGTATACCCTACGGCTTTGTCGCCGATCCTCTGGGGCCGGGAGTCGAAAGGTGCTATGCGCTGTTTGAATACGCCCGCTCCCTTGGGCGTGAAGTCGATTACATGCGTACCTACGCCCGGGCCGTCAACGCTGAGGGCATTCGCTCGGAAACCGATGAGGGTCTGAGAATCATCGTTGAGCGTGCGGGACTCGACTGGCAGAACGCAAAGGCTTTGCTTGCAGACCAGAGCTGGCGTGAATGGGCGGAAGACAACCGCAAGGCTATGTATGACTGCGGGCTCTGGGGCGTTCCCAGTTTCCGTTACGGGCCCGTCAGCTGCTGGGGCCAGGATCGGCTGTGGTTAATAGATGATGAGATCAAAAAAAGTGGAGATGAATCAGGCGCGCCTAGCTGGTGAGCCAAATCAGTCCGGATCGAAGCCCACCGCAACACCAACTCGGAGGTTCGGATGAGTGGGGATCTGATTCAGACGACCTGTTTGCGGCGCCACGCGAGTTCGTTAGGAATCGTGGCCTTGGGCTGAAGCATGGCAAAGTCCAGATCATCAATTTCCTTGCCATCTTTCAGTCGCTGAACAAAGTCGGGGTTGGCCAGCGCTTTCTTGGCGACTGCCAGCAAAGCTTCTGGGTAGTCAGCAGCAAAATCCTGATAGTTGGTCTCGTCGATGCCGCCATTGATGATCAGTTCAAGGTTATCCACTTCAGCGACAACATCGGCAAGCGTATTTGTGCCTTCGATGAAGGGTGTGCGGCGGACATCCCCGTCGGTGGTATGAACGAAGTCAGCACCGGCATCGCGCACCGCCTCGGCGATCTGGCGGAAGCCCGCTTCACCTTCCGGGATTTGATAGTCCGGATCGGTTACTGTTACCTGTGACAGGCGAATACCGAGCGCGAAGTCCTTACCTACCGCTTCCCGGACGGCTTTGATGGTTTCAACCACAATACGCAGACGATTTTCGAGATTGCCACCGTAACGGTCATCGCGCTGGTTAAAATGGGTGCTCAGAAACTGGTTCAACAAGTAGCCGTTTGCACCGTGCAGCTCAATGCCATCAAATCCGGCGGCTTTGGCATTGACCGCCGACTGGACAGACCCGCTGATCGCGAACTGGATGTCCGCTATGGTCATGATCTTTGGCGTCTGCCATTCCGTCTGACCGCCATAGAAACCGAGTGGCGCGCCCTTGGGTTTGACTGCGCTGGGGGGCAGCGGGTTGATTGGTATACTGGTTCGCCTGGACCTGTGCACCCGCATGCATAAGCTGAACGAAAATTTTGCTGCCCGCTGCGTGGACGCGGTTAACGATGGCTTTCCAACCTTCAATCTGGGCGTCGTTGATAATGCCGGGCTGGTTAGCGTAGCCCTGGCTGGCACCGTCATCGGTATACGTGCCCTCTGTAATCAGCAGGCCAAAGCCACCTTTAGCATAGGCTTCGTAGTGATCGGCCATTATGTCATTGGGCGTGCCGTTCGGCTCAGCGCTGATCCGTGTCATGGGCGCAAGTGCAAACCGATTGGCCAGTGTCTGATTGGTAAATCGGGTACTCTGCATTACGTCGCTCATATGAGTAACCTCTTCCCAGTCCTGATTGAATATTAGGGAGCCTGAATAACTCCTGAATCGCCTAACGATCACATGTTGGAGATGGCGCTTGTTGCGTCGTCGGTCGACAGTACGTCGCTAGCGATATAGCGGAAGTTCACCATCGCTGCTTCATAGCCATCGCCCATATCCGGATGTTTGGCGGCTGCGGTAGCGTCCTTGACCACTGCCACTTCAAATCCGCGCTCAATAAGATCGCGCAAGTGCGACTCGACGCACAAATTGGCGGACATACCGGCCAGAATAACTTTGCCAATGCCATGCTTGCGCAACTGAAGCGCGAGATCGTTATTTTGCGGCCCTTGCATCAATGCGAGGGCAGCAGCAGTAGGTTCACGCGTCACTGATGTTCGATTTGAATTCGCTTCGTTCGTCATTGCGTACCCCTCCCCCCAGGTTGTGCCTTCAAGTGAAGTACATCCGAGCCTACGCCAATGTCTTCCTGCCTTCGGTGCGTTAGCCAACACGAAAAAAGGGGACCGAAAAAAGGGGACAGATTTATTTTTCAGGCGAGGTAAGGCAAAAGACAACACCTGCCTCTACCTATGCAAGCGAGGGGTTAGGCATCACTTGGCGGCAAAGCGCTGCAGCATGGAGGGTCGCAGGCGACCTCATAGGATGGTGCGTGCGTTAACGAACAGACAGGCGAACGTATGTCTGGACACAGTTGCAGCTGTTTTCAACAGCTTTCTTGTTGCTGGGCATAGCATTGACTCACGCACACGAGTTTTGGTCGGCGGCACCGGCCTATCATTCCGATATTGGCGCGTCCCCTTTTCTTTTCCGCGGGTGCGCCTATCGTTGATTGGCCTCACGATCGTCGCTTCTCACCTTCAGGAGGATGCAATGAGCACTCAAACAACAGAAAACCATACGTACATTGACGGGCACAAAATTGCATTTTTGGAACAGGGCACGGGTAGCCCGGTAATCCTGATTCACGGGATTCCAACGAACAGCCTCATGTGGCGAAATATTATTCCACAGCTCGCCAAAACACATCGCGTCATCGCCCCAGACCTGCTCAATTATGGTCAATCTGCGAAACCGGAAAGCGCGGATGTATCCATCAATGCCCAAAGCCACATGCTCGTGAAACTCATGGATGTCCTGGGTGTGCGGCGAGCCGATATTGTGGGGCATGATATTGGTGGAGGTGTTGCTCAGTTGCTGGCAGTCAATTATCCAGAGAAAATTCGTGAGCTCGTTTTGATGGATAGCATCTGCTTCGATTCGTGGCCCATACCAGAGTTTGAGCCGTTACAGAAACCCGGGGCTGAGTCTGAAATGAGTCTCGACGGTTTTCTGAGCATGATGCGAGGCTTTATGCCAAACGGCGTATATGACAAGAGCGTCATGACTGATGAGCTTATTGAGCTCTATCTTGCACCTTGGTCAACCGAAAACGGTAAGCGGGCATTTTTTCGCAATCTTAGACGGTTGAACAAAGAATATACTCAGGCCATAGCTGACGAACTTAGTCACCTTCCACATCAAACGCTCATTATATGGGGTGACAAGGATTCCTTTCAGAAACCGGATTATGCCCCGAAGCTGGCGAAAGCGATTCCGAATGCAGAGCTTGTCTGGATCAAAGATGCCGGTCATTGGCTAATTGACGAGAAGCCTGCTGAAATCGGAGATCGCATCAATCAATTTATCGCAATCCCAACAATTTAACCGGAGACATACCATGGCTGATTTCGCAGATATTAGTGCCCTCTTCGTTAACACATCTCTACAGAAGAAAGAAGACGAAAGCCACACCAGATTACTCCTCAATGCTTCTGCTGCCATCATGAAGAAGTGCGGTGTTTCTGTAGAACACCTGCATTTGGCTGCGCACGACGTTCCACCGGGTGTCTATCCTGATATGACCGAATACGGATGGGCCATAGACGAGTGGCCTGCGATCTGGGAGAAGGTAAAGGAGGCCGACATTCTCATAGTGGGAACCCCCCTTTGGCTGGGGGAGGAAAGCTCGATATGCCGCGTACTGATCGAGCGACTCTACGCAATGTCTGGACAGCTCAATGAGAAGGGGCAATCAATTTATTATGGCAAAGTCGGAGGCTGCGTCATCACCGGCAACGAAGACGGGATCAAGCACACGGCGATGACAATCGGATTTGCGCTCAACCATTTGGGTTATACAATCCCGCCCCAGGCCGATTGTGGATGGATTGGCGAGGCGGGTCCTGGACCCTCCTATGGTGACGAGATTGAAGGTGGCGGTCGTGCGGGTTTCGACAGTGACTTTACGCAACAAAATACCACGATCATGACCTGGAATTGCATGCACATCGCACATATGCTGAAGGAGGCTGGTGGAATCCCGAACGAGGGAAATGACCGCGAGGCATGGAAAGCCGGGGAGCGATTCGGCTTCGAAAATCCAGTTGGAAATGCGGTATAACAAATAAGGATAGGTCGGGAAAACCGGGACAGAAGTCTTCCGTTGTTTGGCGTGCACATTGATTCCACGTACTATCGACACTGCAGGCTTACAGTTGTTACACCTCCTATCCTTGCACGTTCGCGGCTGTTCAAAAACAAAGACAATATGAGTAAGTGAATGAGACTCCCTCAAAAAGCCGACTTGATGCCATGGGGCGCGCGGATCATTTCCAGTCCGACAACCCGGCGATACCGTCAAGCTGCCTTCCGCTGGAAGTCACTGCTCAAAGGTGAAAGTAGAGTGGTTGACGTGTTCATCAACCCCCGCGATCCTTTCAGTTTTGTTCTGTTACACGCCTTGCCTAACCTGACCAACCGGTTCGATATTCAGCTGCGTTTTCAGACTGTCTGGCACCAACCTGGGGATATGTTCCCGGAACCTGCAATGTGGACGGACTGGGCAATCCGGGATGCCGCGCGACTGGCCAATCTATACGGACTGGAAGGTCCCGGATTACACGCACCGCCCACCGAAGCAAGGCTGATCGCCTGCCGGGATAAACTTCTGGGCCTTGAACATTCCGAAGATTATCTGGCCCGGGCCACCGCTACCATGGGGGTGCTATGGCAGGCGGACGAATCGGGCGCTATCGGAGAAAGTGGGCCAACAACGCCCGAGCTGGAGGAAAGGCTTAGGAAGAACGAGCAACATCTGTCCGAGCTCGGTCACTATCAGGGCAGCATGCTGCATTTTCGGGGTGAGTGGTTCTGGGGCGTGGACCGACTCGACCATCTGGAACGGCTGCTGATTCGTGAAGGACGAGCCCATCACCCGGCAGAAGAACCGGTCTGGGACAAAACCTGGGCCAATCTGGGGCAGCAGGCCACGGCTCTGGTTGATCCCCAACCGGCCCGGGATATCGAGCTGGAAGTTTTCTTTTCCATCCGCAGCCCTTACTCGTACCTTGGCCTGGAGCGGGCGGCCCCACTGGCGCAAGCGTGGAATATCCCCCTGCGCCTACGCCCGGTCTTGCCCATGCTGATGCGCGGCCAATCCGTGCCAGACACCAAAAAGTGGTACATCTTTCAAGACACCAAACGGGAGGCCCTGAAGCTTGGCATCCCCTACGGCCTTGTCGCGGACCCACTGGGGCCGGGGGTCGAAAGGTGCTATGCGCTGTTTGAATACGCTCGATCCCTTGGGCGTGAAATCGATTACATGCGCAGCTATGCCCGAGCCGTCAACGCCGAAGGTATTCGTTCGGAAACCGATACCGGCCTGCGAATCATCGTTGAACGCGCCGGCCTGGATTGGCCGAAAGCCAAGGCTCTGCTTGCCGACCAGAGCTGGCGCGAAGGGGCAGAGGATAACCGTAAAGCGATGTATGGCTGCGGGCTCTGGGGCGTTCCCAGTTTCCGTTACGGGACCGTCAGCTGCTGGGGCCAGGACCGGCTATGGTTGATAGAAGATGAGATCAAAAAAAGGTGGAGATGAACCAGGTACCATTGATCGCTGACCCAATGCCAAACACAAAACCACCCAAGGGGATAGACCAGTGAAACGGATAGACGGTCAATACTTCTGTAGGGGCTGCCACTTCTCGACCTGGTTGTCGGCAAAGTTCACGCTCCACACTGTTCCGTCACTCCCAATGGCGACGGCCATTGCCGTATGGCTGGGGTTATCCGGTACGCTGCCGAATGCGGTGAGATAGTCCCCTTGCGCCGTGAACTTCTGGATACGGTCGTTATAAAAGTCAGCCACAAAGACATTGCCTTTAGGGCCGATGGCAATGGATGTTGCGGTGGTGAGCCAGCCTTTGAATGGCCCGTAGAGACCCAGGGCAAAGGGTCCACCCCATTTGCGCAGAAAGTCGCCTTTGGCATCAAAGAGCTGGACACGATTACCATAACCATCTGCCACGTAGAGAGTTCCGTCATCGGCGAGCGCCACATCGGTGGGATAGGTGAATTCACCGGCGCCTTTTGCCGTCTCGCCGGTGGTTCCCCACTGCTTGACGAAGGAACCGTCCGCCCTCAAATGCTGCACGCGCTGATTGTAGAAGTCGGTTACAAACAGGTCGCCATTGTCGGCAACAGCCACACCTCCCGGGGTATTGAACCGCCCGGGTCCCTCACCGGGTTCACCAATGATTTCCAGGGGCTCGCCAGCCAGGCTGAACACCTGAATCCGGTCGTTCATGTACTCGGGAACATAAAGCTTTTCGTCGTGGATGGTCAGGTTCATCGGCCGCCCGAGCTCGCCGATGCCATCGCCAGTGGCACCGAATTCCCGTTTGAATTTCCCCTCGTGATCAAAGACCTGGATTCGCCCGTTGCGTGCATCGGATACGAAGACTTCGGTGTTCGTTACGGCAATGCCGGTGGGGTCATTAAGCTGCCCCGGCCCACTGCCTTTTTCACCCCAGGAAAGAGCCAGAGCGTAAGGCGTCTCCTGATTCCAGTTGATCGCTCCGCCCACCCAGGCGAGCAGGGTCAGTGCGGCTGCGAGACCGAGGACGCTGTAACCCAGCCATTGACCGATTTTTTTCATGCTCTGCCCCGGAAACTAGAAGTTGCGACGAAAACCGACACGCACAATGTAATCATCCTCGATGGCGTCACCATGGGGATTTTCGGCGACGGGTAGCTGTACCGTGCCTTCGACGATCCAGCGCCGGGTTACGTATTGCAACCCCGGCGCGAGCAGCCACTGAGTGCCGCCGGAATTGGCATCAGTGCCGCTGCCCAACTCATCGCGCTCACGATGGACGAGATTGGATTCCAGCAGAGCGTAGACGAAGGCCGGCGTGCCGGAGACACCCTTCATACTTCGCGGCCAGATCCGGTATTGCAGCGAGGCGTCGAAGTGCGTCTCGTCGCCTCGTGCGAAACCGTCGTGACGCCCGTTTTCACGGTAAAGCAACTGCCCATCCAGCTGGTACTGCAGGGTCTGATAAGTGGTTACCACACCACCGAAGCCGTCCCATGCGCCATCGCCAGCTTGCAGCGGGCGTGGCAGCTCGCCAAAGCGATCGCTGTCGTTATGGTCGCCTGTGGGGGCGGTGAGGCCGAACACCGGCGCTACGCGGAAGGTGCTACCGGTGAAATCTTTCTTGTAAAGCGTGTAGCGCCCAAACAGCGACAGGTCACCAAAGCCGCTGGTTTTACGCTCGATCCGGCCCGTGGGCCCCATCGGCATAGTAACGTCCAGCTCTTTATAGAAGAAGTAGGGGACCACGCCGAATACGGCGAGCCTTGAAGTGACGCCATAACCCAGTACGCTGCCCAAAGCCTGTATCGAGACTTCGCGATTCATCGGGCCGTCGTCGGAGCGCTCCCGCAATACAAGCTGCTCACGCCAGATACTTTGGCCCTGGGCCACCGGAAGGGCGGTATTGAAGGTGTTGGGTGCGGCTTGCGCCATGGTTCCGCCCATAAGCAGCAAACTGCCAACCAGCGCCATCACGCTAGCTGGCCGACGGCTACTGTTCATTGCCATCACCTGTTTCGCCCTCGGCTTGCGAGTAGGATCTGAGCGTAAAACCCGCCTCGTCAACGGCCTGGCGCGCCCGCTCCTCGGTGAGTGTCTTGCCCTCGTGCAGGGCCACACGCACCACGCTTTCGCCAACATCGACCTGCACGTCAGTGACACCCTCAATCTTGTTCAGGCGTTTTTCGATACCGTAGGCACAGAACGGGCAAGCCAGACCATCCACTCCCAGAACATAGTGATTATCGGCCGCCAGCACAGCCATGCTGAATATCAGAGCCGATAGCAGCAGGGTAAGTTTTTTGACCATGACACTGTCCTCGTTTGGGTCGTACCAGTCTAAAACCTTGCACCTGCTCCCAGGTCAAGGTGCATTCCTTCTACTATGCGGCACAACAGGACAGCTGACTAACGTCCTTGGTAAAAGTCTGGGCACAGAGCTTCAGCCCTTCCACCATGGTGAGATAGGGAAACAGCTCATCGCCAATTTCCTGTACCGTCATGCGCGCACGCAATGCCATCACCGCCGTCTGGATCAGTTCGCCCGCCTCGCCGGTGACCGCCTGGACACCCAGTAATCGGCCCGAGCCACGCTCGGCCACCATCTTGATAAAACCGCTGGTCTCGAAATTCACCAGCGCCCGTGGCACGTTTCCCAGATCGAGCGAACGGGTGTCCACTTTGAAGCCTTTCTGATGGCCTCCGCTTCCGTCAGGCCCGGAATCGGCGGGATGGGTGCTATGAGTCCAAACAAAGACACCAGCTCTTCCCTAAGCGCTACACGCTCAAAACCAAATGCCGCGTGCGGTTCCGCACAGACAGATTGTTGACCGCAGGCGAATAATGTCGAAGTTAGAAGAAGTACATTCGTACTTGGCTGCCGGTTTCGCAGTTAAGGCACAACATACTCCATGGCGATAATCTCACGGAAAAAAGAGACGGTAGAAATTATTATTGGGCTCTTACTGCTCGCCGGGCGTGGTTCCAGAGGGTGCGAGTTTCCCGATCCTTTCCGGTATGCCGGGCGAATTCCTGCTGAAAGATATCGTGCTGTTAGCTGCCTCCATTTCTCCGGCCAGGCCTGGCCGTTATACGATCTGATGGATCTCGTTCATCGGCGTCTCCGCCTTATCCTGCACAACAGGAGAGCTGGGTGACGTCTTTGGTAAACGTCTGAGCACATAATTTCAACCCCTCAACCATGGTCAGATAGGGGAACAACTCATTGGCTATATCATTTACCGTCATGCGCGCGCGCAACGCCATCACGGCGGTCTGGATCAGTTCACCGGCCTCCCCTGCCACGGCCTGAACGCCGAGCAATTGACCGCTGTCACGCTCGGCGACGATCTTGATGAAACCTCGGGTATCGAAGTTGACCAAAGCCCGTGGCACGTTATCGAGGGTCAGGGTGCGGCTGTCGGTGGCGTAGCCTCTTGCTTTGGCTTCCGCCTCGGACAGACCGACGGTCGCAATTTGCGGATCGGTAAAGACCACCGCCGGCATGGCGCTGAGATCCAGCCGTGCATCGCCACCGGTCATATTCACCGCAGCCCGGCTGCCTCCGGCGGCGGCTACATAAACAAACTGGGGCTGGTTGGTGCAGTCGCCCGCAGCGTAAACACCCGGCACACGGGTCTCGAGGTGCTCGTTCACGATCACGGCCCCATGATCGGTCTCTACGTCGATCGCGTTCAGGTTCAGCAATTCAGTGTTCGGGGTGCGACCCACCGCCACCAGAAGTCGATCAGCCCGCAATTCCCCCGCATTCGAGGCGACAATGAACTCATCATTGGTATAGCTGACCTGGCTCGCCTGAGTCTCATTCATGACGCTTATGCCCTCGGCCTGGAACGCTGTTTGAATGGCTTCTCCAACAGCAGGGTCTTCACGAGATAATAGCCGACTGCGCGCCAGAATCGTCACCTCGCTGCCCAGCCGGGCAAACGCCTGGGCCAGTTCCACCGCCACCACCGAAGCCCCGATGACGATCAGTCGATTCGGAATGGTGCCGCTGGCGAGCGCCGTGGTGGAGGTCCAATACGGCGTATCGGACAAGCCCGGAATCGGGGGAATGGTTGGCCGCGCACCGGTACCAATGAATGCACGGTCAAAGCCGATCTCGTGTTCTTTGCCGTCAGTACCTTTGACCAGCAGCGTGCGGGCATCCATAAAACGAGCCTCACCCTGCACGACCGTAATATCAGGGTTATCTGCCAGGATCCCTTCGTACTTGGCGTGCCGCAGTTCATCGACACGTGCCTGCTGTTGGGCCAGCAACAGGGGCCGGTCGATCGTGGGTTCAGTTGCCGTGATGCTTTCATCAAATGGACTTTTGCGACGCAAATGAGCGATGTGGGCCGCTCGGATCATGATTTTGGAAGGTACACAGCCAGTGTTGACACAGGTTCCGCCAATGGTGCCGCGCTCGATCAGTGTCACTCGGGCACCGCGTTCGGTCGCCTTCAGGGCGGCGGCCATGGCACTACCGCCACTGCCAATCACTGCAATGTGAAGTTTGTTGTCACTCATAAACGTTACTCCTTGGTAGATGGGCTATCGCAGCAGGCATCGTGTTTCTTCTTGCGCCATACGGCATAACAGGTCAGGCCAATAAAAAAGACGAGCGCGGGCAACAGCACGTAGTCGAGATAACCGGTCAGCGCAGCCAGGCCTACTGTCCCAAGCAAAATCACCAATATCGGCGTAAAGCAGCAAAGCGCAACCAGTACGGTGCCAATGACACTCACTCGCAACAGGGTTTTGGGGTTTTGCATGGTTACTCCTGTGTCGCCTGGCTTTGTTTCAGCGTGGACGGATAGCCTGCGTTAGTCGTGGCCCGAGTCAGTGCCACAACGGAGGTTTTCGCATCGTCGAAGGTGACCGTAGCATCACGTTCTTCATAACGGACATCGACAGCGCTCACCCCCTCGACCCGGTTGAGAGCGGCTTTAACGGTGATCGGACAGGCCGAGCAGGTCATACCGGGAACCGACAAGGTGACCGTTTGTTGCGCCGCCAGGGCGGGCAAACTGAAGAGTAGGAACAACGCAGTGGCGATCAGTGATTTTTCCATGGTGTATTGCCTCTCAGTAAAATAGGGGTAAGACAAAGGGAAACGCCAACGCGGTTAGAATGAGCAGCGCGACGATCCAGAAAACGACCTTATAAGCCGTGCGCACTTGCGGTACCGCGCAGACCTCGCCCGGCTGACAGGCCTCCGCAGGCCGGTATATCCGACGCCAGGCAAAAACCATTGCCACCAACGCAGCACCGATGAACCATGGTCGGTAGGGTTCCAGGGCGGCCAGGTTACCGATCCAGGCGCCGGAAATGCCCAACGTGATTAACACCAGGGGACCGAGGCAGCAGGCGGATGCCAGAATGGCTGCGACGCCCCCTGCAAACAGCGAACCGCGACCGGATTTGGACTCTGACATTACAATGGCTCCTTTCATGATATGGATGACCGCGTTAAGGTTACTTCCGTAGTCAGCTACGGAATCAACCCATATGTCTAAAAAACTACGCTCAATGACCATTGGAGTCTTGGCTAAGGCCGCCGGTATGGGGGTGGAAACCATCCGCTATTACCAGCGCAGGGGGTTGGTGACAGAACCTGAAAAACCCTATGGCAGCATTCGTCATTACGACAACCAGACATTGGCACGCCTTCACTTCATTCGAACGGCCCAATGGCTGGGATTCAGTCTGGATGAAATCGGAGGGCTGCTTAAGCTGGAAGACGGCGCCCATTGTGATGAGGCTCGAGCCCTGGCTGAGCGCAAACTGGATGATTTGCGACGCAAGATCGCCGGCTTGCGACAGATGGAATCCACTCTGGATAGCCTAGTTGAACGTTGCCGTTGCAGTACAGACCCACAGCGATGCCCAATCATTCACTCATTGCAAGGCAATCCCGACGCCCCGACCGAGGAAGTACAAAAATGAGGGCAACACATCAGGATCGCGCCATAGGCGCCATCATGGGCGCGTTCGTGGGAGAAGCCCTGGGCGTTGGCCCACACTGGTATTATGACGTCAAGGACCTGCATCAAACCTACGGTGACTGGATTAACGACTACACCACACCGAAACCGGGGCGTTTTCATCACGGCCTGAAAGCCGGGCAGAATGCCCAGGCCGGTTTTATTCTGGAACTGATGCTGCGTTCGCTGGTTGAACGCGACGGCTACGATGAATCCGATTTCTGCCATCGCCTGGATCACCAGCTATTCCCGTTGCTGGATGGCCAGCCCAAAAGCGGCCCTGGCCACTACACCAGTGAATCCATTCGCCACGCCTGGCATCGGCGTGTAGTTCAGAAGCGCCCGTGGCACGATATTGGCGGCGCCGCCGACACCACCGAGGCCATGGAACGAACCCTCGCCATTGCCGTGCGCCATGCCGTCGAGCCCGCCCTGATGTCCCAGGCCATTGCCAACAACACAGCACTGACCCAAAGCAGCGAAACCATGGTCTCCATGAGCGTTGCCTATGGCTGTATTCTGGCGCGGCTGATTCAGGGGGATACACTGGATGAGGGCATCTCACAGCACCCAATGAAGTGGATAGCAGAGGGGGCGCTGGCTTTCGAACCGGTCACCACCCGCCAACCAGCCCCAGATCATCCGGAGTTGCCACTCAGGGCCAGAAGACACATTGTCAGAGATGCCCTGCACGCTGCTTCCGATATCGCGGCCATGGCACGGGACCAGAACGTCCGTATTGAGCCGGCTTGGAAGGTCTCCCATCTCTACGGCATGCCTTGCGCCTTCTACCATCAGTTACCCGCCGCTTATTACCTGGCTGCGCGGTTCCGTGATGATTTCGAAAGTGCGGTACTCCATGCCATTAATGGCGGCGGCCAGAATCAGTCCCGCGCCATGCTGACCGGGGCGCTGGTGGGCGCGCAGGTGGGCCTTGCCGGTATTCCCCAGCGGTTACTGGACGGCCTTGAACACGCAGATGAACTGCAGAAAATGGCCCATACCCTGGCCTCGCAAATGCAGAATTGACGTTGCGCCTGTGTATAAGGCTCAAAGCAATCTTCTGAACATCAAGTTCTGAGGCTGTTCATCCTCGCTTAAAAAACCGAGCCATCTGGAGGCACACGCATGAATCATGAATCAAAGTCCGCAGACAACTCACGTATAATCAACGCCCTTGCCGGCGGCTGGGTCGCGGATGCGGCCAGTCTTGGTTTGCACTGGTTGTACGACAGCCAGCGCATCCTTGAGGTTGGCGGCCAGTCACCGGAGTTCCTGCCGCCGAAGGCCGACTATTTCAAAGGTGGATTTGGTTACTTTGCTCATGAAGGCAAACAGCCTGGTGACGTCAGTCACTATGGCGCCGCCACAGGGGTAATAACCGATAGCCTGCTGGCCAGTGAAGGGGCTTTGGATATCCGTGACTATCAGCGGCGCTTTCGCGCTTTCTTTGGTCCCGGTGGCCGCTGGCAGGGTTATATCGACAACCCGACCCGGGTCACTCTGGATAACCTGAACACCATCGAACACAACGCCATTGAGCAGGCCAGGTCGACAACCACAACCGAGCTGACAGACAAACAGAAGCGCTTGTTGGTTCAGAAGGTTATGCCCTACACCCGGTACCTGAGCGGCGATCAACTGGCGGAACCAGTCCGCAAGGCCATCAATCTCACGTATCAGGAGAAGAAGATCCAGGACGCGGGCGTGCATCTTGCCGAAACCATCGACCGCCACCTGCTGCCGGAGAGCGGCGCCGACGACATGCAACTGCCGGCGGTTTCCAAACTGCCACCACTGGTGGCCAGCTATTGTGGTCAGAGTAACCTGATGGCGGTAACAGAAGCCGCTGTCCGGGTGACCAATCACAACGACGAAGCCGTGGCCTGGGCAAGGTGCGCAGCGCGACTTCTGGACCATCTGCTCCAGGGCGAGCCCATGTCAGCGGCTCTCGACGCCGCCAGCCAGGAGGCACCAGACCCGCAAAGCTTGAGTAACGCCCGGTCCGGTTCCTCGCTGGACGCGCCAGGTGCCGGCGACACCTACGGACGCACCTGCTACCTGGGCGAAGCCATGCCGGTGATCTTTCATATCCTGAGCCATGCCAACAGCTTCACCGAAGCCGTTCGCGCCAATATCCACTGCGGGGGCGATTCCTGCGGGCGGGCCTGGATCATCGGGCCGGCGATGGCAGCCCAGCACGGCGTCGGCGGGGAACACGGCATTCCTCTGAGCTGGCTGGCCCGCACAACGGATGCTCCCGCTATACTTGCTGATATAGAGGCGCTGGTTAACCAAACCTGGGCACCGAAGGAGCAGAACCATGAACAACCCGGTTGCCCGGCGCATTGAGAATGCCCTCTGGGGCGCTAGGCTATCGGAATGATTGTGATCTTACCCGCACGCTCAGAGCCAACGCCGAGACGGGCGGGGAAGACTCACTGTAACAATCAGACTTACAGCGTGTCGTTTACTAGTGATCAACAAAAAAATTTCATCAGTAGAAAACAGGGTTTGCCTCATGGTGTTCCGCCACATTTTTATTCTTTCAGGTCTGGTGCTAAGCGCTGTATTGCTCCTCGCCGGTATTGTATGGCCGGGAGTGAACTGGGTCTGGTTGCTTATCGGGCCGCTGCTTTTGATCGGCGCCCATGATCTGATCCAGAACAAACATACCCTGCTCAAGATCTACCCGGTGATCGGACACTTCCGTTACCTGTTCGAATCCGTTCGCAGGGAGCTGCAGCAGTACTTTGTAGAGTCCGATCTCGATGGCGCCCCGATCAATCGGGAATTTCGCAGCCTGGCCTATCAGCGTGCCAAAAAAGCTGACGATACCCGCGCCTTCGGCACCATCTTCGATGTTTACCGCGACGGTTACGAATGGGTAAACCACTCCCTGGCACCCAAGAAGTGCCTCCCGGTCAATCTGCGGGTTTCTTTTGGTGGGCCAGAATGCACCAGGCCCTATGAGGCCTCCCCGTTAAACATCTCGGCCATGAGTTACGGCGCCCTGAGCCGCAATGCCGTGATGGCACTCAACCGGGGCGCGAAACTCGGAAATTTTGCCCACAACACCGGCGAAGGTGGGATCAGCGAGTGGCACCTTGAGTACGGTGGTGACTTGATCTGGCAAATCGGAACCGGTTATTTTGGTTGCCGCACGCCGGACGGGGTATTCGATCCGGACCTGTTTACAGAGCAGGCGACACAGGATGTGGTCAAGATGATTGAGATCAAACTGTCTCAGGGTGCCAAGCCCGGGCATGGCGGCCTGCTGCCAGCCGCCAAGCTTACCGAAGAGATTGCCCGTATCCGCATGGTGCCCATGGGGGAGGATGTATTGTCACCACCCGGGCACTCGGCTTTCTCCAGTCCCGTGGAATTGCTGCAGTTCGTTGCCCAGCTCCGCAAACTCTCGGGCGGCAAGCCGGTGGGATTCAAGCTGTGTCCAGGTAACCGGCGGGAGTTCCTGGGTGTCTGTAAAGCCATGCTGGAAACCGGCCTGCGGCCGGATTTCATTACCGTAGACGGCGGTGAAGGCGGCACCGGCGCCGCGCCGGTTGAGTTGACAAACTCGGTGGGCATGCCGCTGCGCGATGGCCTACATTTTGTGCACAATGCCTTACGAGGTATCGGTGTTCGCGACAAGATCAGAATTATTGCTTCCGGAAAGGCCTTCTCTGCGTTTCATATCTTGCGAATGATGGCTCTCGGGGCCAACACCGTGAACTCAGCCCGCGGCATGATGCTGGCACTGGGCTGCATCCAGTCCCGCAGCTGCAATACTGACAAATGCCCTACCGGTATCACCACCCAGAACCCCGCCCGCTACAAACAGCTGGATGTTACCGACAAGGGCATGCGGGTTGCGAACTACCACCACTCCTCCCTGGAAGCCCTGGCGGAATTGCTCAGCATCCTGGGCAAGGATCAGCTGGAAGATCTGGAGCCCGAGGATATTAATCGAAGAGTCAATCAAGACAGCTTCAAGAACTATGCCGAGCTTTATCCCTGCATTGATGAGGGCTGCCTCTTGCATACGGACTGCGCGCCGGATTCATGGGCCAGCGACTGGCATCAGGCAACTGCGTACAGTTGGCGCTAGAAGTGCACTTTCTTGATCTCCAATTCTGAGCCTGACCAATAAGGATTTCCAATGACCAACAACGTGCCCAGCGACAGAAAATCTCGCGCAAGACTGATGAAAGCATCTGACTTATTCGTAAAAGCGTTGGAAAATGAGGGAGTCCAGTACATTTTTGGCGTTCCCGGCGAAGAAAATCTCGATTTACTGAATTCATTAAAGAACTCGAGCATCCGCTTGATTCTCACCCGCCATGAACAAGGCGCGGGGTTCATGGCAGCCACCTATGGCCGTTTAACCGGTCAGCCCGGCGTCTGCCTGGCAACCCTTGGGCCTGGCGCAACCAATCTGATCACGCCGGCGGCTTTCGCCCAGTTGGGCGCCATGCCGATGCTCATGATTACTGGGCAAAAACCAATCAAAACAAGCAAGCAAGGTCGCTTTCAAATCCTCGATGTGGTGGATTTGATGCGCTCGGTCACCAAATTCACCAAGCAGATTGTCAATGGCAACACCATTGCCTCACTGGTGCGCGAGTCGTTTCGCTTGGCCATCGAAGAAAGGCCAGGGGCCGTGCATCTGGAATTACCGGAGGACATCGCCAACGAGGAATGCGCGGAGACGGTTTTTCCGCCCATTGGTCATCGCCGCCCCCACGCCACGCAAGACGTACTGCGCGAAGCAACCAGCATGATCGAGGCGGCAAAAAGCCCGCTGCTGCTGATCGGTGCGGGTGCTAACCGCAAACGCGTCAGCGAGGCATTGACGGCTTTCGTCGAGGCCACCGGCATGCCGTTTTTCACGACCCAAATGGGCAAGGGTGTTGTCGACGAACGCCACCCACTGTATCTGGGATCAGCCGCCTTGTCCGACCACGATTTTCTGCATTGCGCCATTGACCGGGCGGATCTGATTATCAATGTGGGCCACGATGTGGTGGAAAAGCCACCGTTCTTTATGGAGCATGACGGCCAGCAAGTACTTCATGTGAATTTCTCACCCGCCGAGGTGGACGCGGTGTACTTTCCCCAGCTCAACGTGGTGGGGGATATCGCCTTTTCCGTGCAACAACTGGCGAGGCTTATTAAAAACAAACAACATTGGGACTTGTCCTTTTTCAAAACCATCAAAACAGAAGTAGACCAGCATCTTTCGAAGTATTTTTTCGATACCCGGTTCCCGATGCTGCCGCAACGTTTAGTACATGTGCTGCGAGAAACCCTGGCGGAAGATGCAGTGCTTAGCCTGGATAACGGCGTTTACAAAATATGGTTTGCCCGCAACTACAAATGTTATTCCCCCAACACCATGCTGCTGGATAATGCACTGGCTACGATGGGCGCGGGCTTGTCCAGCGCCATGATGGCTAAAATGTTGTACCCCAATACTCAAGTCGTGGCTGTTTGTGGTGATGGCGGTTTCATGATGAATTCGCAGGAGCTGGAAACCGCTGTTCGCCTGAAGCTTAATCTCGTGGTGATCATCGTCAACGACAATGCCTACGGCATGATTAAATGGAAACAGCATGCCATGGGTTTTGACAATTTTGGCCTGGATTACGCCAACCCGGATTTTGTTACTTACGCCCAAAGTTACGGCGCCCACGGCTACCGGATACAAAACGATGAGCACTTTCAACAAACTCTGGACACCTGCTTGACGTCTACCGGGGTTCACGTCATTGAACTGCCCGTGGATTACTCACTCAATCATGAAATCCTCAACGTCATGCTTAAGGAGAAAACATGCCAACTGTGAACACAACCAACAGCTTGCAAGTGTTGCGGCCATATGATCAATGCGTGATCCGCGAGATCCCCATGGACTCGGCGTAAACGGTCATGGGTGCCCTGGCTAGGGCGCATCAACTGTTTCAAGATCAGTCGCGCTGGCTGGCGCGCCATCACCGTATTGAAATCCTCGAGCGCGCGGTTGCGCTAATGCCGGAACGGGTGGAATCACTCACGCAAACCGCATTGCCTTCACCGCCCGAGAACCCATTGGTGTGGTGGTGTCCATCAGTGCGTTTAACCATCCCTTGAACCTGGCGTTTGTCGCGTTACTAAAAGAAGCCGGCATGCCGGAAGATTGGTGTCAGGCCGTCATCTGCGATAATGACACAGCGCAACAATTGGCAACCGATCCAAGGGTCGGCTTCCTGTCGTTTATCGGCTCCTCCAGCGTCGGCTGGCACCTGCGCTCCCAGTTGGCACCCGGCACCGGTTGCGCGCTTGAACACGGTGGCGTGGCCCCCGTCATTGCCGATATAAACGCCGATTTTGATGCCATGCTGCCGTTGTTGGTTAAAGGCGGTTTTTATCACGCGGGCCAAGTCTGCGTATCGGTACAAAAGGTCTTTGTGCATGAGGATGACTGTGATGCGCTCGCAACCGCGCTGGTGGCACTGGCCGATAAACTCACCGTGGGTGATCCGGCCAGCGACCAGACCGCCGTTTTTACTCGTGATCTCGATGTGGCCATGGATAGCGTGCGCAAACTCAACGCCACCGCCGTCATGGTAAACGACCATACTGCGTTTCGTGTCGACTGGATGCCTTTTGGTGGACGGGGCAGCTCGGGCCTGGGCATGGGCAGCATTCCCTACTCGATACACGAAATGACACGAGAAAAATTGATGGTCATCAAGAGTCCGGGATTGTAATCGTTCCAGGCACGCATGATCAGCACCACGGGCACCCGCCTGCACCACGCACATGACAAGGCTCAAACATGAATCAACTTTATGGAAAAGCGCTACTGACAAATCCAGCCACCAACATGTCAACCGTCTATACTCGTGAAGAGCGTGAAGCATTTGGTTTGCGAGATCCGCGCCGTTTCACAACGCATCACCCAAGCCATTGCCGAGTCCATGCATGATCCCCGCTATTAGGGATTTCACCACATCCCAACGAGTTTGCATTCGTCAACATCAAAGGGAGAAAAACCAATGACCGACAATGTCGCACAGAAACTAATACGCAATCACCTCGTCGACGGCGAGATGATACCGGGCACCGAAATCGCTTTAAAAATCGACCAGACCCTGACCCAGGATGCCACCGGCACCCTGGTGATGCTGGAACTGGAGGCCATGGGCCTAGATCGGGTCAGGACCGAACTGTCGGCCCAGTATGTGGATCACAACCTGATCCAGGAAGATCATAAGAATCCCGACGATCACTTGTTCTTGTACAGCGCCTGTCAACACTTTGGGGTGTGGTTCTCCCGTGCCGGCAACGGCGTCTCCCACGCAGTGCACATGGAGCGTTTCGGTAAACCCGGCAAGACACTCCTGGGTTCGGACAGTCACACCCCCGCAGCAGGCTCCATGGGCATGCTGGCGATCGGCGCCGGCGGCCTGGAGGTGGCCATGGCTATGGCCGGCGAACCACTCTACACCAAGATGCCCGAGATCTGGGAGTTATGGTCAATAGTGGTGTTCAAAGAATTTCATCAAGCGACCTTCTGATCTGATTCGGACTCTTCAATACCGTCCTTGAACTTCACGTTAGCAATGACCTGGCCCAGCGATTGATAGCCGCGCAAGCGTCTCCATTTCTGCTCCGCGCACTGACCCAGCTTGAACATCATATGCAGCATGCCGTCACGGCTCAGACAACCCTTCGAGCGCTTCGTTCTGTGGCGAATGGTGCCGAAGGTCGATTCGATCGGGTTGGTCGTGCGCAGGCTCTGCCAGTGCATGGCAGGGAAATCGTAGAAGGCCAGAAGCTCGTCATGATCAGTCTGCAGCTTGCGGGTCGCCTTTGGGTATTTCGCCTCATACGTGTGAACGAACAGCGTGAAGGCTTTCTCCGCTGCAGCTCGGGTCTCTGCCTGCCAGATCTCGTGCAGCATCCCCTTCGCCTTTGGCTGCGACGACTTCGGCAGGCAGTTCAGGATGTTCATGGTCTTGTGCATCCAGCAGCGCTGCTGACGGGTCTTGCCGTAGACTTCCTCAAGCGCGGCCCAGAAGCCCATGGCACCGTCACCGATGGCCAGCTTCGGTACGTTCATACCGCGGCCCTTGAGCTTGAGAAGGACTTCCCGCCAGCTCTGGGTGGATTCACGGACACCGTCTTCGACAGCCAGCAGGCGTTTCTGGCCATGTTCGTTGACGCCGATGATAACCAGCGCGCACAGCTTGTCTTCCTGGCTACGCAGGCCACTGTAGACGCCATCTGCCCAGATATAGGCCCACTTGTCCCGATCCAGCGGACTGTCACGCCAGGTGCTGTACTCTTGCCCCCAGGTTTTCTTCAGGCGAGCCACCGTAGCGGCTGACAGGCCACGGGCTTGCGGCCCGACCAGCACTTCCAGCGCTTCGCTCATCTCACCGGTTGAGATGCCTTTGAGATAGAGCCACGGGAGCGCCGCCTCGAGTGACTTCGTCTTCCGTACATAGGGCGGCACCAGAGCAGAGCGGAATGTCACTGGTTCACCCGTCTTGGCCCGCACTTTCGGGATCCGCACAGTCACCGGACCAATGCCGGTCTGGAGCTGGCGTTCAGGCTGATAGCCGTTGCGAACCACGCCGGCTCTGCCGTCTTCCAGGCGTCGATCACGGTGGCTTTCCAGGACCTCTTTCAGTTCCGCTTCTACAGCGTTATGAATGAGTGTCCTGGCTCCTGTTCGCAGCAATGCAGTCAATGGATCCTTGTCCTCTTCTCGACCTGCCAGGTCGATCACGTTACTCTTCGTCATGGTGGCGTCCCTCTGGTGGGTGGGTTGTTTGGCGATTACCAATCAACCAGATACGCCGCTTCTTTTCAAATCCTTAAACACCAGTTATAACCATAACTCGAGATCTGGGGGGTCAAACTGACCGGCGCGCTGAACGACTGGGTGTCGGCCAAGGACGTAATCCTGGAGATGCTGCGTCGGCATGGCGTGAACGGTGGCGTGGGCCGGATCATTGAGTACTATGGCCCCGGCCTGGCTAATCTGTCGGCTATGGATCGACATGTGATCGCCAACATGGGCGCCGAGCTAGGCGCCACCACCACGGTGTTTCCCGCTGACGACGAAATACGCCGTTTCCTGAAAACCCAAAAGCGTGAAGCGGACTTCACCGAGCTGACGGCAGACCCGGGCTGCGACTACGACGTTCACGAATCCATTGAGCTGTCCGAGCTGGAGCCATTAATCGCCAAACCCACCTCGCCGGGCAATGTGGTGCCGGTGCGCGAGGTTGCCGGGCAGTCGCTTTACCAAGCCTATATCGGCTCCTCCGCCAACCCGGGCTACCGAGACTTTGCCATGCCTGCGATGATGGTGGCCGGGCGCAGGGTGGACCCGGCGGTGTCGTTCGACATCAACCCGACGTCGCGCTCGCTCCTGGAGACGCTGATCCGCGAAGGCCATCTCGCACACCTGATCCACAGCGGCGCCCGGCTGCACCAGGCCGGCTGCAACGGCTGCATCGGCATGGGACAGGCGCCAGCGTCCGGCCGCAACTCCCTGCGCACCGTACCACGCAATTT
Source organism: Marinobacter sp. LV10R510-11A (assembly GCF_900215155.1). Classification (NCBI taxonomy): domain Bacteria; kingdom Pseudomonadati; phylum Pseudomonadota; class Gammaproteobacteria; order Pseudomonadales; family Marinobacteraceae; genus Marinobacter; species Marinobacter sp. LV10R510-11A. The sequence continues at coordinate 3,026,751 of NZ_LT907980.1, forward strand.
CCCGGGGCGCTCCGGTACCGAAGAGGACTCGGTCTTCCTGTGCAGCCCCGAGACCGCGACCGCGAGCGCGCTAAAAGGCGAGATCACCGATCCGCGGGATCTTGATTTCGCCTACCCTCATGTGACCGAGCCGGACGATCCCATCATTAACGAGGATCTGCTGCAACCGCCGCCCACGAAAGAGGATGCCCGGAAGATCGAGCTGATCAAGGGCCCCAATATTGCCTCGCTGCCGGAGTTCGAGGGGCTGCCCGACACCCTGGAATTGCCCATATTGCTTAAGGTCGGCGACGACATTTCCACCGATGAAATCCTACGCGCCGGCGCCGAAGTGCTGCCGTTCCGCTCCAATATTCCGCAGATCAGCCGCTTCGTCTACGATAAGGTAGACAAGACTTACCCGCAGCGTGCTGAAGAAACGGGAGATCACGCCATCGTGGGCGGGGACAACTACGGCCAAGGCAGCTCGCGTGAGCACGCCGCGCTTGCTCCGCGCTACCTGGGTCTGCGGGTAGTCATCGCCAAGAAATTCGCCCGCATTCACTGGCAGAACCTGGTGAACTTCGGCGTACTGCCGCTGACCTTTGCCGATCCCGGCGACTACGACCACCTTGAGCAGGGCGAAAGACTGCATTTCGCCGATCTTCGGCAGGCGCTGCAAAAGGGAGCCCGCCTATGCGCGCGCCTGACCAACGGCAACGAGCTGGTGCTGGAGCACGCGTTGTCCCCGCGCCAAGTGGACCTATTGCTGGCCGGCGGCCTCATCAACTGGATGCGAGAGCGATTTTAGTGGCCCCGACGATAGCCAGGTCACAAATTTCGGCGCAAGCACCCGGTTGCTGGATCAGGTCGATGTGATTTCCGCAGTTTCCGGCGGCAGCTATACCGCTGCCTACTATGGTCTGTTCGGGGATAGACTGTTTGAGGATTTCGGTGAGCGCTTCCTGCGTCGCAACTGGCCGACGGTGGAATTACCGACAACATAGGGGTGCGGGGCTCCATGATGAGCCCGATCGCCCATCGTGGCGATGTTAAACGCATGGCCGGTGCTTTTACCGAAACGGCCCTCGATAAGGTCGAAAAAGTACTGGTTATTCCGGTGAAAGCCTCAACCGCCGCAGTCCACCCGAAACGTCCCCTGTTAATGTCTACTTTACAACCCTGACATTCAATCAGGTTGAGGATCTTGCCAGGCGGGAGAAGTATCACGGGCTCCCCACGGCGGCGCTGGACGCTGATGAAGTCGACGCTCTGATCGCGCTTGGCGGGGAGCTTCTGCAGCAATCAGAGCCATTCCAAAAGTTTCTCGCCGACATGAAGCCGGAATCCAACGCATCGGGTGGTTCTAAAACCGGTACTCCGCCATGAACGAGCCAAAGCTGTTCCTTGGATCAAGGAACGACCTACTGGTTTACCAATGGCAAAGAAAAGAGAATTTTTGACGCTGCACCCGAGAATTTCGCACCGGCTTTCCCCAATCACTGCCCTTACAATCTCGCCATGGGCCGAAGCGAACCCATTGATCCCACGAACTTCAAGATCGTGGATGGCCAACTCCTGTTATTTCACCGTTCTGCAGAACACAATGGACGTAAGCGATGGGAGGAAACGGTCAGGTTCGGAGCAATGACCGATCGCGAGCTGATTAAAAGAGCACAAAGCAATCTTATGAAAGTCAGGTTCTGAGACTGTTCATCCTCGCCTACAAAACTGTGCCATCAGGAGGTATCCGCATGAGTCATCAATCAAAGTCAGAGCAACGCTCACGTATCATCAACGCCCTTGCTGGCGGTTGGGTCGCGGACGCAGCCAGCCTGGGCCTGCACTGGTTGTATGACAGCCAGCGCATTCTTGAGGTTGGCGGCCAGTCACCCGAATTCCTGCCGCCGAAGGCCGACTATTTCAAAGGTGGATTCGGTTACTTTGCCCATGAAGGTAAACAGCCTGGTGACGTCAGTCACTATGGCGCAGCCACAGGGGTGCTGACAGATAGCCTGCTGGCCAATGAAGGGGCTCTGGATGTCCGTGATTATCAGCGGCGCTTTCGCGCTTTCTTTGGCCCCGGCGGCCGCTGGCAGGGTTATATCGATAACCCGACCCGAGTCACTCTGGATAACTTGAACACCATCGAACAGAACGCCATTGAACAGGCCAGGTCGACAACCACCACCGAACTGACAGACAAACAGAAGCGTTTGCTGGTGCAGAAAGTTTTACCCTACACCCGGCACCTGAGCGGCGATCAACTGGCGGAACCGGTCCGCAAAGCCTGGCAAACGCCCGTTCCGGTTCCTCGCTGGACGCGCCAGGTGCCGGCGACACCTACGGACGCACCTGCTACCTGGGCGAAGCCATGCCGGTGATCTTTCATATCCTGAGCCATGCCGACAGCTTTACTGAGGCCGTTCGCGCCAATATCCATTGCGGGGGTGATTCCTGCGGGCGGGCCTGGATCATCGGGCCGGCGATGGCAGTCCTGCACGGCGTTGGCGGGGAACGCGGCATTCCTCTGAGCTGGCTGGCCCGGGTAACCGATGCCCCTGCGATCCTCACGGATATTGAGGCACTGGTTAACCAAACCTGGACACCGAAAGAGCAGAACCATGAACAATCCGGTTGTCCGGCGCATTGAGAATGCGCTCTAGGGCGCCTTCATCGGCGATGCGCTTGCCATGCCGGTGCATTGGTTCTGTTCAACCGAACGCATTCGTGAGCGGTTTCCCGGGGGCATAGACCGGTATTTTCCGGCCCCGCACCCCCATCCGGATGCCTTCATGCTGGGCATGACCTATCAACCGGACCTGGAGAAGGCCGAGGCTTCCGGGCGTCCCTACGACATACTCCATCAACACGCCCGCTTTTACCGGACCAGACCAGTTACAGTAACTTTGGTTTCTCTCTTGGCGATCGGGACCCTTACACCGAGATTTACCTGCGGCGCTGGTTCGAGCATTACAGCCAGGGCACCGCTCCGGAAAACTGCGCCGAACACCAGCGCTTCCCTAGCGTTTCCCGCTTTTTTTCTTGGGTCCGTTGAACGACCGATTGGAGTATATAGGACTGCAATAATTCATTAGGCGAATTTGTTGGACCGAAGGCCTCTCGGGGTTTAGAACAATGTTGGCATATATGCAGTTTCGAACTTCATTGTGATTCGACTCTGCCAGGTCAGTATTTATTGCACAAGAAGGTACTACAAAACCATCAAACCGCTCATCGAGGAGGTAGCGGTCACCTAAAAACTGGGTGGCAGAAGGGTACGGGTAAAGGTGCCACCCATCCGGTAATTCTTCAGGGGTTATATGGTGCAGTCTCAATGAAGGCGATTCGTATACACCCATAACGTTGAGTTTGTTCGCCACCAACGGGTCTGGCATATAATTGCTCAATTCGAGCATCGCGTTTTGGACATTGCTGCTGAAGTATTGGACTGGGATGCTGGCACTGTTCCATCGCGCTCCTTCGCGATAACTCCTGGCCTTTTTGTAGTCTGCCAGCTTGTCGACGAACTTCTTGTTCGCTGATTTGAACAAGATCAAGAGTAGTCTCCGTACTGAATATCCTGAATGAAACCCTCCAGCACGCGTCGGCCAGATAGCGAACTCATTAGCTGACGAGGGGTATTTAGGTTGAGCGCCGGTACCGGCGAATCCAGCCAACGGGCCATTAGCTCCTTATCCCCCTCAAACAACCCTTGGAGAGCGTCTGTCCATACCTGGGTAAGGTTATCCAATTCTTCCGTTTGCGTGCGCGAAAGCGCTTTCCGCCGATAGAGTTTTGAGAGATTGGTCGGGTTGATATCCAGCGAGCCGGCAACTACATCCCGAGGAATCGCTTTCGCTATGGCGTGTAGAGCTCCACCTGATGCCGGGGCCCTGGATATTAGCTCAGCAGTAACTATACGAGAGACCGGCCGAGCCTTCGCATTTCCGACTCGAAACCGCAATAGGTCGTCTATGCTGCCGATCACTACTGCCTTTCGATTATCTTCAGAGTCTTCTAGCTGAATTGTCACATACTGCCCGCTAGCGGTGTCCGTTTCTAGCTGAGTACTCATAATCCCTCCAGGAAAACGTAGCAAGTACTCCATGATAATAGTACAAATTACGCCAAAAAGGAACGACGAGGAAACCACGAGCGGTACCACAAGTCCTTTGGGCCGGGCCGGGAAAAGCGCGATGGAAGATCTGGAGCCCGCGGATATTAATCGGCGGGTCAATCAAGGCAGTGTTATGAACTATGCCGAGCTTTATCCCTGTATTGATGAGGGCTGCCTCTTGCACACCAACTGTGCACCGAGTGCCTGGGCCAGCGACTGGCACCAAGCAAAGGCCGACCACTGGCGACATCCATAATCTAAAGGTCCAGGCCCTGATAAGTTGGCTATTCGCTTATTTTCAACCCCGACAAACCGCTTCGCGAGTCACGGGCACCCCTTACCAAGTTTCCCCGAACGGTCGGATATCCAGCTCGAAGGTCCAGGCTGAGGGATCCTGCTGGCAGAGATTCCAGACGGCATCAGCCACGGCTGCAGGTTTCACGAAGAAATCGTCCGGCTTGCCCGCGAGCCACTCGCGGGTACGAGGCAGGTCCACCACGCCATCAATCACCACATTGGCCACATGGATCTTCTCCGGCCCAAGCTGGCGCGCCATTGACTGGACCAGACTGCGCTGGGCGGCTTTGGCCGAGGCAAAGGGTGCGGTATTGGCTCGACCCCGGGTCGCCGCTGAGGCACTGGTGATGATAATGCTGGCGGTTTCATGCTGGCGCAGCTGAGGCAGCGCTGCTTTGGTGGCCGCCACCAGGCCCTGTACATTGATGCGCCAGTTGGCCTCGAAGTCTTCTAGGCTGGCCTCTTCCACGTTCTTGAAGACACCGCCGCCGGCGTTATACATCATCACCGAAACCGGCCCGAGCTCGCTATCGACTGCGGCCAGCACTGCGGTGATCTGCTCTGGTTCCATCATGTCACACACAAAGGCACGGGCGCCGGTGACCAATTGCTCCAGCTGCTTCAGATAGTCTTGGCTACGGGCCAGCATCGCCACCTGAAAGCCCTCGGCGCTGAAACGCCGCACAAAGGCCTCGCCGTTGCCTGGCCCAACACCCATAACAACACATACCTTGTTCATCTGCTGTCTCTCTCGTCGGTCACACCGGCTAGTTTGTCAGGAACTGGTCAGTCTCGTGTTGAGGGGCAAGGTGCTCCACAAGGCGCGCAAGCCGTTTCGTCCCTCTGGTTTAACGCCGTCTCTACGTTACCCTGCCCGGAATTAAATGCATAGGTTGGACTGTTCAGATGATCCACCAAGATCAGCGCCAAAATCATTGCGAGAATCAACAGGATACGGGTGCGATTGTAGGCTCGTTCCATCGTTTTCTCCCGCATCAGTTTGGCAACCGGAACCAGGGCCGTAGCCGGATACCAATCAACGACCCGACGAAGGCGCTGGCGAACCATACCCAGGCATGCAGGCTGGCCGAGGCAATGCCAGAAAACAGCGCCCCGATGTTGCATCCAAAGCCCAGCCTGGCGCCATAGCCGAGCAGCAATCCGCCCACCACTGAGGCCAGAAACTGCCGGCCTTCGGGCCTGTTGCGACTGGCTTCATTGAAGCGGTTAGCCAGGCCCGCCGCGAGCATGGCACCGAGCAGCAATCCGAAGTTCATTACCGATGGGATGTTGGTGAGCACTGAATCCTTGAGAGCCATAGCCGGGTAGTCCCATTGCCAGAATTCGAACTGGGACATGTTCACACCTACCACCTCCAGCGTCTTGGCACCCCAGACGTTAAACGCGAAGGTAATGCTCCAGGGTGCGCCACCGATGGCGAGGGTGAGGGCATTGCCAGCGGCCAGAATCAGGATCGCCCAAGTAAATGGCCAGCGGCCACTGAGCAACGTTCTCAGCACGCCGTGGTGTTGGCTTTTCCACAGCAGTTCATCCCGTTCAATTGAGCCATGGGCCTTGCGCTCAATGCGGTTGACCCACCAGGCAAGCAGCCCGAGCGCGACAAACTGCACCAGGATCGCGCCGCTGACGCCGAAGGTGTTGACCAGTGGCACCGGATCGAACCCTGGCTGATCCAGCCACCAGGGCAGATGAATGGAACCGAGAACGGTACCGGCGATAAAGAACACCAGCGTCACCACCATCCGTATATTACCGGCACCAACGGTGAACAGGGTGCCGGAGCCACAGCCACCACCCAGTTGCATTCCCATACCAAACAGGAAAGAGCCCAAAACCAGAGAGGTACCTACCGGCGCCACCGCACCCACCAGACCTTCTTGGCCACTGTGCAGCATGGGCACCATGATCAATGAGGTCACGCCGAACAGCAGTAACTGGGCCCGCATGCCGGCACCGCGCTTTTTCACCACCAGATTGCGCCAACCGGCAGTGAAGCCAAAAGCTCCATGGTAGAGCGCCATGCCAAGCACCGTGCCCACCACAAACAGTGCCACCATGAACGGCGCCGTTTCCAGCCAGATCAGGCCACCCAACAGGGCAAGGCCAACCAGGGCGGTTGATACAATAAAGCGATCCACCTGCCATACCGGCTGTTGAATACTGGGCTGCAGAACTGCGGAATCAGTCATTACGTCGCCTCTCAGTTAAACCAGTCCAGAACTTTACCCAATCCTTTTTTGGCAACCTGGAGCGGACGATTGCTGTCCTGAGACCATTCCGCCATGGAGCCATCGTAGAGGGCAACCTCTTCAAACCCGGCCAACTCACTCAATACAAACCAGTCTGTGGCGGCCCAATGGCCAGTGTTGCAGAACGCGATGGTGCGGGTGCCGGGGTTCAGTTCGGCCTGGTTTACCCGTTCGGTGATACTGGCCTGGTTGAGATACCAGACTTGACCGCGTTCACCCAAAAAGTCCCCATGGGGCAGGCTTCGTGAACCGGGAATCGTGCCCAGTGCCTTGACCGCTGGCGACTTGTTTTCACCCCGGAAATAATCCGAAGGGCGTGCATCTACCAGCTGGGCCTGGGTGCCCCGGGCCTCCTCTACTTCCTCCAGTGAAGCAATCAGATTCCGCTGGAGTGACCCTTTGAATTCGGTCACCGCACCCTGACCACTCTCACCGCTGGCCACCTCGAAACCGGCGGCCTGCCAGCCAGCAAAACCGCCATTGAGAATGGTAACGTCATTATGGCCCAACACCCGGAAGGTCCAGTATACCCGGGCGGCGCTGCCAAAATCCGTCGCGCCAGTACCGGCGGGGACAATGACAACGACATCGTCATTACTGATCCCGAGGCCACCAATCAGGCGCTCCAGGCTGGTAACCGGTGGCAGGAGGCCAGCCACGCCATCCCGGCTTTCACGCCAACCATCCCCAGTGTAGCTACTGTACACAGATCCTGGAATGTGGGCCTTCTGGAAACTGCTGCGGTCACCACCGTTATCGATGCTGGAACGAACGTCCAGCATCACCAGATTACCCTGATTGAGATTAGTGTCCAGCCAACTGGCATCCACCAGAGGCGGCGTTCTGTCGCTTTCAGCCATTGCCAGCGAACTGGCGGCAAAAGCCAAAACCACTACCAAAATCCGAACCATGGTGCTACTCCTCTGCTGATAATTCTTGAGCGACCATTATGGTTGTAATTCTCTGGAATGCATAGAGCCCTATCTATTGCGTTTTGTTATAAGGAAATCTCTGGATTTTTTATCCGATAAGCGACAAAAGCCGCTATTATGAGAAATAGCGGCTTTTTAATGGGCGGTTTTTGACGATCAATGACTAACGGAATTCGGAAAAGTTAGCTCGCAGGTTCAGAGCCTCCCTAAGTATCCAGATGCAGCCAGCGGGCCAGCCGGGAGTGCGGGCGTCTGCCGAGATACAACGGCAGGGTGCTCATGACCACCAGAATGACGGCAGCGGCCACGACCGTCAGCATCGCATTGAGTTCAAAACTGTGGCCCAGTCCGGCAAACACGAAGGCCATGGGTAACATCCCGATGGTTGTCGCGAGCGCGTAACGCCAGAGCGAGATCGCAGTGACACCGGCTGCGTAACTGATCAGGGCAAACGAAAACAGCGGAATCAAGCGGGTCAACATCACCGCAACGAACAGAAAGCGCTGGGAACCCCGGGTTATCGCCCAGCTGGCGAAGCACCAGCCAAATCACCGCCATCAGGAGCGCGACGATGACTAACACGGAAACTCGGAAAACCCATTTTGGACGGTGCATCCGGGTATTCTACCGGTATCGTAGAGGGCGGGAAGGGGCGAAGGAAAATTGCAGACCGCGCGGAACGCGCCACGCGGTCTGACCGATCATTACTGGTTCTTGCTCCAGGCAAATTTCTTGAACGGCTCATCCACCGGCGTTTCGGCGATATGGTTGATGTAGTTACTCATTACTTTCTGGGACAGCACCATAATGACTTCCAGCACCTGGCGGTTTTTGTAACCGGCCTTGAAGAACGCTTCCAGATCATCCTGGCTAACATTGCCCCGTTTGTTCATAACGGCCAGCGTGAAGGTGCGCAATGCTTCCAGCTTGTCGCTGGGCAGCGGCGTTTCATCACGCAAGGCATCGATAATGTCATCAGACACTTTCATCATTTTGGCAATGCCGGTATGCGAGGGCACGCAGTAATGGCAGGCATTCTCGACGTTAATAGTTTGCCAGACCACGGTTTTCTCGTCGTTGTCAAAGCTGCTGTCCAGAACCAGCTGGTGCAGTTTCTGATACGCCTCAAGCACCTGAGGTGACTCCGCCATTACCGCATGAAGCCCCGGGATCATGCCCATGTTCTTCTGTGAGTTTTCCAGGAAAGGCTTGGACCCTTCCGGCGCACTGTCTATATCATGCTTTTTAAAATCTGTCATGTTCACCTCCAGACTAATGAGCGATCGTTCAGCTACTTCGTCACCGTACCTGTTGTTGAGCGATCATTCAATATACAATTGCTTCCGCTAAACGTCTTTTAATGACTTGTGCAGCACATCAAGAGCCGTTGGCCCGGACTGCACAGCGACACCGAGAAGTTGAACACCATGGCAAGAATCGCACGCTACGACAGACAATCCGCACTCGACAAAGCCGTCGTTCTGTTTTGGCAGAAGGGGTACCACAATTCCTCTATCAAACAGGTCGAGCATGCTCTCGATATGCGCCCGGGGAGCATCTATGCAGCGTTTGGCAGCAAAGACGGTCTGTTTCTCGAAGCGTTGGCCTGTTATGCCAAAGAGTCCGGCGACCATCTTTCCCGTCACCTGGCAACATACCCCTCTACTATTGAGGGCTTGCAGGATTACCTGAGAGACATTGCACTGGCCTGTAATCCGGGCGGATCAATGCCTTCGCGCGCTTGCATGGTGATAAAGACCCTACTGGAAACCAGTAACACTCATCTGCCGATCAACCAGGAGGTTAACCGGGTACTTGATGCAATCGAGCACCGCCTCGGAGAGGTACTGGAGCAGGCCAAAAACGATCACGAACTCAAACCCGACGTGGACTGCAAACGTCTTGCCCGCCTCCTCCAGGCGCAAATCATTGGTTTACGCTCCTTTGCACAGAGAGACACTTGCGCCCCCAATGTGGTCGAGCTGGGCGAGGACATGGCTGGTATTCTAGACCATTACCGGCTTTAGCCTGGACATGAGGATTTCGCTACTCATATCTTGTATGTTGAGTGATATCCGATTTCAATCCGGCCTATAATTGGCGTACTGGCACACAAACTCAGGAGATACTATGAAACTCTGGCTAGTCAACACACTCATGGTTTTGTCGCTCATTGTCAGCCCGCAGTTACTGGCCCAGGAAGACCCGATGAGAGTCGGCATGTCGGGGCAATATTTCCCGTTCACCTTCGTGGAGCTGGACGAACTTAAAGGCTTTGAAGTAGATGTTATGACCGCGCTGGGCAAGGAGATGGGGCGCGAGATTACCTTCCAGACTGCCAATTTCTCGGGGCTGTTTGGTATGCTGGGAGCCGGTCGTATCGACACCGTCGCCAATCAAATCACCATCACCGAAGATCGCCAGAAAGCGTATATTTTTAGCGAACCCTACGTTTACGACGGCGCCCAGGTGGTGGTCAAAGAAGGTAACGCCGAGATTCAGGATGTTGAAGATCTCAAAGGCAAAACGGTCGCGGTGAACCTCGGCTCTAATTTCGAAACACTGTTGCGTGAATTGCCTTACTCCGATCAGATCAACATCAAAACCTACGAGAGCAATATTGAGCGCGACACCGCCCTGGGCCGCGTGGATGCCTTTGTGATGGATCGGGTCAGCGCCAGCCAGATCATCAAAGACAAACCCCTGCCGCTGGCACTGGCCGGTAAGCCCTTCTCGCAAATCACCAACGCCTATCCGTTCCAGGACACAGAAACAGGTCGGGCCCTGCGAGACGAGGTCAATCAGGCCCTGAAAACCTTGCGGGAAAACGGCACCCTGGCGTCCATTTCCGAAAAATGGTTCGGCACTGACATCACCCAGCCCTGATGGGCGCCACAAGGCCTGACACCCTATGGACGTTCTGAACGTAGAGTACATGCTGGGACTGGTGCCTGTTCTGCTTGGCTATCTGCCCCTTACTCTGCAACTGGCGGGGGTTGCCATGGTTATGGCATTGATTCTTGCTTGTGTATTCGCCGTGGTGCGGGTGCTGCGTATCCCGGTACTCAATCAACTCACCATCGTGTTCATCTCGTTTTTCCGGGGCACGCCGCTGTTGGTGCAGTTGTTTTTGTTCTATTACGGGCTGCCACAATTGTTCAGCGTGTTAACCGTGATAGACGGCGTCACCGCGACCATCATGGGCCTGACCCTGCACTTTTCAGCGTATATGGCGGAATCGATTCGAGCCGCTATCATCGGGGTGGATCGCAGCCAGACCGAGGCCGCGCTCTCGATTGGCATGACCAATAGCCAGCTGATGCGCCGCATCATCCTGCCGCAGGCCACCCGGGTTGCTCTGCCCACCCTGATGAACTACTTCATCGACATGATCAAGGCCACCTCCCTGGCGTTTACCCTGGGGGTCACGGAACTGATGGGGGCCACCCAGAAAGAAGCATCCGGCAGCTTCCTGTATTTTGAGGCGTTCATCGTCGCCGCAGTGATGTACTGGATCGTGGTCGAGCTGCTTTCACAATTGCAGAAGTATCTGGAAACCCGTCTGAACAAGGCTTACAGCCGATGATTGAACTCAAGTCTCTCAGTAAACACTTCGGCAAGAGTGTGGTTCTCGACGGTATTGATCTGACCGTCGATAAGGGAGAGATCATTGTCATTATTGGTCCATCGGGAACAGGTAAATCCACGCTGTTGCGCTGCGTTAACTTTCTGGAACACCCCACGGCTGGCGAAATCACCGTCGGCGACCTTACGGTGGATGTGAACCGGGCAAGCCGGGCGGAGATTCTCTCACTACGCCGGCGAACGGCCTTTGTGTTTCAGAATTACGCTTTGTTTGCTAACAAAACCGCATTGGAAAACGTGGCCGAACGGCTGGTGGTGGTGGATCGGTGGCCAAAAGAAAAGGCCTACCAGCGCGCCCGCGAGATTCTCGAGCGTATCGGCCTCGCGGACAAAGCCGATGCCTACCCTGCCTCGATGTCCGGTGGCCAGCAGCAGCGGGTGGGTATCGGCCGCGCCATGGCCACTGGAGCCGACGTCATCCTGTTTGACGAGCCCACCTCATCCCTCGATCCGGAGTGGGTGGAGGAAGTGCTGGGACTGATGAAACAATTGGCATCGGAACGCCAGACCATGATGGTGGTCACCCACGAAATGTCCTTCGCAAGGGATGTCGCCGACCGGGTGATTTTTATCGATGGCGGCAGGATTGTAGAACAAGGGCCACCCAGCGAGATCTTCTCGAACCCGCAAGACCCCCGCACACAGGACTTTCTGAAAAAGATTCTGGCGACCAATCCAGTCTGACGAGCACCACCAGACCCTATCCCTCCTGTCTGCAACGTCGCACCACTGGGGCCATAGCTCCAGCAGAGATATAGCGAGTTCCGAACGAACTTAATTGACTTGTTCAATGGGCTGAAGAAAATCGCGCAGCCATCACAAGTTACAACGAATTCGTTGAACAGCATGGCTGTTTCGGTGACGAGTTCCGGGGATTTTGATGGCCCAGTTCGACGTGTACCCCAACCCGAGCAAAACCAGCAAATCGTTTTATCCTTACCTGGTGGACATCCAAAGCCAAGATTTGGCCGACCTGACAACTCGCATTGTTATTCCGCTTGGCAAACTCTCGTCCTTCGGAGACAAAGTGATGCAAGGCCTCACTCCGGAAATCACCTTCGATGATCAAAAACTTCTTTTGCTGACACCTCAGATTTCTTCGGTGTCCACCAAGCAACTTGAACACTCTGTCGGCTCATTAACGCATTTCCGAGACCAGATCGCGGGCGCCCTGGACTTTGCGGTAACCGGCATTTAATGCGCCAGCTCAGCTGCGGCGAAGCCTTGGGAAAACCGGGACAGATTTATTTAATCGCTTTCTATTCTAACGCCAATGGCGCACGTATCGCTTGAGGGAAAATACCATGTCTCAATTTATCAACAAAAAAGAAAACATAGTCACCGAAGCCGTGGACGGCCTTATAAGAGCTTCCGGCGGCCAACTGGCACGCCTTGACGGTTATCCGCATATTCGCGTTGTAGTGCGGGCCGACTGGGACAAGTCAAAGGTGGCGTTGGTCTCTGGCGGCGGATCGGGCCATGAACCAGCCCATGCCGGCTTTGTCGGTAAGGGTATGCTGACCGCAGCTGTCTGCGGCGATGTTTTTGCCTCTCCCTCTGTCGATGCCGTTCTGGCTGGAATATTGGCGGTGACGGGGCCCGCAGGCTGTTTACTGATCGTTAAGAACTACACCGGCGACCGCCTGAATTTCGGGCTGGCAGCCGAACGTGCCCGCGCCGCTGGCTACAAAGTATCCATGGTTGTGGTTGACGACGACATTGCCCTGCCCGACCTGCCTCAGGCACGCGGGGTTGCTGGCACACTCTTTGTTTATAAAATAGCAGGTGCGTTGGCGGAACAGGGAGCCGATCTGGACACTCTGACGAAAGCCGCCGAGCGGGTGGTAAGAGACACTCAAAGCATCGGCATGTCACTTGATACCTGCACTGTGCCCGGATCCCCCAGGCAGCAGCGCATTCCGCCCGGCATCGCGGAGTTGGGCCTTGGCATTCACGGTGAACCGGGTGTCGAGCAGGTCGCTTACAATGGCGCAAAAAATGCCATTGAAGCAGTCGCCGCAAAGCTGGCCACCGTCATGGACAAAAAAACCCATGTAGTATTGCTAAATAACCTCGGCGGCGCGTCGACACTTGAGATGTCGGTTCTGGCCAATGAGCTTTTGGTGTCCTCCATTGCCGACAACCTGAAACTCATCATCGGGCCTGCGCCAATGATGACCTCATTGGATATGCGAGGGTTCTCGGTATCCGTTTATGCGGTTAATAATGAGGATGAAGCCTTGCTTGGCGCGCCCTGCGCCCCCAGCGCCTGGCCCGGCTGCAAAGCGGTCAATTCCGTTATTATAAAAGAGCTCCCTGACGGCTTGACGCCAGTTAAACTCGTTCCGTCCTGGCACGAACCAACAGCGAATTTTATAACCAGATGGTGCCAGGTCCTGATCGACTCGGAAGCTGACCTGAACGCGCTTGATGCAAAATCCGGCGATGGAGACACCGGTGCCACGCTGGCTGGAGCTGCCAAAGCATTGATAAGCGCCCTCGACCGAATGCCCCTGTCGGACCCTACGCAGCTTTACCGTGCAATAGGACAAGAACTCAGCCAAACCATGGGTGGCTCCTGCGGTGTACTGCTTTCTATATTCTTCACGGCGACGGCTGACGCGGCCTCCAGCGGGCTACCCATGGTCGCGTCGTTAAAAGAGGGGCTTGACCGGATGCAGCAGATTGGTGGGGCACAGTTGGGCGACAGATCGATGGTGGATGCTCGCAAGGGCGCAGTCCACACCTCCACCATAGTCAAAGCTAGGGTTGGGCGTGCATCCTACATAAACGCAGAACAACTTCAGGGCCACATTGACCCGGGGGCCGAAGCGGTGGCGCGATTGTTCGAAGATCTGGGGGACAGGGGATAGCGTTATTACCTCCTCCCTCAATTCGCGAGATCCGCGCGCGCAAAACACGTATCGGCAGCTCTTGTCAGAAGTGGATTACTGTCCGAATACTCTTGCCTTCATGCATCAACTCAAACGCCTTATTGATGTCTTCCAGCGGCATGTTGTGGGTGATGAAAACGTCCAGCGGGGCCTCTTTCGGGATTTTAGCCAACGATACTTCCGGCAGTACGGTGTATTCGGAAAAGGTGGAACAGCCCATGTAGTGGTAAACCGGCTTTCCCTGGTATGAAAACCGGGGAAAATGCCCTTGGAATCGGCGCCGGACAAGGTGTAAGCGTCTGTGTGGCAGACGCCGGTCGCCACAATGCGCACCAGTACTTCGCCTTTTTGAAGTGGTGCAACATCCACTTCGACAATTTCCAGTGGCTTGTTGGGGGCAAACGCCACGGCCGCGCGAGATTTAATCACTGGTTACTCCTTATTAAACATCTTTCAGCTTAAATGTGTTTCGGGTTTTACGTGTTTGACTCATTGTAGACGACCGGTCTAATATAACGACCATGACATCAAACGATACCCGCAATCACATCATTCAGGTCGGCGCTGATCTGATCGCCCGCAAAGGCTTTGGTGGAACCGGCCTGAATGCGGTGCTGACAGCTTCGGGTGTGCCCAAAGGCTCGTTCTACCATTATTTTAGCAGCAAGAATGATTTCGGTCTGGCGGTCATTGAGTCATTCGGAGAAGAATACGAGATCAAGCTGGAGCAGATCCTTACAGACTCCAGCCGATCCTGCATCGATCGTCTTTACGCCTATTTCGACACCGGGCTGGAAACCATGACCGAATGTGAGTGTTCACAAGGCTGCCTGATGGGCAATCTGGGGCAGGAATTGGCTGGCCAGCATGAGATATTCCGGACCCGGCTGGATAAAGTATTCTCAGGCTGGGAAAAAAAGTTCGCCCGGTGTATCGCCGAAGCTCAGGCAAACGGTGACATTGACCAGACCCTGGACCCTGACGAAGTAGCCAGTTTTCTGTTGTCCGGCTGGGAGGGCGCCATTCTGCGTGCGAAGGTGGTGAAATCCACCGAGCCCATGGAACGTTTCGTTAAAGTCTTCTTCCAGCAGTGCCTGCGCACCGGATAAATTTTCACTTTCTTACTGGTAGACTGGTCTAATTAATTAAAGTTAATCCAACAGGAGATACCTACATGAGTAACGACAACCCCCAGGACGTGCTGTTCGAAACCTTCAAGCTTGGCAATCTGGCGCTGCCAAACCGGGTGCTGATGTCTCCCCTGACTCGCTCGCGGTCCAGCCAACCCGGCGACGTTCCCAATGATATGAATGCCGAGTATTACCAGCAGCGCGCCAGTGCTGGCCTGATCATCAGCGAAGCCACGCAGGTTTCTCCCCAGGGCAAAGGCTACGCCTTCACACCGGGCATTCATTCAAAAGAGCAGATTGCCGGCTGGAAAAAAGTGACTGATGCGGTTCACCACTCCGGTGGCCGGATTCACCTGCAGCTTTGGCACGTGGGCCGGATTTCCCATACCGACCTGCAGCCGGACGGCCGCAAGCCCGTAGCCCCCTCTGCCATCGCTCCGGAAGGCGCCAAAACCTATGTCAGCGCGGATTCCGGCATGGTCGACATTGCTGAACCCCGCGCACTTGAGACAGACGAAATTGCCGGCATTGTGGAGCAATTCCGCACCGGCGCCGAGAACGCGAAAGCGGCAGGCTTTGACGGAGTGGAAGTTCACGCCGCCAATGGTTATCTGCTTGACCAGTTCCTCAAGAGCGGCAGCAACCACCGCACCGATGAATACGGCGGCTCTGCCGAGAACCGCGCCAAACTCACCTTGATGGTCACCCAAGCGGCTATCGATGTATGGGGCAAAGAAAACGTGGGTATTCGCGTCAGCCCGACCGGCAGTTTCAACGCCATGTACGACGAAGACCCGCTCGAAACCTATACCGTACTTGCCAAACATCTGAATGATCTGGGCGTTGCCTACATCGAAGTGGTAGAGGATTCGTTCCAGGGCAACCACGCCAATGGCCGCCCGGAATCCGTCATCGACGCCATCCAGGCCAACTTCAAAGGCCGCTACATTGCCAACGGCGCCTACACCGCAGAAGAAGCAAGACGGCGCATCAGCGCAGGTCGCTGCGACCTGGTCACGTTCGGACGTCCGTTTATCGCCAACCCGGACCTGCCAGAACGTTTCCGGCAGGATGCGCCACTGAACGAGTGGGACGACAGCACCTTCTATGGTGGCGATGCGAAGGGCTACACCGATTACCCGGCGCTGGCCGAGCAAAAAGCCACCGCGTAATTCATTCCAAACATTCCTACAAGGAGTCTTTATGACTGCAGCAAACGACCAGATCGCAGGCAAAATCGTTATTATCACCGGCGCCAGCAGCGGGCTTGGTGAAGCCACCGCCCGCCGGCTGTCAGAGCGCGGCGCCAAGCTCGTTCTGGCCGCACGCCGGGAAGATCGCCTGATCAAGCTGACGGAAGAACTCAAAGCCAACGGCGGTGAGGCCATCTGGCAAACCACCGATGTGACCGATCGCAAGCAGGTGGAAGCGCTGGCCAAAACCGCAAAAGACACCTTTGGCCGTATTGATGTGCTGATCAACAACGCCGGCCTGATGCCACTGGCACCGCTGGACGCACTGAAAGTTGACGAGTGGGATCAGATGGTGGATGTGAACATCAAGGGCGTCATGTACGGCATCGCAGCTGTGTTGCCGACCATGCGTGAACAGCACAGCGGGCACGTAATCAACCTGTCCTCCGTGGCCGGTCACAAAGTGTTCCCGGGCGCTGCTGTTTACTGCGCTACAAAATTCGCCGTGAAAGCGCTGTCCGAAGGGCTGCGGATGGAAGCCGGTGACGAGATTCGCAGTACCAACATATCGCCAGGCGCGATAGACACAGAGCTGACCAGCACCATCACCGACCCCACCGCTGCCGAAGCGGCCGAGGAGCTCTATAAAGTGGCTATCGATGCCGACGCTGTCGCCCGAGCGATCGTCTATGCCATCGAGCAGCCCCACGACGTGGATATCAACGAGATCATCCTGCGTCCGACCGCACAGGAGCTTTAACCCGACCTGTCATCAGCCCTGAACGAATGCTGATGGCAACACTAGTGCCTCGTCTGGTTATTCGTTTATCAGACGAGGCACTACCCGCTTTCCCATTGAACTTCTCTGCTATCCCGCATTGTTATTCCGCACTCTCTCTAATCTTTTGCACAGCCAGCAACGTAAACTCGTGATCAACTACGCAGTAAAAGGGAAGTTTTACCTTGAATACTTTCTACTGGTTTACCCGCGACTTGCGTCTGCACGACAGCGCAGCGCTGCTGGCCGCATCAAACTCTGACATGCTGCTGTGTGTGTATGTGGTGGGTCCGCGCTGGTTTGCTCCGGCGCCGCTGCAAAGCGATGGGCGGCCATCGCTGGCGTTTTCTGTGGTAAAGCCTGATGGTGCTGGAACGCAATCTGAGACAATTAGGCCAGCGGGTGCATCTTGCTTACGGTGAGCCCGAAACCTTGACGGCATTACCGCCACCACCGGGCTTCCCGGAAGACAACCGGGGCGATTGCCCGCCGATTCCGGAGCCACAACACCCGGTGGTTTTTTCGGGCGGAGAAGCGGCAGGACTGGCGTTACGGTGCGGCATGGTTCGAAGAACAACTGATCGACTATGATGTGGCAAGCAACTATGGAAACTGGCAGTATCTGGCTGGCGTTGGGGCTGACCCCCGAGGACTGCGCCAGTTCAATCTGGCAAAACAGACACAGCAATACGACCCGGTCGGCACTTTCATAGACCGCTGAGGCGGCGATGCAGAGCAACCCGTGGGGCTACACACAGTGGACGCTGTGGACTGGCCTCTCTCATACTGATGAATAACAAAGTAAGCGGACAGGTCTTTCCAAAACCGTACGACACTGCTCATCCAGGTTTGCACGGAGCCATTCTGACAAAACGGACCTAAACAGGAGCTTCGATTGCCGTGACCGACATCAGCCTGATCCAGATTCTACTGGCCAACATCGCCCTGCTGGCAGGCGCCTGCCTGCAAGGGGTTGTCGGCTACGGAATCGGCACCCTGGCAGCACCGCTGATGTTTCTGGTCAGCCCGCTGCTGATACCCGGCCCATTGGTTCTCAACGCTGTATTGCTGACCATCATGATGCTGGTCCGCAATCGCGCCAGCCTGAGTTTCCGGGAAGTGCGGTTTGCTATAGGCGGTGATGTGGTGGGCACGGTGTTGGCGGGAATGACCCTCGCGGTGGTGTCCACCCAGGCCATTGGGCTGATTTTCGGCGGTTTGATCCTGGCGGCAGTGGCGCTGAGTGTGGCCGGGTTGAGGCCAACACTGACACCGCGCAATAGTGTCATTGCCGGAGCCGCCTCCGGCTATATGGGGACGATTACTGCAGTGGGCGGGCCACCCATCGCCCTGATCTATCAGAACGAGCAAGGCCCCCTGGTGCGGGCCAATATGTCGGCGTTCTTTTTGTTTGCCAGCTTCGCCAGTGCGATTGCCCTGCTGGCCTCGGGCCATCTCGGAATGCGTGAGGTAATGCTGTTTGTCGTCACGTTTCCTGGCGTACTGGCTGGCTTTCTGCTATCTGGCCTATTGGTAAACCGGGTACCCTTCGGCGGTCTGCGGCCCATTATCCTAGGCATAGCAGCCGTGGCTGGCGCTGCTGCGGTCATTAGAGGTATCTGGACCTACTGATTTTTCAACACCTCGACTAGATTCGCGACGGAAGTCGCTCCTACGATCTGGGTTAGAGCTTTAACTACTTTTTCATGTTGTTCCACATTAACCGGTACGCCAGGGCTGCGGTGGAGCGGGGAGCAAAATGGCTGACTGCGCTGCGATGTTCGCCCATGCGTTCGACATCGCTGGCGTAAGGAATGTACCCCACCAACAACCGTTTGAGTGCTTTCAGTGGCGTGTCCAGAAACTCCCGGTGCAGGCTCTTACGTCGGTCCACCATGGACAGGAACGGCGCGAATTTCTTCTTGTCGAGGTTCCTGTCGGTAATAAAGGCCTGCTGCTGTTCCCAACTGTTCATAGAAAGCCAGGTCGGAATCAGCGGCACATAGATTTTGTTGGCGACGGCAAAAACCTCTTCCGCCAGAGTGGAAACTTACAAAACGGCGAAGACATTTATTTGTCGTTCTGGGCCATTCATCTTCAATGCTGCGACTGAGGGTCATGATTTCGCCTTAGACTTTAGTCCTGAAAATTGTCGTTTTTTATGTAACCAAACACGACTATCAATGACTTAGCCTGATCCGTCATTTCGGCATCTTGTAAGCATGGCAAGGCTCGACTAGTTTGACGGTTCTTACCTTACATTGACTGATTCCATCGCCTTGACCATGAGTGTTGGAGTGGCGGAATTCGGGCCGGATGGAAACGAACTCAAGGCGCTGCTTTCAGTTGCCGACCACCGGCTCTATCAAGGCAAAGCCGAAGGCCACAACCGCGTAATCTGGCGCCTCGCCAGCCAGCAGGAACTTTCCTTCAGCAGCGCTCCAACAGCTGAAGCCTCCTGATCCTGAGGCTCACGGACAAACTAATTCAGATAGACTGCTCCAAGTGTCGCCAACCGGTCACCCTGCTCATTCAGCAAGGTCATCCGGTCGCCCTCAATAACAAGGTCCGCGGTATTCTTCATCGCATCCAGCATCAGACCTTCGGTGGTGTCGCCAGAGCATGCCATACGCGTTGAAGCCATGGCCAGAAAACCGAGCTTGCCCTCGCTGACACTGTATTCTCCCATTAGACTATTGCAGCCGGTATGCCCCACCACCTGGCCGTCGTCGCGAAAAATCAGATGGGGTTATTGTTGATTGTCCTGAACACGAACCTCTTCGTCATCAACTTCCAGCAACTTCCAGCAACTTCCAGCAACTTCCAGTAAGTATTGGTCAGGCTGGTTTCATGGACCAGTATCGCCAACAGTTACCCAACCTGGAAACAGCGTTTGTGGGGTCTGGCCTGCACTACATTCAGGAAGACCAACCACAGAAAATTGGCCAGGCTATCGCTCAATGGATGGACCGTTGCGGGTTGTGACTGACTGGCCGGTGGCTCGTTAACCTGGCCCCAAGCCAGATTCTTGCCAGCATGATGCCGCTCCACATGCGTCTGGGGTTACACCGACACCCTGCGCCTCCAGCGCGTCAATATGGGCTCGCAGTTTTGAGGATGCTGTCTTGGGGATATCTAGGTGAGCCATTCTGAGATCTCCTTTCCTGAAAGGTGGGCGTTTGCCCAGTGTGGACCCATAAGTGCGGGTCATGGGTGATATACATCAATCTGACGGAGGAGAAAGCACGTTCAGGACATCAGCACCCCTCGAAGCTCAAGGCTACATCCCTGCTTTCACACCTTGACCACAGTATTTGCCAAAATTCTGATATTTGTTAGCGTAAAAGAATGTCGATATCCATGAAATGACCGACGCTGGTTCAATATCAGAAAAATTAACCGGACATCGTGATCACATGGTTTCAATAATCAGGAGAACACCATGACTCTGATAAAAACAATGACCGGCTCTCTTCTTGCAGTGGCATTAGCACTCCCGGTCATGGCTGCGGATACACCATACAAGGGCGATGGCCATATCATGATCACTCCCGATGAGCTTGAGTGGGGTCCCGTCGGCTCCATGACGGGCGATGCGAAAATCGCCGTGATCGAGGGCGACCTTTCCAAAAAAATCCCGTTCACCTTCCGGCTCAAGCTGCCGGCCAACTACACACTGGACCCGCACATTCACTCGGAATATGAACGGGTTACCGTGCTTTCCGGCACCCTGAATTTCGGTCATGGCAAAACGTTCAATGCCGGCGAAACCCAGGCGCTCACACCGGGCAGCGTGGCTATCATGGCACCCGGCGAGCCCATGTTCGGCCACTCCGGGGATGAAGAGACCATCATTCAGCTGCATGGCACGGGACCCTGGGGTATTGAATACATCAATCCTGAACACGATCCCCGTAAGTAATCCATCGGCCTGCGCAGGGCGGCTCCCTTTGAGGACGCCCTTGCCAGCACTGGCAAACGACCGATTCGAAGTATTCGAAGGAGATCAACACAGCAATGACATCCAGACAGGATCTGTTCGAGGGTACGCAGCCGGTATTCACACAGGTGCCACCGATGGTCCCTCGCTCAATCAGCGTGATACGCGCGCCGCGCTCGGCCGCTTTCAGCGCCGCCGCCATGGCAAGAAACCCGAACGTTCGTATTGAGCCGGCCTGGAAGGTCTCCCACCTGTATGGCATGCCCTGCGCCTTCTACCACCAGCTGCCGGCCGCCTGGTACCTTGCGGCACGTTTCAATGATGATTTCGAAAATGCGGTACTCCACGCCATCAATGGCGGCGGCCAGAATCAGTCCCAGGCCATGCTGACCGGGGCGCTGGTGGGCGCGCAGGTGGGCCTTGCCGGTATTCCGCAGCGGTTACTGGACGGCCTTGAACGCGCAGATGAACTGCAGCAACTGGCCCATACCCTGGCCTCGCAAATGCAGACTTGACGTTGCGCCCGTGAATAAGGCACAAAGCAATCTTATGAACGTCAGGTTCTGAGACTGTTCATACTCGCCTACAAAACTGTGCCATCAGGAGGCATCCGCATGAATCATGAATCAAAGTCCGGAGAGAGCTCACGTCTCATCAACGCCCTTGCCGGCGGCTGGGTCGCAGATGCGGCCAGTCTTGGTCTGCACTGGCTCTATGACAGTCAACGCATCCATGAGGTTGGCGGCCAATCACCTGAATTCCTGCCGCCCCGGGCCGACTATTTCAAAGGTGGGTTTGGGTATTTTGCCCATGAGGGCAAACACTCCGGTGACACCAGCCATTATGGCGCCGCCACACGGGTACTGACAGACAGCCTGCTGGCCAGTGAAGGGGCTCTGGATATCCGCGATTACCAGCGGCGCTTTCGCGCTTTCTTTGGCCCCGGCGGCCTCTGGCAGGGTTATATTGACAACCCGACCCGGGTCACTCTGAACAACCTGAGCGCCATCGAACAGAAAGCCATTGAGCAGGCGCAATCGACCACCACTGCCGAACTGACCGTTAAACAAAAGCGCGTGCTGGTGCAGAAGGTTTTGCCCTACACCCGGCACCTGAGCGGCGATCAACTGGCGGAACCGGTCCGCAAAGCCTGGCAAACGCCCGTTCCGGTTCCTCGCTGGACGCGCCAGGTGCCGGCGACACCTACGGACGCACCTGCTACCTGGGCGAAGCCATGCCGGTGATCTTTCATATCCTGAGCCATGCCGACAGTTTTACTGAGGCCGTTCGCGCCAATATCCATTGCGGGGGTGATTCCTGCGGGCGGGCCTGGATCATCGGGCCGGCGATGGCAGTCCTGCACGGCGTTGGCGGGGAACGCGGCATTCCTCTGAGCTGGCTGGCCCGGGTAACCGATGCCCCTGCGATCCTCACGGATATTGAGGCACTGGTTAACCAAACCTGGACACCGAAAGAGCAGAACCATGAACAATCCGGTTGTCCGGCGCATTGAGAATGCGCTCTAGGGCGCCTTCATCGGCGATGCGCTTGCCAGGCCGGTCATTGGTTCTATTCGCCCGAACGCATTCGTGAGCGGTTTACCGGAGGCTTAGACCGGTATTTTTCGGCCCCGCATCCCCATCCGATTAGGGTCTGTTGACAATTCACATCGGCAGCCAGAGAAATGCGCAAGCCAATGACACGATGCTCTCATAATGACGAGTCAGTTTGTCATATCGGGTGGCGACGGCCCGATAATGCTTGAGTCTGGCAAACGCGTTCTCCACCAGATGCCTGAGCTTGTACAACGGCCAGTCGAGTCCCTTGTTGCCCTTGATCGAATTTTTCTTTCTGGGAATAATAACGCTCATTCCGAGGGCTTCTCCCTTGTCACGTATTATCTGGCTGTCGTAGCCTTTATCCGCTATCAGCACCTGCGCAGCGTCAATTTTTTCGATGAGTGTTGGCGCTTCAGTGCAGTCATTGATGTGACCGCCTGTCATGGTGAACACCTCCGGCAGGCCGTAAGCATTCACCGCCAGATGCACCTTGGAGGTGTTGCCAGCCCAGCTTTTACCGATATTCTCGTCGTAGCCACCCGCGGCTCCGGCACTGTGCTGGTGTGCTTTCACATAGCGGCCATCAATGAAGACCCATTCCAGATCGGAGTCTGTTTTCAGCACGTTGAAGAGCTTTTTCCAGATGCCTTTTTTTCGACCAGTGATTGAAGACTTTGTAGACAGAATTCCATTTTCCGAAAGGGTCTGGCAGATCTCTCCAGGGCACACCGGTCCGCATTCTGAACAGAATGCCTTCGACTGTTTTGCGCAGACCTGCCTTGTTATACAGACTGAATTGAAGCAATATTTCTCTTAGCTTGGACCACAGCTCCTCTGTGAGCCTGTATCTGGGCATTGCGGGCTCGTATGATTGTTGTTGTGGAACTTCATTATACGAACTTGCTCTTACCTTTCAAAGACTTACGAGCAATTGTCAACAGACCCTAGCGTAATTCGGGAAAGTTAGCTCGCAGGTTCAGGGCCCAGTCGTAGTTGATGAACTTTATATTCGATGTTCCAACACCCGCTTCCACCACTGCGGAATCCGCCCATTCCTCAATAAAAGCCTTTGTGGAACCGGATGCCTCGTTGAAATCATCCTCGTACCACTTGAACAATTCCGTCAAGTAGAGGGTATCGCCTTGCATTTTCAGGTGGCGGTCGGTATTGAATGCGCGCCGGGTGCTCTCGGCCAGCAAGCGTTCAATGTTGTCAGCTGTATAGAGCGTGTCCCGCAGGGGCGGGCACCCAACAGAGGCACAGTTCACCGCAAAGTGAACCCGCGCATCCTTCCAGCCCCGGGATTGATAGTCCTCACCCAGCAAAACGCCTTTTTCGATCTGGTTCAGGCTGAAGCGTTCCCCGCCAATCACAAAGTTTTCCCGCTCAAAGACACTGTCGACAAACGGGTTCACTCGGCCGCCATAATCCCAGACGGATGAAACCAGTTGGCCATGCGGCCGCTCAGTAAGAATCTGTTCGAGCATGAAAAAATTGTAGGCGTTAATCCAGAAGGCTACGGACTCTTCCCGGGCCTCAAGGGTTCCGGTATCAAATTCCGCCAGAGCCTTGCGCTGCTGTGCCAGCGTCTGCGCCAAACCTGTATCCGCCAATGCGGACTGGTAATCAAACGCGGAGACCAGTCCGTTACCGGGCAATGTCTGTTCGTTCAATGAGATAGTCGGATAACAGCCGTTGGTAAGGCTTGTAGAGGCCGGGATTGATATCCGCCCAACCCAGGCCGGGCAATAGGACCCATGCAACAAAGCCTGTCACTAATCGATATCCACGCATAATCACTCCAAGGTCAGTCAGATAGGTAGTCCTTCAGAATCATGACTACAGACCAGGACAACGCCATTCTGTTAAACAGGCAATGCCGGAAACCTCAGACCTCAGTATCCAGATGCAGGAAACGAGACAGCCGGGAGTGGGGGCGCCTGCTGAGATACAGCGGCAATGTGCTCATCACAACGAGGATTACGGCAGCGGCCACCACCGTCAGCACGGGACTGAATTCAAAGCTGCGGCCCAGTCCGGCAAATACGAAGGTCATGGGCAGCATGCCGAGCGTGGTCGCAAGCGCATAGCGCCAGAACGATATCGCAGTGACGCCGGCGGCATAGCTGATCAGGGCAAACGAAAACAACGGGATCAGGCGCGTCAACGTCACCGCGATGAACAGAAAACGCTGGGAGCCAGTAGCTGAGAATACCGGGTTGTCGCCCAGTTTGCGCCGAACCGCCTCACGCCCCAGGATCCGCGCCAGATAAAAAGCAATGATGGCTCCCGCCAGGGCGCCAGTCACCGCAATCGCGGTTCCGGTGAACATGCCATAAACGAGCCCGGCAGCGGCACTGATTGGCAGAGTGGGAATCGGCCCGACAACCACTGCGAGAATCATCAACAGCATCAGCAACAATGGCCCGGACATCCCCTGGTCGTTAAGCCACTCAGACAGCGCTACTGGTGCCAGACTCACAGGCATGCCCAGTTGACGAAGGATCAGCCAGATGGCCCCCATCACGAGTGCGACAATGATCAGAATAGTGAGACGGAAAGCCCATTGTGAACGGTTCATCAGGGTATTCTACCGGCCACGTTGAGGGCGGGAAGGGTTTTCGGAAATTTTCAGGCCGCGCGGAACGCACCGCGCGGCCTGAGCAGTCTTTACTGGCTCTTGCTCCAGGCAAATTTCTTGGCCGGCTCGTCTATCGGCGTGTCGGCAATATGGTTGATGTAGTTGCTCATCACTTTCTGGGACAACCCCAGAATCACCTCCAGCACCTGGCGGTTTTTGTAACCGGCCTTGAAGAACGCGTCCAGATCATCCTGGCTAACATTGCCCCGTTTGTTCATAACGGCCAGCGTAAAGGTGCGCAATGCTTCCAGTTTGTCGCTGGGCAGCGGCGTTTCATCCCGCAAGGCGTTGGTAATGTCGTCAGACACTTTCATCATTTTGGCGATGCCAGTGTGTGCGGGCACACAGTAATGACAGGCATTCTCAACGTTGATGGTTTGCCAGACCACGGTTTTCTCGTCGTTGTCGAAGCTGCTGTCCAGAACCAGCTGGTGCAGCTTCTGATACGCCTCAAGCACCTGAGGTGATTCCGCCATTACCCCATGAAGTCCTGGGATCATACCCATGTTCTTCTGTGAGTTTTCCAGGAACGGCTTGGATCCTTCCGGTGCGCTGTCCATATCGTGCTTTTTAAAATCTGTCATGTTCACCTCCAGATTCATGAGTGATAGTTCAACTACATCGTTACCGTAACTGTTACTGAGCGATCATTCAAGATATAATTGAGCAAGCATTCAAAATCGCAATTAACGGTGACATCCATGGCGAGAAGTCCCAGTTTTGATCGGGAATCGGCCCTTGGCCAGGCCATTGGCCTGTTCCGGAAGAGAGGCTATCACGGCAGCTCAATGAAGCAGATCGAGCGTGCTCTGGATATGCGTCCTGGCAGCATCTACGCAACGTTTGGCAGCAAGGATGGGCTCTATTCTGAAGCCCTGGCGCGTTATGCCGAGGCTGGCGGTGCGGAGCTGGCCAGGCATATGGCTGGCTACGAATCCATTGTGGACGGGCTCAAAGGCTACCTGCGGAAAATCGCAAGTAACTGTTCCGATAAAGACGAAGTATCTTCCCGGGCCTGTCTCATCGTTAAAACCCTGCTGGAGGCAAGCAATACACACACCGGGCATTCAGACCAGGCCCGGGAAATCCTCGGAGCCATCGAGCAATCTTTCTCGGAATTGCTGGAGGAGGCCAAACAACGGGGCGAACTGAAAGACTCAACAGATTGCGCCCGCCTGGCCCGGCTGATGCAAAATCAGATCATGGGGCTGCGCTCCATTGCAGAGCGGAATCTCTCTGCCGGGGATTTGGAGGCTTTGGGCGACGATATGGCGCATATTCTTGACGCTTACCGAGCCGACTGACAGCGCAGAAGACGCGCTAAGCATTCAACAATCCGGCAAGGGCAACTAGAGTTACTGCGTGTAGAGTTACTGCGTGTAGAGTTACTGCGTGGAAGGCCAACAGGTGGCTATTAACACCCCCCGCACACCACCGGAGTGAAGCATGTTCCTGAACTGGCTAGCGAAGCATCTCGCCGCTTACCTTTCCAAACAAGTGGCACAGCATTCCGTGCCCACCTCAACCTATGACGCTCTGGGAAAAACACTCAGGCCCGGAGATGTTCTGCTGGTGGAGGGCGATACGCGCATCAGCGTGGCGATAAAGTACCTGACCCAGTCCACCTGGTCTCACGCCGCTCTCTGCTTGGGGCCGGACGCGGGCCTGGGAACTTCAGCAAGCGGTGAGCCTCATACACTGATCGAAGCGGATCTGGAGTTCGGCATTCGCCCTCTGGCGCTGTCATTTTATCGCAACAGCCATACCCGCATCTGCCGCCCGGTGGGGCTTGATGAGGATAACATCCGCCAGCTCACCGATTACGCCATGAGCCGACTGGGCAACCAGTACGACATGAAGAATGTGTTTGATCTGGCGCGCTATCTTATCCAGACACCGCCTGTTCCTGCGCGGCACAGACACAAACTGCTGTCGTTAGGAAGCGGCGACCCCACACGGGCTATCTGTTCCACGTTTATTGCCGAGGGGTTTCAGCGCCTACGTTATCCGATCCTGCCAACTATCAACACAATGCCAGCAGACGATCCGAACTGCGCAGACTGTATTCGTGAGCACTACCGAATCCGGCAAACATCCTTGTTTACGCCGCGGGATTTCGATGCATCGCCGTATTTTCGAATCATCAAACCAACGCTGGAAAAAAACTTCGATTTCAGAGCCATCGACTGGGCAGACTTATAAACTGCCTCAGTCGCACAGTTAGCGCAAATCTGGGTTCAGCGTATAAGTACCGGTCACCCGGCCGCTGGCCAAAACGTGACCTTTCATGGCGCTGCGCACAGCTTCGCCATCAAACTCGCCAGAAAGCCCCAAAGACTCCACATCTAACGCATGCACTTCGTAGTGGTAGTGGTGCAGTAGCTCATCGTTCCAAGGCGGGCAGGGGCCGTCGTAGCCGCTGTAAGTGCCAGCCATATCGGGGTTACCAGCCAAAAACTGTGTAAAATTGTTTACCCCACGCAGGCCTACCGGGCCGGGGCCGCCGTCTTTACCTTTGGGTGTAACACCATCGCTGTCCTCGCCTTCTGGAATACGGCCAACACTGGCGGGAATATCGACCAGCAGCCAGTGGAAGAAATCCACCCGCGGAATATCCTTTGAAACCGTTTTACCTTCCTGGTTTGCATCATCCGCCACACTGGGCACATCCGGGTCAAACATCATCACCACGAAGCTTTTCGTGCCTTCGGGTGCATCACTCCAAGATATTTCCGGGTTGCGGTTTGGGCCAAAGCTCATGTGATCGTCCGGATGGAACACGCCGAACGCGAATATCTCCGGGACCGGCTTGCCCTCTTCAATACCCACAACGTTCAGTTTCATGGTGCTTTCTCCTATCGGTTATTGCGGTTAATAGTTCGCCTCTATTCTGATGATTGTGCCAGAGACGACCTTATTCTGTGATAATAGGTTGTATCAACGGTATCGTACCTCTATTTACAACAACAGCTACAGCGATGGCTACAACCACTTTTCGGTAATCTTGTTATACGGAGCCCAGATGAGCAAGCACAAGCCCGGCCAGCCACAGCAACCAGAGAACCAATTGGATGAAGACGCCATCGCCTTCGCTCAGGGGATTTTTGAGTTGGCACGTAACGGCGGCACCCACATGCTGCGCCCTATGCTGGAAGCCGGAGTGCCCGTAAACATACGCACCAGCAACGGCGAGAGCCTGCTGATGCTTGCCGCCCGCAACGGCCATGTAGATACAGTGCAACTTCTGTTGGAAAAAGGCGCCAACCCGGAACTCCAAGACGCAGATGGCAATACCGCACTGAGCCTTGCCCGAGCCATGGGCGCACAGGACGTCATCAAACACTTGGATCGCTAAGCCTCCGACCTCCTCAAAGAGCACCGCATGTTCAACAAAGGCGAGATTATTCACCACAGCCGGGACAAACTCGGCAGCATTCTGGTGATCGACTACCGCAAACACCGAGTACTAACCTTCAACTCGATGTTTGAACAAAGCAAGATCGACCGGCGATTTCCGCATGTTCCCGTGCACGAGTACAACCGGGCGATGCTGCTGCCAGCTGCCTTTAGCAATCCGCGGCACGTCACCATTTTGGGGTTGGGTGGCGGCGTGATGGCCAGTGCGTTTCACCACCTGTACCCGGAATGCCACGTACACGCGGTTGAACTGCGACAGGCAGTGTTGGATGTGGCCCGGGAATACTTTGAGTTACCTAGCAGTGAACGCCTGAGCGTGACCATTGCCGATGCCCGCAATGCCCTGAGCGAACTGCCTGAGGCCAGTACCGATATGATCCTGGCCGACCTGTACAACGCAGACCGCATGAGCCCCGCACAAGCACAACGCCAGTTTGTAGAAAGCTGCAGCCGGGCACTAAGCCCCAGTGGCTGGCTGGTTCTGAACTACCACCGCACACCCGACCTTGAAGGCCCCTATTTCCGCCAGCTGAGAAAACACTTTGCCGTGCTGCTGTCGTTCAAAAGCAAAACCAACAATACCGTTGTGTACGCCAGAAAACAGCCCTTCGAAGCCATGGATCCAAAAGACCCCGCATTGGTCAGCCTACAAAAACGGCTACCCATCGACTGGAGCCAGCTAATGGGCAGAGTTAGCCGGCTTTGAATTCACCCAGTTGCTCTTCGCCACGCTGCCAGGCTGATCATGGCAACTTGATAAAAAAACGTATAGTCTTCTGCCTTACTAATGCAAGCCGGTTTTCGGATTAAAACCGGTCTTATCCATGGAAGGAATACCTCATGAGTAACCTCATGGTCGCCTGCGTTGGCGACACCCACGTTTGCCCCATTCCCGGCCACGGCAGCAGCCCCATTGTTGCGAACGGCGCTACCGCCAATGTGGATGGTGTACCCATCGCCCGGGTGGGCGACGCCTGCGGTTGCGGTGCCGTGATCGTTCAGGGTTACCCACTGGCCCTGCTGGACGGCCGCCCCCTGGCCCACATGGGCAGCCCTACCTCCCACGGTGGCCAGATTATTACCGGCAAACCCCGTGTCATATTAGGCGTAGCCACCTTCACAGCACCGGTGGTGGATTTCGCCAAAGCGGGTGCTCTAAACAGCCAAGGCCAACTGACCCCGGAAGCTGAACAGGCGCTGAATAAAGACCCTTTCGGCTTTGTTGAGTGGGCCAAAGCCAAAGGCGCACTGGTAGACGAAGGCCTGGAAGGCGCGACCCCGGAAGAAATTGAAGCCTCGAAACGCCATGCAGAAGGCCAGCCTGACCTCCGCCCTAAAGTGACTGTTGAAGCTGGCGTTTTCTTTGATGGCACCGGCAATAGCCGTGATAACACCGGTGCCTTTGAGCGGAAGGTGGATGAATGCCTGACCGCTCAGGCGGCAGGAGCCATCAGTGAGGAAGCTTGCAGTGCTGAAATCTCGCAATTGATGGAGGGGAGTTATCTTAATGCTGAGACCAATGTGGCGAAGCTGCGTGATCTTTATCAACCCTTTTCCACCGACACGCTCACCGTAGAGAATCACCGAATTCGTACTTACGTCTCAGGTGTCGGCACCAAGTCCGGTAAAGAGGACGATGCCTGGGCCATGGGTACCGGTACGGGTGAACGTGGTGTTCTCGCCAAGATTGAGTTAGCAGTGGAACAGTTGTCGTCTGATCTTTCCAATATGCTAACAGCCCAAATGGATGAGCTGATTCTCGATGTCTTCGGCTTCAGCCGGGGCGCGGCTACCGCCCGACATTTTGTGAACGAGGTGCGGGATAGTGCCAGCGGAGCTTTGGGCCAAGCTTTTCAGAAGCAGGGCATTGCCTGGCCGAAAACCGTCACCATTCGTTTTCTGGGGCTGTTTGATACCGTTGCTGCGGTTGTCGATGTACTGGATGGCGACTTTTCAGCTCACAATACCAACAATGGTGAGGTGCGCGTGGATATCGCTGCCGACGCAGTCCAGCGGGCCGTGCACCTGACGGCCCGGGACGAATGGCGTTACAACTTTTCCCTCAATAGCCTGCGAGGGCAGGATGGCAGCCTGCCGGGCCATTTTAACGAGTGGGTGTTGCCCGGTGCCCACTCCGACATAGGTGGTGGCTACCCTGATAACTTCCACGAACACATTCAGGTGGTCCTGCCCCGCAAGTTTCGAGGCTACCATCCCAGAGACAGCCATGAATACACAAAAATCCTGATGGACCGTCAGCGGATAGCCGGTGAAGGCTGGCTGGGCCCGTACAACCCTGATGGCACGCTAACGGTGGAAGAAGCCTACCGGCGACAATTGAAAGAAGGCGAAGTTGAACTGCAATTCCGGCTCTGGCTGGATCGAAGGGTGCAGGCCGAATATTCTCGTGTGGCCCTGCGGCAAATGTATCGGCTGGCAAAAGATGCGGGTGTGCCGCTTGACCCGGTAGACCCTGCCGACCCGGATATCATCTTGCCGGATGAACTCCAATCTATAGCTGCCCAGATCACCCGCCACATCAACGAACGTCAGCCACTGCGACTGTCTGCCACAGAGGAAGACCTGCTTCGCCAACGCTACATCCACCACTCAGCTCATTACCAGATTGCCGGGCCACTTTTTCCATTCAAGCCCGCACCCGGTGGCGTACGGGGAGTGTATCCAAACAAGGGACTCAAATGATCAGAAGATTCGTAGTGCTTGTGACGGTGCTCTGCACGAGCTTCCTATTAAGTGGCTGCTCCATCGCGGGTACACCCAAATGGGACCAACCGGTGATGTACCAACTCAAGGTCACAGCTCCCCGGCACTACGATGTCTGGGTCAAATCTCTGGAACTGGAGGCGACCGGCGAGCGAGCCTGGTGGTGGCCGGGAGGCATCACCACCTGTTGCTGGAAAAGCTCGGGGTTGAGTGGAGGTCCCCAACTGGAACCCATGCCCGACTATATTTACATCAGTTGGTTCTCATTTGCCGAACAGCAGGCTTACGCCAGACTTATCCACATCCCCGACCCGGAAGCGTTGCGTGAACGTATGGAGCAACCTGCACCGGTTCACAAGATTGGCAAACTTTATAACCTTCCTCGCTATAACCTGGTACTAGGTCTCGCTCCAGGAGGGACCGTTGTCATGTGGATTATGAACAAAGCCGAAACAGCCGTCGAAGTGGGACGCTATAAAGCGGCCAAGATAGAAACTCATCCTGAGTACTATGAGAAGAGAACAGAACGCTATTTATCGGATCATGGTGACTATCTCCAGGAGCACGGTCTTCAGCTTGAGCGTTGGTAACGACATTTGCTAGCGAGCCCCATAAAAGCTCTGGCGGTGAGTGTGGATATCACCGGCGATGCAGTCCAACGAGCAGTACACCTGACGGCCCGGGACGAATGGCGTTACAACTTTTCCCTCAATAGCCTGCGAGGGCAGGATGGCAGCCTGCCGGGCCATTTTAACGAGTGGGTGTTGCCTAGTGCCCACTCCGACATAGGTGGTGGCTACCCTGATAACTTCCACGAACACATTCAAGTGGCCCTGCCCCGCGAGTTTCGAGGTTACCACCCCAGAGACAGCTATGAATACACAAGAATCCTGATGGACCGTCAGCGGATAGCCGGTGAAGGCTGGCTGGGGCCGTACAACCCTGATGGCACGCTAACGGTGGAAGAAGCCTACCGGCGACAATTGAAAGAAGGGGAAGTGGAGCTGGAATTCCGGCTCTGGCTGGACCGGCGCGTACAGGCCGAGTATTCCCGTGTGGCCCTGCGACAGATGTACCGGTTGGCAAAAGATGCGGGGGGTGCCGTTTAACAAATTGAACCCTGCCTTGGAAGAGTATGCCCTGCCCGACGAACTGCAACCCATCGCCACCCGCATCACCCATCACATCAACGAAGGCCAGCCACTGCGACTGTCTGCTGCAGAGGAAGCCCTGCTTCGCCAACGCTACATTCATCACTCCGCCCATTACCAGATTGCCGGGCCACTTTTCCCATTCAAACCTGCACCCGGTGGCGTGCGGGGTATCCATCCAAACAGGGGGCTCAAATAATCAAAAAAATCGTGATGCTTGCAATAGTGCTCTGCACGAGTGCTCTGTCAGGCGGTTGCACCCTGGCGGGCACTCCCAAGTGGGATCGCCCTGTAACGTACGGCGTTCGAGTGGCTGTCCCACGCCATTATGATGTCTGGGTCAAGCCGTTGCAGTTTGAGGCAACAGATGAGCGAGCCTGGTGGTGGCCAATTGGACTCACCGGCTGTTGCTGGAAAAGCCGGGGAACGGGGGGGGGAGAACTGGAGCCCATGCCCGACTACATCCACGTAACGTGGTATTCCTTCGCCGAGCAGCAATCCTATACCCGGCTGATCCACATCCCTGACCCGGATGCCTTGCGCGAGCGTATGGAACAGCCCGCGCCCGTGCATAAGTGGGGAAAACTACATAACTTGCCCCGATATAACTTGGTTCTAGGGCTCGCCCCCGGCGGTACGGTTGTCATGTGGATTATGAATTGGGGTGAGACCGCCATCGAAGTGGGGCGTTATAAAGCGGTGCCTTTTGAAGATGAGAAAAACGATTACTCAATATGGGTTAAGGACTATCTGAAAGAGCATGGGGAGTATCTTAACCAGCACGGCCTTCAACTTGACCGATGGTAAAGATGGTTTTCTACCGGCGCCCTAGGGGCAACTATACTCGGAGCCGGCTAATGGGCAGAGTTAGCCGCCCATAAATGCAGCTGGGGTAAACATACCCCTCAGGTCCACTTTTCCTGAGGCGGCGTGTAGCTCCTGAAGCCATCGAGCAGTTCTGTCGGAGTTTTCGCCACCACGATCATGTCCAGGTACTGCTGCCTTACAAACCCGGCGGCTACCATGGTTTTCGCCATGTCCAGCAGCGAATCATAAAAACCGTCAACGTTATAAAAAGCACAAGGTTTCCGGTGGAAACCAAGCTGGCCCCAAGTCCACACCTCAAAAATTTCTTCCAGCGTGCCAACCCCACCGGGTAACGCAACAAAGCTATCAGCCAGATCGGTCATCTTCGCTTTGCGCTCGTGCATGTTTTTTACAACAAAAAGCTCGGTAAGGCCCGGGTGCGCCAGCTCCCGATTAACCAGATGCTGCGGGATAACACCATAGACCTTGCCGCCGCTGGCCAGCACCGCATCGGCGATAACACCCATCAGGCCGACATGCCCGCCGCCAAACACCAGATCTATGCCGTTACTACCGAAAAACTCGCCCAATTCTTTGGCCTTTTCAGCGTATAGCGGCTCATTACCTGAACGGGAACCACAGTAAACTGCTACTTTCATACTTTCCTGTCTCTTACTATGTGTCGAATGGGTAGATACGTGTTCCGGGTTATTGTGCAGGCTGCCTGGAGCGCGTTAGCATTATTCTAGCAGCATCAGTATCCTACCTCGTAAGCCGGCCCCAGTGGCGACAGCCAAGCGTTTTTCTGAAAGAGCGTTTGGCTTTCTTTACTTATAGGTCTGATTGCTATGGATAAGCTTCATCATATTGTGGTGGTCGGCGGCGGTGCCGGCGGTCTCGAACTTGTTACCAGCCTGGGCAGAAAGCTCGGTAAAAAGGGCAAAGCACGCATCACCCTTGTTGATGCCGGGCTAACCCATGTGTGGAAGCCCCTACTGCACGAGGTTGCATCAGGCTCGCTAGACGCAAACTCAAATGAAGTGAACTATCGGGCCCACGCCCGCCAGCATCATTATGAATTCCAGCTCGGACGCATGAGCAACGTTAACCGAGAAACCAAAACCCTGGTGATATCGCCCTTCCTCGATGAGGACGGCAAAGAAGTGGTGCCCGAGCGAAACCTTCAGTACGACACGCTGGTTATCGCCGTAGGCAGCACCGCCAACGATTTTGGCACTCCCGGCGCGCAAGAAAACTGCCTTTTCCTCGACAGCCTGAAACAGGCCCGCCGCTTTCATAACCTGCTGCTCAATGCCTTTTTACGCAAAAACCACGAAGCCCGCCAAGGCCAGGAGCACGCACTGAACATCAGCATTATAGGTGCGGGCGCCACGGGTGTTGAGTTAGCTGCCGAGCTGCGGCTAGCCTCACGGGAACTGCCGGTGTACGGCATGAACCATCTAAAAGCCTCTGATGTAACCATCACCGTAATTGAAGCCGCCGATCGAATTTTGCCCGCACTGCCAGAGCGGCTCTCGGCAGCGGCTACCAAGGAGCTCGGGAACCAACATGTTACCGTGCTTAACGGCCAGCCCGTAAGCGAGATTCGCCCTGGTATTGTGGTAATGAAAGACGGCACAGAGCTACCCTCAGACATGACCATTTGGGCCGCAGGCATTAAGGCCCCCGCCTTTCTCGCCAACGTAGATGGGCTGGAATCTAACCGGGGCAACCAACTGGTTGTGCACCAAACTATGGAAACCACCCGGGATTCCAACATTTTCGCCTTCGGCGACTGTGCTGCATGCCCGCAACCGAATACCGACAAGCCCGTAGCACCCCGCGCCCAAGCGGCGCACCAACAGGCCGCCACCCTATTTAAAACCCTGTGCAACCGGCTGGAAGGCAAAGACGCCGTACCCTTCGTTTATAACGACTACGGCTCGCTGATCAACTTCAGCCACTACACCACCGTAGGCAACTTGATGGGCAGCCTATCTGGACGAGGCCTGTACATTGAAGGCAAAGTGGCCCGGATGTTTTACGTGTCGCTGTACCGCATGCACCAGGTGGCTCTGCACGGATTTTTGCGCACCGGGGTTATCTGGTTTATGGATAAGATTAGCAGGGCGATGCAGCCTAGGTTGAAGTTGCATTGAGGAATTAAACACCCGCGTTCTGGCGAAGGCACTGCATGACAACAAGAAAGAAATGGTCGAAATTTGATCTATTGATTGCCTTGGGGCTTTATTGCGAACTTCCCTTCGGCAAGTTTCACCAGCGTCATCCTCGAATAATTGAGGTCGCACACAAGTTAGAGCGATCACCCAGCTCCGTTGCTATGAAGCTAAGCAATCTTGCCAGCCTGGATCCAGTTATCACCGGCTCTGGACGTAAAGGGCTGGCCGGGGCTTCGCAAGCGGATCGTGAGTTATGGCAGGAGTTTAGCCAGCACCCCGCGCAGATGATGCCCGAGATAGCGGTAGCCCTGGAAAGCCTGGACACCGCCGCAGCCAGTAACGAAGAAGCTTCCGACCTGCACAGCTACCGTGGTGAGACGACCTCGGCGATCATCCAACGTCGCAAAGGCCAAAATCTATTTCGTGAAGCAGTGCTTTCTGCTTATGACTATCAGTGCTGTGTCACCGGCATTTCCGATACGCGCTTTTTGGTGGCCAGTCACATCAAACCGTGGGCTGAAGATGAGCACAACCGCCTAAACCCTCGTAATGGTCTATGCCTCAGCACGTTTTATGACCGAGCCTTTGATATCGGCTTAATTACGTTCGCTGATGACTACAAACTGATGGTTTCACCGGACTTAGAAAAGCAAAAAAGCAACAACCACATACGAGAGACCTTTCTGGAACTAGCGGGAACTACAGTTGAGCTGCCCCATAAGTTCTCGCCATCACCCGAGTTTATGCGCTGGCATCGTGAGTGCCTTTTTATACAATAAAATATAGGGCTGAATGATGAAACGGGCTACGTATATTTCAGATGTCGACCAGCTTCTCGAAAAGCACTACGGCATTTCGTTAGAGGATGCTGGGTTAGACGCGGACGAATGGCTGGATCGTTTTGGAGACGAGCCTGCAGCGGATGCTGTTGAAGCGTATGCCGCCAAGTATGATTTGACTCCGCTTGCTTCTGCGGCCTTTATACCCTTTTCAAAATAACACTCATGGGGCTGCTGCCCTCATGGCTTTGGTAGCCCACTTTTCCGTAGTAAGTAAACGGAGCTGCCTGTTTGTTCAAAAGCCTGTTTTCACGCACAAATAGATGAATCGTTAAGCCAAGCTCTTGGTGATTAATCAACTCCCGGCCTCGCTTGCTCTCAGGCGTGGTTTTGTCTTGGCTTTGCCAGTGAAAGCGTTGTTCACCCAGCCAATGATCCATATAGCGATGATTATCTGCTTTGCCTTGCTTATTCAAAGTCACCAGCAATACATGTGCAGATGCATCTGCTAAAAACACATGCCCAACGTTCCAGCTGCCCCGATTGAATTCTGCACCAAACAAGCCAGCGATATCCTCCCGCATAAAGTCCTGACCAACCGCCAGTTCTAATGGATCAATCACCGACTCTAATCGCGCAAACGTCCGAAACTGCTCGCTCAATTCGTCTGTCACCAGAATATCGTCATAGCTTGGATTCTTAGCTTTTAGAACGTACTGACCTTGGGCGGTCTTCTCGATCACACGAAGCAAATATTGGGTGTCGCCAGCTTCATCCATTCGTTCAATAGCCAAAGTCTTACCAGTGATGCTGCCAGCTTGATTTGGGCTAACTTGTTCAAGCAATAAATAATCGCCATCGCGAATTGGATTTTTCCCGCCATTCATAGAGTCGCCCGATGCCTGGGCAATAAAATGGCGGTTGGGATTCAGTTGGCCATAGCCTTCGCCAAGATGGCGGTATTCTTCCGCCTCTACCAAGCTAGTGCGAAAATGACCACAGGCGATTTTTAAAGTGGGGAAAAATGGTAACCCTGTGCGTGCTAATTCACTGTTCGGCAGTACAGACACATTATGATCAACCGGCTCTATGTTCCCCCGAGCTTCATAGCTGGCTAGCCGATAATCCACCAACTCCTGAACCAAAGCTGTAAAAGTGTCTATTTGGTCACTCGCTAGCGTGATGGCAGCGGCAAAGTACCCATCAGCGATTTTGAAGGAGCCCGCTGTTTTGGTATTTCCACCAACCCAGGCTTTAACAGGATTTCTTTGCCAATACGCCTGCCAAGTTTTTTGATCAGGGCTCTCCCGCATGGCTTCCGGTAGCTCTCCCAACAAAGAGCGTCGGCGCTGAAGAACCTTTAGCGATTGGCTTGCCAGCGCTGATAGCTCAGGCGGGTTGCGCCAGCCATCCAGTTCTTGAAACGCCTCAAGAAGCACCATTTTGAACGACTTACTCATGGGCGTTTTTTCAAGCTCAGTGAGAAACGCAGATTGCTGCTCCACAAGCTTGGATTCTGTCTCGTCCAGATCATCCATGTGCGCCACCAGAGCGAACCAATGGCCAAACTGCTTACGCAGCTGACTGAGATTGGCTCCGAAACGGTAGAACTCTGTTAGCGTCGGGCGGCGACCGAGGGTATCTCGTAGCAGGCAGTAATCTTTCTCGGTGCCTTCGCCGTCTAGCGACTTCAAGAAATCGATCAACTGCAGGTCGTAATTGATGAAGCAACCATCCGGTAAGTCCAGCTTTTGAGAAGCTGCTTTTCGGGCGTATTGCGCTAACTGCCGGTGATTCATATCCGCGCCCATCAGCGCTTGCGGCTTATGCAAAAAGCCTTGGTGGTTGCCAATAAAGTCCAACACCACCAGTTTGTCTTTACCTTCTGCCCTTCGCAGACCTCGGCCAAGCTGCTGCAAAAACAAAATCTTGGATTCAGTAGGGCGCAGCAACATCACCGTATCAATCGTCGGCAAGTCCACGCCTTCGTTGAACAGGTCTACTGAAAAAAGGATGACCAGTTCGCCGGATCTAAGCTGCTCTAGGGCTTCACCCCGGGACAGCTCGGAGCGCCCATGAACAGCCGCGGCAGAAAACCCTCTTTTCTGGAACTGCTCAGCCATAAAATCCGCATGATTGATCGAAACACAGAACGCCAAGGTGCGTTGTTGCCCATGCTTTTCCCACACCCGCTCGGCATGGCGGGCGCGACCTAGAGTAGCGAGTTTATGGGCTAGCTGGCTCGGATCGAATTTACCGTTCCGCCAAGGAATCTCTGCGTAATCAACGCTGTCGTCGTAGATACCGTAGTAGTGAAAAGGTGCTAGCAACTTACTGCGAATACCTTCAAACAAATTATGGGCGTAAACCAAATTGTCATCGCAAAGGGACAGAATATCCGAGCGATCTGTCCTGTCTGGCGTAGCGGTTAAACCGAGCATGAAGGTGGGCGCAAAATAGCTCAGCAAGCGGCAATAGGTGGGTGCCGCAGCATGGTGAAATTCATCCACCACTATGTAGTCAAAATGCTGTGGCGAAAACCGTTCCAAGTGTGCATTTTTACCCAGAGTTTGAACCGAGGCACAGAGCACATCCACCGCCATGTCGCGCTGTTTGCCCATGTAAAAGCCCACACGACTTTTCGGGCGAATGCGGATAAAGGTTTCAGCAGCTTGGTGGAGGATTTCTTCACGATGCGCGACAAATAACACCCGCCTCGCGCCCATTTGGGCCGCATCGAACGCTGACAGCCACGTTTTACCCAAGCCAGTCGCTAAGACCACCAAACCACGGCTGTAGCCTTCAGCCCGTGTCTCCTTCAGGGCGACTAAAGCAGCTGTTTGCACCGGTGTGGGCGCTGGTGGTTCTTCAACTTCGTGGCTTCCGGCTTCCGTGGGGGTTGGTGGCAAAACCCGACGGGCCTCGTACTCATCAATCCAGCCATCTGACAAAGGTACGGTATTGTCGTGCCGGAACAGTTCTTCAAAACGGCTTAGTGCTTCAAAGAAACCATCATCGCTGGGGTAATCAACACGATAATTCCACTCCAAACCATCTTGTAGGGCTTGGCGGCTGATATTGCTAGAGCCAATAAAAGCCGTACCGTGACGAGATTTGTCATGGCCAACATAGGTGAAAATGTAGGCTTTAAGATGAAAACTTGTTCCAGCGCTTTGAAACACTCGCACTTGGGCACCCTGTTCTTGCAGCAACATCAGGCTGCGTAACGCCTCTGGGTCGGTAATGTCCATGTAGTCGCTGGTCAGAACACGAACCCGCGCTGGCAACTCTTCTCGACCGAGCGCCCCTTGCAGGTCGGGTACCAGCAGCTTTAAGCCAGTGGCTTTTACAAACGCCACAGCCATGTCTATTTCGCTGGATTTGTTGATGCTGGCGCAAAGGTGAGGCAAGAAATGCCGATGCTTCCCACCAGTAATCAACTTGTCTGACTGCTTGGGGCTTTTGTCAAACACACCATTCAACCAATGCTCATCACGCCCCGGCCTGCGATCTGCCGTTTGCCAGATCGTTATCTTCTCAAGCCGCTGTAGGGCGTCTGCCCAGCTCTGCAATTGCTCTTCAGTAGCATCAGTAAAGTGACGGCCATTGTGTTCCCGCTGCCCCTCACCACGCTTGAAGCTCACGTATAACACGCCGCCAGGTTTTAAAGCCTGCCAGAGTGTCGCGAGTGCTTGGGGTATTTGCTGCTGGGGGAGGTGGAGCAAGCTGGCGCAGGCCCAAATCCCATCGTAGGCCTGGTATTCACTAACCTGATCAAACGTACGCACGGCAACCGGGTGGCAGATGGCGGCGGATGCCAGGGTAGCTAGCTTTTCAGACGCATCGAATGCAGTAACGCGATAGTTGCGGACAAGAAACTCACGTGAGTCTCGGCCAGAACCGCAGCCGGCGTCGAGAATGTGGGCGTTTTCGGATAAATGCGGCAAAAACGCATCGTACAGCGCAGACATGTCCAAATGCAGTGTTTCGTCCATAAACTGCTGTGCGTGCACGTTGTAGTAGGCAACCGATTGGCTCATGCCGGGAAACACCCTTTTATGATCGACAGAGCACAATATCGTCTAGTCTGCGTCAAGCGAAGACAAAGGCGCTGCTGTGATCAAGCCGTCCTTCACAAAGTCCTGCAGAACTATATCGTAGGTCCCGTCTGGAACCTCTTTGGCAATTTGATAGGCTATCCCGTTATCGTCTTTTGGGGCCGCCCTTAGGTCCAATACTTTGGGAGAGGATATCAGTGCTTTGTTCGCATCCCGAACCATTAACACCTTCGGTTTGAGCCTATGCGCCTCATAGCTTTCGACCACGATCCCCACGTCACCGCTCAGCATTTCGACGATGGATCCGGGTGGATATATGCCAACCATCAGAATAAAAGCATCAGCCAATTCAGCATCAAACTGGGTTCCGCGATTTTTGTGGATGATATCCAGAGCATGCATGGACGCGAGGGCTTTTTGATAAACGCGCGTGCTGGTAATCGCATCGTAGGTATCCACCAGCGCGATGATCTTCGCAAAGTACGGTATGTTTTCCGCCGGAAGCCCTCGGGGATAGCCTTTCCCATCTATTCGCTCGTGATGAGAAAACGCCACATCCACAGCGGTCTGCAGGGAGGCGCCAGTGCTCATAAGAATGGTACGGCCATGAACCGTATGGTATCGCATTAAAGCAAACTCTTCGTTAGTCAGGCTGCCCGGCTTATTCAGAACCTCGATCGGAATTTTGGTTTTACCAACGTCGTGCAGCAGGCCGCATAGGGCCAGATTCTGAATTTCGCCCTCTATCATGCCCAGATATTTTCCAAACGCTGCGGCCAGAATGGAAACGTTGAGGCAATGCTCGGCGGTATACTCATCCTGATTCTTGATCTTGGTGAGCAGCATCAATGCATTTTCGTTACGTAGCACACTCTCTACACAACTATTCACGACAGCCCGGGCGTTGTTTAAATCCAAGGTGCGGCTGACACGCAAACCGGCCATGATGGACTTGGCCGTGCCCTGAGCTTCTTCAAACCGCATAGTGGCCGTTTGCATTTCCCGGCCCACACTCACCTGATTTATGTAGGAAACGCGCTTGCGGGGAATAGTCCGGGCTGAGTCAGGCGTCGGCGGTTGCGTATGCTTCCGTTTGCCTTTGAAAAAGCCCGCAAGAGCACCCCGGCTGGGAACTTTCTCCGTGGGCTTCCGCTTTTCCTCTGCCACGCCTTGTATAACCACGAAATCACACTGATGACGCAACGCGTGTACTTCTGTCAGGTCCTTGATAATAAACCCCTGCATGAGAAAGTCTGTTTCTTCCCAAGGTCTATCCAACCGGATCACATGCATGCCAATTTCCAGATCAGCAACATCGATCTGGGCTTCAACAAGCTCAACGTATGTCCCTCGCATGGCTCTGGCTCAGTTGTGAAAACTATCAACGTCAGACTTTAACGCAAAAAGAGAGGCAGACTTGTAAATGATGGTTAAATTCCATTCGGCTATTGAAGAGATCCGCATGAACCTTTCTCAAGCGCAGCTCTGGCATTGGTGATTTGCCACCTATAAAGATGCGTAAAAGTTATTTTTACTTGAGTCCTGTAACGTTGCGATTGAGCAGGATGAACAATCTGATATTCACTCTTGCTTGTCTACCGGGCCCGCGATGGGCAAAATTGAGGGGTATGGAGCGGGTGATGGGAATCGAACCCACGTGTGCAGCTTGGGAAGCTGCCGTTCTACCATTGAACTACACCCGCCAAAAGGCGTGACTACCCGCGCAATATAAGCGCTTTAGCCGGTCCCCGGCAAGCCTTGTCTAAATGGAGTTCTGATGGATCCAATGCTTACCTTGGTAGGTGCCATGATGCTTGTTATCAGCATCGTTCTTAGCCCTATTTCAAGCCGAGTCGGTATGCCGGTGCTG
This sequence comes from Marinobacter sp. LV10R510-11A, assembly GCF_900215155.1. Lineage (NCBI taxonomy): Bacteria > Pseudomonadati > Pseudomonadota > Gammaproteobacteria > Pseudomonadales > Marinobacteraceae > Marinobacter > Marinobacter sp. LV10R510-11A. The sequence continues at coordinate 3,069,115 of NZ_LT907980.1, forward strand.
CTGATCTTTTTGGCGGTGGGCATGATGATGGGCAAAGACGGCCCGGGCGGCATTGAGTTCGATGATTTCCAGCTTTCATTTCTGGTCGCCAACCTGGCGCTGGGCGTTATTTTGCTTGATGGCGGCATGCGCACCCGGGCCGAAACCTTCCGCGTAGGGCTAAAGCCGGCACTGATGTTGGCCACCGTTGGGGTTGCCATGACCGCCTTAGGGGCTGGTTTCGTGGCCTGGCTGGTTTTCGACCTGCACTGGATGAGCGCCTTGCTCATTGGCTCGATCATCTCATCAACCGACGCAGCCGCCGTGTTTTCACTGTTGCAGGGTCGTGGCCTGCACCTGAACGAGCGTGTTAGCGCCACGTTGGAGATTGAATCTGGCAGCAACGACCCGATGGCGATATTCCTCACCCTGATGATGGTCACCATGATTGCCAGTGATGGCGATCATGCCATTCAGGACTCCCTGATCCTGCTGGTCAAACAGTTCAGCATTGGCGGCGTTGGCGGTGTTGTCGGCGGCTTCTTGATCGCAGAACTGGCCAACCGCATTCGGCTCAACCCGTCTCTGTATCCGTTGCTTGTGGTCGCCGCAGGTATTTCGGTGTTTTCCGCCATCAACGCCCTCGGGGGCAGCGGGTTTTTGGCCATCTACCTGTGTGGCGTTGTAATCGGCAACCGTCAGGTGCGGATGATGCCCATGATTTTGCAGGTGCACGATGGCCTGGCGTGGCTGGCTCAGCTCTGTCTGTTCCTGTTACTCGGTTTGCTGGTAAACCCCTCGGATTTGCTGCCCCTGGCCGGAAGCGGCCTGATATTAGCCCTGGCTCTGATTTTTGTGATTCGTCCGTTAACCGTCATACTCACTGTCTGGCCTTTTGGCTTTAACCGTCGTGAACTAGGCTTTATCAGCTGGGTGGGGCTCCGGGGCGCGGTGCCGATTGTTTTGGCGCTGTTCCCAATTATTGCCGGCCTGCCGGAAGCGCAACTGGTGTTCCATGCCGCCTTCTTTATTGTGCTGGTGTCCTTGCTGGTTCAGGGCACTACCATCGCCCCTCTTGCCCGCAAGTTACGCTTGGAAGTCCCTGCAGACGGCGAGCCTTACCGGCGCTTGCCACTGGATGCTCCAGCAGCCGGTGACCACGAGCTAATGCTGTTCCCTTTGCGCGGGAAGCATTGGGAAACGCCACGTGTGTTGGGCCAGCTGCGCTTTCCGGAAAACACAGCCGTTGCCGGTGTGTTCCGCAACCGTGTTTGCCTGCAACCAAAGGCCGACCTGGAAGTATCCAGTGGCGACGTGGTTGCCATGTTCGCCACCCCCAGCGTACTAAAACAGCTGGGCAAGGCCCTCAGCGGCCGGCAACCTCCAAAGCACTTGGCGGAACGAGCGTTCTTCGGAGACTTTGTGCTGAACGGAGACGCGATGCTTGGGGATGTTGAACAGGTTTATGGTATCGAGTTCCATGAATTGCCCCCAGAGCTGTCACTGGCGGAATGCTTTGCCAAACGCACCAAGGGCCACCCGGTTATTGGCGATACAGTTGTTCTGGGGCCCGTCACTCTGGTGGCAAGAGCCATAGAGGCAGATCAGGTCACGAAAGTTGGTCTGAAAATGGAAAGTTCACAGCATGTCTGACCCGTGCACCAGATAACTATAAAAGTTAACAAAACCCTTTAACATTTAGCCGACCGGTTATGCTATAAACAGTTCTGCGTAAAGATTAATCATTGGTAAGTTAAGGTTATGGCTATGCCTCGTTTATTACCCCGGTGCCTTCTGGCTCTGTTTGTTATCGCAAGCTTTCCAGCACACAGCGCAGAGCTGCTGGCGAAAGCGGACACCCGCATGCCGGTCATCGACAGCTCACCAGGCGAATCTCTGATGGTTAGCAAAGTGTTGGTAAGAAAAGAGAAGCGCCGGCTTTATCTGATGAACGGAGAAGAGATCGTTCGCAGTTACCGCATATCCCTTGGGGATAATCCCGAGGGGCACAAGCTTTATGAAGGCGACGAACGCACGCCAGAAGGCCAGTACACGCTAGATTGGCGCAATTCCGGCAGTAGCTTTTACAAGTCTATTCATATTTCCTACCCAAGCGTCGAAGACCGTGAGATGGCAGAAAACTGGGGCTTAAGCCCTGGTGGCAGCATCATGATTCACGGTTTGCCCAATGGCGAAGAAGACATGGCGTTTGCTTATACAGGTTTAGACTGGACCAACGGATGCATCGCCGTTAATAATCAGGAGATGGATGAAATCTGGCAACTGGTTAACGATGGCACCCCAATACGCATCATTCCCTAACCACACTCCCATGACCGCAGCATTAAGTTGTTGTCATAACGTCAGAGAATTTACGTATACTTAGTTAACATTTCCTCTCAGAGTGTTTTACACTGTTTCACGACTCCGGTAGTCAACGCCTATCGGGCCGAAGCTTACAGGAAATAACTCGACCAATAAGGGGATTTATAATGCGTAAACTTACAATCGCCGGAATCGCACTTGCTACTGCTCTGACTGCAGGTTGTGCAACTTCCGACCAGGGCGCTATGGACGAAGCTAATGCAACTGCCAGTTCTGCTGAGCAGTCTGCAGATAAGGCAATGAACACGGCTAACAGCGCTGCAAGCTCTGCGCGTTCTGCACAGAACACAGCAGACAAGGCACTCGCTGCAGCTAAAGCAGCTCAAAAGTCTGCTGACGAAGCAAACGAGCGCGCTAAGCGTATGCTCGAGCGTGCAAGCCAGAAGTAAGGCTTAAACGTTGTGAAAAAAGGCCGGGATTCCCGGCTTTTTTTATTGCTTGTGCCTCGTCAAAACAACTTAGCGAGCACTGAAACCGGCAAGCGCCGCAATACAAAACCAATAGGTGTCCAGGGCCAACCGGGCACAAAACATTCGTTCTTGCCAGACTCGATGGCTTTTACCATCGCCCTACAGCCAGTTTCTGCATCCACGATGAAAGGCGTGTTTTTCACCTTTTCGTTGATTTCCGTCCGGATATAACCCGGATAAAGCGTTGTCACCTTGATGGCAGACTTCGCCTTCCTTAATTCGACACGCAAACCTTCAGAAAGTGCCGCAAGGCCCACTTTGGTCGCTGCGTAGGTGTTCACATTGCCCGGCATACCCCGTACTGCGGTGACAGAAGAAACCGTAACAAGGTGACCCTGTTTTTGCTCACGGAATATCTCCATAGCCGCTTCCATCTGCGCCAGAGCGGCCACAAAGTTGGTTTCTGCGGTTTGGCGATTAGCATGGAACTTACCGGTACCTAGGGGCTGGCCTTTGCCAATACCGGCGTTAACGATAATACGGTCGAGGGTGCCAAACTCCTGCTGAAAAACCCGGAAAACCTCAAATATCTGGTCATGATTATTAACGTCCAGGGCACGAAGACTGATGGTGATTTGCGGGTACTTGCCAGCAAGCTCGTCCCGCAGGGCCTCCAAGCGCTCGGTGCGACGGGCACACAGCGCTAGATTTTCACCTCTTCCTGCAAACTCGCGGGCCATACCCTCGCCCAAGCCGGAGCTGGCTCCGGTGATCACAATGGTGCGGCTCATGGGCTCTCCTAGTTTATCGTTATAGTGAACACCGGTGACTAGAGCGTCAGAAATACAGTTTCTGTTCCTGCTCTTTCGATTCCGGAGACTGCTTGTCTTTGGTCGCCTTTTCAGACGCCACGTGCGCGATTTGTTCACCAACCATGGCCGGAATGCCGTCCGCCTGGTCTACCGCTAGCTCGATTGCCCTGCGTTGAACCTCAACGTTTGGATGCTTCTGGCGGAATTCCGCAACCTCTTGCAGCACCTCCTGCCACAATCGATCCCGCTCTTGTTGGCTGTAATCTTCGTGGGGGCGATGAACTTCAAGCCACACTTCGCCGCCGGAGATTCCCAATTTGACGGGATCGTTCACAATCTGAACCGGCGTGCCCTTGCTCACCTGATAGACAAAGCGGGATATATCCTCGTTATACATGCGGAAACAACCATGGCTAACGGGCATGCCTACACCAAACTGTTTGTTGGTGCCGTGAATCAGGTAGCCCTTCTCGCTCAACATCAGGGCATGGCTGCCCAGCGGGTTGCCCGGGCCGGGGGGAACCATTCGGGGCAGCGGGTCACCGGAGGCCTCACGATCTGCGCGAATACTGGCTGGGGGATACCATGCCGGCGACTCAAGCGGCATAGTCACTTCGGCATCGGTCAGCGGAGATGGGTTCTCCGCTGTGCCAACGCCTACCGGATAAACCTCTACGCTGTCGCCTGTGAAATAGTAAAGCCGGTACTCAGCCAGATTAATCACAATGCCTTCTCTGCGGGCTTCTGGAATAACATACTGACGCGGCAGGGTAATAACGGTGCCTTCACCGGGCAACCAAGGATCCACGCCCGGGTTGGCTTTAACCAGTTCGAGATAGCCTAGCGCCAGCTGATTACCTACTCCGGCAAACGTGTCTTCGTAACGGGTGGTGAATACATCCAGCCGCCCGGCCAGATCACCGTTTATCTTGAGTGTTGGCACGCGTGGGCTAAGATCGGGTGTTTCGGTTTTTTCTGGCGTGCTGCTCTGCATCTCCGCCCACGCCGGCTGCAATGCCACGACCCCGATCAGCAGCAGTACTGAGTATTTGATAAATCCCATAAATTCCATTCCAGAAAAACCGGTTTCTTAACGTGCAGTGACAGCCGATACCCTCAAGAGTTCCGGGCCAGCAACGCACGGTTCTACACCCGCATTCGCCAAACGGGTACGACGGCCATGGCTACAAATACGGCAACCAGCCACCAGGCCGTGTGAAAGGCATTAATAGTGGGTACGCCCCGCTATGTTCGCCGAACTCAATGGTCAATGCCACGATGTTTACCCCGAAAGCGCCACCCAGTTGACGGGTAAAGTTGATCGTACTGGAGCCGGCGCCCAGTTCTTCGGGTTTGAGTGGGTTCAGCGCGCCTATGGACAGAGACGGTAACATAAACCCTATTCCTATCCGGCCAAGCACTGTCCAGAACGCTAGCCAGCCGAAGGCCAACGTCAGGTCAGACATCGCAAACAGGATGGCTGATGAAGCAAACAGGCCCATTCCGAAGATAACCAACTTCCGGGCGCTGCCCCGTTCCGCCAGCCTTCCTGCCAACGGGAATGTCATGCCAAGAACAATGCCTGCCGGCAGCATCAGCAGGCCCGCTTCTGTCGCTGTATAGCCCAGAGCCGTCTGAACGTATAACGGTATTAGGTAGGTGGACCCGAACAGAGCCAGCCCCAGCGCCATAGCGCCTAAGTTGGCATACAGAAAGCTAGGTTTGCGCAGCAGGCTGATATTCATCAGGGGGTGTTTTATGCGCTTTTCGCGCAGCACAAACATAACCAGAAACACCAACGCCACAAGCCCTTCGATGACCACCCGGGTTTGTTGGCCGTCTAGGCCCTGCAAGCGGTTTAGGGTATCGAGGGAAAGCCCTACAGTGGCTCCGAGCATTAGCAAACCCGCCAGCCAGCGAGATCAACGTAAACATCGCCATGGCGAAGGCTAGCGTTTTGCGCACACCAAAATGATCAAGCAGCCACGAAGAGGCCAGCATGGTGGTTGTCATGGCCGCGATAAACCCGGTGGCCAGCCAGTGCACCTGGCCCTGGCGGATACCGAACTCCACCATAATATCGTGGAGCGCAACGTTAACCACGGTGGCACTCAATACGGTCGCGATGGTACCCATCATTACCGTACAAACAGCAAGCCATCGCCAGTTGGCGCCATAGCGGGCGGTCAGGCCCTCAACAGAATTGTCACTCAAGGATTACTTCTGCTTTTCAGCGTTTTCCATGATTTTATGAAACACTTTCAACGCAACTTCAATATCTTTATCGCTCACGCCATCAAGCATCCCGTCCCGCAGTTGACCGGCCCGGGCAGAAAGTACCTCCATGAAGCTCCGCCCGGTATCGGTGAGATGCAAGCGACGAGCACGACGATCATTGGGGCAGGCCCGGCGCTCAATTAAGTCTTGTTGCTCCAAGCTGTCTAGCAGGCGCACAAGCGTAGGGTTTTCAATGGCCATCAGGCTGGCCAGTTCACGCTGGGTTAGGCCTTCGCCACCCTGCTGCAAATAGACCATGGTGGTCCAGCGGGCCTGAGTAACGCCCAAATCTTTTAAACGTCCATCTAGCAGCTTGCGCCAGCGACGGGTTACCCGGGCGACGGCAAAGGGGAACTGATCTTTCATGATGACTGCTCCAACCAAAAGGCTAACATTTTACGAATGTTACCAATAGTAAGCTAACAATTGAGATAAAAACAGATCTGCGACTAAAACAGAATCGAGTAAAGCCGAAAAATGACTCAATCCCACAGGTCAGCCGCTCTGACGCATGGGCTCCTCAACCATTTCCTCAATCTCTGGAGACGCCTGAAACTCCGTGTTTCGCGGATCCATCTCGGTCAGCACAGCAGAGGTCTCGGGCATTGCAGGTACATACTGCTCCTGATCCTCCACCGCCACATCGTCCGTGTAAGTTATGCGCAAGGAAGTAATCACCGCAAGAACCAACAAGAACCCGGCATTGCCTACGAACAGACCTTTCGGGCCCATCAGGTTGATCAGTTCGGCCATCGCGACGGGGCCAATAACACTGCCAACACCGTAACTGAGCAGCAGCGTGGCACTGGCCGCAACAATACGGGTGCTTTCCATGCGGTCATTGGTTATCGCGACAGAAATCGGGTAAATCATTGCCGAGAGGCCGGTGAACAACCCCACAAGAAGCGTGAGCAACCAAAGGTTGCTGGCGCCGGTAAAGCTGACAGCAATCGCTGCAAGAGAGGCAAGCATGGCCACCCAGAACATCACTCGGCGGCGATCAAAGCGGTCGCACAGCCGCCCCAATGGCCAAGCAAGAAGCATGGCCGCAACAATGGCGCTGGCCATAAACGTTGACGTTTTGGCGACATCAAGGCCCATCAAAGTGGCGTATACAGGCCCCAGTGCATAAAAACCGCCAACCAACACACCGCAGATCAAAGCGCCGGAGACACCCGTGAAAGACTCGCGCGCAAGCGTGAAAAAAGAGATTCGTTGAACCTTCTCAATAATCGGAGCTTCCATGCGGGTCAGGGCGAGAGGAACTAGGGCTAGTGCCAGCAAAATGGCGGCTAGGGAAAATGGCATAAAGTTAGACGGATCGCCCACGTTAACGAACAGCTGGCCGCCCGCAGCGGAGAGGTAAAAAACGATCTGGTACACCGCAAATAGCGAACCACGATTGCTATTACTGGCACGGCTGGAGAACCAGCTCTCGATCACCACCAGCACGGCTGCAATACTGAAGCCCGAGAGCACTCGCAGGCACGCCCAGAACGCCATGGAAATGGCCATGGGGTACATCAGTGATACAACCGCCGCAATAGCTGCGAACGCCGCAAATGCCCGGATATGGCCAACACGACCAATGATCTGGTGCACGTAAAGAGTACCCAGAACAAACCCTACGGAGTAACAAACCAGCACCCAGCCGATAATGTCGGGAGAAACCGACTCAACACTCAGGCGGATACCCAGCAACGTCGTCAGAAAAGCATTTCCGCTGATCAGCAAAACGATGCTCAAAAGAAGAGCAGAAAGGGAGGCGACCGTTCGGGTCATCGCGGAAACTCCGGATATTGCAGGCGCAGTATTAGATCAGCCCTTTCAGGGTGTGACTAATACGCAGTTGCCGACATCTTACCAAATGCCTGTGGGCGTAAAGCGCGGTTGTGCCGCCGTTTCACAATGTTTCACATTAATGCGCCGTAACAGACCCACTGTGCCATAGTAGGTAATATAAATGGCAATTATTCAATAAACCCGTGAGCGTCTGGTTATGAAAAAAACGGACTGGCCCATCCGGTGGGATTTGCTGCTTCGCTACCGACTCATTGAAACCATCGCACTGTGGGAAGGTCGCCTAACGACAAACCACATCTGCCATAGTTTCGGTATCGGACGGCAGCAGGCATCCAAGGATATAAATACATACCTGCGCGAACTCGCCCCTGGCAATCTTGTTTACGATCGCCACCTCAAGGGTTACGTGCCTTCGGCCAACTACAAGCCGGTCGTAACGCGGGGGCATGTCAGCGAATATCAAGATTTGCTCGCACGCCAGCAAAGCCTTAGCAGCACCTTTGAAACCCTTGAGGTCGGCCTGCCAGACAACACTGTGGTATACGGCCCCAATCGTGTCGTCGCGCCCGAGACCATGCGCGCCGTCGTAGGTGCCACCCGCCATGGCCGGCAGCTACGGGCAAGCTACTCGTCCCTGAGCCGCCCTGAAGTCGTAGAGGACATTCTGGAGCCGCATACACTGGTGTGTACCGGCAACAACTGGCACCTGCGTGCCTGGTGTGACTCCAATCGGGAGTTCCGGGATTTTGCCCTCAGCCGTTTCCACACAGCGCCTACGGCTCTGCGGCAAAAAGCCAAACATAAAAGCCAGAAAGATGACGACTGGAACCGCAACGTTACAATGATGATCTCCCCCGACAATCGCCTGACCGCAGCCCAGCAAAAGATCATCGCGCTGGATTACGGCATGGAGAATGGTCGTTTGATCGTTGATGCCCGGGCAGCCCTGGCACCGTACGTTTTGTCGCAGCTCGGAATAAACCTAGACACTCATCATCAGGACCCGATGATACAGCAGCTTGAACTGACCAACCCCGATCAGCTTGGGTTTGGCAGCAAACGCGAGCGCGCCCTGAAAGCCGTCGCCGGCCTAAGCTAGCCGTTAAGCAATCAACGTGACCTTAAGCACACGATGTTTTAGTGCCTTCGCTCTTATTCTGTTGCTGCTGCCAGCCTCTCACGTGCTGGCAGCGGGCGCCTGCGGTAGCCCCGCAACTCCCATTTCTGCAGTTCAAGGCCAAGGCGACACTTCACCGTTAGCGGGTCAAGGCGTTACGGTTGAGGGCATTCTCACCTTCGACGCTCGCATGGACGGCGGGTTTTCTGGCTTTTATCTGCAACAGGCTGACAGCGAAACCGACAATAACCCCGAAACCTCTGAAGCCCTGTTTGTTTATACTCGCAAGAAAACCGGTGAACCCGGTGAGCGCCTGCGTGTAACGGCTAGCGTAAAGGAATTCCATGGCCTAACCGAACTGGCCAACGTCCGATCCATTACAGCCTGTGGCTCCGCGCCTCTCCCGAGAGCTCAAGTTCTAACGCTGCTGTGGCCGAACGCCCTTGAATCCTTCGAAAACATGCGCGTTAAGGTGGCCCAGCCGTTAACGATTATCGATTCTTGGAACCTGGCACGTTACGGCGAGCTCACACTGGCCGCCGGCGATCAGGTGGTGCCTACGGAATACCTGCAACCCGGCCCACAGGCTGCGCAAATATCCCATCGAAACCGACAGCAACGACTACTGCTGGATGACGGCCGCGGCGTGCGCCAACCCAACCCAATCCCTTGGCCCCCGGGCGGCCTTAATGGCAAGAACACGGTTCGCAGCGGCGATAAGATCCACGAGCTGTTGGGCATTCTTGATTATCGCTTCGGAGCCTGGCGATTACAGCCGAAAAAGCCACCGGTTTTCGAACCTGTGAACACCAGGCCACCCGCGCCTGCACGGCCGGAAGATCCCCATGTTCGTGTTATGACCATGAACCTGGAAAACTATTTTAACGGCAATGGCGAAGGCGAAGGTTTTCCAACAACCCGCGGTGCAACCACCGCGCCGACACTTGAGATACAACGTCGGCGGCTGGTAGAGGCTTTGCGTCGCCCAGATCCGGATATTCTGGCAGTTACTGAGCTGGAGAACGACGGTTATAGCGACACCAGCGCAATAGCACAGCTGGCCCGCGCGCTCGGCCCGCAATGGGCCTTTGTAGAGACCCCGGGGGCCGATGGCAGCGACCAGATACGCACCGGCTTGCTGTACCGTAGCGATCGTATCGTAGCCGAGACGCCCGCAGAGCGCCTGAATACCGGCCTGTTTAGCCAGCGAGGCCGGCCTCCACTGGCACAGACCTTTCGGCCTGAAGGTCAGCGCATATCCATTCAGATAGTCGTGCCACACCTGAAATCAAAATCCTGCCGAGGCGCAAAGGGCGACAACCGTGACCGAAATGATGGCCAAGGCTGCTACGCCAAACGCCGAACCCGTGCAGCGCACGCTCTAGTGGAATGGATTGAGCAGCTACCACCGATTCCCGATCTTGCCGGCACACTGATCACCGGCGATCTCAACAGTTATTTTCAGGAGGAGCCACTGCAGGTTCTGCAGCACGCGGGGTTCACTAGCATGGTGCATCACTTTCATCCCTGCACGGCGCAGCAGTGCGACCATTACACATATCGATACAAGGGTGAGAAAGGATCGCTGGATTACGCGCTCGCCTCAGCTGCGCTCAAGGCAAGGGTTCTTGAGGCCCAAACCTGGGCCATCAACGCCGACGAGCCACGGGCGCTAGGATACAAAAACAACCTGCCGGGCACGACCGCGTCACCCTGGCGCTCCTCCGATCACAACCCTGTGATTATCGATATTCGGCTCTAATCACACCCTCAGATTTCTGAACGATTCCGCCAAGATACCCGCCAATTGGCCTCTCACGCCCATTGACGCGTCATTGAAGTCATGGGGGCAAGGTGCTGCAAAGGTCATAATCACAGTCAGTGTTTAATACATTAAACAACAAGAACCGTTTATAACAAGGATTCCCATGCGTATCTCCGCCTCTATCACACAGGATCTGGGTCTGCCGGCCATCTACCTGCATTTACTGGCCGAACTGTTGCGTTCCATTGGTCTGGACGAGCGCGACCTACTGCTTCGGGTTGGGCTGGATCCGGTTCGGTTGAAATCTACCGATGTCAGAGTAAGCCAAGCGCAGGCCAGTGAGTTTATTACCCGCGCCATCATAGAGAGCGGCGAACCCGGCCTCGGCATTATGCTGGCGAGCGAACTGAAGCTGCCCCTGCACGGGGCCTTAGGCGTTGCTATCATGAGCAGCCGCACATTGCAGGATGCAATGGACTTGATGACCCGTTATCTCACCTTGCGGGCTCCTCATCTAAGTGTCAGCCGTTGCGAATACGGTGACAACATGCATTACACCATTCTCTGCGAAGGCGACCAGGGGCCACTGATGGGATTTGTTATGGATTCTATGCTGTTCGGCTGCGCATTCATGGGAGAACAACTTACCGGAAACGCAATCGGGGGGGGCGAGAATTCTCAGAAAGGGAACCGAGCCATCGTATTTCAAGCGGTTCCAACTGAGTATTCCGATTCCGGTTGAATACGGCGCCACGAACGATGCATTGGTTGTCCCAACAGCCATGCTGTCGGAACCCATCCGTTTCAGCGACGACCAGCTTGCGGAATCTTCTCGTGTTCAGTGCGAGGCTGCTCTGAAGCAGTTAACTGGAGATGCGGGCTTTGATTGCCGAGTGCGCCGAGTCATTGAAACCAGCTATCCGTTTCCACCAAAACTTGCCCGGGTGGCGGCCACTCTGTTTGTGTCTGAGCGAACACTAAAACGTCGGCTGCAGGAAGAAAACGCCAGTTTCCAAAACCTAGTAGACCAGGTGCGGCTAGAACGTGCCCGGGAGTTTCTGACCGGCACTGGCATGAACCTGAACCAGATTGCGGATGTTTTAGGCTATGCAGATGCTGCGAATTTTACCCGTGCATTCAAACGCTGGACAGGCGTCAGCCCAAGCCATTACAGAGTAACTGAGCAGCAATCAGCCGGCGTGGTTCCGAGCACCCTGGCGCCTGTATAACCTGTTCAATCGATGCCGATGATTTTGTGCATTTGCAGGGTCAGGCGCCAACGGGGGTGAGCCAAGCAGTAATCCGTTGCCTTACGGGTATTGCTCTGCTTCACCGGGTCTGCGCCAGCATCGGGGGCTGACGGGGACGCCATGGGCGACAGAAAAAAGTGCCGAGCGTTTATGTGGGTGAACCTTTCGGGCGGGGCCTTCGGCTGGGGGTAAACCAGCTTTAGCTCATCGCACGCTTCAATCACCACGGGGGCATCCGCCTTCGGGCTCACACAGAGCCAGTCAATGCCGGCGGGCGCTGGCAAGGTGCCGTTGGTTTCTACGCCTACCTCAAAACCCTGTTGATGGAAGGCATCAATCAGTAGTTCGTTCAGCTGCAGTAACGGCTCTCCCCCGGTGCAAACCACATAGGGCGCCCCGGGTGCATCCGGCCACAAGCTATGAATATGGGCTGCCAGAGCCTCCGCGGTTTCGAAAGCCCCACCGTTCTGGCCATCTGTCCCCACAAAATCCGTATCGCAAAAATTACAGACCGCGGTCGCGCGGTCTTTTTCCCGGCCTGTCCACAGGTTGCACTTGCTGAAACGACAGAACACCGCAGCACGCCCCGCCTGGGCACCTTCCCCTTGCAAGGTGTAAAAGGCTTCCTTAACTTTGTACATTAGCGGCCTGCCTCGTAGGCCAGTGGATCCGCAAGGCCATTTTCAGCAAAGGCTTCAAGCCGTTCTACGCAAGAGCCACAGCGCCCGCAAGCCTTTTCCCGCCCGTTGTAGCAAGTCCAGGTATTGGCGTAGTCGAGCCCGAGCTTCAGGCCTTCTGCCAAAATATCGCCTTTGCTCATGTGCATAAACGGCGCCTCGACACCCACTGCCTCATAGTTGGCCACCCGGCACACGGCATCCATTTTTTCTACAAATTCCGGCCGGCAATCAGGGTAAATAGCATGATCGCCACCGTGGGCGCCGTACCAAACCGCACCAGCATCAACGGTTACGGCATAGCCGGTGGCCAGAGACAGCAAGATCATATTGCGGTTGGGCACCACCGTGGCCTTCATGTTTTCTTCTTCGTAATGGCCTTCGGGTATGTCGTCGCCAGAGGTTAACGCAGAGCCAGACATAACCTCGCTCATGGCACGAATATCGATAACCTTGTGGGGGATATCCAGAGCGGTACATACAGAACTCGCAACATCCAGCTCGCGAACATGGCGCTGGCCGTAATTGAAAGACAGCGCATGCACTCGTAACCCACGGGCGCGAGCACGATGAAGCAGGGTAAAGGAGTCCATACCTCCGGAATAGATTACAACCACGGTGTCAGTCATGCAGGCTCCTAGCAAAGGGATAAGGGGTTCTGTAAAGGCCGGGCAATAGGATGCCTGGCTGGCAAGCCATTTGCGCCGATCAGTGGTGCCGGTTCAGGCTCGATGCCCGGGTTGCGTCACCACCATGCACCACCGCATAGTTACCGACCACATCGTGAATCTTTTCCTGGGAGTAGGGCTTAACCACATAACCGTTGGCTCCGGCACTGATTGCTCGCTGAATGCTGTCAATGGAGTCATCCGCAGTAACCAGTACAATGTGTTGCTCCGCCCGAGCCACTTTGAACGCCTTCATCAACTCATGCCCGTCACCATCTGGCAAACCGAGATCCAGCAATATGATCTGGAACTGGCCTGCATCAAATGCCTTTCGAGCCGTGGCGGCATTCTCACACTCCGCCACATCCGTAGCTCCAGCCTTATAGAGCATATCAACCAGCCGTTTGCGCATCACCGGCTCATCTTCCACAACCAGTACCGTCAATTTATCCATTCATATCTCCTTTTTTGCCGGGCGTATGGCTGCCAAAGTTCCTTGCAAAGCGACTATTTACCATGAATCTGTACCGGTGTGGCGGGGAAGATCCAGCGGCGCGTGCCCGGCCCGAGCGGGGCTGCCATTGTTTTCTGAAAGCCCTTCTGCGCCCGTTGCGTAGGGCTCCTGACCATCATCCTGGGTCAGTATATTGCTGATACTAACTGCCGTTGAGTACAGAGAGATCGCAATAATCAGCAGTATAGGCTGCACAAACGCCACAAACCCCGGCACTTCCGCCCCCCCGGTGATGCTCAGCATCAGGATAATGGCAGGCCCCAACACCACAAACAGCGTCAGAGCAATAAAGAATACAATACGCTCCTTGTAGCGGCCAAGATCCCGATTCGTGACAAGTCCCAACACGAATTTTCCAATGGCCAGCCCGGCAAGAATCGCTGCCGCGACACTCAAATCTGATTGCATCAGAGTCTCATAGAGGCGGCCATCCCAAAGACGCTGCATGCCGATAACAAGAAACGGAAAAAGTACGAACAGGATATCGGCATAGGTGCCGTACATCGTGCTCATTGACCGATGTTCATGTTGTAATTGGCGCTCACTCATTTGCCCGGTCCTGTTTTGTTCTGTGGTTGTTCGCGTTCTATCATTTCGTCCAGCACCGCGAGTTCGCTGCGAACCTGGCTCCATTGCGGGTCGGCAGCTTTTAGGAGTGCCTCCACAATGCCCGCCTGATGAGTCATAGCTGGGTACCCCATAGCGCCCGCAGTGCCTTTTATCTGGTGTGTTTCAGATTCAAGCACCTTCCGGTCACTGTCTATTATTGCTTGGTTCATTCTCTGCCGGCGTTCACCCAACCCTGACAGGAATCGGAATACCAGGCGACTGATATCCTCATCTTCATCAGCACTGTTCGCGCTGGGCGGCGCAGAGTCCAGAAAACGACCCAACAGCGCTTGCAGACGGCGCTCATCTATCGGCTTATCCAGCACCCCGTTACAGCCCGCATCACGTAGCGCGTCGGCTTCGCGCTGAACGCCTGCCGTAAACGCAATAATCGGGCGCCGGAAGCCTGCCTGCCTGAGCAGATGGGTTGCCTCAACGCCGTCCATTTCCGGCATGTGCCGGTCCATAAGCACCAGCTGCACAGGCTCTGAAAGCGCTTTACGAACGGCTTCGTCGCCTGAGGTAACGGTTACAACATCCAGCCCCAGGCGGCTCAGCATCCGCTCCACCAGCTGTCGGTTTTCGGCGTTATCCTCTGCTACCAATACCCTGCCATGGTATTGTCGGCTCGGCTCTTCGACACTGCCCGCATGAACCTTCAGATAGCGGGCCAAAACCTCATAGAAGCGCTGCTTGTCGATGGGTTTGGCCAGATGTTCGTTGCAGCCTGCCAGCCGGTAATCGGCAATGTCCTCAGACATGACATTAGCCGTAAGCGCAATCACCGGTGTCTTCACTTCGGCTTCGCGCAGTGCCGCCGTCGCATCACGGCCGTTCATGACGGGCATCTGAATATCCATCAGAATCAAATCAAACGATTCTTTAACCGCCATTTCCAGTGCTTCTGCACCGTTACTTACGTGCACCAATTCAGCACCGGTTCGACCGATCAGCAGCGAAATCAAGCGGCGGTTCACATCGTTGTCCTCGGCACAGAGTATGCGCCCGGATAGGCGCGGCGCCAAAACCACCGGCATAGCTCGCCGCCGTTGGCTAAGCTCCGAGGCATCCCGCAGAAAGTGCACCTGTTCCAGACCACCGGTGCGAATCGACAACTCAAACTCGCTGCCCTCTCCGTAGGTGCTGCTGACACGAATGCTACCGCCCAGCATTTCCGCCAACCGCCGCGAAATACTCAAGCCAAGGCCGGTACCACCATACTGCCGGGAAATAGCCGCACTGCCCTGAGCAAAGGGGTCAAACAGCCGGCCAATCTGCTCCGGCTTCATGCCGATTCCGGTGTCTACAACCCGCGCGACCAGCATTTCTTGGTCTCGATCACAGCGCACTGACAGGGAGATCGACCCTTTATCGGTAAATTTAAGCGCATTTCCGCACAAGTTGATAATTATTTGGCGCAACCGCGTTGGGTCTGTCTGAATTTGTTCGGGCAGCGGGAACTCACTGATTATATTGAAATCCAGCCCTTTTTCTCGGGCTCGCGGAGCAAAAAACGCGCGAATCTCATCTATTAGCTCCGGAAGGTTCACCGAGACTACATCTACATCCAGCTTGTTGGCGTCGATTTTGGAATGATCAAGAATGTCATTAACCAGTTCCAACAAATGCCGCCCGCTCCGGACAACCGTTTCCGCACTGCTGCGCTTTTCTTGATCATTCAGGTCCGGATCCATCAACGTTTCGCCGTAGCCAATGATGGCCGCCAACGGGGTTCGGATCTCGTGGCTCATGTTGGCTAGGAACTGGCTCTTAGCCTCTGCAGAATTGCGCGCCAGCTCTTTTTCAAGCCGCTCCTGCTCACGCTCACGCTCAATGCGCTGGCGCCGATGGCTTTCAGTGGAATCAACGCAAGTTCCTTCTAGGTGCGTGGGCTCACCCTCGGCATCGTAAGCCGTATGAAGTGAAATAATAACCCAGCGTTCCTCTCCGTCTTGCGTTAGGTAACGGGCCTCCACACCTTTTACAGTGCCCCGTGCCTCCAGCTGTTCAATCACCAGCTCCCGCAGCCGATCATCTGCAATGCATGCCTCCAGCACATCCGGGTTACGTTCTAGCAGCTCTTGGCTGCTAGTGAAGCCCATCAATCGCGCCATGGCCGGGTTGGCCGTTATAAACTGGCGCCCTGCAGACATCTGGAAAACGCCCTCAATGGCGTTATCAAACAGTGACTGATAGCGCTGTAGGTTGGATAGCGCTCGCCGGCTCCAGCTCAGTGCCTGGCCCTGAACTTGTTTGATCCGGTCGGCCAGGGCAAAGGAAAACAAGATAATCTGGGCCGTGAGCCCAATCTGGGGCGCATAACTGGTAAAGGTATTGAGCGGCAAATAGCCCATAACCGTAAGGGCATAGATGCCAAAGCCGATGAGCGCCAGCGTCCAAGCGAAAAAGTAGGAGCGTGCCGCAGGATTGTAATAGCGCCAGGACAGATAGCTCACCACAATCAAAATAAGGCAGAGCAGTACCGACCCGATAACAATCCATTCCATGGCAATGTGATAGGGAAGGAACAGCGACAACGCGAACGTGAGAAGCACCGAGTGGATGCACATCTTGATAACCCGATCCAGATCCATCGAGCGGGTGCGGGTTTCGAGCAGCGCACGGGCCATCAACAGCCCCCAAAACCAGGTCAGGATGATCTGAAAGTGCAGGTATTCCTTACTGAGCAGCGCCGGGCGGCTATCTAGCAACTGGATACCATGAACCTGCTCGGTCGCGATAAACACCGCAGCCGATACCAGATACAGCACATAGTAGATGTTACTGCGCTCACGAACCGAAACCGCCACAAACAGGTTATACGCCAATATCGCCAGCAAACTGCCCAACAGAGCACCGCGGATAACTTCGTCTACCGACACCTTTTCAATGTATCGATCCGGGCTCCAGAGGCTGATAGGCAGGCGGAAGGTATTGGTGTTGATGATGCGCAGATACACAGAGGTAACGCTGCCAGGCTCCAGATGCAGGCGGAACGTGGGATTGGGCACGGCCAGATCGCGCTCTGCCCAGTCGTCCTGATAACCTGCCTTGCGCTGGCCGATTAGCTCACCATCATGCACCAGGTACAGAACCACTTCGTCTACCAACGGCAGTGCAAGCTCCAGAATCCACTCTGTACCCAACTCCCCGGTGTCTGCGCGCAAATCAAACCGAGTCCAGTAGGCCGATTCGGTATAGCCAAAGTTCAGCACACCGCTTTCATGCCGGGTAAACCGCTCGGGCTCCATGGCAAGAATATCTGGCAGAAGGTAGCGCTGGCCGGCGTCTTCTAGGTACGAGATGCAGCCGCCAAAATCACGGACGCTTTCAGTGCTGTTTTTTAGAACGAGTTGGCCATTCTGGCACTGCTCTTGGGCGGCCACCAGACCAGGCACCAGAGCCGTTACCAAAAATATCGCGACAAGCAGCCATTGCACTGCTTTGCCTGAAGCCGGTTTGCACCGTTGCTGCAAGATGTGATCTCCGCGAGGGTAGATGCCTGTCTTATGGTTTATTGTCAGCAGTCGGATCGGGGCGCAGAGCCCCGCGGGTATTCACTTTAGCCGTTTACGGCTGGTTTCGCACCTCAGGGCCTTCTGAAATGAGACACTTCTGCTTTTTTTCCGCCATTTCATTCACGCTACTAAGCGGGTGTGGGATGGAGGATACTGGGTCATCGTCCGCGCTCAACCCTGCAACTAATGTGGACTATTCACTTCCGTCTCTTACGCTGACAAACCAGGAAGGCCTTGAGCCAGTTTTACCCTATACCGTTTTCCGTGACCTATATCGTGGCGCAGAACCTCTTAGCGCGGGCGACGACGACGGCTTTTCAACAGAGCTACGAGCACACCTTAATACGTTTTTGAATGCCGTTCCGAATGATAGCGGCACCGACTACAAAAGCGTCCGCAACCCAATTGATCTGATGAACGAAGTGATTCGCTCTGGGCAGGTAGACAATTTTAATGAGGGCCGGCGACTCATGGTCTCAAGCATTAGAGATAACAGGGCCGCAACGTACAACACGCCAGCAAACAAGGCTCTAACCCGCTTTTCGGAAAACAACAGTGATGAGAATACGCCTCCGGAAGACCAGGCTTGGATTTACACGATGCTGGATTGGACTTACAACTCTGCCATCGGAAAAGTATTCCGTGCTATGCAATTTGTTGCCACAAGCCCTGATCAGGTCGACGCCTCAACGCCAGAAATCGCGAGCGCGGCTTGGAGTGGGCGCTATGGAAAGGATTTTGGCTCCAGCGGGTTTAACACGCCGGAGTATGCCGCAACGAGCCTTACCGGTCGCACATTAGGAAAGGTCGAACTCCTACAAGAATTTATCGGGTTTCAGAAAGACGCTCTTACACTCACAGGTGTCTCGGGCATTACCCTAAATGGTAGTGAGCCAGACTGCGTAAAGGCCGTGTTTCAATACAACACATCGCGTGTAAGAGTGTTTATATCCAAAGACAAGCAACCGAAAGATCCCAACCACTGCGGCAATCAGGTAAACGAAACGCCGGCTTTGGAGTACGCTATGGTCACGATCGAGAATCGTCAGTATTGACGCTGCCCATCAAGATCCCAGTTCTGCAAAAAACCTTTTTTGCGATCAATCATTCGCTCATAGGCTGAGATCATAACGGCTACATGGGGAGCTTTGGCCAGGCGCAGAACCTCAATACGGCGTTCAAGCCGTTCTACTTCTGTGCTGACTTGCTGATGTACATGGCTTCGGACGCTATCGTGATGATCGAGCCGTACCTTTCGGAGCATGTAGGGGTATTCTTGGTGCGGGTATGTGGGCTTGTCCATTGAGTGGCAACAGTTCCTTTACTAAAGTTCAGTTTGCACAACTGTCAGACAAAGTGCAAGAAAATGAATAGATTTTCACTTCTACGCCATAATCGCGTAACAACCCACGCTACCAGGATTGTTTATGAGCCAAACATCCGTTGCCGATACCCTCCGGGAGTACCTCTCACTGCTTGAGCTGCTAGACGACGCCTACTGGGAAGCCGCCACTATTCAGCACAAAGACATGCTGTACGACACCATCAGTATTTTCAGCCAGGAAGTATCCGAGATAAACAAACTTAGCATTCAGGATCACCACTACCCCTATGAGGTGATTACTGAAGGCATTCGTCGTGTTGTGCCAGCGCTGGAACGGCTGGATGAGAACCGCGAAGAAATCATTCAGCGCACTCAGACGCTGACTGACTTCCGCGATATTCTTTCATCCGTGCTCGGTATTCTTGAGGATCAGCTCAGAACTCTGTGAGTCGTCGCCTTAAGTGGCGACGAGGGGGCGCTCACTTTCGGGGAGAAGAGGGAACTGCCGGGCCATGGTATAAACAAATTTGCCCAATGCCGGAATATGGTGCCCGACGATGGGGAACCCGGTGTTGAGCAAGCTTACGGAGATATCCCGCGCGGCATCCGCCCAGCAAAGCTTGTTGATCAGCCCCACATGCCCAAAGGCATAGCGGCTTTGCTGCCCCCACAAACCGATCGGATTGCCGCCCAGCATCATGCCGGCACTAAAGCGCATTGGCATCAACATGGTGCGGTCAATCTGTAACGAGCCGAACTGCTGAATGGCGCGTCGAACGGTAATCTCTTTGCAAATGCGCTGGCCATTCCAAACCCCGCCGTTCAACATCATCTGGAAGAAACGCCCGATCTCCTCGGCGGTTCCGCACAGGTTGCCTGCAGGAATAACAGCTTCCTGAAAACGGGGATCGTTTGTTACCTGCTCCACCGTTGCAATGTCTCCACCCAACGCGCGGTTTACAATCCAAGACACCGGAAAGCGCGGTGTTGGCCCGGTGGCGTAGTTGGTTGCCAATTCATGCAGGTTTTCAGGCTGAACCCCATAGGTGAACCACTTCATACCCATGGGTTGGCGCAGATGTTTATCGAGATAGTTTTCGATGGTGTCGCCGGTCACCTTTTCAAGCACTCGCTGCAGTACGTAGCCCCCCGTTATCGCGTGATACGCGACTTTAGAGCCGTTGACCTCTACCGCTCTGGCTTCACAAAGCAGGCGCCAGACCTCATCCTTGTCCCACAGAACATCAATTGGGGTTTCCGTCGGAATGGCCGGAATACCACCCCGGTGCGATAGAATTTGGTGCACAGTGATGGTGCGCTTTCCGTTTGTCGCAAACTCTGGGCAGTAATAGGAAACAGGGTCCATCAGGTTAACCAAGCCCTGCTCGACCAACATGTGCATCAGCAACGCGGTAACCGCCTTGGAGGCGGAGAAGTAGCAGACGGGCGTGTCTGTGGTCATGGCTACTTTGGGCGTATCGGCGGGATCATCGGGGCCATTGCCGCTCGCATGACCAATCGCCCTGTGCAGTATCTGCTCGCCCCGGTGCCGTACGGAGATCTGGATGCCGGGATGGACACCGGTGCGATACAAGGCTTCGACGCTTTTCCAGATAGTGTCGACGATGCGGGCATCAACGCCAACTGCTTCCGGGTTTTCGCCGGCTGCGTCGCGGTGAGTAACGGTAGAAAGATCCTTAGGAACCTTGCAGCTGTGCAGAGCACAACGAGCTATTGAATGCATCGGATACGCCTTGGTATTGGTGGCTACTTCTATCCTATCTTCGAGGTGGAGGGTATCCAATTCATTGGCCGAAACCCGCCTGCCTGTGCGTCAAAGCGTACACTGAAAACCGCTCGGCACGCCATAATGTATTGCAGGCCGGCCCCCGGAGCTATCATAGGCAGTTGATTATGGTAGCCACCAACGATTTCAGGAGCAGCTTATGACGCCCGGTATTAATGCGGCGAGTAAAGCCGGTATTTCTCACACCATCCATGAATACGAGCACGACCCTGCCAGCGCGGGTTACGGCAACGAGGCGGCGGAAAAACTGGGTGTAGAACCGGCACGAATATTTAAAACACTGGTGGTCGCTGTTGATGGCAAAACCCTGGCTGTGGGTGTAGTACCCGTCACTGGCATGCTTAGCATGAAGCTGATAGCTAAGGCTGCGGGCGGAAAGAAGGCAAGCATGGCCGACCCCCAGGAAGTCCAGCGCCGCACCGGTTATGTGCTGGGGGGCGTTAGCCCTCTGGGCCAAAAGATCCAGCTGAAGACCTTCATTGATGCCTCTGCCAAGCGCTTCGACACCGTCTATATCAGCGCTGGCCGTCGGGGGCTGGAGATTGAGCTTTCACCCGAAGATCTGGCTCGGCTGACCGGCGGGCAACTGGTGCCGTTGCAACAGGAATAAGCTATGTCCCACGCGTTGGATCTGCTGCTAATTGGCGGCATCATGTTGCTTGCTCTGGGGGCCCACACGCTGGGCCAACGCGTGCATGTCCCCAGAGTGACCCTCTTGTTACTGGTGGGTGCACTGTCCGGCCCCGAGGTTCTTAATCTGATTCCAGCCAGGGTCAGTGATAATTTTGGTCTGGTTACCGAGCTTACTCTGGCGATGGTGGGTTTTCTGCTCGGCGAGCGCATGTCTCTGCGCGATCTCAGGGAGGGTCGGGAAGCCATTATCGTGAGCCTGACCGTGACCTTGGTGACGGCCTTGTTGATCTTCGCCGCCACCTGGACAGTCACGCAAAATTTATCGGCCTCATTGGTGCTTGCGGCCATCGCAACGGCGACCGACCCGGCGGCCACCCTCGATGTAATGCGAGAAACCGGATCCCGTGGGCCGCTGACCCGGGTAGTGGCACAGGTTGTTGCCATCGACGATGCCTGGGGTGCCATTCTGTTCAGCATCCTGCTGGTCTTTGCCGAACTGTTCTCAGGAAACGGCATGAACCCGTTCGCAACCATAGGGTACGGGATCTATGAAGTTCTCGGTGCCATGGTGCTCGGCGTGCTCTTGGGCCTGCCCATGGCTTGGATGACGGGGCGCATTAAACCGGGCGAGCCGATGCTGCTGGAATCCGCGGGGTTTGTTTTCCTGGCAGCCGGCATTGCCGGCTTACTGGACGTGTCCTACCTGCTTACCTGCATGACACTGGGTATAACTGTGGCAAACAGGGCACACCATCATGTGCGGCCATTCCGTTCCATTGAGGGCATCGTTGAACCCTTCCTTGCAACGTTTTTCTTCCTGGCTGGTTTCGGTCTGGACTGGGAATTGCTGCCGACGCTGGGGATGCTTGGAGCCGTCTATATCCTTGCCCGGATCGCCGGCCGGGTTCTCGGCGGGTATACCGGCGGAGTTCTTGCCGGCTCCAGCCATGTCGTACGCTGGCGCAACGGCGCCTGCCTGTTACCTCAGGCAGGGGTGGCCATGGGCCTGGCTCTGGTCGCAACTCACCGCATGCCGGAGATCGCCTTCATCCTGCCGCTGATTATCGGCTCCACCGTGTTATTCGAGCTGATCGGGCCACCGATCACCATGTATCAGCTCAGCAAGGCCGGAGAGAGCGGCAAAGGCTACGAGGAAGAGCCGGACGACGATTAAGGCCAGCCCAAAAAAACCCGGAGAGTCATCAACGACTGTCCGGGTTTCTGCCTCCGACGACCGGGCGAAATGCCCGGCGGCGATCCAGGATTACTTCACGGATGCGCGGGCATCTTCCATAATCCGATTCAGCGTTTCACTCGGCTGCATGACCGCCCTCACCTTGTCTAAAGGTGCATGGTAGTAACCACCAATATCTGCTGGATGGCCCTGGATAACACTCAATTCTTCCAGGATCTTGTCCTTGTTCTTTTCCAGTTCCCCAGACATTTTAACGAAGAACTCTTTCAGCTCTTTGTCGCTGTCTTGGTTGGCCAGCCCTTCTGCCCAATAGCGCGCCAGGTGGAACTGGCTGCCACGGTTGTCCAGCTCACCGGTTACACGAGAAGGCGACTGGTTGTTTTCCAGCAGGCGTTCGGTGGCTTTGTCGAGGGTTTGGCCCAGCAGGCGTGCACGGTGGTTATCGTGCTTTTCGCCCAGTTCATCCAGAGACACGGCAATAGCAAGGAATTCGCCCAGTGAATCCCAGCGCAGGTGATTTTCCTGCAAAACCTGCTGCACGTGCTTAGGCGCCGAGCCGCCAGCGCCGGTCTCATAGAGGCCGCCGCCGTTCAGCAGGGGAACAATCGAAAGCATCTTGGCACTGGTGCCCAACTCTAAAATTGGGAACAGGTCGGTGAGGTAGTCACGCAGTACGTTACCGGTTACAGAGATAGTATCCAGGCCACGGATCAGGCGCTCCATGGTCCAGCGAATTGCTCGTACTGGCGACATGATGCGGATATCCAGACCATCTGTGTCGTAATCTTTCAGGTAGGTGTTTACCTTGGTGATCATCTGCGCATCGTGAGCACGTTCGTCATCCAACCAGAACACAGCCGGCATGCCGGTGGCGCGGGCACGGTTAACGGCCAACTTAACCCAATCGCGAATGGGCAGGTCTTTAGTCTGGCAGGCACGCCAGATATCGCCCTGTTCCACGTTGTGCTCGGTCAGTACGGTGCCGTCTTCGGCGATCACTCGCACAACGCCGTCTTCTTTAACCTCAAAGGTCTTGTCGTGGGAGCCGTATTCTTCGGCTTTCTGCGCCATCAGGCCCACGTTCGGCACAGTGCCCATGGTGGTGGGGTCAAATGCGCCGTGGGTTTTGCAGAAGTTGATGGCTTCCTGATAAATGGTGGCGTAGGTCGACTCAGGCATCACCGCTTTGGTGTCCTTGAGCTTGCCATCCCTGGCCCACATTTTACCGGAGTTACGGATCATTGCCGGCATGGAGGCGTCGACAATCACATCGCTCGGTACGTGCAGGTTGGTAACGCCTTTAACGGAATCGACCATAGCAATTTCAGGGCGGTGCTCGTATGTCTTATGCAGAGCTTCCTGGATTTCTTCCTGCTTAGACTCCGGCAACTGCTTGATCTTCTCGATAACGGAAGACAAGCCGTTGTTCGGGTTTACGCCGATTTCTTCGAACAGCTCGCCGTACTGGTCAAACAATTCTTTATAGAAAATCTTCACCGCGTGACCAAACACAATCGGGTGGGAGATTTTCATCATCGTGGCTTTCACGTGCAGGGAGAACATCACCCCAGTATTTTCGCAGTCTGCGATAGCTTCTTCGAAGAACTTGCAGAGCGCTTTTTTACTCATGAACATGCCGTCGAGCACTTCGCCTTCAAGCAGTGGCAGGTCAGATTTAAGTACGGTCTGCTCACCTTTTTTGTTCTCGAACACAATGCGGGTGTTGGTCGCTTTGTCGAGAATTACAGACTGCTCGTTGGAGTAGAAGTCGCCATCACGCATGTGTGCCACGTGGGTGCGTGAAGCCGGGCTCCACTCACCCATGCTATGGGGATACTTGCGTGCGAACGCTTTAACAGCCGCGGGGGCACGGCGGTCGGAGTTGCCTTCACGCAGAACCGGGTTCACGGCACTGCCAAGTACTTTGGCGTAGCGAGCGGTGATCTCTTTTTCTTCGTCGGTTGCAGGGTTTTCTTTGTAATCGGGAAGCTTGTATCCCTGACCCTGCAATTCTTTAACGGCTGCGCTTAGCTGCGGAATGGAGGCAGAAATGTTCGGCAGCTTTATGATGTTGGCATCTGGATCTTTGGTGTACTCGCCCAGCGAGGTAAGGTCATCTGGAACTCGCTGACTTTCTTCTAGGTAATCTGGGAATGTTGCCAGAATACGGGCCGCGAGGGAGATGTCGCTGATCCCGAATTCAATGCCGGCCGGCTTGGCGTAGGTTTCCAGGATCGGAAGCAGAGACCGTGTAGCAAGAGCAGGCGCCTCGTCGGTCAGCGTATAGATAATCTTGGCTTTGGAAGATTTCATTTTCGTCCTCAGGCTATTAGGTGGGTTCAGGACGGTCATGGCGAGATCGGGTGTCTTGTGAACGTCTGACCTTTGCGATGACTGATTTTTGGAACGTTTGATAGACCTACTAAGATACCATTTTTTTGTAATCTCTGGTTACGATCTTAGTATAAGAACAGACTAAAAACCCTTGATCTTCGGTAACTGGGCGAGCAAATGGCGGGAATTTACGAAACTTTCTAACATTTGTTTTCTATGTACAGCGGTGGGGGCCGTCCCCACCGCTCAGATAACCTAACTCTTCGGCAACAGGTTCTCCTCAGCAAGCCTGTCCCGAATCTGATCCAAAGCTTCCGGATTACCCAGGGCATCGCGGTTGTCGGCTTTGGTGGAGCCGTTGATTAGGCGCGCGACGGCCAGTTCCACTTTTTTACCGCTGCGGGTGTAGGGGATATCTGGCACCTGAACGATGTGTTTAGGAACGTGGCGCGGGCTGGCGCCTTTGCGGATTCGGGCTTTGAGCTGTTTCAGCAGGTCTTCGGTGAGTTCCTGGCCTTCGGCAGGTACGATAAACAGCACAACTTCTACGTCGCCTTCGATTTGCCGCCCGACGACGAGGCTGTCTTTGATGGCCACTTCCGTTTCTACCTGGCGGTAGATTTCTGCGGTGCCTATGCGTACGCCGCCAGGGTTTAGGGTGGCGTCGGAGCGGCCGTAGATTATAGCGCCGCCGTGTTCGGTGAATTCTATGAAGTCACCGTGGGCCCATACCCCGGGAAAAGTGTCGAAGTAGGCGGCGCGGTAGCGTTCACCGTCAGCGTCGTCCCAGAAGGCGACGGGCATGGAAGGCAAGGGCTGGCGGCAGACGAGTTCGCCACGGCCTTGGTCAACGGGCTTGCCATTATCGCCGTATGCGACGGCATCAACACCCAGCAAACTGCACTGAATTTCTCCCCGTCGCACGGGCAGCAAAGGCGTGGAGCCAACAAAGCAGCCACAGATGTCAGTGCCGCCAGCAATAGAACCCAGCAGTACGTTGGGTGCGCCGTGGCTGTAGATCCAGTCGTAGTCTTCCGGAAGCAGGGGCGAGCCGGTCGAGAAAACGATTCTCAAACTGCTCAGATCCAGGGTTTCAGCCGGGGCCATTTCAGCTTTGCGACAGCCGGCAATAAATCTTGCGCTGGTGCCAAAATGGGTTACGCGCTCTTCGGCTACCGTGTCCCACAAGAAGCTGAGGCTGGGGTAGCCGGGTGAGCCGTCTACAGTGATGACGGCGGCTCCGGTTAACAGGGCAGAAGCCTGCCAGTTCCACATCATCCAGCCGCAGGTGGTGAAATAGAGAAACCGGTCTTCTGGGCCTACGTCGCCGTGTAGCATGAGTTCTTTGGCGTGGTTGGCCAGCAAGCCAGCAGTTCCGTGAACAATACACTTGGGCTTGCCGGTGGTGCCGGAGGAATACAGGATGTATACCGGGTGGTCAGGGCCCACGGGAGTAAACGAAGGTGCCTGGCCTGCGCCGAAAGCAATGGCTTCATCCCAGGTGGTTACCAGATCACCGGAAATCGGTGCGGCATCGGGCAGTTGCTGAATGCTAACCACGCAGTTCAGCGTTGGCAGGCCGGCGATCAGTTCTGCAAAATCGTCTTGGCGGGCCAAAACCTTTCCGCCGTAACCATAGCCGTTCACGACGATAAGCGCGGACGGTTCAATCTGACCAAACCGGTCAAGAATGGCACCCACACCAAAGTCCGGCGAGGCCGAGCTCCAGACTGCGCCTAGGCTGGTTGCCGCCAGCATGCCCGCTAAGGCTTCGTAGCCGTTGGTAACAACACCGGCCACTCGATCACCCTTCTTGATGCCTTTGCTACACAGGAAGGCTTCTAGGGCGCCCACGTCGGATTTCAGTTCGCCATAACTGCGACGCAGAACCGGACGGGTTTCACAGTAAGCCACGACTGCTTCTTGGCTGGCATGGTCACCCTCTGCCAGCCGCAGCAAGTTGGCAGCAAAGTTCAGTTTCATACCCGGGAACCACTCAGCGCCGGGCATGTCTCGCTTGCCCAGTACTTTGCTGGCCGGTGTTTCACAAATCAGGCCGCAGTAATCCCAGACGTTAGCCCAGAAGGTTTCCAGATCATCAACCGACCACTGGTGCAGTGCGTGATAGTCGGCAAAAGGGCCATAGCCCTGATCTTCCAACCAAGCTTTGAAGCGACCCATGCGGGTGCTGGTCAGCACGTCTTCCGAGGGAGACCAGACGATGGGTGACTGCTCAGTAAAACTCATTCTTTGCTCCTGTTTTTTACTGCATGTGCCAGCCGTGGCTGACAACAATAGATTGACCCGTGAGCGCGGCAGAAGGGAAAGCGGCCAGGTGCACCGCCATCTCGGAAACATCTTCCAGCGTGGTGAATTTACCGTTTACTGTGCTTTTCAGCATCACCTTGTTGATGACGTCTTCCTCGGAAAGCCCCAGCTCTTTTGCCTGCTCGGGAATCTGTTTGTCTACCAGCGGGGTTCTGACAAAGCCCGGGCAGATGATATTGCTGCGCACACCGTGTTCGGCACCCTCTTTGGCTACCGCACGACACAGCCCTAGCATGCCGTGCTTCGCGGCCACGTATGGGGCTTTCAGGGGCGAAGCCTCGAGCGAATGCACAGATCCCATATACAGCATAGTGCCTCCACCGCTGGCGTACATTTGTTTCAGTGCCGCCCGGGTAACCAGAAACGCACCATCAAGATGTACATTTATCACCCGACGCCAGTCAGCGTATGCCAGTTTGTGTACCGGATCTATGTGTTGGATACCGGCATTGGCAACCGCGATATCCAGGCTACCCCAGGCTTTCACAATGCTGGCAACGCCGTCATCGACCGCGGTCTCGTCGGTTACGTCCATGGCTAGAGCCATGGCCGTGCCGCCCGCTTTTTCAATGGCCTCAACAGCCTCTTGTGCGCTTTCCAGCGTAAGATCGGCTACTGCTACACGGGCGCCTTCACGGCCATAATGTTCAGCGATTGCCCGGCCAATACCACGCCCCGCCCCGGTAATCAGTGCAACTCGATTTTCGAGACGCATTATGTTTGTCTCCCTGTTGTTATAAGAAACTGTTATTGAAGCACGGTTATTAAAAAGTGTAGAAGGTTCCTACGTCATCCGCCGCCATACACTTCATTAGGTAGCCACGTCGCCAGCGGTTGAAAAAAGAACACCAACGCCAGTGCCAGCAGTTGCAAGGCAATATATGGCAACACACCCAGATAGATATCCTTGGTCGTAATGCCCGGCGGACACACTCCTTTGATATAGAACAACGAGAAACCTACTGGCGGTGTCAGGAAGGACGTCTGCAGACACATAGCAAACATGATCGCAAACCACACCGGCTCGACACCCATTTTGAACAGCACGGGGCCAACCAGGGGCAAAACAATCAGAGTAATCTCCACCCAATCGAGGAAAAACCCGAGCAAAAAGGTGATGAACAGAACCGTAAGCAGCACACCTGTGGTACCAAACGGCAGGCCGGTGATGGCACCCTCAATAACGTCATCACCACCCAGCCCGCGCAGTACGGAAGCAAAGACCGTAGCACCAATAAAAATGCCAAAGATAAATGCTGAGGTACGGCTAGTCTGGTAAAGAGATTCCTTTAGCGTGTCCATATCCAGGCGTTTACTTAAAAACGCCATCAGCAGCGCTCCGCCAGCACCTACCGCAGAGGCCTCGGTGGTTGTGGCTATGCCGAAAAAGATGGAGCCAAGCACCGAGATGATCAGCGCCATCGGTGGCAAGATCGCCCAGAACACGCCAAACCAGGCTCGGGCATCAAGGCGCGGCCGGTTCGTCGGCGCCGGTGCCAAGTCTTTTTTGATGTAGGAGGCGATGATGATGTAAAGGATGTAGAGCATGGCGAGCATGACCCCCGGAATCAGCGCACCCATGAACAACTTGCCCACAGAAGCTTCCGAGGTGCCGAGGCGATCGGCCATTAATACCAGCATGATGCTGGGCGGAACCAGAATGCCTAGAGTCCCCACAGAGCACGCCGTTCCTACGGCCAGCGACTTATTGTAGTTGGCCTGCATCATGGGCCCAAGAGACAGCATGCCCAGCAATACCACCGACGCGCCTACAATTCCGGTGGAAGCCGCAAGCAGCACGCCGACCAACACCACGGTAATCGCATAACCACCGCGCAACCCGCCAAGCACTCTAACCAAACTGTGCATTAGCTTTTCGGCGATACCCGAACGATCAAGCATGATCCCCATGAATATAAACATCGGGAGCGCGACCATCAGTTCGTTGGCGACGATGCCATAAATCCTGGCGTCCAAAACGCCAATCGTGCCCTGCCAGGTAAACCACAGGGGATAATCCAGATACTCGACCATGACGTGGCCGACAATACCGAATATAAGACCAATACCCGCCAGTGACCAAGCAACCGGGAAACCCAGCAGCAACAGCACCATAAAGCTGGCGAACATGGCGATAACAAGAATCGCTTCTACACCCATGACGTTAGCCTCGCGGTTTAGGGATTAGGATGGCCGACGGAGCGCCGATCATCGTAGGGAGGCTCGATGGCCCTGGGAAAACTGAACAGGAACGTGCTGCAGCGCGAGGCGCGAGACACCAGGGCAATCATCACAAAGACGAGGCCGAGTGGCAGTATGCTCTTGAAAATAAACCGGTGAGGCAGCCCGCTGGGCGCTTGGGAATGCTCATCGTAAACCCAGGCTGTCCAGGCATAGGGCACCAGTGCGCTGACCATCAGTGCGATAATCGGCAGCGCCAGCAACACAATCCCAAGAATCTCGATGATGGCTTGGGATTTAGGCGTGAATTTCTCTTTCAGTACATCAACGCGTACGTGGTCATCGCGCACGACCGCATAGCCCAGGGTCAGCATGGTCGCGGCTCCGAACAGGTGCCAGGACAATTCTTCTAAGGCAATGGAGCCCTGCGATAATGCATAGCGGGAGAACACGTTGATCAGAATAACAATCAACACGCCGATCCATAACCAGGAGGCAAGGCGGCCCACGGCAACAACCATTCGGTCGAGGTGCCAGGACAGCGCATTGGTCGGTAGCAGATCAGCGCCAAATGCCGGGGCCTGGTTATCCCCGGAGACATTAGTATCAGTCACAAAAACCTCGGATGTTTCGGATGCAGGGTAGGAAGCGGGTAACGGTTAGCCGTTACCCGCCATGAGCATCATCCGTTGATCAGTCGTACTTGTAGAAATCCCGTGGCAGGTATCCATTGGTGTGCCAGATGGAGTGATGTTCCATAAAGTCACGCTGACTGGTCAGCACGCGATTGAACATCTTGTCCTCGGCCGCGATCTCGTCCAGCACCTCGTTGGTAACCTTCTGCAGCTCGCGCAGAACAGGCTCAGGCAGTGTTTGGGCGTTCACGCCTTCTTTTTCGTAATCACGAAGGGCCGTCGGCTGTGCCCACTCGCTCTGTGCAAAGCCTTTAAGCGTGGCAGATTCGCAGCCCATCTCGATGAGGGCGCGGCTCTGAGGCTCCAGGCCCTCCCACACATCTTTGTTAACCAGCAGGTGTGAGGTGGTCAGAGTTTGGTGCCAGCCCGGCATGATGTAGTTTTTAATGATCTGATCCAGGCCCAGCATCTTGTCGATTGCGGGCTGAGAGAACTCAGTCGCATCGATCGTCCCACGCTCAAGCGCCTGATAAATCTCGCCACCGGGCACCATGGTTACCGAGGCACCGAGTTTTTCCAGTACCTTACCGCCAATACCAGCAAAGCGGATTTTGAGGCCATCGAAATCTTTCACGCTTTCAATCGGCTTAGCGAACCAGCCCGCGCCTTCGGGGCCGATGATGCTGCACAGCATGGGGTGGATATTGCGCTCGGCGTAAATCTCTTCCAGCAGATCCCGGCCGTCGCCCTCGTAATACCAGGCCAAATAGGCCGGTGGCTCCATGTTAAACGGCGCGCCGGAATAGAGCGGCAGAGCAGGTATGGTGCCCTGATCGTAACCCACCCACGTGTAACCAGCCGGGTATTTTCCACCACTTACCGCGTCCATAATTTCAAACGGCGGAACCAGCTCGTTAGGCTCGTAATAACGCAGCTGAATATCACCGCCTGAAATGGCTTTCAGATTTTCTGTCAGATGCTTTACCGGCGTTGTTAGGCCTATAAGATGCGAGGGAAACGCCAAAGGCACCTGCCAGCGAATTTTCTCTGCAGCCAAAGCATTGCTGCTGACCATGGCGCCTGTCATAAACGCCGCAGCAGTAATACCTAGAGTCAAACCCGATAGCTTATGTTTGATAGACATGAAGATGATCCTTCTTGTTGTTGTAGTTGGCCCGGAGCTCTTTGGCCCGGCAGGCCTGGGCTAACATTCCGCCAAAAAACACAGAAACAAAGATGGCAATGGTAAATCGGGGGTCCTACTTTTGGCGCCAGCCTTTGTTTTCTGCGCTGTTCTGACGTCCTGCCTTTCGGATTTAGCAGAAACTATGCCAATAACTTTTTTTGTAGAATTATCAAATAGATAAAATTTAGAGAGGGGTGGATAGAAATATAGATGTCCGTAAAACAAGACAGTATAACACCTTGGCCGTATGTACTTGTACTGACTTCAAGACACTTGTCTGAATATCAGGACATTTTTGCCAATTTCTCGTAAAACACTGAGCGTGAGATACACAGTAGCCTGGCAGCCTTGGTACGGTTACCCCGGCTTGCGACCAGCGCCTCTTTCACCGCCTGAGCCTCTGCCTCTGCCAAGGTTTCAGCCAAAGGCCTGACTGGGCGGGATGCGATCTGAGAGGGCGGGCGCACCCCAACCCGGGGCAGCACTTTGAACATCGCATCGGCATCCAGCGCGCCACCCTCCTCACTCATGGTCAGGGCTCTCTCCAGCACATTACGCAGCTCGCGGATGTTCCCGGGCCAATCATAACTGGCCAGCGCTGTCACGCCGGCATCGGTAATTTCCGCCCGCATGTTCAGCCCCGCGCTGATTTCCCAGAGCAGCGTTTCACACAGCAACCCGAGATCAACGAGACGATCCCTCAGAGGTGGTATGGGGATTTCCAGCACGTTGAGCCGGTAATACAGATCCGAGCGGAAACTGCCATCGGCAATCATGGCTTCGAGATTTCGGCTGGTTGCTGCGATGACCCGGACATCCACCGAGGTAATCGTGTTGGACCCCAGAGGTTCGACCTCCCCTTCCTGCAGGGCCCGCAACAGCTTAGCCTGCAGCGGCAAAGGCATATCGCCGACTTCGTCCAGGAACAGCGTACCGCCGTTAGCGAGCTGGAACTTTCCTTCCCGGAGCTTACGGTCAGCGCCGGTAAAGGCGCCTGGCGCCACGCCGAAGAACTCGGCTTCCAGAAGGTTATCCGGGATGGCCGCCACGTTCACGCCCACAAACGGCTTTTCTGCGCGACTGGAGACAGAGTGAATTGCCTGAGCCAATACCTCTTTGCCGGTACCGGTCTCCCCAAGCAACAGCACTGCCATCTCCCGGCCCGCAGCCAAGCGGGCACGACGCTTGACCTCAAGAGCTCCAGGGCTTGCGCCGACAAAATCCGCGAGACTGTATCGCGTGCTCCTCGCTTTCTTTGCCAACGCCTTGCGGGCGGCAGCCAAATCCTGGTGCAGCCGCCGGTATTTGCTTACCAACGGCGTGAGGGGTTGCAGATCGTCGTACAACACAAATGCCACGGCGCCGACGATTTCGCCTAACTCATCGTAATAGGGCAGCCTGGTAACCACGAGTTGTTGTTGCTGGTATTCCATAATGTCTAGCAACAGCGGCTTACCGGTTTCTACTACCTCTGGCATCCGGGTTTCGGGAATCACCTGTCGCACCGGGCGGCCGATTGCACTGGCCGGATCTTTCATGCCAAGCAACTGGGAATAGCTGTTGTTTATCCAGGTAATTCGGGCCTCGCGATCAACAGCGATCGCTCCGGCACTGACTTCTTCAAACAAGGGAAAAAGCGCTTCAATTAGGTCGCGGGTCAGCCCACTTTTGTTTTTCTCACCAAACAGCTCTGTCATGTAACGCGTACCGCCGGGGTCAATAACACTCATTATGAAAGCCCTAACACCCGGCATTGCCGGGTGTGTTGTCGGAAGTATATGGCCCTCTCAGCAGACTGAGCAAATGAGAGGGCGCGCGCGATGACTTAAATGTACTTATTCCGGGATGATTAACTCACCATTAACCAGGCTAATGCGATCCGTTTCTAACGGTACTGGCGCTATCACTGGCAGGTTGCTCTCGGCCAGCGCTGTAGCTTGGTCGGCACGTGGCGTAGCACGGACTACCTGGCTTGGCGGTAGCGGCTTTTGGATGGTCAAGTGATCCCACATCAACTCCAGAGCCTGGATATAGTAGTGATGCAATGGCACGTAGCTATCAGCAATACCTGGGAAACCGTTCAGAACGTCAAGATGGTGAGCATTAAGCACTTCGTAGTAACGAAGCCCGCTGTTTGTACCCTCCACCAATTGGTTAAACCCAAAGTAAGGCCGCGATGTGTGGTTGATGGGCAGAATAGCGTCGGCCCGACCAGTCACAAACACAGCGGGCTTGCCCTGAAGATCCCCGGTGGCTCTGACTTCTTCGATGCCCGCAGCGACTGCGTCAGCAAGCTCTGCGTCAGTACCCGTCAACGGATCTTCTGTGATGGCATCGCGACCCAAGGCCAGGCCGTGCAGACACAACAAGGCATCAAGACCATAATCCGCCAGGCCGCTGCTACGGGATATGCTGGTAGTCAGTAGCGTCGGTTGCAGCCATGCTGAGCCCGCACACACGGTCCTCAACACTGGCGCGGCCATAAGAGTTAACATAGGTCATCGCTATAGCTTGGGATACATTCAACCCAAAGTGCACCGGCGCCAGCCTGTTCTGCTCAGGCTGGATGCCAAAGTCCTCATTCAGAATACGCAACGCATCGGTGGCACGCTCCTCAGTGGTGGTGCCTTCGACCAGCCCTTTGAGCCCCAATGAAGTACAGATATTCTCGTCGGTGGTCGGATCATTGAACGTAGCTTTCATCGGAGCTGAATCAAGGGCCGGCGCCAGATTGGCACAACCCTGGTATACGGTCAGAGCCGTAGTGTATTCGAGCAGGCTTCTGCTGTGCTCCGTGATAGGTGTGTTATCACCTTGGTTAATGGTGAACCCGGTATTCACTGTTGGGTTTACATTGGGCTCGGACACCGCCACGCCGTCGATCAGACCTTTCGTATCCTGCTCTGCTGCGCGAACCGATGCGCCGCCACCATTGGAAACACTGGAGGCGATTACCAGCGTGTTTTCAGGCGTGATGGGATCAACGTTGTTGTCGCCATCGAATTGCTCGTTGAGTGCCCAGAACCCGAAC
Source organism: Marinobacter sp. LV10R510-11A (assembly GCF_900215155.1). Taxonomy (NCBI): domain Bacteria; kingdom Pseudomonadati; phylum Pseudomonadota; class Gammaproteobacteria; order Pseudomonadales; family Marinobacteraceae; genus Marinobacter; species Marinobacter sp. LV10R510-11A. Next base: position 3,103,553 of record NZ_LT907980.1, read on the forward strand.
TCTACAGACTGCAGAACGTGGCGTCCCCAGTCAGCTTCCGGATTGGCTTTTGAGTGTGCTTGTTTCCAGGCGAAACGGTTGGGCGACTCAGCGTTATAATCACTCCGTTCTGCATCCGTCAGATCCGCGCGAAACTGTACAGATTCGTCGGCCTCAGTAAGGGTGCCATCAATTTTCTGGGCGGCGTTGGTTTTGAGGTTATGCGAACCCGTGCCAGTACCCTTATCGGTGTAGACCACGGCACAGCCCTTCTTCAGCCCCCACTCGCCGGCTGTGCCAATAGCACCGTAAACCCCCCGGGAGCCGGAAGAAGGCGCGGTGATCATGCACGGGCTCTGCGGATCGAAACTGACAGGCACCTGAGCCATAACGGTAACGGGCACGTCGTTGCCGGGTACTGTCATGAAGGCAATGTACTCATGCCCTGGGATTTTCCCTTCGGTGTCATTGTCCACGCCGGGGCCGAAGAATTCGCCATAACCGCCACCATCGGATGTATCGACCAGTGCACGGTAGTTGTTATAGATCGCAAGCTTCCGCAATTCGGCGGAGGTCGGATTGAGAGGTTCTGCAAAATCTGGTGCCGGGCCATCGCGCAAGCCGTTGGCGCCCAGGCCTACAGTCAGAAGATCATCGGTAATACCATCGTATTGAGCGTGCTGGATTTCGCCCTGGATGAACGTCGGCTTCTGATTTACAACAGGCGGACTATCATCATTGTTGCTACTGCTATTACAGGCACTCAGGGCAAAGCCTGTAGCGCCGATCAGCGTACAGATCATGATACGTTTCATGGTCGTTCCTTATTTGTTGTTGTAAGAACGGGCCGGGACCACGACCCGAACCAAACGACATGCGTTTCCTGTGCCATGATTGTATCTATTTGTTTTTATTTGTTTTGTTAGGTTTTCTTTACGCGGAAGAGAGCATTCGTCCATGCTTCCGGACAGTTCCACTCTCGCTGGAGTTCGTATCCGCAACGAAACACCCTGTTGTAAGGGTTACTACTACGGCCATGTACTGTAATCCGGACACCGTCAGGATTGTCGGACAGCCGACTAAAGCGACACAAGTCTGACTCTACCCGTAGAACGTAGATCCTTAATCTTAATGTTGGGGGACACAGAGGACGATTAATCTTTGAGAACTGATGGAATGCTAAAAAGCCTTGTTGGTATGGGTACAATGGTGAGCGCACTCTTGCTGGGTGGCTGCGCGAGTTATCACAATGCGCCCACGGAATCTGTCGCTTTAGAAGACACAACGTTCACCGTGAACCATGGCGTGCATTTCTCGCCTGAGGACTGGCCTGAAGCACTCTATGGCGATCTTTACCTGCCTGAGGGTAAGCGGCTTCGCCCTGTTGTGCTGATGGTGCACGGTGGCGGCTGGGAGGGTCGCTCCCGGGGCGATATGAGTTGGATTGCCGAGGAACTGGCCAGTCACGGCTTTGCGGTTTTCAATATCGATTACCGCTTCGCGCCCGAGCATATATTCCCAGCCCAGCTACACGATCTGCAGATAGCTCGCACCTGGCTAAATGATCATGCCGAGCAATATCGATTGAATGTGTCTCAGGTAAGCGGGTTTGGCTTTTCTTCCGGCGCGCACCTGATCGCTCTGATGGCACTCGTAGCCAGCTCAGACCATGCCGAGGCGCTGAACCAGCCGTACGGTGGCCCCGAAACGGCTCTTAGCGCCGTGGTAGCGGGCGGCACGCCGGCCGACCTGACAACCTTTGGTTCCGGCAAGCTCATACGGCAGTTTCTGGGAGGCACAAAACAAGACATTCCCGACACCTACCGCGCGGCGTCTCCCATCACATATGTCACCGGTAATGCGCCGCCGTTCTTCCTGTTCCACGGCAACATGGACAATCTGGTACCTTTTCGGCAATCCAGAAAACTGCACGAAACCCTGCTGGCCAATGGGGTTGAAAGCGAGCTGTTTGAAATACGTCTACGCGGCCACATTACCAGCTTTCCCACTGCCGGCAGTGCCGTTGACAAAGCAACGGGTTTTCTGGTGCGACATCACAAGAACCCGCGCTGAAAGCGGAAACTACCCTATCCGGATAAACGGAAGCAGGCTAAACCCAGCAATCACAACAATAGCCAGGCAGGCTGCCAGCGTGCGCATCGGTTTATGCCGCAACATGTACGAGATGCCGCCGCCCTCGCCCTGTAGGCGCCATGCCTCATAGGCTTCACGCTGGCTTTGCATTCGTTGGCGCTGGTACTCCTGCAGTATAATTCTGGCTCTTTCAGCCTCTTCCGTATCGTGCACCCAAAAGCCACCCATGCTGATGCCCCAGCGGCTTGGCGGGGTTTCGTAAAAGCGCACCTCGTGATCATCGAATAAAGCCCGTATTTCATCGGCTTCGTCATCGGGCATGTGGCGCAGATTCATCAGGTGGTGGGGCATGAAGGCTCGTTGTCTGGTATCGGACGGGGTAATACCGATATCCTAACACCAAAGACCCACAGACCGAATTCACAACCGGAAGCGTTCATGACAGATCATTCCCTCCGCCTACTGCTGGATTTTGATGCCTGCGCCCAAAGAGACAACGGGCAGGCCCCAGCATTTTTGCACCGGCGGGATCGCAAATTTGCGCTAACATGCGAACAGCAAGGCGTCGCACCCAGCCCAAAACGCTGGATGGCCCATATGAATCATCTCAGCGGCCCTGGCGCAGGTGTCGCCCCTTCAGCGCGCACTCTGGGTTTCTGGCGCCGGATCAACAGCGGTTTTATGGTTGCGGGTGCCGTACTCGGTTTACTGGCCATGCTCGGCTTACTGTTCTACGACGGCGGCCAGCGTATCAACGTAACCGTTATTCTGGCCTTTGTGGCCTTCCAGCTTCTACTGGCGCTACTGACCACGGCTCAGTCACTGGCCGGCTGGCAACCATGGCGCGCGCTGCTCCGGCGTTTCCGAAACAACCCGGAAGCCGCCGTTTCGATAAAGCTGCAACCGGTGCTGATGGCGCGGGCCGCGCAGCTTGGCGGGCTATGTTTTGCGCTGGCCGGCTTGGTAACTTTGCTCGTTATGGTGGTGCTGCAGGATCTCGCATTTGGCTGGAGCACCACGCTCGAAACCGATGCCAGCAGCTATCACCGCCTAATCACAACCATAGCCACACCCTGGGCTTGGCTGTGGCCAGCCGCCGCGCCTGAATTTCCACTGGTGGAGGCAACCCGGTTTTTTCGTGCCAGCACAGGAGAAGGCACCATGAACCCAGCCCGATGGGGCCAGTGGTGGCCTTTCATCGCTATGCTCTGGACAACCTGGGCGCTGCTGCCTCGGCTCGTTCTTTACGTGCTGGCGGGCGCACTCATTCGGCGTAAAGCTCGGCATCTACTGGCCAGCCACCCAGCAAGGCGCGCGTTGATGTACCGTATGGAAACACCGGCTCTTGATACTGGCAACGACCACAACGATGCCTCAGATCAGCCAAACACCGACACTCATTTGAACCTGCAGCCATTACCAGACGCTCGCACTGTCTTGTGCTGGGCTGGCGCCGGTGACCCTGAGCTGCCAGATGCGCTCAGTACGGGCAAAAGCCTAGTCGCCAAAGCGGGCGGCAGGATGACTCTGGCGCAAGACCAGCAGACACTGGAGCAGGTAGCCGCGCAACTGGCACAGGAACCTTGCCGCTCTGTTCTTCTGGTTACCCGCAGCTGGGAGCCGCCCACAGGGGAACTGGAAGATTTTCTAATAAGTGCGAGTAAACTCTGGCCAAAGGGAGCGCAGATCGTTCTAGTGCCCTTGGCTACTCACATCGAGCGGGAGCCAGATGCGCATCAAGTTCAGCAATGGCTCAGATTTGCCAAGCGGGCCGGGCCGGAGTTTATAACGGTCAGCCTTATACCGGCTCACGGGGCCGTTCCCGACATGGACGGGGGAGTTATGGAATGAATATCGCACCTACCTTTGCCGTCGTGGGACACCCGAACAAGGGCAAGTCCAGCGTGGTGGCCACATTGTCACAGAACGATGCCATCGCCATTGCTCTGGAACCTGGCACCACGCGCGCACGGCAGTCATACCCACTGAGTGTAGACGGCAAAACCCTCTACACGCTGGTGGATACACCCGGGTTTCAGCGACCCCGGCGGGTTCTGGAGTGGCTGGAAGCCCACAGTGTGTCGGCATCGGATCACGGCAAAACGGTTCGGGCGTTTGTTACGCAGCATCAGGGCGACGGCCGCTTTACAGACGAATGTGAGCTGCTGACCCCGCTGATTGAAGGCGCCGGCATAATCTACGTGGTGGATGGCTCCGCCCCTTACAGCGCCGAGCACGAGGCAGAGATGACCATCTTGCGCTGGACAGGTCAGCCCAGCCTTGCGCTGATTAACAGCATAGGGCCAGACGATTACAGCGCAACCTGGCAGGCGGCTTTGGGGCAGTTCTTTCAAGTTGTGCGCAACTTCGACGCGGTTCGCGCCCCGTTTGAGCAACATTTGAGTCTTTTGCGGGCCTTTGGCCAGCTAGAGCCTGACTGGGAACAGGCCCTGGACCAGGCCACGCATCATTTATCCACCCAGCGTCAGCGGCGCAAAACCCAGGCTGCGGGCATTATTGCCAAAGCACTGAAAGACATGATGTCGTTTCAAGAAAAGCGCACCCTAACTCTGGATCAGGTCGCTGGCACCAGCGACAGCACGCTCGCAGAACGGCTCCGGCAGCGCTGGTACCAACACCAACGCCAGCGGGAGCAAACGCTTCGGATGGAAGTTGAACACCTGTATCAGCACCAGCGTATCCGCCGCCAGGAAGCCGAACTGGAATGGCACAGCGATCATGATCTGTTCTCCGAAGACAGCCGCAAACACTGGGCCGTTAACAAGCGTTATCTGGCTACCGCTGGTTTCGGTGCAGGCGCCGTTAGCGGTGCTGGCCTGGACGCTCTGACCCTTGGCGCATCGCTGGGCACCGGGGCCTTGGTAGGTGGCCTGATCGGAGCCGCAGGCAGTTATTTTTACGGTGACAAACTCAGCTTGCCAGTCCTTAACATAGGCCTGCTGCGCGACGGTCTGAAAACCGCCACCTTCGGCCCAGTACAGGACAGCCAGTTTGGTTACGTGGTGCTGGGGCGAGCTGTGGATCACTGGTGGCACATAAGCCATCGCAACCACGCTGGCAGAGAACTGCTAGACTTAGAACCTGCAGACCATCACTGGCTGGAGCGTCTCGATAAACAGAGCCGTCAAACTATTCAGAGAACGCTGGACAAGTGCCGTAAACAGCAGCCTCTGGACGAAAACCAACGGCATAGATTTCACATCGCCATAGAGGAATGCATGACAGGTTACGAGGATTGGCGGTTGAACCAAACCTGAAATGAATGTCTATACTGTATGGCTATTCCATCGAAAAATGAGGAATGCTTATGAAAATTGTACGAGTTCAAGACATCATCGGTACCGAACGCGAAGTGCATGGCCCAGGCTGGACTAGCCGTCGTATGCTGTTGAAAAAAGACGGTATGGGTTTCTCGTTCCACGAGACCATCATTCCTGCAGGTGCCGAACTTAACCTGTGGTACAAGCATCACCTGGAAGCGGTTTACTGCGTAGCCGGCAACGGCACCATTACCGACAAAGCAACCGGTGAAACTCACGAGATCTCCGACGGCACCCTTTACGCCCTCGACAAGCACGACCAGCACACCCTGCGTGGCGGCACTGAAGACATGCGTTTGATCTGCTCGTTCAACCCGCCCGTTACCGGGCAGGAAGTGCACGACGAAGACGGCGCGTATCTGCCGGATACCAGTGAAGACTGATCTTTCTTGTCTTCTGCTGAAAACCTAGCAACACCGCCATCGACAGCAAGCCTGCTGCCGGTGGCGGTGTTGCTTTGGTTGGCCGGTGTTTACCTGCGCATCCCAATACTGGTTGCGCCGCCACTGGCGCCGTTTATCGGTGACGAGCTGGGCCTTTCTCAAACCCTCACCGGCGCTCTAACCACATTGCCCATCTTGATGCTTGCCATAGGCGCCATGCCCGGCTCGCTCTCCATATCCCGTATAGGCCCGCGCAACACCCTCGCGCTCGCCATGGTTGTTATGGTCATAGGCTCCGCAGGCCGCGGCCTGGCGCCAGACACCCTCACACTGATGGCAACCAGCGCCGTTATGGGCCTGGGCGTTGCCATGATGCAACCCGCCTTACCGGCATTACTGCCGCGTTGGTTGGAACCAAAAAACCTAGCCTTGGGCTCCGCCATCTACATGAACGGCATGCTGATGGGAGAGTTCATCGGCGCAGGTATCACCCTCCCAGTAATCATGCCTTTGCTGGACAACAGCTGGCGCGCAACGATGCTTGTCTGGTCATTGCCCGCGCTGCTGGTTGCCGCCGCCCTATTCCTGCCCAAACGCGACCTGGACAGGCCCACGCGCAAAGTCGCATGGCTACCGGACTGGAAAAATCCGCTCACACTGCAATTAGGCCTGCTGCTTGGCGTCTCAGGCTCCCTGTTTTTCGGCGTAAACGCATACATGGGAGCCTTGCTGGAACAAAGAGGCGAGTTCGAAAACCTCACCGAAGCCCTGTTCTGGTATAACTTCGCCCAAGTTTTTGCCTCGCTGCTGATGTTAAAAATGGCCCGCCACTGGGTCGGCCGAAAAACCCCACTGATCATCATGCTGATATTCAGCCTGCTGGGGACACTCGGCACACTGGCGTTTACCGGATGGTGGGCAATCGCCAGCGCAACATTCATGAGCTTCACCGCCGGCACACTGCTAATCATGATGGTGGCCTTGCCACCGCTGCTGGTACCCACCAGCGAAACCGGCCGGCTATCGGCTGGCAACTTCCTGGTCGGCTACACCATCGCCTTCGCAGTGCCCATGCTAGGCGGCTTGCTATCAGATTGGACAGGCGACGTAAGACACGCCATCGCAGTAATGATCGCCTACGGAATACTGGTTTCTCCCCTAGCAATCAAATTAAACCTTCAGCGTCAGTAAAGCGCTTCGCAGCCCACCCCAATTGAGCAGGCCTTATTCTCTAGATGTAGTAGTCTTTTAGCGGGGGAAACCCATTAAATTCCACCGCACTATAAGTCGTGGTATAGGCTCCTGTTGAAAGCCAATACATACGATCGCCAATAGCCAGATTCAACGGCAACGGGTACTTGTGATGCTCGTACATGATGTCTGCACTGTCGCAAGTCGGCCCGGCAATCACACAGTCCTCACCTACACCCTTCTTGTCCGTCCAAATCGGAAACTTAATCGACTCATCCAGCGTCTCGATTAACCCGTTGAACTTACCCACATCCGTAAATACCCAGCGGTGCAGAGCCGTACGAGATTTACGGGCAATCAGCACCACCTCACTCACCAGAACACCCGCATTGGAAATCAACGACCGGCCTGGCTCAATAATAATCTCAGGCAGCTCATCACCGAAGTCTTCCTTCAGGAAGCGTGTAATCTCCGACGCATACACACTCAACTCATTGGTACGATTGATATAATTGGCCGGGAAACCACCGCCCATATTGATCATCTTCAGCTCAATGCCGTCTTCTTCTTTCAGACGCTCGAAAATGACCTTTACCTTGTTCAGAGCCGAATCCCACGCGCCAATCTCACGCTGCTGCGAACCCACGTGGAATGACACGCCATAGGGTACCAAACCCAAGTCGCGAGCCAGGATCAACAAGTCCATAGCCATATCACTCTCACACCCAAACTTGCGAGAAAGCGGCCAGTCGGCTGTTTGTGTACCATCGGTCAGAATGCGCACATACACCTTCGCACCAGGAGCCGCCTTGGCAAGCGTACGCAAATCCGCCTCAGAATCTGTGGCAAACATGCGAACACCCTTCTCATAGAAGGTACGAATATCCCGCGCCTTCTTAATGGTGTTGCCGTAACTGATCCGGTCACCGGTAACGCCGAGCCCCATCACCTTTTCCAGCTCATACACCGACGCAATATCAAAGTTCGCGCCCTTATCCCGTAGCATAGTCAGAATCTGCGGAGCCGGGTTGGCCTTCACCGCGTAATAAACATTGGCATAAGGGAAGCCGTCCACCAGCTCATCGTACTGACGATCGACGGTGGCGGTATCAATCACTACAAACGGCGTTTCTTTGGTATCCGCAAACGCCTTGATCCGGTTAAAGGTCTCAGCTGTGTAGTAATCGGCAATGTTAGCGTTGGCTGACTCGGTCATTGATGGTGTTTCCCCCCAGGGGTAATAAAGCGATGCGCCAGAACCAAAACGGCCCCAACAAGAATCGCGATAATCGGGCTTTCCTCACCCCACAGATATCAGCAAATCTACCCATAACTTAAGCCTCGGTGAAATATCTCCAATGGCCGAAAGGCCGGGGCGACCAAACCCGCAGTCTGTTCGAAAACATGATCCGCCTAGGTAAACAGTATGAGTTTGCACCCAACAGCAAACTGCCCGAAGACATAGAGCTCGGGCTGTCCCGCGCCAACCAGTGCATCAGCAACGCCGACTTTTCTGACTACGCCAGCGACCACCCCTACGAGGGCATGCCTCTGGCCATGACTGGCCTGACAGACGACGAATACGCCACATTAACCGGCTGGCTCAACCAAGGCGGCGCCATCAGCCCGCTTATTACCCAAGTGAGCGACGCCGAGCAAAATCATATCCAACGCTGGGAGTCTTGGCTTAATGAGGGCGGCAAGCGCCAGCAACTGATCAGCCGCTGGATTTACGAGCATCTCTATCTCGCCCACCTGTACTTTGAGGAGAACGGCGCCGATACGCGCTTCTTCGAACTCGTGCGCTCCTACACCATGCCAGATGTCCCCATCGACATCATCGCGACCCGCCGCCCCAACGATGACCCCAAAGGTTCGGTGTACTATCGCCTGCGCCCGGTGGCGGGCAGTATTGTGCACAAGCGCCACATAACCCTCGGTTTTGGGGAAAAACAATTTGAGCGCACACGTGAGCTGTTTGAAGCGACCGACTGGCAGGCAGACACAGTGCCGGATTACAGCCGGGAAAGCCGCGCCAATCCATTCGCCACCTTTGCCGCAATCCCAGCAAAAGCCCGCTACCAGTTCATGCTGGATAATGCAGAGTACTTTACCCGCACCTTCATTCGCGGGCCTGTGTGCCGTGGCCAGATAGCCACCGATGTGATCCGTGATCACTTTTGGGTGACCTATCACGACCCGGAAAACGACCTGTATGTAACCCATGCAGAGTATCGTGAAGAAGTGACGCCATTACTGGCGTTGCCGGGGCAGGACAGCGCCTTGCTGGATCTGGGAGACAACTGGAGCGACTACAAAGGCAAGCGCAACCAGTATCTCAAACTGCGGAACCAAGCCTACGGCGATGGCGACAACACCAATGCCCTACTGACCATTTTCCGCCATCACGACAATGCCTCCGTGCAGCGTGGATGAAACAACCCCGTCTCAGGTGCCTTATGCTACCTCGGCCTTTAACGAGGAGCTAGGAGCACGCCTGCTGTTGAACTTCAGCGAACTGAACGCAGAACAGGATGACCCCATAAACCGATGCGGCGGCAGTGATTGTGGCCGAAAAGACGAACCAGAATGGATTCGCGAAGCGGATCAGGTGCTTTCAGAGCTGGCCGCTACCAGGGCCGAGTTCCTGCCTGCAATAAACTACCTGCCCGAGGTAACCTTTTTGAGGGTGTACAACAAAGAAGGAGCGCGCACGGTGTATACGGTTATCCGCGACCGCGCACACAGCAGCGTTGCCTTCCTTCTGGGAGAGGGTCTGCGCTACCAGCCAAAGAGCGACAAACTGACCATCTACCCGGGAATCATCGGCAGCTACCCTAACTTCATATTTGATGTTCCCGCAGCGCAACTGGGGCTGTTCAAAGCCCGAATGAAATCCTTAAAAGCAGAGGAACCCAAAGCTTTTGAAGCGGTAGTGGGGGTGTGGGGTGTACGCCGCACCCACCGGCGTTTTTGGGATATTCTTCAAGACATTACGGCATGGCAGCAGGAGCATCAGCCTCTGCAGTCGGGCATTTTCGACATCAACCGTTACAAGAATCTGTAGGCAACCAGCCCCGGGGTTCAGACCGCCAAAGGGCGGATTGGCTCGGGGGTATTAGAGCCACCAGGATCTCGGGGCTCACCATGTTGCTGCAGGTACTCCAAGATAGCGTCCGTCAGGTCGCTGCCTTGACCGAGCCCCTGATTCCCAAATAAGCGGTTGAACTCCAGCACGTACGGGTAGCCTGCCACTAGGGCGATATCAAAACCTGCGTGATCCACTTCCAGGTCCCGTGCGAGCCGCAGGGCCAAGTCGATCATCACTGCGGGCACCGGGCTGTTGTCAATCCGGCCACCCTTAGACACGTTGTTATAAAAGCCCTGGTCAGCCTGTGTACGCCAGTAAGCTGTTACAACTTTATCGCCCACCACCACAATACGCGCGTCGCGATCCAACGGCAGGTATTCCTGTACGTACAGAACCTCTGTGCGCTCGCAGTACGTGCGCCAGTCGTCATGGGTTTCAATCAGCCAAACACCCTCGCCCATGCTGGCTTTGGGTAGCTTCGCCACGAAGGGCAGTGCCATAACACTCCAGATGTGCTCGCGCTCATGAGGGCCATTGGCTTCGATGATTGTCCAGGGAATATGTTCCGGTGCTACCGCCTCAAAAGCACGGGTCATTTCCACCTTGTCATGACCAATGCGATAGCTGGCGACGCTGGGGAAAACCCGGCATTTCAAGCCATGCACCAGGGCATTGAGCTGCCAGTATTCGGGGAACAGTACCCAGTCTGCATTGCGCAGCAATTCTTTATGGCTCAGGAAATACTCCGGCTTAAGTACAGTGGTGTCGGGCAAGCCGAGTGTGCGGAAAACATTAAACGATACGAGATTCATGGGCGGGGTCGCGCTGATAAAAGTGAGTGATTTTTAGGCAATTACGGTCGGTGCACAAGCTTTTTATGAGTTAATTTGATTATGGTCATGGATTAAATTAAACATATTGATAATAATTCGCATTCAATAAACAAGGATCTATCCCATGACTCTTTCTCATCAAATGACTGCCATCGCCGCCTCACTGCTGATTGCTACGGCCGTATTCGCGGGCGATAGTGATCACTTCAAGGGCGAGCCCGCAAAGACTCTGGAACAGGCGGTTGCCAATTTTTCTGAGTACAACAACAAGCTGGAACACGTGCTGACCGGTGATTTAACTCCGGAAGCCATGAACGAGGTACACCAGCTCACCTATACTCTGGAAAACGCACTGCAGAAGCTGGATGACGAAATTGACAAACTGGAGGAAACACTTGAGAAGGTGCACAAAGCTTCCGAACGTGCTGATACAAATACCGTGCGCTCTGCCGGCGAACAGTACCTCACCACCAGTCGTAACATCGTGAAGTGATCACCAGAGTTACTTTATTTTGACGCCCTGCTGGGCAATGGCAGTGAGCGGATCTTCTGGCCAGGGATGCTTGGGATAACGGCCACGGGTGTCTTTACGCACCTGAGGATAGACGTTAGACCAGAAGCTGGCTAGGTCGGCCGTGACCGCCAGCGGCCGTCGCGCCGGCGAAAGCAGGTGAATCAGCACCGGCACCTTGCCGCCCGCCACTTCCGGCGTTCTTGTCCAGCCGAACAACGCCTGTAGCTTGGCCGCCAGAACCGGGCCGTTCTCAGCCGTGTAGTCCAGAGTCACGGAGCTTCCAGTAGGAATGGTCAGGGCGCTAGGCGCAAGTTCCGCCAGCCGCTGCTGTTGCGGGTATTCCAGCAGACTATTCAAGGCATTCTGCAGGTTCAGCCTGGCTAATTCAGACCACCGGTTGATGCCAGTCAGGAAGGGCGCCAACCACTGTTCCAACGTGCCGGTTAGCGCCTGCTCACTGACGTCAGGCCACTGGTCGGGAAAGTGTTTGGCCAGCAGAGTGACCCGTGCCTGCCACTGCCTGGCCCCCGGCGTCCATGGCAGGCTGTCCAGCCCTTTTCGCCTTACTGCTGCTAATAGACCTTGCTGAATCAACTCGGGTGAAGGTTTGGCCAGAGATTTCGTGGTAAGAAGCAGTGCGCCCAGCCGGCGGGTCTGCTGAGCAACCACTGTGCCGCGCTTATCATCCCATTCTGCCTCGTTTTGCTCACGAATATGGGCCGCCAGATCGGCTTCCAGCGTTGGCAAATCCACCGGCGCTGCCAGATAGATTCTTGCCTCCTTGGCCTTACCATCCAGGTCTGCGGCCACCAGCCATTCATGCCGTGCCAGCCCATCGTCTTCGCGCAACAAGGCCCCTTTGCCATTGCTTAGCTGATAGCGTGGCGTATCTCCGGACCGGCGTTTGCCAATGCGATCAGGATAAGCGAGTGCTAACAAACGCCCAACCTCTGTGGCCGTTGGTACAGGCTCTTGTTCGCTTTGTTTAGGGGCACCAGGTTCAGACAAGCGCTTTGCCTGCTGGCGCAGCGCCTGCAGCCGATGCGGGTCTATGCGCGGTGAGCCACGCTCGCCCCGCAACACCCTTATACGCTCATGCATATCCGCCCCAGCACCCGGCCCTAACAGATCCCGGTCTTCCAGCAGCGCGGCCAGTTCCGCCGCCAGTCTGCCCAGCCCAAGCGATCGCGCCAACAAAACCATGTGCGCCAGCCGAGGGTGAATGCCCAGTGCCCGCGCTGATTTGCCGTGCTCGGTAATCGCGCCTTCGTCATCCAACATATCCAGCCACTGCAGCAGCTCCACAGCTTGTTGCCAGTGTGCGGGGGCGGGGGCTCGATCCATACCAGTTGATCTGCCGTGCGAGCGCCCCACTGGGCCAACTCAAGCACCAGTGGCGCCAGATCTGCCTCGCGAATCTCCGGCGGCGTATAGTCCGCCAGCCCAAACTGCTCCGACTCGCTCCATAACCGGTAACACACGCCCGGCTCAATCCGCCCGGCGCGGCCTTTGCGCTGCTCAGCCGAGGCTTTCGAGACCCGCCCGGTCACCAGCCGCGTCATTCCGCTGTTGGCATCAAACACCGCGCGGCGCTGCTGCCCACTATCAACCACCACGCGCACACCTTCGATGGTCAGGCTGGTTTCGGCAATCGCCGTTGCCAACACCACTTTGCGGGTGCCCACCGCTGCCGGCGCAATGGCCTGGTCCTGTTCTGCCGCTTTGAGGTTGCCAAACAGAGGCGCAATCACAACACTCTGGGCCACCTGCCCGGCCAGCGCCTGAGCTACCCGGTGAATTTCCCCGGCCCCCGGCAGAAACACCAGCACCGAGCCTGGCTGCTGCGCCAAGGCTTCAGTAACCACAGCCACCACCTGATCCACCAACCTTGGGTTGCGCTGTGTGGCGGGCGTGGGGCGGTAGAATACGCCCACTGGGTACGCCCGCCCCTCGCTGCTCAACACGGGCACATCCCCAAGCAAGCGGGCTATAGGCGCTGTATCCAGCGTAGCGGACATCACCAGCACCCGAAGATCTTCTCGCAGTGCTTCTTGGGTCTCGCGCACCAGGGCCAACCCAAGGTCGGCTTGCAAGGAGCGCTCATGAAACTCATCAAACAGCACGGCGGCGTAGTCTTCCAGCATAGGGTCACTCTGGATCAGCCGGGTAAGAATGCCTTCGGTCACAACTTCTATGCAGGTCGCGCCAGACACTCTGGTGTCCAGCCGCGTTCGGTAGCCTACGGTTTGCCCGGGCTTTTCGCCCAGTTGCGCTGCCATGTATCTTGCAGCCGTACGGGCCGCCAGGCGCCTTGGTTCCAACATCAGGATTTTGCGCCCCTGCCGCCAGCTTGCGTCCAGCAGGGCTAGAGGCACACGTGTGGTTTTACCGGCACCCGGAGGCGCCTGCAACAGGGCTGTGGTGGTTTGCTCCAGGGTTTGTTTCAGCTCTGGGAGAATATGGTCTATTGGGAGCACTTTTTTATCAGTCAAAGCGGAGAGTTCGCGCATGCCAAACTTCGGGGCGGGGCACGAAGAACACGAATATCAGGCCGAAGGCCAGTGCTCCCACTCCGATACTAAAGGCGGAGGCCAGGGAACCACCGGCATCGAGCCATTGTTTGGTCAGCCACGGACCAACCATTTGGGTGAAGCCGTAGAGCGCAACCATGGCGGCAGACAGCCGCGGCCCCTGGTGCGGGTGCAGAGCGCGGGCAACGCGCTGGGTAAGTAACACTGTGCCAAGGAAGGTGCTGCCCACCAGAGCAGCGCACAGCATTAGGCCGATAGTGCCGGGCCAGAGCACGGCGGCCAACACGCCTGCCAGTTGAATCAGAAAGTTCAGTTTCAGTGCGGGAAGGTCGCCCATTTTTGTGCCTAGCCGATTCCACACCCAGGCAGCCGGGATAGTACACAGGGCAACAATGACCCAAGTTCCATCAAGCAACCAGTGACCCGCTGCAAGCTCCATTTTTGCCAACAGGGGCAGAAATGTAAGGGGCAGAATGTAGCCTAACCCGGCACCGCCGTACGACAGGAACAGAGGAATACTGGCACGGTCGAATAGGGGGGTTGTGGCTACGGCCTTGCCGTCACTACCGCGCGCCTCATCCGGCAACTCCAGCTGAGACAACCTGCGCGCGCTCCATACCGCAAGCGGAATGGAGAGCAGGGCCGCTGGCCACCAGCGCTCGGCGCCCTCCAGCCAGTCGGCACTACCGGTGACCAGCCCGCTGGATACCAACAAACCCAAGCCCACGCCTATATACACCAGCCCGCTCATACTGGCCCTGTTGCGCAGCACCAACCACTCGAGAATCAACGCCGGCGCCTGTACGAAAATCACCCCGTTAGCGACCCCGTTCAGCCAGCGGCTGGCAGAGATAGCAGTGAGGTTGTCCGTTTGAGTAACCAGCAGAGCGGTAACGACATGAACTGCCAGAAACGCCGGCAGCATTACGCGGATCTGACTAACCCTGTGCCAGCGGATAGCCAGAATGGCACCCATAAGGTAACCAAGGTAGTTCCAGGTAGCGACCGCCGCACCCTCCGGCGCAGTGAACTGACCGTCGTCTACTAGATAGGGCAACAGCGGGGTGTAGATAAAACGGCCGAGCCCGTGCACAACCATCAGCATAATGGCACCAGCGGCCAGGACGCTAAAGAGCTCTTTCGGGGTTGTGCTGTTCTGTTGGTACATGCTGTGGGTTCCGGCGAGTGTATTTTCAGCCGGGCAGTCTATGCGAGTCCCGCCGCCATGTCAGTTTGACCTTAGCAGAGCAGCCCGCTAAACCCTATTAAGAGCGAGTTTTCTCGCGATTGGCTTTGGTCCATTCATAAATGCGCTCAAAAGCCTCGGCCATCTCCTCCGGGTGATGAGGCGGCTGAATAAGTGCCGCCAACTCGCCATCCGGGTTCAGCAATGCAAAATGCCCGCTGTGATCTACCAGCAGCTCGCCATCTACCTGACGGTGCACGAAAACCGCACTCAGGCTCGTGGTCAGCTTTCGCAGTGTTTCCAAGTCTCCGGTCAGGCCGTGGAAGTTCTCACCAAAAAATGCAGTGTAGTCTTTGAGCTTTCCTGGCGTGTCGTGCTCCGGATCGGCGGTGACAAGTAGATAATCCGGCTGCGGCAGCTCATTCGACAGCAATTTATCGGTACGTCGCAGGTTGGCCATCGCCGCTGGACAAACATCCGGGCAGTTGGTGTAGCCCACAAACGCGAACGTCCACCGGCCCCGGAGGCTTTCCCGGGTTACGGTTTCGCCATTTTCGTTGGTTAGCGTGAACTCTGCCAGAGGCCGTGGCTGGTCATAAACATAGGTGTTCATCTCAGCCAAATCTGGAGCAGGTTCAGGCTCCACGTTGCCCACCTGAAACACTTGGCGCCCAACGACCAAACCAAAAACCAGAACCACGGCCAATACAAGAACAACCAACGTTATTTGAACTGAGCGATTCATTGTGACTCCAACTTAGCTTTCTCCGTTTATACACAGTGTCCAGAGGAGGGTAAGTGTTAGAAAAACACGTAGTGGTCTACGAGGAGTATCACAAACAGCGCCATTAGGTAAGTGATGGAGTATTTGAAGGTGTTTAGCGCTACTCGGCGGTCGTCGCCTTTCAGCAACCGAATAGCGTAGTGGAGGAAGCGCAGACCGAGTACCAAAGCACCCGCCAAGTAAATCCAGCCGGACATGCCTGTGACAAAGGGTAGCAGGCTTACCGCCAGCAAAATTAGGGTGTACAGCAGGATGTGAAGTTCGGTGTATTTGTTCCCGTGGGTGACGGGCAGCATGGGAATGCCTGCCTTCGCATATTCTTCTTTGCGGTGAATGGCCAGCGCCCAGAAGTGCGGCGGGGTCCAGGCGAAAATAATCAGCACCAGCAATAAAGCATGGCCATCAACTTGGCCGGTTACGGCTGTCCAGCCCAGTAAAGGTGGCATGGCGCCAGCGAGGCCACCGATGGTGATATTTTGGGGCGTTGCCCGTTTTAGGAACAAGGTGTAAACGCCGGCATAACCCACCAGAGAGGCTAGAGTGAGCCATGCGGTTAGATGATTTACCTGCCACATCAACACGAACATGCCAACACTAGCTAGCAGTACGGCAAACACGATCGCTTCTACCGAGGAGATCTTGCCGGTGGCCACCGGCCGCTTACGGGTGCGTGCCATCACGGTATCAATCTTCTGATCGACAACGTGGTTGACCACGGCTGCGGCGCCGGCAAGGAAGGCGATGCCCATGTTGCCCCAGATCAGCACACCCAAGCCGGGTAAACCGGTGGTGGCCAGTAGCATGCCGATGACCGATGTTAGGATCATCAAGGCCACAACTTTGGGCTTGGTCAGCTCCAAGTAATCCCGCCATGAAATCGAACGGGCGGATTGGCTGGAAGCTCCCTGGGCCGGCAGTACGTCCACTTGCTCACTCATGCCGTAACCTCCTGATGCATCGTTGTTGTGTGTGTTGCGATTGAAGTTTGCGTCTGTGGCAGCAGATGGTGCCGCCAGATCAAGTAAATCATCGACAGCAGCAGCCCGGCGCCCATGGCGTTGTGGGCCACTGCAATCGGCAGGGGAATATAGAACAGCACGTTGGCGAGCCCGAGCGCAATTTGTGCTGCCAGCGCGGCAGCAACCAGCCGCACCGGGCCGTGTAATTCCCTGCTAGGGCTTCGGCGCCAGATCAATACCAGTAGAATACTGAAATAGGCCAGTGTTACTAGAGCACCTACCCTGTGGGTTACGTGTATCGCTACCCGGCCATCCGCCGTGAGTTGCCCGCCCAGATAGTTAGGGCCGACATGCTGAGTGATATCAAAGCCATGCTGGAAATCCATGCCTTCTGGCCACCATTGGCCTTGGCAGGTTGGCAAATCTGGGCAGGCGACGGCAGCATAGTTCGCGGCGGTCCAGGCTCCTAGGGCAATCTGCAAAATAATGAGTAACAAACCGCCGTAAAGCCAAGGGCGAAAACTGGCGAGGCTGGAAGCCGGTTCGGCGGGCATTGGCTGTACTTGTCGCGCTGAACTCGCAGAAATAGCCTGCGCTGCCGAGAACTTTCGTAGCCGGAGTGTCAGCAGGGTAAGTAGGCTAATCGTCGTAAAACCCCCGAGAAGGTGCAGAGCAACCACTTGGGGCCAGAGTTTTAGGGTGACCGTCCACATGCCGAAGGCACCCTGAAGCAGAATAAAGCCGGCAATAAAAAGCGGGAGTTTGAAGGGCACGCCGCTGCGGCGCCGCCTCACTGCGGTGGCAGCCAAGCCGAACACCACCAACCCCAGCGCGCCGGCAGCGTAGCGGTGAATCATTTCTGGCCAGCCTTTGGCCACGTCCACCGGCGTATCCGGGAACCGTGCATTGGCTATGGCAATGTGCGACTCGCTCTGGGGCACGGACATAAACCCGTAACACCCGGGCCAATCGGGGCAGCCCAGCCCTGCATCAACCAGCCGTGTCCAAGCGCCCAGCATGATAACCACAACGGCTAGAACCACTGAGAATGTCGCCCAGTTCATCATGGCTCTGGTTTTTGGCCGGCTGTCGGTGAACGGATGGTTCAAGACTACTCCTCCGGGTTGGCCTTCAGCCCACCAGTGACAATTTGAGCAGGTGTTTCAGATCCTCGAGTATGTCCTTGCCAGTATTCCCCGGTCCAAAGTGCATCATCACGTTCCCAAACGGATCGACAAGCATGATGCGCGGCTCTTTTTCCGGATTAATTCCCGTGGGCCAGGCCGGCGTTGTGCCAGCGGCTGGCACCAGGCGCTCCATCAGCGGGTATTCCGTGGGCCAGCGGGCTGCCAGATCGCCGGTAATACTACCCAGCACAGCGGCTCTGGAAACACGATTGGCGTTTTTGCCCAGCGCAACGTTAGCTTGTCGGGCTAGGTAGAGCAGCTCTTCACAGCGGCTGTCGCACTCGCCGGCCGCGACCACGAGCAGCCACTGGGGATCCGTCTGGCCGGCACTGAAGCGTTTTGCCAACGGTTCATCTGAAAGTGTCTCAAGGTTCAGTGCAGCCACGGGCACAGTCGGTGCGATCAGCGCACCCTGGTTGGTGTGGCCGGCAGGGTTCATCCAGCCGGTATAGAACATTATAGTGGCCAGAATCATCGGCCCAAAGCCAAGGGCAAAAAGGAGAAAAGCGGTACGCCGGCCTTTGCGTGCCTGTTCGGGCGTGGGGCCGCCTGCCTTTTCCTGATGCGATACTCGGTTAGCCGTTATCATCGTCATTATTGGATCCTGTCTTCCGATAGCTCGCTACTACACTCAATATACTCAGCACCACAGCAAGCGCAAACCATTGAGTCGCATATCCGTAATGGGTTTGCGGCCCCATCAAATCCGGTTTCCAGTCAGCACGGTAAGCTCCTGGCTGCTCACTGTCTTGTAGCCGGATAACAGCTCCTGGCAGCTCCGCAATCTCAGCTACCGCAACTGATCGGGAAAGCATCTGCACCCGCCTAGGCCAACCTTCTGCCGGCGCGGATTTATTGGACAGGACCGGTGGTTCCGGGTACTGGCCTATCCGGCCAGTCAGGCTGAACACTCCCTCAGGGGGATTCACGTTCGGCAGTTCGTTTCTTGTTCTAGGCGCCGCAATCCAGCCTCTGTTGACTATTACCGGCGGCCCTTGAAGCGGGTGAAGTTCCGTTAGCACCTCGTAGCCGGCGAAGCCATCACGGGTGCGGTTATCCAGCAACCAACTGCGATCACCAAAAAGCCCTGTAACCGTAACCGGCCTACCGATATCCAGCCCACTGGCCACTTGTTCCGGCCAGTTGAGGTCTTGAGCCTCTTGCTGCCACTGATCCAGGACGACCTGTTTTTCTTCCGCCCGGCTCAGCTGCCAGATACCCAAGGCGATCAATAGCGGAAAAAAGACGCCTGTAAAGACCATTAATCGCCAGTCTACATGCCATTGCCGAGGGTTTTTCTTCACATCAGTCATGGTCTGCTATAGTAAATCTGGCAGAAGCCAGAACAAAAACCAGAGAGATTTTTTATGCTCAAAGCTCTTATCATTATTCTCATGCTCGCCGTTATAGCTAGCCTTTTCAGCGGTCTGTTTTTCCTCATCAGAGACGGCGGAAAAACCAACCGAGTGGTGAATTCCCTCGCTGTTCGAGTAGCATTAAGCGTACTACTTCTGGCCGTTATTCTTCTATCTCTGTGGCAAGGGAGCCTGACACTGAACCCGACTCCCTGATAACAAACCATCGTTGCATCAGATGACATATACGAACACAAACAGACCCAGCCAAACCACATCTACAAAGTGCCAGTACCAGGAGGTTGCCTCAAATCCGAAGTGGCTTTCTGCTGTGAAATGCCCCTTGTGGATGCGTATCAGCATAATAATCAGCATTAATGTGCCCAGCATCACGTGAACACCGTGAAAGCCAGTAAGCATAAAGAAGGTGCTGCCGTAGATACCGGACTGAAGCGTTAGATTAAGCTCCTGGTAGGCGTGCATGTACTCTTCGGCCTGCAGAAACAGAAATACCAGCGCCAGCAATATGGTGGCTCCCAGCCATAGCTTCGTTTTCTTCCGGTTGTCTGCTTTAAGCGCATGGTGCGCAACCGTTACGGTAAATGACGAAGTAACCAGCAGAATAGTGTTCACTAACGGCAAGCCCCAAGCTCCGATCACCGATTCCGGCGCGGGAAAGGCTTCTGGATCTGGGTTATTGATCAGCGGCCAGGTTGCCTGAAAACCTTCCCAGAGCATGTTGGAGCTGCCCCGGTCGCCCTCGCCCCCGAGCCAGGGCACAGCAAACACCCGGGCGTAGAAAAGTGCACCAAAAAACGCCGCAAAAAACATCATTTCCGAGAAAATAAACCAGCTCATGCCCCAACGGAACGAACGATCCATCTGTGGGCTGTAGAGCCCGCTTCGGCTCTCTTTGATAACGCTACCAAACCAGCCAAACAGCATGTAAATCATGACCAATATGCCGGCTGAAAAGATCATCCAGGCGCCGCTCGTGCTCTCGCCCTGGTTGCCGTCGACCATAATCGAGGCCGCGCCGAACAAGGTAACCCCTAGGCCCACCGTCGCAACAATAGGCCACTTGCTCTGTTCGGGAACGTAGTAATTCTGATAGTCCGCCATAGCGATCTCCGATGGCTTATCCATTATTGATTGTTGTTGTATTTTCCGTAGCCGCTTGTGGCTCACCCTGATCATACAGCGTATAGGACAGCGTCAGTTTGCTGATGTAGCTGGGCAGATCCCGGTCCACAATAAAAACCAAAGGCATTTCTGTACTTTCGCCGGCCGCCAATGGTTGCTGGTTGAAGCAGAAACACTCTGTTTTATGGAAGTACAGGGTGCCCTCCGATGGCGACAGGCTCGGTACCGCTTGCCCCACCATATCCCGGTCAGTCGGGTTCTCAGCGTAGAAATTTACGGTAATCGCCTCACCGGGATGAACCTCGACACTGCGCTCCACCGGGCGAAACCCCCAGGGCATATCCGGCCCGTTCTGCGCCAGAAACTGCACTTTAATGGTGCGACTCATATCTGGCGTCGTAAGCTCGGTCGATTCATAACGGCCACTGGTCTTGCCATTAATGCCGGTAATGTCACAGAAAACGTCATACAGAGGCACCAATGCAAAACCGAAGGCAAACATACCTGCCACGCTGGCAACACACCAACTGACAACCCGCACATTACTTCGCGGGGGTGCGGATTTGTTTACCGGTTTCTCAGCCATTTTCGCCAGCCTCCTATTTCACTTCAGGTGGTGTGGTAAATGTGTGATAAGGCGCCGGTGAAGGTATCTCCCATTCAAGCCCTTCTGCACCTTCCCAAGGCCGAGCAGGTGCTTTTTCACCGCCTCTGGCGCACTTCACAACAATGAAAAGGAACAGCAGCTGGGTCGAACCAAACATGAACGCTCCGATGCTCGATACCATATTGAAATCGGCAAACTGCAGAGCGTAATCCGGAATCCGGCGGGGCATCCCGGCAAGGCCCAGGAAGTGCATAGGGAAGAAGGCCAGGTTCATCCCGACGAACGACAACCAGAAATGGGTTTTGCCGAGAGTTTCGTCGTACATGTGGCCAGTCCATTTGGGCAGCCAATAATAGGCCGACGCAAAGATGCCGAAGATAGCTCCGGGCACCAGCACATAATGGAAGTGAGCAACCACAAAGTAGGTGTCGTGATACTGGAAATCAGCCGGGGCAATCGCCAACATCAAGCCGGAGAAGCCGCCGATGCTAAACAGGATTACAAAGGCGATGGCAAACAGCATGGGCGTCTCAAACGTGAGCGACCCCCGGAACATAGTTGCCACCCAGTTGAACACCTTCACTCCTGTGGGTACGGCAATCAGAAGCGTGGCGTACATGAAGAATAACTGGCCGGCAACAGGTACCCCCACCGTAAACATGTGATGCGCCCATACCAGGAACGAGAGCAGCGCAATCGCACCTGTCGCGTAGACCATCGAGGAATAACCGAACAGCGGCTTGCGTGAAAACGTGGGAATAATCTGCGATACCGCCCCAAAGGCCGGGAGGATCATAATATAGACCTCCGGATGCCCAAAGAACCAGAACACATGCTGGAACAGAACCGGGTCTCCACCACCAGCGGCATTAAAGAAGCTGGTACCAAAGTTGATGTCCATCAGCATCATGGTTAACACACCCGCCAGCACCGGCATTACAGCGATCAGCAGAAACGCCGTGATTAACCAGGTCCAGACAAACATGGGCATCTTCATCATGGTCATTCCCGGCGCCCGCAGGTTCAGAATCGTGGCGATCACGTTAATAGCGCCCATGATCGAAGACACGCCCATGATGTGGACAGCGAAGATAAAGAAGGTGGTGCTCGGAGGCCCGTATGTGGTGGACAGTGGCGCATAAAACGTCCAGCCGAAATTGGGCCCGCCGCCGTCCATGAACAAGGTTGAAATCAGAATTAGGGAAGCACAGGGCAGCAGCCAGAAGCTCCAGTTGTTCATCCGCGGCAGAGCCATGTCTGGCGCGCCAATCATTAGCGGTATCATCCAGTTTGCCAGCCCAACGAACGCCGGCATAACCGCACCAAAAACCATAAGCAGTCCATGCATAGTGGTCATCTGGTTGAAAAATTCCGGCTGAACGATCTGTAGCCCTGGCTGGAATAATTCTGCCCGAATAACCATCGCCATGGATCCGCCCAGGAGGAACATGGCGAAGCTGAATATCAGGTACATGGTCCCGATATCTTTGTGGTTCGTGGTCAGCAGCCAACGGCTGATGCCGCTAGCCGGCCCGTGATGTTGATCCTGTGCGTGGGTATCTGCAACCGCACTCATGAAAACCCCCGTTACCGCCAATTATTGTGGCTGGTGATATCTGTTATCTGGCGTAGATTACTGTGCATTCTTGTAATCGAAGATTTCTTTCGGCGTGACCATGTCACCCACCTTATTACCCCAGGCGTTCCGCTCGTAGGTAATGATGGCCGCAAGATCCGCTTCATTCAGCTGACCACCGAAAGCCTGCATTGCCGTACCGGATTTACCGTTCACCACAATATCGAGGTGTGCGGCCATGTCTCCGGTAGCAATCGCGCTACCTTTAAGTGCAGGGAATGCAGGTGGCGCGCCACTACCGTCAGCCTGGTGGCAGGCTGCACAGGCGCTGGCATAGGCTTTCTCGCCGCGCTCCATCAACTCTTCCATGGTCCAGTCTTTCTGGGTCAGCTCACGCTCTTTCTCGGCCGCTGCTTTTTGTTCGGCAACCCAGACGTTGTATTCCTCTTCTGGCACTGCCTTCACAACCACTGGCATGAAGCCGTGATTCCTGCCGCACAACTCGGCGCACTGACCACGGTAGATGCCAGCCTTGTCCACGCGGGTCCATGCTTCATTGATAAAACCAGGAATAGCATCCTTTTTGACGCCGAAAGCCGGCACCCACCAGGAGTGAATAACGTCGTTTGCCGTCAGCAAGAAGCGAACCTTTTTGCCCACAGGAATGACCATCGGGTTATCCACTTCCAGCAAATAGTTTTCGCCTTTAACCTGACGGTTGTTGATCTGTTCCGAAGGTGTTGTCGTGTTCGAAAAATAGCCGAAGTCTTCGTTGATATACTCGTACTGCCACTTCCATTGATAGCCAGTCACCTTGATGTCTATATCCGACTCCGTGGTGTCGTACATGTCTATCAGAGTTGTGGTGGCAGGAATCGCCATAACAATTAGAATGACCAACGGTATAAGCGTCCACAGAACCTCAACCAGCGTATTCTCGTGAAAGTTTGCAGGTTTAGCGCCCCTAGACTTGCGATAGGCGAAGATGGACCAGAACATGATTCCGAATACCACGACACCGATAGCGACGCAGATCCAGAAAATGGTCATGTGAAGGTCAAATATGTCGTTACTGGTGCCGGTCACCCCGGGGGTCATGTTTACCGTCCAGTCCGCCAAGGACAGAGCGGGGAACGACAGACCACCTAACAGGGCACCTGCCCGCTTAGCGTGCAC
The DNA here is from genome assembly GCF_900215155.1 of Marinobacter sp. LV10R510-11A. Classification (NCBI taxonomy): domain Bacteria; kingdom Pseudomonadati; phylum Pseudomonadota; class Gammaproteobacteria; order Pseudomonadales; family Marinobacteraceae; genus Marinobacter; species Marinobacter sp. LV10R510-11A. The sequence goes on from NZ_LT907980.1 coordinate 3,127,483, forward strand.
GCGCATTACTGTGTCTCCGCAGAGTGTTATTCTTGTCGGGTTTTGCGTTATCCCTCTGATTTTCTGCCGGTGCTCTCGCATTCACCAGCGAGTTCAGAGTGAAAGCCTGCTTATAGATACTTCGAGGCAGAGTGTAAACGCAAATCAGAAAAAACACCAAAAAATTTGCTAAGCCTAGAGCTCGTGAAAATAAATTTTAGGGACTTGAATGGTATATGACCTTTAGACCGTCTATTACAGACCGGCGCTTATGGGCTCTGGCATGGCCGTTGATGCTCACCAACCTTACTGTTCCATTACTAGGGCTGGTGGACACCGCTGTTCTGGGACATCTCGAAAGCCCCGTATACCTTGGCGCAGTGGCTGTTGGCGCCAACTTGTTCAGCATCCTCTACTGGACGTTCGGCTTTATGCGCATGGGCACTACGGGACTTGCCGCGCAGGCTTGGGGCAAGCGCGACAGTTTCAGCCAGGTTGCCCTGCTGCTGCGCTCAGTGATGCTAGCCATGGGTATCGGCCTGCTGCTTATCTTATGCCATCAGCCTCTGATTCGGATCGGGCTGGCGCTTATGAATCCGAGTGCGGGCGTTACCGAACTTGCCGCTGAGTACGCAAGCATAAGAATCTGGAGCGCACCGGCCGTGCTGTGTCAGTACACGCTTGTGGGCTGGCTGATAGGAACCCAGTTTCCCCGGGGCCCCATGATTATGCTCATAGTCGCCAACGGTCTGAATATCGTGCTGGATGTACTTTTCGTGACAGTACTGGGCTGGAACAGCCGGGGCGTGGCTATTGCTACTGTCATCGCAGAGTATGGCGCTGCAATCATTGGTTTCGCCATTGTGCTGCGCCGCATGCCAGACGGGCAACGGCTCACCAGAGAGCTGTTCGGACAGCTTGCGGACTATATGGCCATCCTGCAGGTAAATCGTTACATCATGGTTCGCACCATCGCCCTGCTGCTGGTGCTGGCGTTTTTTACCGCTCAGGGGGCTCGCCAAGGCGACACCATGCTGGCTGCCAATGCTGTGCTAATCACCTTTCTGCTTCTGATCTCCAACGCGCTGGACGGCTTCGCCAACGCCGCCGAAGCTCTTATCGGCGAATCTGTTGGCAGGAACAGCAAGCGGCAGTTTTTCGTGGTGTTTCGCTGCGCGCTGCGCTGGTCTCTTTGGGGCTCGTTGTTGCTGACCGTTGTGTTCGTTGTTGGAGGCCGCGCTCTGATAGCGTTGCTGACTGGCATTGAAGAGGTGCGCACCACCGCCTGGCAATACCTGCCTTGGCTCTGGCTATTACCTTTCGCCTCAGTCTGGGGCTTTCTGTTCGATGGCGTATTCATTGGCGCTACACGCACTCGGGATATGCAGAACGCCATGCTGTTTTCAGCGCTGGGCGTTTTCGCGCCCGTGTGGTGGCTAACCACAAGCTGGGGCAACCACGGGCTCTGGTTTTCTCTCATATGCCTTATGCTCGCTCGCGCAGCAAGTATGGGCTGGCTGTGCTGGTCACACACGCGCAACGATCGATGGTTCAGTACTCGGTAACCTAGGTGCAATTGTTAACAATATCTGACAGTCCTGGAATCGCAGCTCACCAAATCTCGTCTACACTTGTGAGAAATGAAGGGCACCTTGCAGTGGCAACTGGAAGTAACCGGCCGCGACTTAGTTGCCCGGGTACTTGTTGCTCGTAACAGGAGGCGCCTTGCGACCTCAATTTGTTCAAACACCGGCATGTCCTCCAATGACTCCACAGGCAGTCTTAGAGATCATTGATCACGCGCGGCGCAAGGAGGCTCGCTCGGGCACCTTTCTTAGACTGTTGCATGAGAAGGCAGCGGCGCTTCCCTCTGCCGTCACGATTGAGGGATACCAGCCGGCCTCCTGTTTGTTCCAGTTCGTCATCGAATACATTGAAATGGCACCCAGGCTTATAGAGTGCGTGGATGCCTGTGCCCGGGAAGCAGGCACAGCACAGTTGTTTGACCCGTTTGTGAAAGCCGCTATCGGTTACTTCACCGAGCCGTCGGTCTTGCTGGTGCGCTACGATGGCCTGGATGGGCTTTTAATCCGCGCCTATCTTTGCCACCGCCTTATGGAGGAGATGCACGAGAATAATCACTCCATCAGAACGGGCGGGCTTGTCGATATGGAAGCAACTCGTGCTAACCTGATTGTTCATGAGCTTATTGGTGAACCCTTCGCAAACGAATTAGACGACTCAATCACCGTAACGGTGCTGCAAATCGCAGGTACGCCAGATTATTACGAACTGAACCTAGATCCCTTCGTTAAACAGGTGAATAACGACGCTTGGAATTGGATGCGACATTACTGGGAAAACCTCCTGATCCGTAATCACATCCGCTTTTCCCTGGGCTCCGGCTCGGCCTGATGCGGCTTTACTGTGAATGCGCTGCGCAACTGAAAGGTTCACAATCAAAATGAGAAAACAAACGATCTTGCTGCTGGTCGGGTGCCTGTTATCCGGCCCAGTGCTGTCCGAGGAGCTAACAGTACGGGTGCAAGTCGCTAACGGTACCGGCCCGTTGACCGGCGCGGTGGTGTATTTGAATGATGGCAGCCAGGCAGCTCCCGTGCAGGCAGAAGTTGTTCAGAAAGACCGCATGTTCCACCCCCATGTGCTAATTCTGCCTGCCGGATCCAGTGTGAACTTCCCTAACCGGGACAACACCCAACATCACGTTTATTCATTCTCGCCAACAAAACCTTTTGACCTTCAACTCTATGCGGGCGAGCCCGAAGCTCCGGTTCTGTTTGATAAGCCGGGTATTGTCGAACTTGGCTGTAATATTCACGACCACATGCAGGCGTTTATTGTGGTGGCCGATACCCGCGCCATTGGGCAAACCAATGAACAGGGAGAAGTCACTCTCGCGCTGGACTTTGGCGGCATTCAGGCACCCGACTCGCTGAGCTTGAATATCTGGCACCCCCGTCTGCCAGACAACACTAAGCCGGTGGTTCGGGAAATTGAGTTCGCCAGTTTGGCAAACACTACTATAGAAACCATTAACATTGAGCTGGATCCCGAGCCACGCAACGAAGGCCCCATGGATCTTCTTCAAAAGCGCTTCCAGGAGCTTTGATGGGCGGCCTCGCGAATCGCATCGGGTTCCGCGGCCGTCTTGTTACGGCCATGGTTGCCTTGGTAGCTCTGGTTAGCCTGCTGATCGGTGCGCTCTTAATGGTGTACTTGTTCGAGGATGAAAAGCGCCGGGCATTGGAACAGCTCAGCCTAGCTGAGCGTATTACCAATGAGGTGATTGAGCGCCGCACCGATATAGAACTCTCCCGGCTTGCGAGCGTGGTTGGTAGCAGGATTTGAGCTGGATCAGGAGCTCGCAAACACCATTGCAAGGCTCAGCGGCAGTTCCGTTATCCTCCGAACGAGTGCAAATGATCCGGGCAAGGCGCCTTCGAGGCGGTTCTGATGACCAGCCGGGAAGCCAGCCTACAGAAATACTACAGCCGGGCGCTGGAAATAGCTCTGCTGGTTACGGTGATTATGGCGTTTGCCATAGTGCTGGCATTGCTTATCGCAAGATATCTCGGCCGGCCGGTGCTGCAACTCGCCCACTACGCCCGTGCAGTCGGCCAGGGGGAGAACCCGCAAGCGCCCGACATTCGCACGGGCGGTGAACTTCGGCAGCTTCGGGATGCTCTTCGCGATACGCTGGCCAGGCTCACCCGGCGCGAAGCCCAAATCCATCACACCGCAACCCATGACGAAGTAACCGGCTTGGGCAATCGTAGCGCCCTGATGCACACTGCCAAAGAGTGCTTCAACGCCGGAGAGCGCTGCAGCCTGATTGGTCTACGCGTGAGCGACCTTTCAGACCTCAACGACACGCTTGGCCTGGAGTTTGGCGACAAAGTATTGATGGGCCTCGCAACGCGGCTGCGTGACGAACTCCCGGATGCCAACCTAATTGCACGCACCGGCGGCGGCGGCGATTTTCTGGCGCTTATTCCAGAGCAAAGCCATGAAACTCTGGAACAGCGGGCGCAGGCTCTGCATAGCAAAGTCGAATCGCCCCTGAGCATCGACAATACTCCGTTTTCACTGCGCACTACCCTGATAACGCTGCAGCTGCCCACCGATGCCTGTAATGCCAATGAACTGAGAAGGCGTGTAAACCTAACGTTCGAGCAGGCCCTGCAGCAGGGTTTTGCAGTCACACGATACGAGCCAGGGCAGGACGAGAACCACCTGCGCGAACTCAAACTGATCTCCGATTTGCACAGTGCCATCCGAAACGGTGGCCTGCACATGAATTATCAACCAAAACTGGACAGCCGCACCGGGCAGTTACTTCAGGTGGAAGCTCTGGTGCGCTGGATACACCCTGATTTAGGCTTTATATCACCCGAAGAATTCATCTTTCTGGCGGAGCAGTCGGGGCAAATCCACGACCTAACCGATCATATCCTTCAGCAGGTTGCTGATGGTGCCCGAGCTTGGTTCCGCACAGGCCTGGATGCGGGCGTGGCGATCAATCTTTCGGCTATGGATTTGACCTCACCGGGGCTGGCCGACCGCGTAGCCAGCATATTCGCCGACTGGCACCACAGCATGGATCGTATCACCCTGGAAGTGACGGAAAGCGCCCTAATGGACGATCCCATAGAGGCCATGGCCACACTGAACCGGTTACGAGAACTTGGGGTTACCCTATCCGTTGATGACTTTGGCACCGGGTATTCCTCGCTGTCGCAGCTACGCAAACTGCCGGTGCAGGAACTTAAAATCGACAAATCCTTTGTGTTAAAGCTGAATACCGAGCCTCAGGATCAGCTGATTGTAAAATCCACCATCGATATGGCCCACGGCCTTGGCCTCAAGGTGGTCGCAGAAGGCATCGAAAACCTGGAAGCCTGGAAATTACTGCAGTCTTGGGGCTGCAACCTTGGCCAAGGTTTCTATCTGAGCCGCCCGGTTTCTGCAGATAACCTTGCGCAGACCGCGGCCGCTATTGCCGAACGCCAGCAAGAGCTGAGCAAAACACCGCCGGAGCGCTCGCCATGACATGTTTTTTTAACAATCTGTGTGCCGCAAAGATTGCTTCTCTCCTGATTACAGGCCTTCTTGCTGCGCCTGTTGCCTTGGCGGATATTGGCAGCCGCATTTGGGCAACCGGTGGCGTAACCACCATAGAAGGCAGCGCCGGCGGCGGCTTAGTGCCTTGGGCACTGCTTGGCAGCTACGCCGATGACGAAGAATGGGGCGGCATCGTTGCCCTGAGCCGGGCCGAAGTGGACGACTATACGCTTTCGGTTACCGGTGCAGGCTTGAACTGGAACAACCGGGTTGAAGTGACGGTTGCGCGCCAGACGCTGGAACCGACCGACCTAAACCAAGACATCTTCGGTATAAAAATACGACTGGCCGGTGATGTTCTCTACAGCCCTTGGGGCCAATGGTCTGCCGGCTTGCAGCTCAAACGGCAGCGAGATTTCACTATACCCGACGCCATTGGAGCCCGAGAGGACAGCGGCACAGATGTTTATTTCTCCGGCTCCAAGGTGTTTTTTGCTGCAGTATTTGGCCGCAACCTGCTGGTGAACGCCACCGCGCGCGGCACCCGCGCCAACCAAGGTGGGCTGCTAGGCTTTGGCGGCGATCTCAATAATGGCTATGAAGTGATGGCCGAAGCCGGTGTCGGTGTGTTTATTAATCGACAATGGCTGGTGGGCGCCGAATACCGCCAAAAGCCGGACAACCTAAGTTTTGCCCGGGAAGACGATTGGTGGGATGTATTTGTTGCTTGGGTACCGGATCGCCGGCTTGCCGTGACGGCGGCGTTCGTCAACCTTGGCGACATCGCCAGGCTACCGGACCAGCAGGGTGTTTATTTGTCTCTGCAGGGGAGTTTCTGATCATGGGCCTGACCACGATGAAGACATACGTTGCCGTGTTTATGATTGTGACAGGCCTTGTTCTGGGCGGTTGCCAGAGCCTTCACAGCAAGCCGGATAATACCCTGTACCTGCAACTCGGTGAACGCGACGGTATCGCCAATGTGGTAGAAGACCTGCTCTACCTAATCGTGGATGACGAGCGCATCAATCACCAATTCAAAGGTGTCGATGTTGCCCAATTCCACCGCAATCTTACCGATCAGTTGTGTGAGCTCAGTGGTGGGCCCTGCCAGTATTCCGGGCGCGAAATACGTGAAGCCCACGCAGCCATGAACATCACCAACACCCAGTTTAACGCCCTGACAGAAAATCTTATTCTGGCCATGGAGGCAAACCAGATACCCACAGCTGCACAGAACAGGTTGATCAAACAACTGCTGCCGCTGTACCCCGACATTCGCCATCTTTGAGAATATGGGACAAAACATAGTATGACTGAACGCAAGAATGATATTCGCCCGGGCCGTTACCAGCATTACAAAGGCCAAGACTACGAAGTTATCGACATCGCCCGGCACAGCGAGACAGAGGAAAAACTGGTGGTCTACCGTTGTCTTTACGGCGATCACAGCCTTTGGGTGCGCCCACTCAGCATGTTCCGCGAAACCGTAACCGTGGCGGGAGAACAGGTTCCCCGTTTCGCGCGTATCGACAAAGACTAAGAGTTACATAAGCTCTTTGACTCAGCTGGCTAATTCCCGCACATTACCGCGTTTTCATGATCCACGCCTTCGTAAGAAAGCCGGATAACCCATTACGCCACACTCGGAGTTTTCACATGAATGCCGTTGTTGCCGCGGTACTGATCATGCTCGTGCTGAGTTTGGCCCGCATCCACGTTGTTGTTGCCCTTATTGTAGGTGCCGTCTCCGGCGGCCTGATCTCAGGGCTGTCCCTTGAAGCTACCATTGACGCGTTCAACAACGGTCTTGGTGGCGGTGCTACTGTCGCCTTATCCTACGCCACCTTGGGTGCGTTCGCCGTTGCCATAGGCAAATCTGGCTTAGCTCATGCGCTGGCAGATAAAACCCTCACCATGGTTGGTCAGCAAGAAAACGGCACCGCAGCCAAAGGCGTGCGCTACATGATCATTGGCGTGCTGGTGCTAATTGCCCTGTCGTCACAGAACATTCTGCCCATCCACATCGCCTTCATTCCGCTGGTCGTACCGCCCATGCTGTACGTGATGGCCAAACTGAAAATGGACCGCCGGCTGGTTGCCTGTGCGCTCACGTTCGGCTTGATCACGCCTTACATGTTCCTGCCTATCGGGTTCGGCGGCATTTACCTAAACGAAATCCTAATGGCCAAAATCAGCGCTAACGGCGGCGAAACAGAAGGCTTGAGCGTTATGCGAGCCATGGCCCTGCCAGCGCTGGGCATGCTCTGCGGCCTTCTGGTTGCGGTGTTCTTTACTTATCGTGGCGACCGCGAATACGATCTGGAAGCCATTACCCGCACCGAACGCGTAAACGTTGCTTACAGCTCGAACACACTGTTCATGGCCGTTGCCGCCATTGTCGTCGCCTTTGTGGTTCAGCTTTGGCTGGGCTCAATGATCCTCGGTGCTCTGGCGGGCTTCCTGCTGTTCAACCTTTCTGGCGTAGTAAAGTGGAAAGAGGCTGACGACCTGTTTACCGAAGGCATGAAAATGCTGGCCATGATCGGTTTCATCATGATCGCGGCGTCAGGTTTTGCGGAAGTGATGCGGGAAACCGGTGAAATTGCGTCTTTGGTGCAAAGCTCGGTTGATATGATCGGCAGCAACAAGCCTATGGCGGCGCTGCTGATGCTGCTAGTAGGCCTGATGATTACCCTGGGCATCGGTTCCTCATTCTCAACCATTCCCATTATAGCGGCCTTGTATGTGCCCCTGGCACTGGAAATGGGCTTCAGCTCCCTGGCCATCGTCGCACTTGTCGGTACCGCCGGCGCCTTGGGTGATGCCGGCTCCCCAGCCTCCGATTCCACTCTCGGCCCCACCGCCGGCCTGAACGTAGATGGCCAACATAACCACATCTGGGATTCTGTGGTGCCCACGTTCTTGCACTACAACTTGCCGTTGTTGGGCTTTGGGTGGTTGGCGGCTATGATTCTTTGATTTGGGAGTTTGCCTGCTTTTTCGTAGCCTGCTGGTTTTGGGGGCTACGAGGTCAATCGTCAGAGCCAGCCTTAAAGAAAACAACCTGCTTAACCGTATGATCGTCTTTGTTGTCGCGCGTGTTCACCCGTGTATCCAGTTCAGGGGTCGCAGGCTTCTCGACATCTGAGACGGCATCGGTGAAACCGCAGACTACACACTCGCGAATTTGCTCATCGGAATCGTCGGTGAACATCGTGATCTTGTCCATCTCAGCACAGCGTGGGCAAATCGCACCGGCTATAAAACGTTTTGGGGTCGCCATAACGTACCTCCAGGTTAAAGCCTCCGGCGGCCGTTATAGCCACCGGAGAGGATTGGTTCAGGCCGCTTCGTCCGTAATGCCGGTCTGTTTCAGTAGGGCGCCTACTTCAGGCTCGCGGCCACGGAACGCTTTGAACAGTTCCATGGGCTCCTGTGATCCGCCTTTTTCGAGAATGTTCTGCAGGAACGCCCGCCCGGTTTCAGGGTCAAAGATGCCGTTTTCCTCAAACAGCGAGAAAGCGTCGGCTGCCAGTACTTCCGCCCACTTGTAGCTGTAATAACCAGCCGCGTATCCGCCAGCGAATATGTGTGAGAACGAGTTGGGGAAGCGGTTGAATTCTGGGGACTCCACCACGGCGATGGTTTCGCGCACTTTGCGGTGCATGGCCAGCGGATTGGTGGGGCCTTCTTCGGTGAATTCCGCGTGCAGGCGGAAGTCGAACAGGGAGAATTCGAGCTGCCGCACCATGGCCATGCCCGACTGGAAGTTTTTGGCTGCTAGCAGTTTTTGTAGCAGATCTTCCGGTAACGGCTCTCCGGTTTCGTGGTGGCTGGCAATCAGTGCTAACGAGTCGGGGTTCCAGCACCAGTTTTCCAGGAACTGGCTGGGCAGCTCTACGGCGTCCCAGGCCACGCCATTAATGCCAGACACGTCCACGACTTCCACTTGAGTCAGCATGTGATGCAACCCGTGGCCAAATTCGTGGAACAGGGTGGTTACTTCGTCGTGGGTGAGCAACGACGGTTTGCCGTTCACCGGCGGCGTGAAGTTGCAGGTGAGGAAGGCGACAGGCAACTGCAGCTTGCCACGCTGGTCACGCCAGCGTACTCGGCAGTCGGCCATCCAGGCACCACCGCGTTTGCCCTTACGGGCAAACAAGTCGAAGTAGAACCAAGCCATCGGCTCGCCGTTGCGGCTGATGCAGTAGGCGGTGGCATCTTCGTGCCAGGTTTCCACTTCTGGCTTGGCCTCTATCTGCACATCAAATAGTTTTTCGGCTACCCGGAACAGGCCTGGCACTACTTTATCGACCGGAAACCAAGGGCGGAGGGTTTCGGGTGAAATATCGTAGCGTTGATGACGTAGTTTCTCACTGTAGTAGCCTACGTCCCACGCCTGCAAGTCATCGAGGCCGTGTTCGTCTTTGGCGAACGCCTTGAGCTCAGCAAACTCTTTCTCAGCGATGGGCTTGGATTTGGCCGCTAATTCATTGAGAAAACCCAGTACCTCGTCGCTATCCCGGGCCATTTTTGTGGCCAGCGAGCGTTCGGCATAGTTGTTGAAGCCAAGCAGTTTGGCTAGGGCGTGGCGGCGTTTGAGAATTTCGGCCATAACCTGGGTGTTGTCCCAGATCCCCGCATCTGGGCCCACATCGGAGGCCCGAGTGACAAACGCTTCGTAAACTTCGTAGCGTAGCTCGCGGTTGTCACAGTAGGTCATGACTGGGAAGAAGCTTGGGAAATCGAGGGTGATCACGTAGCCATCCAGTTCTTTCTGGCTAGCGGCTTGCTTGGCGCCTTCAATGGCGCTCTCCGGTATGCCAGCAAGTTCTTCCACATTAGTGATGTGTTTAAACCAATGCTGGGTGGCGTCCAGAACGTTTTCGCTGAAGCTGTTGGACAGTTCTGACAGCTCCCGGGTGAGATCTGCATACTGCTTTTTTTCGGCATCGGGTAGGTCGACCCCACCAAGGTGGAAGTCTCGCAAGGTGTTATCCACGGACTTGCGTTGAGCTTCGCTTAGATCTTTGAAGTCGTCCCGGTCAGCTAGCTTTTTGTAGGCGTCGCACAGGGCGGCATTCTGGCTCAGCTCGGTGCTGTATTCGGTGAGCTTTTCTAGGCAGTTTTTGTAAACTTTGCGCAGGTCGTCGTTGTTCATTACACCGTTAAGGTGCGAGATGACGGACCAGGCGTTGTTGAGTTTGTCTTCAATCGCCTGCATGGGTTGGGCGAGGGTGTCCCAGGTAGGGTCTTCGTTCTGGGCCAGACTCGCAATTTTCACGCGATTTCCGCTGAGAATCTGGTCAATCGCCGTTTCCATGTGCTCGGTGCGCACATGTTCAAACTTTGGCAGCAAATCATCAGTCAGTAACGGGTTATTCATGGATTCCCCTTCTCAGCAATGAGTTGGTAAAGTAGCGTGACACGCGTAACGCTAAACTGTTGGGCCCCGGGAATGGAGTTCGGGGAATAATGTCATCTATCGAGTATATGTAATGACGAATATACGCTCTCACAAGGGTACCACGCCAAGTTTCGGAGAACGCGCTCTGGTGGATGCCAGCGCCGTGGTGATCGGAGATGTTAAAACCGGTGACGATTGCTCCATCTGGCCGATGACGGTGGTGCGTGGTGACATGCACAAGATTCGCATTGGCGATCGTTGCAGTATTCAGGACGGTTCGGTGCTTCACATCACCCATGCCAGCGATTATAACCCGGGGGGTTATCCCCTGGTAATTGGTGATGATGTCACCGTGGGTCATAAGGCCTTACTGCACGGCTGCACCATTGGCAGTCGGGTGTTGGTGGGTATGGGATGCATCATTATGGACGGTGCCGTGGTGGAGGATGAGGTGATCGTTGCGGCGGGTTGTCTCGTGCCGCCGGGTAAGACTCTGGAATCTGGTTACCTCTACGTCGGTTCTCCCTGCAAAAAGGCAAGAGCATTGTCAAAGGAAGAGCGCGGATTCTTCGTGTACACCGCCGCAAATTACGTCCGGTTAAAAGATGAGTACCTTATCCAGAAGTAAGGCAATGGTCTGAATAGCAGCCTGGCGCCATATGTTCTGCGGTAGAGAGCCATACTAGAGATCACGCGTTATGCTGTTGCTTTGGCTACTGCTTCTAAACGGTCTGTTTTTAATTCCGGCTCTGGCCATGCCGGGTTCCATGCCTTGGCTATCGGTTGAGGCAGTCGGTCTTTGGGGACTTCTGTACCTATTGCCGGATCGTTATCGATATAACAGCATCACAACGACCCTGGCTGGCATTTACAGCACACTGGCATTTCTGGTTCTGGTGGACGCGCTAGTTCGTGAAAGCTTGGGGCGGGGCCTGAACCTGTACCTGGAAGCCGGACTGCTAGGTGCAGGCTGGAACCTTTTGAAGAGTAACTTGGGCGGGGTGATGGCGACACTGGCTATTTTGCTGCTCGTGGGCCTTCTGGCCGGCTTGGGCTGGTTATTTCGTTTAAGCTTGGAACGTCTTCGACATCACTCCCCGGGAAATATCGGTAAACCGCTGTTGTTGATAACCGGGCTGGCAATTGCAGGCACGGCAACGCCATTGGTCGGAAGCCCAGCGTTGGCATTCATGGCCAATCAGGCTTCCTTGGTGACCCATACCCATCAGGCGACCGTGGCCTTTGCCGAGCAACTCCGGAATCAACCCAAGGCTGGCCAATATCCGCAACCGCTAACACGGCTGGCCGGTAAAGATGTGATCCTCGGCTTTCTTGAATCCTATGGCGTATCCACCCTGATCGACGATCGCTACCGCGCGATGATCGACCAACGCCTGGAATCAATGGCCGAGGAACTCGGCTCGGCAGGCCTGACAGTCGTAACCGGGAGGCTGCAATCGCCTATCCAGGGCGGACAATCCTGGCTTGGGCGCCTCTCGGTACTCAGTGGGCAATGGGTTCATAACCAGCTCGCCTACGAGGCTCTCCTCAGCAGCAACTATCCCACCCTGATCGACGACTTTCGCAGCACCGGCCATAAGACGATGGCGGTGATGCCGGCTATTACCCAAGCCTGGCCCGAAGGCCAACTACTCAGGTACGAGCACATTTACGATCATGACGATATGGATTATCAGGGGCCTCCCTTCAACTGGGTGACCATGCCAGATCAGTATACCTGGCGCTGGTTTCAGGATCTGCGCGAGGAGACGCCTGAGCCACTGTTCGCCGAGCTGGCGTTGATCAGTAGTCATGCGCCATGGGTTCCGACTCTGCCGGTTCTTGAGGATTGGGAAGGCATTGGCAACGGGCAGGTATTCGAGCGCTGGAAGGGTGTGGGAGAAACACCTGTATCACTTTGGCGTGATGCGGACCGCGTCCGTGACCACTATGCCAAGGCAATAGACTATACCCTGACCGTTGCCAGTGGTTTCGCAGCTCGGTACGTAGAAGAGAACACGCTGATGATCATCCTTGGCGATCACCAACCCGCCGCGCTGGTTACACCGTTTCTATCCGGTGAACTGCCAGGATTCCAGCTCGGCACCAGACCCGATCTGCAAACAGCGGGCGCACCCATGAACGAGTTCCGACCGTTTTTGCACCGATATTTTGGCAGTCTTTGAAGGCTGCCTTTTAAGGTTTATCCGATCCACTCACACCCACTCCCTAATTCGTTAATACTGTACTCAGGGCAGTATGTCTACAGGCAGGTCTCCCGTAGAGATGGATTCGTCGCACTCCGGATCGCGAATAGCGATTTCTACCCGGCGGTTCAGTGCACGGTTTTCAGGGGTGTCGTTTGGCGCAAGAGCGTTGGTTTCCGCACGGCCGGCGGCAACCACGCGCTCGGCTGGCACTTGTCGGCTCATGACCAGTTCATGCACTACGGATACGGCGCGCGCGGCAGAAAGATCCCAGTTGGAGCGGTATCGGCTGCTGGAGATAGGCCGGTCGTCGGTATACCCAGAAACCAGTACATCGCCGGTGCAGCCGGCTAATACTCCCACTACCCGTTCAATAATGGGGATCATCTCCGGCTTTATTGATGCCTGGCCAGAGCGGAAGGTGGCTTCCTCCGAAAACCGAATAACCACTTTGTTTTTATCGTAATTGACGCTCAAAGCCCCGGAAGCTACTTCGTTCTCCAGTTCACCGATCATTCGGCTCGCCAGGTCTAACACCCCACCGGATATAACGGTGGTCGCAGAGTCTGGCGCTCGCTCATCGATGAATTCCGGCTCCCGAGCCTGAGATTCGGTAGGCTCAGGCAAGGAGACGGTGTCTGATTCCACCAGGGTGATCGGCGAGCCGCCGATGTCGTCTCCCAGCACGTTAGCAGAACCGAACGCCATGGACATGGAATTGGCCATCGCCTTGTATTTTTCGATATCCATTTCCGCAAAAGACAGCAACAGGATGAAAAACGTCAGCAGCAGCGTGGCAAGATCGGCAAAGGTAACGATCCACGCAGGCGTCTGGTTTCTCTGCCGGGGTTTTCTGTTTTTCCGGATCTGTTGCAAACCTCAGGCCTCCCGCTCCGGCGCCAACCCTGTGCGCTGATCCGGTGTTAAAAACGAGGAGAGCATTTCGGTCATCACTCGAGGGTTTTCGCCGCGCATGATGTTGCGGATGGATGTAATGATCAGAACCTGATTACGGCTTTCATCCTCTGCCTTTAACTGAAGTTTGTCGGCCAAAGGGAGTGCAATCAACTGGGCAATGAAAGCACCGTAGAGAGTTGTCAGCAAGGCAACAGCCATTGCCGGGCCAATGGAGGAGGGATCATCCAGTGAGTTGAGCATCTGTACCAGGCCCACTAAGGTACCCAGCATACCGATAGCCGGCGCAGATTCGCCAATGCCCCGGAATACCCGCTCAGCCACTTCGAGGCGTTCCGCCATCTGCTGAGACTCTTGGGCCAGTGCCTCTTCAACCAGCTCGGGGGGGTGACCATCCACACACAGGTTAATAGCCTTCTGCAGAAACTCATTGCCAGTTTGGTGATTTTCCAGGCCCAGAACGCCCTCCTTGCGCACGACCATAGCCAGAGCCCCCGCTTCGCGGATCAGCTCTGCAGGTCGGTCGACCTTATCGGTAAATGCGGCACTCATAGCCAGACGAAAGGCGCCCATTACCGAGGACATTCGGAATTTTATGAGCGTTACCGCGAAGGTGCCGCCAATAACAATAGCTAGGCCCGGCAGGTTGACAAAGGTGAGGAGCGAAGCGTTTGCCAGCATCGCCAGAATAACAATCAAAATACCGGCGACAAGCCCTACGAGGGTAAGAATGTCCATGCATAGCCCTTATGGATAGTCCCTTACGGATTATTGTCTCTGAGACTGGCCCCATGTGGTGCGCCGTCTCAGTCATCACCTCAGTCGTTACGCAATGCCTCAATAATCGGCGCCGTTTCTGGCCGCACGCCCCGCCACACCCGGAACGATTCTGCAGCCTGTTCAACCAACATCCCCAAGCCATCAAACACCCGCACGGCTCCGTTACCCAGAGCCCACTGATTAAACGTGGTTGTCTGCAAAGAGTACATCATGTCGTAAACAACCGTGCCGGCCGCGATCACATTTGTACAAAGGGGCGGCAGGTCTCCCTGCAGGCTGGCGCTGGTGCCGTTGATAATGACATCAAACGGTTGGTCTGGTTCTTCAAATCCGCAGGCATTCAGAGTGGCCGCACCGGCCTCATCTGCAAACAGTGTAACCAGTGCTTCGGCTTTGGCCACCGTGCGGTTTGCGATGGTTAGGCTGGCGGGCTGTTGTTCAAGCAAAGGGCCCAAAACACCACGCACGGCGCCACCTGCACCCAAAACCAGGATGCGGGCACCTTTTAGCTGAACGCTGTGGTTGGCCAGAAGATCCCGAACCAGCCCGTGGCCATCGGTGTTATCCGCAACCAACTGCCCTTCGCTGTTCCGGTATAACGTGTTGGCAGCACCGGCTTTTTCGGCCCTCTCTGCCCGGCACTCCGCCAGCGCCCAAGCCTGCTCCTTAAAGGGTACCGTTACGTTCAGCCCCTTGCCGCCACCCTCAAAAAACTGGCGAACGGTTCCCACGAAGTCATCAAGAGGCGCCTGAACCGCCGTGTACTCCACCGGCTCGCCGGTCTGGCTGGTGAACAAACTGTGAATTCTTGGCGATTTGCTGTGGTTTATCGGGTGGCCGACCACCGCATAAAGCTCATTGCTCATTACTTACCTCGCTTACTGCGCGTTGCCGGCCAACCAGTCGCGCCCGGTGAGAAAGTGCTCCGTTAGGCGTGCTTCTTCGCTACCCGCATCCGGTACCCGGCTGTAATCCCAGCGCACCAGCGGTGGCAGCGACATCAAAATAGACTCAGTGCGCCCGCCAGACTGCAGGCCAAACAAAGTGCCACGGTCGTATACCAGGTTGAACTCCACATAACGCCCGCGCCGGTAAAGCTGAAAATCCCGCTCGCGCTCACCGTAAGTATGATCCATACGGCGCCGGACAATGGGCTCATACGCCTCAATATAGCTGTTACCCACAGATTTCATCAGCCCGAAATCTTTTTCAAAATCACCGGTGTTGTGGTCGTCAAAGAAAAGCCCGCCAACACCTCGAGGTTCATCCCGGTGCTTCAGGTAAAAATAATCGTCGCACCAGTCTTTGTAGCGGCGATAAGTCTCATCGCCGAACGCAGCGCAGGCATCTTTGGCGGTCTTGTGCCAATGCACGCAATCCTCGTCAAAGCCGTAATACGGGGTTAAATCATAACCGCCACCAAACCAGTAAACCGGCTCGCCATTTTTGGGCGTGGCGATAAAGAACCTTACGTTGGCGTGAGAAGTTGGCACATAAGGATTGTTCGGATGGATCACCAAGGAGACACCCATAGCCTGCCAGGGTGCACCGGCCAAATGGGGGCGATGTGCCGTGGCAGACGCAGGCATGGTCTCGCCCATCACATGGGAGAAATTCACCCCACCTTTTTCGAAGATACGGCCATCGCTGATCACCCGGCTTACACCGCCGCCGCCCTCTGGGCGATCCCAAGCGTCACGAACAAGCTTCGCGCCGCCTTCCAGCGCTTCTAGTCGCTGGCATATAGTGTCTTGCAGGCCAAGCAGATACTGCTTAACCGAATTGCTATCCGGGTGCTGTGGCATGAATTCTCCTAACGAAGCTGCTTACCGCTGACAATATCAATAATACGGCTGGGTTTCTGGTTACCGCCTAAAGCGCCCGGCACAATTTGATCGATTTGGCCCTTAAAATACTCGCGAACCTGCTGTGCGTTAAGCGCTGGCTCTTGCCCGGCGGGATTACAGGAGGTAGAGACCAAAGGCATGCCGGCAACTGCACACAGGGCTTTGACCACCGGGTGTTCGCTGACTCTAACCGCAATTGAATTGTGACTACCACGCACCCAATCGGGAATCTGTTTATTCACATCTGGCAACAGGCAGGTAACCGGCCCGGGCCAATGCCTACGGGCCTCATTCTGAAGAGCTTCAGGCAGGGGGTCGAGCAGAAAACGAATTTGCTCCACAGACGCGGCTACCAGAATCATGCCTTTTTCCATCGGCCGATTCTTGAGCTCAAGAATGCGCGTCACTGCCTGAAGGTTCCAAGGGTCGCACCCAAGGCCCCAGACAGCCTCAGTAGGATAGGCGATAACGCCGCCTTTCAGGATCGCATTGCAGGCAAGCTGTAACTGCTGGTTGTTTATGGGGTTGAGCTCAGGCAATTTTCTGGAAACCTCCAGGGGCAGCACTCACCAACCCATCAAGCTCGAGAAGCAGAAGAGACTGAACAAGCTGGTTGGCCGGAAGACCGGTTGCCGAACACAGTGCATCGGTTGACTGGGGATCATACCCTAATGCCTCAAACACCGCGATTTCCCTGCAGTCTAGAGCACCCAAAACGCTGGCTGCCGGCGCCTCCTCAGTGGCATTTGTGGCTCCTAACACTGGCAAAGCGCTACGGGCCGAAAGTGACCAAGCAGCGCCCAGCTCTTCCAGAATATCGTCTACCTGATCAACCAGCCGGGCGCCTTGCTTGATCAAATCGTGGCAGCCCCGCGCCACTGGGCTGTGGATCGATCCGGGAATCGCAAAAACCTCGCGCCCCTGTTCCAGCGCCAAGCGAGCCGTAATCAGGGAACCACTTTTAAGGCCAGCCTCTACCACCAGAATGCCACGGCTCAGGCCGCTGATAATACGGTTACGCTGGGGAAAGTGAGCGGCTCTTGCAGGCGTACCTGGCGGGTATTCAGATATCACCAGGCCATTCCCGATAACCCGCTCGCAAAGCCGGCGATGCTGGTTTGGGTAAACACGGTCAAGCCCACAGCCAACCACTGCAACGGTGGCGTGCCCAGCATCCAACGCCCCGGCATGGGCCGCACCATCCACACCCAGCGCTAGGCCACTGGTTATCAGTAGGCCCCGTTTACTCAGCTCTGCTGCGAAGCGGCGAGCGTGATCCAGCCCCGCCGGCGTGGCGTTACGACTGCCAATAATGCCGATCTGTTCACGGCTCAGTAGGCTTGAATCACCCCGGACATACAGCACCAATGGCGCATCGTGGATGTGCCGAAGAACTTCTGGGTAATGGGGATGCTGCCAGCTCACAAGTTCGATCGCATGCTGTTCACAGTCCAACAGAATCTGCCGAACGGCCTTTACCACCGTGTTGGCTTCGTCCTGCTGCTGCCAAGCCAAGATTCCCGCCACAGTTTCCCCGTGCAGGCCAAGCGCTTTGAGCGTTGCGGGGTTTCTGGTAAGAAGATCTGTGAGGTCGGGAATGGTTGCGAGCATGGCTCGCCGCCAGGTGCGCCCAAACTTGGGCAAACAGGTGAGAAACAGCCACTGCGCAGAACGAGAGGAAAACAAAGCATCATCCTTGAAAATAACAAAGCCGGGCCTTCCTGGCCCGGCTTTTGATTAACCGGCTATGGGATTTAGGGGTTGGTAACCTTATCGCCAACCGCCAGTGGGCGGGTTGCCTGAAGGATCAGGCCATAGCTCATTTTTTCATACACTTGGAATACCATCAGCAGGCCAGCCCGCTCGGAAGGCAGCTCAACGGTCTCTTTCGTGATGGGGTCACGCACGAAGTTACCGCTTTTAAGAACCGCCATCACGTTGCCGGCTTTCAGCCCTTCGCGACTGCCACGGTTGATGGCCACCACATTGTACTGACCAATCTGGGTAACACCGCTATCCACAGCGATCATTTTGCCTTCCACCTGATCGTCAGGAGAGCTCGGCAAAAAACTGGTGGTAAGGCGTCGATCTTCATTAACCAGCAAACGGTCACCGATGCGCACTTCTTCGCTAGAGCGTGTCAGGTCTACCGTTAAAACATCGCCGTGTTCGGCAGAAACGTCACCGCGAGCAATGCTGCGCGCTTCCAGGCCAAGAAACTCGCCAGTATCCGGATCAACAAATTCTTTGCTGCGACGGAAAACACCCACCTTATCTGCAGGCTTTTTACCGCGGGCATAAAGCCGGTCGCCAGCACCAATAACGATACGGCCGTCTTCACCTTCCAACACATACGGCGCTTCATTGATCAGCTCAGGGCTAACAATGCGGGTATCTGTCAAAAAGCTGCTGATCGCATCCAGGGGGATTGCCGGAATTGGTGTGTCAATCCGCTCAGAGCGCACCTTCGGCGACAACTTCACAATACCGTTGTTGGACGCTACCTTGGTGATGCGGGGCTTGCCATCGACATACACCAGAGCAAGACGATCACCCGGGTAAATCAAATGGGGGTTGGAAACCTGTGGGTTAACGTGCCAGATTTCCGGCCAGTACCACGGATCACTCAAAAAACGTCCCGAAATGTCCCAGAGGGTATCGCCCTTCACAACAGTGTAGCGCTCAGGATGATCAGACCGCAGTTCTGGTGCAGCATGAGCCCAAGAGGTGAATAGCAGCATAGTGGCTGCCAGAGCGTACAGCAGTTTCCTCATTGTCTAAGTCCTTGATCACGTGCCTTGATTCTATGCATTCAGGTAAGGATGCAGCCATTTGCCTGCAGCTTATTACGTTGTTATGCAAGTTACTATAGAAGAAGTCTCGCAAATTGTGATGTTATGTTTTGTTCTTCCAGTAAATTCTATGCCACTTACGAAAGATTTTAACTATTGCCTGATCAGTTTGTACTCAATCGACGATTTGTTGGATAATAGGCTGAACGAGGCGTAACACCGCTTATATTAGTGCGAGAGGAACAATTTGCGCAGTACGCTGTCGCATTTCAGAGATCGCTTTCATACAGTTACAAAAGACAACGTTAAAAGTTAGGCATACGAGCACTATGATACTAGAAATTCTCGAATACCCAGACCCCCGTCTGCGCACCATCGCCAAGCCGGTGGGCGAGGTGACCGACGCCGACCGTACCCTAATCGACGATATGTTCGAGACCATGTACGATGCGCCCGGCATTGGTTTGGCTGCCAGCCAGGTAAACGTTCACAAACAGATCGTTGTGATGGATCTGTCTGATGATAATAGTGAGCCAAGGGTGTTTATCAACCCAACGGTTGAAGTACTGGACGGCGATCTTGAAGCCATGCAGGAAGGCTGTCTCTCAGTGCCCGGCTTTTACGAAGACGTTGAGCGGATAGAGCACTGCATCATCCGCGCAAAGGATCGCGACGGCGCGCCTTTCGAAATCGAAGCCCGGGGTCTTTTGGCGGTTTGTATCCAGCATGAAATGGACCACCTGAACGGCAAACTGTTCGTCGACTACCTGAGCACCCTCAAGCGCAACCGCATTCGCAAGAAGCTGGAAAAGTTTCACAAGCAAAGTGCGTGAACATTGCCTGAAAGGCCCATAAGGATTTTGTAGAAAGAAAGTATCGGACCGGGCCATGGCCCGGTCTTTTCGTATTCAACGAAATAGAGAATCAACACCGTGCGACTCGTTTTTGCCGGCACCCCGGATTTTGCAGCTACCGCGCTCACAGCCTTGCTGGGCACCCACCACACCATCGTGGGCGTATACTCCCAGCCAGACCGGCCAGCAGGCCGAGGCCGCAAACTCCAGCCCAGCCCGGTAAAACAAGTTGCTCTGGATAACGCCATTCCCATATTTCAGCCAGAAAGCCTGAAAACCCCAGAAGCGCAGCAAGAACTGGCAGATCTCCAGCCCGATGTGATGATTGTCGCCGCTTACGGGCTTATTTTGCCCGAAGCAATCTTGGCGATCCCTGCCTACGGCTGCCTGAACATCCACGCCTCTTTACTGCCCCGCTGGCGTGGTGCCGCGCCAATCCATCGCGCCATTGCAGCCGGTGATGAAAACACCGGCATCACCATCATGCAAATGGACAAAGGCCTAGATACCGGCGCCATGCTGCTGAAAACCCAAACCACGATTGAATCGACCGATACCGGCGGCAGCCTTCACGACCGCCTCGCCGACATGGGCGGCAGTGCCGTTGTTGATGCGCTGAACCTGTTGGAGAAGGACGAACTCGGCGGCGAAGTTCAAAATAGTGAACAGGCCTGCTACGCCCACAAGCTCACCAAGGAAGAAGGTCATGTCGATTGGGCCCTAAGCGCATCTACTATCGAGCGCCTAGTTCGGGCCTTCAATCCCTGGCCCGGCACCTACACAGATCTGGAACAGCAACGCCTGCGGATACACGAGGCGAACGCGACCGACGAAAACAGCCAGAAGCCAGCAGGCACCGTTCTGCGACGGGAGCGGGAAGGTATAGATATTGCCTGTGGTACCGGCACCCTACGTGTCACCCGGCTGCAATTGCCAGGCTCTCGCGCCCAAAGCGTGAACGACCTCATTAACGGCGGCAAGCAACTGTTGCTTCCCGGCCAGGAGTTGAACTGATATGGGTGACCACGACCTGCCCATGCGCGCTGTTGTCGCCCGTGTTCTATTGGCAGTGGAAAACGGCGCGTCTCTATCACAATGCCTGCCGCCAGCCCTGCAGAGCCTTGCCCCCAACGAGCGCCCGGCACTTCAGGCGCTTTGCTACGGCACCTGCCGTTGGTTTCACCGCCTCGACAGCGAGCTCAACAGCCGGCTGAAAAAGCCGATAAAGCAACCAGATCGCATTGTTCATCATCTGATGCTGATCGCGCTTTTCCAGTTACGCTTCAGCCAGCAGGCTACCTACGCTGTTTTGAACGAAACCGTGGAGACCTGCCGCGCCCTCGACAAACCCCACCTCACGGGTTTGGTGAATGGTATCTTGCGGGCTGCCGAGCGCGAGGGTGCCCCGGAGCCGGAAAACGACTCCAGCCGCTTCAGTCATCCCGTCTGGATGGTGGAAAAGCTACGCCATAATTGGCCCGACAATTGGCAGCAGATTCTGGAGGCGAATAACGCCCAGGCCCCCATGACACTGAGGGTGAATGCACTACGCTTCAGCCGCGATGAATACTTGGCCCTGTTAAGCGAAGCAGGCATTGAAGCGACCGCCACCCAATTTGCACCGCACGGTATCCAACTCAACCGCCCGGTGCAGGTTGACCAGCTACCCTGGTTTGCCGACGGCGCAGTCAGCGTTCAAGACGAAGCCGCTCAGCTGTGCACCACACTTCTAGATCTGGCGCCGGGACAGCGGGTTCTGGACGCCTGCGCGGCCCCGGGTGGAAAAACCTGTGCCATTCTAGAAAGCCAACCGGAACTAGCCGAGGTGGTTGCCATCGACGAATCTGCCGCGCGTCTGCCCCGGGTTCAGGAAAATCTGGACCGGCTGGATTTGCACGCCAGCTTGCTGCAGGCGGATGCTGCTGACATTGCGCAGTGGTGGGACGGTCAACCTTTTGATCGCATTCTGCTGGATGTGCCCTGCAGCGCCAGCGGTGTGATACGCCGCCACCCGGATATCAAACTGCTACGCCGGGAAACCGACGTTGTGCCACTGGCAGGCATACAGCTCGGGCTTCTAGACGCCATGTGGTCTGTGCTCAAACCAGGTGGGCGCCTGGTCTATGCGACCTGTTCGGTGTTCCCCCAGGAAAACCACCGTATAATCCAACGGTTTCTTAAACAGCAAAATGGCGCCACTCTTATAGATACAGAAGTTCCTTGGGGATGCGACATGGGCGCGGGGCGGCAGCTTCTCCCCGATCCAATCAGCCATGACGGTTTTTTCTATGCCGTACTGGAGAAACCTGAACGATGAAGATTCTGATCCTCGGTGCCGGCCAAGTGGGCGGCACGCTGGCTGAGAACCTGGCCAGTGAAGCCAACGATATAACGGTTATCGACACAGACGCGGTACGGCTCCGCGAACTGCAGGATCGCTTGGATATTCGCACGGTACAAGGCAATGCGTCTTACCCCTCGGTACTGAATAAAGCCAATGCGGATGACGCCCACATGTTGATCGCCGTTACCAACAGCGACGAAACCAACATGGTGGCCTGCCAGATTGCCAAGATCCTGTTCAACACGCCTACCAAAATTAGCCGGGTGCGGGCCAGTGACTACCTCGCCAGCAGCAAAAAGCTGTTCGGCGAAGGCGGCTTTCCAATTGATGTCATGATCAGCCCGGAACAACTGGTTACGCGGCATATCACTCGCCTGATTGAGTACCCGGGCGCATTGCAGATACTGGAATTCTCCAAAGGCCTAGCTAGGCTGGTGGCCATTCGCGCCACCGAAGGTGGCCCGCTGGTAGGTCGCGAACTGTCTTACCTGCGCACTCACATGCCCAAAATTGAGACCCGGGTGGCAGCCATTTTCCGCAAAGATCGCGCCATCATGCCCCGGGGCGATACCGTGCTTGAAGACGGCGACGAGGTATTTTTCATCGCCGGTGCCAATCACATCCGTTCAGTTATGAGCGAGCTACAGCCGCTGGTAAAAAACTATAAGCGCATTTTTATCTGTGGCGGCGGTAACATCGGCCAGCGCCTGGCCCACACCCTAGAAAACCGCTATCAGGTGAAGCTGTTAGAGCGTAACCACGAGCGCTGCGTGCTGCTCTCCGAAACCCTGCGCAAAACAGTTGTGCTTGAAGGCAATGCAGCAGACAAAGACATACTGCTAGAAGAGAACATCGAAAACACCGATGTATTCTGCGCCGTTACCAACGACGACGAAGCCAATATCATGGCTTCGTTATTGGCCAAGCGCCTGGGCGCCCGCAAGGTGTTCACACTGATCAATAACCCAGACTATGTAGATCTGATCCAGGGTGGCGAGATTGATGTGGCGATTTCACCCCAGCAGATCACTATCGGCAGCTTGCTGACTCACGTACGCAGGGGCGACGTTGTAAACGTTTACTCACTGCGCAGAGGCGCTGCCGAAGCCATCGAAGCCATTGCCCATGGCGATCACAAATCCTCCAAAGTGATTGGCAGGCGGCTGGATGAAATCAATCTGCCCCAGGGCGCGACCATTGGTGCCATCGTTCGCCATAACGAAGTACTGATCGCCCACGACCATCTGCGGGTGCAGCCGGATGATCACGTCATCCTTTTCCTGGTAGACAAGTCCAAAGTGCGGGAAGTTGAGAAACTCTTCGCCGTGGGTCTGACGTTCTTCTAATTCAAAATCAAAAGCATAAAGACCCCTTAGAAATACCGCTTTGGCGAGCGTATAATGCGCCATTTTTAGCATGACCCTCTTCCGAGCGAATTGAAGAGCGGCCAAACACAGACCGAATCAGCAGGCAATCGTCGTGACAGACAAGGCAACGAACAGCACAACTCCGGACATCAAGACCTTTCAGGGCTTGATTCTGGCTCTGCAGAATTTTTGGGCGCAGCACGGTTGCGTGGTACTTCAGCCACTGGATATGGAAGTAGGCGCCGGTACCTTTCACCCAGCTACCTTTCTGCGAGCCATAGGGCCGGAAACGTGGAATGCTGCCTACGTACAACCGAGCCGCCGCCCCACAGACGGCCGTTACGGCGAAAACCCCAACCGCCTGCAGCACTATTATCAGTTCCAAGTGGTGCTCAAGCCCTCACCCGATAACTTTCAGGAGCTTTATCTCAACTCCCTGAAAGCCTTAGGGCTTGATCCACTGGTTCACGACATCCGCTTTGTGGAAGACAACTGGGAATCGCCCACGCTTGGCGCCTGGGGTCTGGGCTGGGAAATCTGGCTGAACGGCATGGAAGTTACGCAATTTACCTACTTTCAGCAGGTGGGCGGCCTTGAATGCTACCCGGTTACCGGCGAGCTCACTTACGGCCTAGAACGCATCGCCATGTACCTGCAGAACGTCGACAGTGTGTACGACTTGGTTTGGACCGAAGGTCCCGATGGCGTGGTCACTTACGGCGACGTGTTTCTCCAGCAAGAAGTGGAAATGTCCACCTACAACTTTGAGCATGCAGATACCGAGTTCCTGTTCCAGAGCTTTGACGTCTATGAGCGTGAAAGTGCCCGGTTAATAGCAGCCGGCTTAGCCCTGCCGGCCTATGAGCAGGTTCTAAAAGCCTCTCACACCTTCAACCTGCTAGATGCCCGCCACGCCATCTCGGTCACCGAGCGCCAGCGTTTCATACTGCGCGTGCGCACCCTGGCGCGGGCTGTTGCCCAGGCCTACTTTGATAGCCGTCGTAAGCTCGGATTTCCACTTGCCAAAGAAGGCATCCGCAAGGAAGTGTTGGCCACCGCCGAAGCTGCTAGCAACAAGACTAGCGGCAAGAAAGGCAAAAACGCGAAGCAGGCACAGCAGGCAAAGGGAAAGGCATAATCATGGCAACACAAGATTTTTTGGTTGAACTGGGCGTTGAAGAACTACCCTCGAAAGCACTCAAGCCGCTGTCTGATGCGTTCACTCAGGGCATTGCCAAGGGCCTAGAAGAGGCTGGCATTGCCTTCGGCAAAGTAGAAGCCTTTGCTGCGCCACGACGCCTAGCGGTGCGCATACGGAATCTGGCCGATGCTCAGCCCGACAAGCCCGTTGAAAAACGCGGCCCGGCAGTCAAGGCCGCTTTTGACGATTCCGGCAACCCAACCCGGGCTCTTACCGGCTTCGCCACGTCACTGGGCGTAACCCCCGATCAGCTCGACACTTTGGAAACTGATAAAGGTGCCTGGCTGGTTTATCGCATCGTAGAGCAGGGCAAGCCAACGGTCGATCTGATGCCCGGGCTGGTTGAGCAGTCACTGGCATCACTGCCTATTCCTAAGCGCATGCGCTGGGGCGCGCACCGCACAGAGTTTGTTCGGCCTGTGCACTGGCTGGTTATGCTGTTCGGCAACAAAATCATTGATACGCCCATCATGGGGCTGACTCCGAGCAACAAAACCCGGGGCCACCGCTTCCATTGCCCGAAAACCCTGATCATTCCCACACCTGCGGATTACGAAGTTGTACTCGAGCAGGAAGGCTACGTGATTGCCGATTTCGCCAAGCGTCGCGAGCAGATCCGTGCCGGTGTTAGCGCCCTTGCCGAAGCCGAAGCAGGCGGTAAAGCGGTGATCAATGAGGACCTTCTAGATGAGGTAACCGGCCTGAACGAATGGCCAGTGCCGCTGATGGGCCGTTTCGACAAGCGCTTCCTAAAAGTCCCTGCGGAAGCACTGATTTCCTCCATGGAAGAACACCAGAAATACTTCCACGTGGTGGGTGCCGATGGCGACATGCTGCCGCTCTTTATTACCGTGGCCAACATTGAGAGCAAAGATCCCTCCCAAGTTGTTTCCGGTAACGAAAAAGTGATTCGCCCGCGCCTGGCAGATGCCGCCTTCTTCTACGAAAATGACCGTAAAACCCGGTTGGAAGACCGCATCGAACGGCTCAAGCCAATTGTATTCCAGGACAAGCTCGGCAGCGTTTACGACAAATCCGTTCGAGTCGCGACGCTGGCCAAGAAAATCGCCACTGCGATTGGCAGTGACCCGGCTCTGGCCGAGCGCGCCGCCATGCTGGCGAAGACGGATCTGGTCACCGAAATGGTGCTGGAGTTCAGCGACCTTCAAGGCATCATGGGCCAGTATTACGCAGCCGACGACGGCGAACCCGCCGATGTGGCCAAAGCGATGAACGAGCAGTACCTGCCACGCTTTGCCAAAGACAGCCTGCCCACAACGTTGACCAGCTGCGCGCTCGCCATCGCCGATCGCCTGGATTCACTGGTAGGGCTGTTCGGCATTGGCCAGCCACCTTCCGGTACCCGCGACCCATTCGCCCTGCGTCGGGCCTCTTTGGGCGTATTGCGCATTATCGTCGAGCGCGAGCTGCCGCTTGATCTGCAAACCTGCTGCGAATGGGCAGAAGAAAACTTCACCGGGCTGAGTGCTGAAAATACCGCATCCAACGTTGTGGATTACATGCTGGAACGGTTCCGTGCCCACTATGACGACCAAGGCATTAGTGCCGAGGTGTATCTTGCCGTTCACGCTCGCCGCCCAACCCGCCCGCTGGACTTCGACCGCCGGATAAAGGCCGTGGAAGCCTTCCGCCAGCTTCCAGAAGCCTTAGCTCTGGCCGGCGCAAATAAGCGCGTTTCTAACATCCTAGCCAAACAGGGCGGTGATAGCGTAGGCGAAACCATCAACAGCAGCCTGTTGCAAGATCCCGCCGAGAAGGCCCTAGCAACACAGGTTGAGCAGCAAGCACACAAAGTACTGCCACTGTTTGAGCAGGGCGATTACGCCAGCGCGCTGCAATCATTGGCAAGCCTGCAGGAACCTGTAGACAACTTCTTCAGCGAAGTGATGGTCATGGCAGACGATGAAGCCGTGCGGGACAACCGTCTTGCACTGCTGAACCGCCTGCACAACCTGTTTTTGCGCGTTGCTGACATCTCACTGCTGCCTGCCGTTGGCTGACCCATGCTGATCATCCTCGACCGGGACGGGGTCATCAACGAATACGATGGCAGCTACATCTGCTCTGTGGATGAATGGCACCCCATTCCCGGCAGTATCGAAGCGGTGGCACGGCTATACAAAGCCGGCCACCGACTCGCCATCGCCACCAACCAGTCAGGCGTAGCTCGGGGTTTCTACGGCACCGATGTGCTGGATGGCATGCACGAAAAAATGTCGCGGCTACTGGAAGCCCAGGGCGGCCGTATCGATTTCATCGCCTACTGTCCGCACCACCCGGATGAGCACTGCGGTTGTCGCAAACCTCTCACAGGCCTGCTTGATCAAATCCGCGATCACTTCCACCTAGACACCCTAAAAGGTGCCATTATGGTGGGTGACAGCCGCAAAGATCTGGAAGCTGGGTTTGCTGAAAACTGCCAAACGGCGCTTGTGCGCACTGGCAATGGCGAAGACACCGAACTGGATCTTCAAACCTGCCCAATACCGGGCGCAAAAGTGGTGGTTTACGACACTTTCAGTGCATTTGCGGATGCGGTCTTGTTGGCCGAGGGGCTGGAAAAAAGCGAGTGAAGTCGTATACTAACGGCTGTTAATCGGCGTGTGGCGCAGCTTGGTAGCGCACTTCGTTCGGGACGAAGGGGTCGCAGGTTCGAATCCTGCCACGCCGACCACCGCTTTTTTCCTGCGCATACTCCTCCATCTGTCGATTTTTTTAGCTTTCTTCGACACAGTTAATTGCTATGTTTATCGAATCAACATAGACTCATCTGACTCAATACCTATGTCGAAATGTTAGAGGAATTTGTACATGGCCTGGCGACCGGGCGAGCCGCATAACCTGTTACCCCCTCTTCCACCCGCTAAGGAAAACACCGAAACGGTGGAAATCCTCAAAGCCTGTATCCCTGCACGAGCCGCTTTAGCGGAACTGAAGCAGGCAGGACAACTTATTCTTAATCAGACGCTGCTCATCAACCTGCTGCCACTTCTGGAAGCCAAAGATAGCTCCGAAATTGAAAACATTGTTACCACATCCGACAATCTGTTCCGATATTCACAAGAAGAGCAGGGGGCCGACCCTGCAACTAAAGAGGCCCTTAGGTACCGAACCGCACTTTATGAAGGATTCGTGCAGCTTAAGCATAAGCCGCTATGCACAAACACAGCCGTGGAAATATGCTGCACTCTAAAAGGTGTAAACATGGATATCCGTAAAGTGCCCGGAACCGTTATCGGCAACCAGAATACCGGCAAAACTATATATACCCCGCCCTGCGGTGAGAATGTTTTACGCAACCTTCTCACCAACTGGGAGAATTACCTGCACGTAGAGGACGACCTAGACCCACTGATCAAAATGGCGGTCAGCCATTACCAGTTTGAGGCTATTCACCCCTTCCATGATGGCAATGGCCGGACCGGACGAATACTGAATGTGCTTTACCTCATAGAACAGCAACTGTTGACCTTGCCCATTCTGTACCTGAGCCGCTACATCGTTCAGCATAAAAACGACTACTACCGCTTGCTGACTCATGTGACTCGAACCGGTGACTGGCACGGATGGATCATCTTCATGCTCAAAGGCATAGAACAGGTATCACGCTGGACCTGCGATAAGATCGCAGCCATGCGGGAGCTTATTACTTTGACTGAGGAGCACGTAAAGCAACAGCTGCCAAAGATATACAGCTACGAACTGATACAGATAATTTTTGAGCAGCCGTACTGCCGCATCAGCAATCTTGTGGACAAAGACATTGCCAAGCGCCAGACGGCCTCGCTTTACCTGAAACAGCTAGTTGAGATTGGCGTGCTACAGGAAAAAACAGCCGGTAACGAAAAACTCTTTCTCAACCCGCGGCTGCTGCACCTGATGATCAGCGACAGCAACAAGCTGCAACACTATCACTGAATCCTACAACAACGACTCAATAGGCAAAAACGAGAAAAACGAAACCATCATCCGCTTGATCAACCCGCATGCACCATGGCCACGTCGTTGGCTTCCAAGGAATTGAAAAGCAGAACCCGAACATTACGTTCGGCGGCCCGGTAGCGCACACCCGCTAATGGTCAGCAGTGTGGCTAGAATGATTACCACACCCGGAAAGTGCCGCCTGGGCCTCAAAAACGAGGGTTCTGATTGTTTTTATAACGTGGTTTTCCAACCTGAGATAACACACAACCAAAACAATAATAATCAGTACAACAAGAAAGAGGCTGGTCGAACTGAGAAGGCTCACTTTGCCGCGGGAGTCGGTTACTTTTTTCCGGCTCTTGTTATTGTAGGTACACAATTCTTCGACCATCAGGCCAAGGTGTTTTGCCCTTGACCCAATGTCAGCAACTTAAGACATTTCCCCAAAAATATCATATAATTAGACCTCACCCATCAACAAGGAAATGCCCTATGGAGCGCAATAAAAAACCAACGGTTGACAACCCAACCGAGGTCCTGGCTGAAAATTGTACATAAATTAACCAACCTACTAAGCTGCCCCGATTTTATTGCCCAGCATCGCACCCATCCGAAGCACTTTACCCGCAAACGCCATCTGACCTTCCGCAATCTGATCCTGTTTCTGCTGAATCAGCCCAAAAGCGCCTTGCAAACCGAACTGGATGCCTTCTTTCAGACCCTCAATGGCTCGGCCTTTGAAACCCAAGTGGTCACCGCCCAAGCCTTCAGCAAAGCCCGCCAGAAGCTCAGCGCGTCAGTCTTTGAGGCTCTCAACAGCGCCCTGCATGCCCAGATGGATGAGCTGGGGCTGCACAAGACCTGGCAGGGCCTGCGCCTGCTGGCCGTGGACGGCTCCAGCATGCACTTGCCGCTGGAAGACCCACTGGCCCGGCACTTCGGAACCCACAACGGGTTGCCGGTGGCCCGGGTGTCGGTCCTGCAGGACCTGCTGTCCGATCAGGCTCTGCACACCCTCCTGATCACGCCGGATGTAGATGAGCGGGGCTGTGCCAGCATGCACCTGAAGCATGCTCCTGACCACAGCCTGATTCTGTTTGACCGGGGCTATCCCGCCCACTGGCTCTTTGTTGAGCTACAGCGCTGTGAACAGCAATTCCTGATGCGCCTGACACTCACTCACTCCCGGGAAGTCCGCGCGTTTGTGGATTCTGGAAAAGACGACGACACCGTCTCCATGACGTGCCGATCCCGGTTATCCCGACAGGTCTGTAGGCAGTCCGGTTTAGATCCGGACACACCCCTGCGGATTCGGCTGATCCGGGTGACGCTGCCCACCGGGGAAACGGAAGTGCTGGCCACCTCGCTCCTGGACACCGAGGCCTTCCCCGCCGAGCTCTTTGCCGACCTGTATCACCGGCGCTGGGGCATTGAAACCGACTACCGCCGGCTTAAACAAACCCTAACTCTGGAAAACGTCAGTGGCCGGACGGTCTGTGCCGTACAGCAGGACATCCACGCCTGCCAACTGCTCAAGAACCTGGCCCTGCTGATGCAGGCCCTACAGCAGCCCGACATTGAGCGCAAAACCGCACACCGAAAGCTGGCCTGGAAGGCAAACTTCACCCAGGGCGTATCCCGGCTGAAGCATACCCTCGTCGCCCTGTTGGTGCGCCCCAGCCGCGAGGCCCTGGATAATCTGTGTCGTCTGATTGGTAACAGTCTGAGTGCGGTGCGCCCCGGGCGAAGCTGCCCACGACGCCGAAAACGGCCAGCCGCCAAAGGCTGTGAAGGGTACAAACCGACTCGCTGACCGACACCAAACCTCGACGACGTTTAACAAGATTTCCTGACAGACTGTGCTGGCCACCGGTCGGATGACGCTCGCCCTGAATAGTGCTTAAATCGCTCTGACACACCTGCAAATACACCATTGACGGTCTTTGGAGCTGATTTCGGGTTAGACTCTGATTTTAATCGCCTGTCGATTCAATAATAGGCTGTCTAACGATTGGTAATCTTGGTGACTCAGAGGGTCATGATGGACTTTTGGGGCTTAAGTTGATGACATTGGCCCTTGACCCGACTAACCACCTTGTTGTATTGATCCAGGTATTCAGTGCTTAACGTTGTAATGCACCGGCTTCCAAGTTGCTCTTGAGTAATAAGGTAATCAACAGAAGCACGCATGCCGGAACCCCGGGTTACTACTAAACTTAGCTATGCTATACAAATTATCAAGTTAGCCTGTGGCGTTTGCCCGGCTCACCAAATGTCACAAAGTATCAAATCACGATCTGTTAAGATTTCGTTAGCTGGCTTTACTAAGGATCCCGAATGAGCGACACGGAAACCGAAAAAAACGACTCGCAGCGCTAATCCGACTGGGGCTACTTGACACCCCTCCGGAAGAACGTTTTGAGCGCTTTACCCGGATCGCACGCCAGCATTACCAAGTTAAAACCGCACTATTTACTGTGCTGGATCATGACCGCCAATGGTTCAAATCCAAGCAGGGGCTTGATGTAACTGAAACACCCCGCTCTGTCGCCTTTTGCGATCATGCCATACGGCAGGATCAGATTTTTGTGGTTGAAGACGCCACCCAAGACCCACGTTTTCGCAACAACCCCCTGGTGCTGGATAGCCCGCATATCCGTTTTTACGCCGGTATGCCGGTGTATGAGCCAAGCGGCTTCAAAATCGGCAGCCTGTGCATTATTGACGACAAGCCAAGGCAGTTCAGCGAGAAAGATCTGGATGTGCTCCGCACCCTCGCCACTATGCTTGAGGAGGAGTTGAAGCGCTCTTACATTGAATCGGATAATAGCGAATATGTACCTGTATCTCATCTCAACCGTGCCATCCACCGTGCACAGAGCGTTTTCCTTAACAGCGATAACGAACGCTCAGCGTTTGAACAGATGCTCAATGATCTGTTGGTCCTAACGGGGAGCCAGTTTGGTTTTATTGGGGAAGTTCTGCACGAACCCAATGGCACACCATTTTTAAAGATCGGTGCCATCACCAACATCGCCTGGAGCCCCGCAACGCAGGCGCTGTATCAGGAGGGAGAGCGCCGGCGCACGATTTTCGACGGCCTAGACAATATTCTCGGGCAACCCATGGTGATTGGCGAGACCATCATCTCTAACAACCTGGCTACAGATTCGCGCCGCGGCGGCCTGCCCAATCGCCATCGACTCACCGAACTGTTTGAGCAGGAACTCTATGAGGCCGGCCGAAGAAACGGCACAGTGTCCGTGTGTTATATCGATCTAGACGGCTTCAAAACCATCAACGACAACCATGGCCATGCAGTAGGCGATGCGGTGCTCCGATCCGTAGCCGCCAAATTACAGACCACTGTGCGTTCTCACGATATTGTGGCCCGCTTGGGCGGTGACGAGTTTGTGGCCATACTTCGGGATGTGGACGATGAACGGGCCTACGCCCGGCTTCTGGATGCAATCCGCCAGCCCATCAGCTTCCGGCACAATGTGCTTCAGGTTTCCGGGAGCATGGGGGTCACTGTGTACCCAGACGATGACACAGATACAGATCTACTCCTTCGCCATGCAGATCAGGCTATGTATGCCGCCAAGGAAACCGGCAAGAACTGCTTCAAGGTATTTGATCTTGCGTCCCATTCGTCCCGTAAAGAGCGGGTCCGGGTGCTCGAGCAAATCAAGGGAGCGCTGCGCCAGAAACAGATGGAGTTGTATTATCAGCCCAAAATCTGTTTTCGTAACCAGTCGGTCGATGGATTTGAAGCACTTATCCGCTGGAATCATCCAAAGGAGGGCGTTCTAAGCCCCGGCCACTTTCTAGAGCATATCGAATACACAGAGTACGCCCGCACCCTGGGGAATTTTGTGATTCGTGAAGGTGTAAAGCGGCTCATGGAGTTTGCGCAGCAAGATCTGCAGTACACGTTGAGCATCAACCTGAGCCCATCGCACTTCCTCAGCCAACAGTTCCGGAACGATTTATCCGATGCTCTGAGCGATTGCCCAAGAGAATTACGCAGCCACCTTATTCTGGAAATTCTGGAAACCACGGCGATGGACGATACAGAAACCGTCCTGAAAAACTTGGAGGCTTGCCGGGAGCTTGGTGTAGACGTGCCTCTGGATGATTTTGGAACCGGGTACTCGTCGCTGGATTATTTGCGTCGGCTACCGGCACAAGAGATCAAAATCGACCGCTCGTTCGTAATGGATATGCTGAACGATACAGACGACGCCATGATTGTTAGTCTATCAAAGAGTTTCAAGCGGCGGCTGGTTGCCGAAGGCATTGAAAGTGCAGATGTTGAAAGCAAACTGATAGCGCTTGGGTGTGACCTAGGCCAAGGATTTTTCTACAGCAAACCACTTCCGCTCTCCGAGGCTCTGCTCTGGGCTGCAAATTTTCGATGGGAAGGCAGATTAACGGTTTAAAACCAACCGCGCGGGTAAATAGCGCGCAATAGGAGAATAAAGCATGATCGGATACGTGACCATTGGTGTCAGCGATATGGAACAAGCCAAGAAGTTCTACACGGGCCTTCTGGGTGATATGGGCGCAAAGGTTCTGCTAGATTTGGGCCGCATTGCGTTCATTGGTGAAAGCATGAAATCCCCAATGATGGCTGTTTGCACGCCGTTCGACGGCACGCCAAACCATCCCGGTAACGGCAATATGCTGGCACTTCAACCGGGCTCAAAAGAGGCCGTTGATGCCTACTACCAAAAAGCCATTGAGCTGGGCGCAACCTGCGACGGCGAGCCGGGGCAGCGTATTCCGGACCAGTTCTACGGTGCCTACGTGAAAGATCTGGATGGCAACAAGCTGGCATTTTTCCACTTCGGTTGATGCTATCTGTTTGAAAGCTGGGGCTGCTTTATTCAGCAGTCTCTGTTTCAAACCACCACCCTGGCAACAATCCCCGAATCTGCGGCTGCAAAAAGCGATCGTCTATTAGCCAAATCACGCCTTGATCCTCTGGTGTGCGAATGACTCTTCCAGCGGCCTGAGCCACTTTCTGTAGGCCAGGAATCAAATAGGTGTATTCGTAGCCTGAGCCAAAACGCTGCTGCAGGCGATGTTTGAGAATCTCATGCCAGGCATCGAAAGGCGGTAAGCCCAGAGTGGCTACAAACGCACCAATCAACTGATCTCCCGGTAAATCAATTCCCTCACTGAAAACACCTCCCAGAACCGCAAAAGCAACGCTGCCGGATTCTTCCCGGAACCCTGCCAGAAAATTCCGACGCTGTTGCGGGCTCATTCCGGGATGCTGCGATCGTTGGGGTACATCCGGGGCAAGGCTGCCCAATGCTGCGTTTATCTCGTTCAGATACTTAAAACTGCTGAAAAACGCCAGATAGTGCCCCGGGCGCTCCCGGTATTGTTGGGCTATTAGCGTGGCGATTGTCTCCACCGGCGCGGTGCCGGCGTCTGCGTGGTCACGGATAACGCCCTGCCACGCACGGGCGGTTCGATCCAGGTGCGGTTTCAAAGCCTTGGGCGCGGTTTTGCGTATTCTTAACAACCGCTGCTGATCCAACTGCACCGAATACATGCCCCGGCCGCGATCTACTAGGTTGTGGGCTTCGTCTATCAGAAGCGCCGTTTTCCAGTTGTTCTGCCGGGTGAGCCCGTGGAGCAGAGCAGACTGATCAAACATCCTGTTCACATCGCCAATCACCAGATCGCACCAGCGCGCCATCTCCTGGGCCAGAAAATAGGGGCAAATGTTGTGGCCAGCGGCGATCTTCGCCAGCACTTCCTGAGTGAGCGTGGTGCCCGCTTGGGCGGCTTCGGCCCGAGCATCTGGCAACCGGTCGAAGAAGCCTTTAGCAAGTAGGCAGGAATCACCGTGGCAGGCTTTATCTGGGTGTTCGCAGGCATCCGCCTTGGCCACCAACTCCAACGTGCGCAAAGGCCAAATCTGCGGTGCTTCTTGCGCGGCACGCAGGCGTTCCACGGCGTCCACAGCCAATTGTCGGGCGGTATTGCGGCAAGTGAGATAATAGAGCCGGTCGTGTTCTGCGGCGGGCATGGCCATCAGCGCAGGGAACAGAGTACCGAGGGTTTTACCCAAACCAGTAGGCGCTTCCAGCAGCAGCGTGCCGCCCTTCACCGTATTTTTGTAGACAGTTTCGGCAAGCTGACGCTGGCGGGGACGAAACTGCGGGAATGGAAAGCGCAGGCCAGCAAGGCGAATGTCGCGTTGTTCCCGGTGGTGGGCTTCCTGTTCTGCCCAGAGTCGGTAACGGTCACATAGGGCTTCCACTTCTTGCCACAGCTCACCCGCGCGGGCAGTTTCAGCGACCGACGTTTCACGTTTTTTGCCGATATCGAAATAAACCAGCGCTAGCTTCAAGGTTTTGCGCTTTTCCTGACGGCAGAGTAGAGCGCCGTAGGCCCGTAACTGAGCCCGATGCAACGCCCGCTGATGGGGCCGGATGCGGGACACATCGCCACGGTGGGTTTTTATTTCATCTAGCAGGCCAGAGTGTGGGTTATACACATCGGCTCGGCCATAAAGCTCTAACCCCATGCATTCTCCAGTAAGTGAATACTCGCTTTTATAGCCGTATCCGCGCTTACCCTGAAGCGCCTGATGGCCGGCCATACCCTCTTCGGCACTGGGCGCCGGGGTGTAGCGAAAGTCCAAGTCGCCTTCCCGGCCTGCGAACTCGCAAAGGGTTCTCACCGCAACCTTCACGGTGTGGCTCCGCTGTCTTGCCAGCGCAGATAGCACACGCTGGCAGCAATGCCTTGGCGGGCAAAAAAATGCAGCCAACGGATCTGGTGATCTTGCAGCCGGTCGCCGGGGCCTTTTACTTCGATCATTTCGTAACGGGGCTTATCGCTCGGGTTTTCCGGATAGACGCGTATAAGATCGGGGAAACCGCTGCGATGTTCGCGGATATTCAAAAGCAAACGTTCGAACAGGATCTGCAAATCGGTCGCGGAAATGCAATCCAGCGCCAGATTCAGCAGCTCTTCACTCAGCGTCGGCCAGGTCACAAAGGGATTAGTAATGCCCTGTTTGGCGGCGTAAGTATTCAGGATTTTCTGGCGATAACTGCCATCCTGCAACGCCGCAAAACACCGATCAAACTCGACTTGCCGACGAGTTACAAAATCATCCCGCACAAGATCCGCCGGGCCGGTGTGGAAGGGGTGAAAGAAAGCACCGGGTATGGCTTTGAAAATCGTGTGCCAGCACAGCAGCCCGAACAAGCCGGTGATCAGGGTGTTTTCTACATAGAACACTGGGGCTTCGGAGGTGGACAGGTGATCCCGAACTACTGTTTCAACAGAGCCACCGGTTTGGGGCAGAATTAGCGTGAGCTCGCGGATCTCTGGGTTCTGTGGTGCTGGCGGAACGGGCTGGCCCACTTTTGCCGCCAGTCGCTTCAGAATACGCGTCAAGCCTTGGGCTTCGGCATCGCTTAATTCCTTGTTCTGCCAGCGCGCGGCTATAGCCCATGCCTCCTCAAAGCGCTTCATCCGTTCCAGCAGTCGCAGGCGTTTCAAACCAGCCTCCCGGTGACCACTGGCGGCGAGTGCATCTAAAGCCAGTTCACGCTCACCCTGTCGTTCCGCCTGCCGGCCCAATTCCAACAATAGACGATTGCGGCGACTGCTCAGCCAAGGGTTATCTGAGTCATCCGGAACCTCTCTCCAAACTTCTTTAGCTGGCACGCCGGCATCCAAACTCTCGCGGCAGTGGTGCATGGCCAAGTAGATATCCACCTCGCTGCGCCGGGAAAACGCTCGTGCCTCGGGGGTAAATTCCACCGTCTCATAGCGGTGATGGCCCAGCTCCACCAGTACAAAATCTGACCAGCTCTGCCGCAAGTTGCCGAAAAACATCAGGCGGACACGATCGAATAGCGCCATCGGGATAACCCGCACCACGAATTTTGCATCGCCACCCAGCCAGTCGTTTAGTGTGCGGGCATCGGCGAATATGTACTGCAAAGCTTCGCGCATTCCGGCCTTAGGCAGATTTTTAGCGAATCCCTCTGCCATTAAAACCGGCGCAAAGGTCGGGCGCAGTTCGGCCAGGGTAAACAAGCGAAAGAGGTCATCCAGAGTCAGCAGTGGGTCGGCATCCAACCAGTCATCGGAAATCAGCTCGGCCAGTGCGTCAGCTTCAGGGCTTCCCAGCTCTGGATACTTCAACTTGTCAGCGCGAAACAAATCACCGCTGCGCATTACCATACGGGTCAGCAATGCCCGGGCAGATCGGGGTAACTCTAAGAAATCGTGCAGGCGCGCACGCTCCGGCTCCAGCAGCAGATCCGCGTGGTGATTGGCTACCCATGCAACTACCGTTTCCATGTTTTGCAGGTAGTACAGGGGGTTTTCAAGATCGGCCGCTGTGGGCCAAAAATCTGGAACATGCTTGCTCATAGAAACACGGCTAGACCTTACTGCAAATGTACGCTTATGTGAGTTCTAACACTGGCGCCTGAATTTACTTTATTTCTTTAGCTTGATTTAGCACACCCTCCAGAATTGGCTCACTGATACGCGATGGAAACTCGCCTGGCAACAAGGCTTC
The DNA here is from genome assembly GCF_900215155.1 of Marinobacter sp. LV10R510-11A. Taxonomy (NCBI): domain Bacteria; kingdom Pseudomonadati; phylum Pseudomonadota; class Gammaproteobacteria; order Pseudomonadales; family Marinobacteraceae; genus Marinobacter; species Marinobacter sp. LV10R510-11A. The sequence continues at coordinate 3,164,772 of NZ_LT907980.1, forward strand.
CACTTTGCTGATAGCGCTAGGTACCTGCTTAGCGATCTCGCCAAGTAGTTCGCTCGCTCTTTTGCTGGAAAAACCAACTTGATGGGCAGTACTTATGAAATGCTGTGGTTGGATGCGAGCCCAATGATAGTGGCGTTGTCGACCTTTAACGGACATGGCCATTTTTGCTTGTTGCGGTGCCAGACTGCCTTGCGCCATAAGTGGGTAGGCTGAGATCACATCGTAGAGTGGTGTCATCCGAAAGGCGGAGCCAGGCTCTATGAAAAGGCTGAAATTTTTTGCATGACCATCAATCGCCGAAAGCAGCCAAAACAGTATCTGCGCTTTGAAGAAGGTTTCGCGATCCTTGTTCGCTGCCTGTGAGCCAAGAAGGAGCTTCATTCCATCGTGAATTCCTGGACCGCCATCGCTCTCGTACTTGATCGCCGGAGCCACACCGAGAGCTTGGCAGAAGTCTTCCTGAGGTAATCGCATCAGCCAGGTGGAATCTTTCGACCAGCGTCGATCAAAGCGTTCTACAATCAGAACCTTCTGACGGCCAAACTGCCCAAGTTCAGCGTTAGCCGTTGGCACCCCAAAGGCTTTCAGGAATTGCAGGCAGAGCCATTCATTCTCACCGCTTTCACGAAGATCAATATTGCTATGATCCAAGAAGCCGATTGGAAGTTTAAAAATATGACTAGTGGGCGTGCTCCCAGTGGGAAGCTGCCAATGACCCTGATGCCAGAGCAACGCGGTTTTTTCCTGAGCACCCGCCAGAGAAATACGGAATTCATTTTCCCGCGCCATTCCCAGCGGTGCGTTTTGATAGTTGCCGAGTAGGTGTTCTATGGCGGTGGCACCAAGTGATTCTGCTGTCACCGCTCGGATATCCGGCAGCACACAATCCTGAGGGTATAGCTGAATGGCACCAATACAGTCACGACCAACGCTTCCAAGTAAGTCAAAGGGATGGCGTGTAGGAGCGCTGAAGCGTGCCTGCATGCGAGATCTTATAGCATCCGAATCCGGCAGCAGGTTATCAAAAAAATTAAAAACCAGCGCGCCTCGATAAACCTTTGGAGAAAGCGGCAGTGAAAGAGAAATAGCTCGGGCGCCGGGTTGATTTAACCATGCGGGATAATACTGAAAGGCCATAGCGCCGGAGTTTTCCAGTGTCAGCTTTCCCACCTCAATGCCGTTCAGGGCCACAATCAAGTCAGGCATGTATCATCACCATTCTTCGCTCCAACCGCCTATCGGGTCCGATGCACTGCGTTCCACCACACGCAACTCGAGGTCAAGGGCGGAGAGAAGCTTGAACAGAGTCTCGACTCGGCTTTTCTCCGGATGATTCTCAAAACTGGAAACCGTGGCCTGCTTCACACCAACTTTGGCCGCAGTAGACTGTTGGCTAAGATCTTGACGGTGCCTGGCATTTTTTATAGCCGTGGACAGAGCTTCCGGAGATGTTATTTTCATGGTTATACCCTTTGGCGGATAGTTTAATTATTATACCGTATAGAGGATAAAGTCAACATTATCCTCTATAGGGTATAGGCTGTGTTAGTTAATCCAAAATAGAATTACATACACCCATAAGACTTGGACTGTCCGCTTCTTCGATCACATGCGGTAACCTGTGATATCAGGAATCGAATCAGAGACTAAACAGGGAAATCCATGCCCCAAAACGCCGCCATCACCCCCGGCTTTCACGCCGTTCATGCCAACCATCTGGAAGACCTGCGCCGGGCCGTGGTGTTTATATGTCAGCAAAACCCGCTGCCGCCGCTGCAGAGCGAAACCTTTCTGGTGCAGAGCAATGGTATTGCCCAGTGGTTGAAGTTGGCACTGGCGGAAAAGCGCTCTGAGGATGGCAGTGAAGGCGGGCTGGGCATCGCGGCCGGTATGGATTTCCTGTTTCCGGCGCGGTTTATCTGGCAAGCCTACCGCGCCGTGCTGCCGGATGGCGAAGTGCCAGAGCAATCCCCCTTTGATAAGCGCCGGCTGGTGTGGCGGCTTTACCGGTTGCTGCCGGAACTGGTGCAAACGGACGAAGTGTTCAACCCGCTGGCGCGCTTTCTGGAAGGCACCGACACGGATTTGCGGGCGTTCCAGTTGGCGGAGAAAGTGGCGGATCTGTTTGATCAGTATCAGGTATTCCGCGCCGACTGGCTGGCGGCCTGGGAACAAGGACGGGATGTGGTGATCAGCACTCGAAACGGTGAAAAACCGATTGAGGAAGACACCCGCTGGCAGCCCATGCTGTGGCGCAAACTGGTGGAAGACACAGGTGCTGAAGCCCACACCAGCCGCTCGCAGATTCATACCCGGTTTATGGCTGAGGGCCAGCGCATAACCGCGCCCGCTCACCCGAACCGCCTACCTAAGCGCATTGTGGTGTTCGGGGTATCGTCGTTGCCCCGACAGGCGCTGGAAGCGCTTTATGTGCTCAGCCGATTCAGCCAGGTGGTGCTGTGTGTTCACAACCCCTCGCAGTTTTACTGGGCCGATATTGTCAGCGACCGAGAACTGCTGAAAGCTGAGCGCAAGCGCGGTGCCCGTCACCCAACCCTGTCGCAAATTGATGATGCCGACCAATTGCACCAGCACGCCAACCCGTTACTAGCCGCCTGGGGCAAACAAGGCCGGGATTACATCCGCCTGCTGGATGAGTTCGACAACCCCGACGAATACCGCGCCAGTTTCCAGACGCCGGATCAGAAAATCGACATCTTCTCGGAACACGGCACTGGGCAGGCAACTTGTTTGTTACACCAGCTGCAAAATGACATTTATAACCTGACCCCGCTGCAGGAGATTCGCAACGAACAGCGCGAGCTGGATCTGACTATGGATCGCTCAGTGGCCTTCCACGATGCCCACAGCCCCCAGCGGGAAGTGGAAATTCTGCACGACCAACTGCTGGCCCGCTTCAACGCTGACTCCACGCTGCGGCCTCGAGACGTGATGGTGATGGTGCCAGATATCAACGTGTACGCACCCCATATTCAGGCAGTGTTTGGCCGCTATTCGGCGGGGCGCAACCGTCACATTCCGTTCACTATTTCCGATCAGGGCCAGCGCAACCACGAACCCGTGCTGATTGCCCTGGAAACGCTGATGTCGTTGCCGCGCAGTCGGTTCGGGGTGAGTGAGATCATCAGCCTTTTAGAGGTACCCGGCATCCGTGACCGTTTCGAAATTACCGAAGAGGAAATTCCCTTGGCCCGGCGCTGGGTTGAGGGCGCCAACATCCGCTGGGGTCTGCACGGTGCCCACCGGGAAAGCCTGGAGCTGCCAGCAGATCTGGAGCGCAACACCTGGCAATCCGGTTTACGCTCCATGCTGCTCGGTTACGGCATGGGCGACGACGACCCGTGGGCTGGGGTTCAGCCCTATGGCGAAATTGGCGGGCTGCAGGCCAGCCTCGCGGGACGCCTTGGCGAGTTTGTGTATCGCCTGGAAACTCTGTGGCAGGAACTACAAGAAAGCCGCTCGCCTCAGCAGTGGGAAGAATTGTTCTCCGCCATGCTGGAGCAGTTTTTCCACAAAGTAGAAAGCCACGACCTGTTGCTGCTGAACCGCTTCCGCCGGCAACTGGAACAATGGCTGGACGACACACTCGCCGCAGGGTTAGATCAGCAACCGCTGCCACTGAATATCGTAAAAGACGTGTTGCTGGAAGGCCTGGACGAAGGTGGCCTGAACCAGCGCTTCTTGGCGGGCAAGGTCAACTTCGCCACGCTGATGCCCATGCGTGCGATTCCCTTCCGCAGTGTGTGCCTGCTGGGCATGAACGATGGCGATTATCCACGTTCGCGGCCGCCGGTAGATTTTGATTTGATGGCGCAGGACTATCGCCCCGGCGACCGTTCCCGCCGGGAAGACGACCGTTACCTGTTTCTAGAAGCCATGCTGTCGGCCCGCGAACAGCTTTACATCAGTTGGGTAGGGCGCAGCATTCGCGACGACTCACCAAGGCCACCGTCGGTTCTGGTGGGCCAGCTGCAGGATCACCTCGACAATCTCTGGCAGGTACCAAACCAGCCAGGCGATTCGGTGACAGCCGCGCTAACCACCAGCCATCCACTGCAGCCGTTCAGCCGAGATTATTTCCCTCAAGCCCAACACGCTCGTAGCCTGTTCACCTACGAGCACGAATGG